>JANQHE010000017.1 GCA_028282785.1 Bacteroidales bacterium | reverse complement strand
GTGGAAACGTAAACCTCCTTTGTAAGGGCCAATAGCATTGTTAAACTGAACCCGGTAACCTAAGTTTACATTTACTTTTCCATCATCACCTACCCAAGGCACCTTAAATGTTAAAACGCGATCCGGCTCAACGATTCTTTCAATGATGCCTGCCGCTTCGAATTGAGGATTTTGATTGTAAATTTCCTCGATTGATTCCAAAACTTCTCTTACAGCCTGAAGATACTCTGATTCTCCCGGATGTTTTTGCTCCAATTGAAGCATTAATTTATCTACGTTCATAATATTAATATTTTAAATAAGTCGTAAAAAAAGTACTGTTAATTAAATAACAATACAAAAATATATTTTAAGGTTACTTGTTTTTAACAAAACATTATATTATATAACACAGATTCACATGATTTTTATCAGGTATCTAGAAATCTAGATAAGCTACTTTAATCATTTTGATTTTAAGACTACTCCCTTATTATTTTTACCATCAATTTGCACTTGAATGGGCTTTTCAAAACGAACATGTCGTATGTATTTATTTTCAAAATGTGCGTTATGTTTACCTAAATAGTCTAAATCATAGAAACCATCATTTATATAAGGGTTTATTGTAAAGTAACCCACTCTAAATGAAGTTAGGTTTTGAAAGAAATGAGTTCCCTGGCTAGGGTCTATCCTAAAGTTTTCTAACCCGGATTCCACAATTACTCTTGCCTGAGAAATATGTGCCCATTTCACCGGGATTCCTAAACTTGGATCGCTTGAACCCCATCGTCCGGGTCCTACCAATACATAATTTTTTTGCTCTTTAATAAATTTTTCATTTAGCGAACTCATTTCGGCTGCAATTGTCTTACTGTCCAGTGAATTAAATGCATCCGGTTTAATATAAACAAAATCATATATATCATCAATAGCTCCGTTACCCAATGCTGATTCACAATATACTATTGTTTCCTCTTTAACAATATCGTCCATATCAAAATCTACTGTTTGATCATTATCTACAATAGGTCGTATTTGAAGAAAGTTAAATACAAACGGTTCACCTTTTTCTACATTAAGATCAACAGCAAACTCAATTTCAATAGGATTATTCATCTCCTTTTGGCCTACTTCCAATAAAGTTTGAAGAATTTCAGATAATGGAAAAGCATCATATTTTAATACGTTAGCAAAAGTTACTATTCTTTTTCCATCATACATGGTGCCATCACGGATAACATTATTTTGATAATCGTAGGTTGAAGCTGCAAAACGAAATGAAGAATCTTTTTCTGCTATTTGAATTTCATTCTTCACCAGATTTATACCATCGTCGGAAGAAGGAGCAAATTTAGTTGGACACATGTCTAAAGAATAAAAATATTTTTGCGTGTCTTTTAATGCCATATCAGGCGAAGATAATTGCAATATCTTTTTCGGGTGTTTAGGAGAAAATCTTAATGATATACCTCCATCAACAATTTGCTTACCTAATCCATAAGCAATATTTACGATACCATCCTCGGATTTTTCAGGTTCTATCGGATAAAAATTAATTGACCTTGCTACTCCTGAAATTGTAGGATAGAACTTATTACCATATTGTTTACCGCAAACTTCCTGTAATACAATTCCCATTTTTTCTTCGTCAATAACATTTGATGTTGCTGCCATATAAGCTTTGCTGGCCTTAAAATAAACAGATGCATATACACATTTAATAGCATCTGACAACATTTTTATCATTAAAGTGCTATTGCTTGTTTTCGGAATCATATAAGTAGAATAAATCCCCGCAAAAGGTTGATAATGTGAATCCTCTAATTTTGAAGATGAACGAATTGCTATAGGATTCTTAATTACTGAAATTAAAGCATAAAGATCTTGATATACTCGACTAGGTAATTTTGCATTAATAAAATTCTCCACAATTTCTTCATCATTACTATCGGAAAGTCCAACTTTATAAAGGTTATTTTCTTCCATAAAGTCATCAAAAATATCAGTACTTAAAACGACTGTCCTTGGGATGGTAACAATTACTCCCGGAAATTTATTAAAGATATTATTCTTCTTAATAATTGAATTAATAAAAGCCAGTCCTCTTGCTTTACCACCGATCGAACCATCTCCTATCCTTGAAAAAATCAAATACTCGTCAAAACTGTTTTTATCAAACTTGGCAATTACACCCCGACCTTTACTCATTCGGTAACTTGAAATTGCCCTGAATATATAATTCCTTACCTCTTTTAAGTCATTAAAATCGCTTAGGGTAAGATACTTAAACAACTGTGCAATTGGAAAAACTGCTCTTGCATTTAACCATTTTGATAAATCGTTTCTCCCGGCGTGATATTCTAAACAATTATCCGGAATTGTTAAGATCATATGCTGTAGAGTTTGCAGATCAGAAGCTCTTCCAATTTCTTTCAATGTCTCAGGATCGCGAAATACAAATTCACCGAAAGCAAACTGTCTTATTATATAATTTCTTAATTCAATAGATAAAGTTTTTGAATACTTATGAATAAATCCAACGCCTAATTCATCTGCATATTGTTTATTATTCATATCGGATGATTGCAAAAGAAGTGGCATAAACTCGTCGTCTTCCTTTACTTTTTTACATAACTTAATTCCTGCTAATTTGTCCTTTACTCCTTTTCTCGGATATGTTATATCCGAAATTATCCCAAGCATATTATATTTATACTTTTCATACAATTCAATTGCTTGCTCATAATTGGTAGCTAGTAAAATTTTAGGCCTTCCGCGCATTCGAAGCATCTTTTGGTGTTCATTTAATGCTTCGCGCATGTATTCTTTCGATTGTTTAAATATTATTTTATAAATATTGGGCAAATAAGTCGAAATGTAACGAATTGAGTCTTCAACCAATAAAATTGTCTGTACTCCAACCACCTCCACATCATACTGAACATTCATTCTATCCTCAATAAGTTTAATAATTGCTAAAAGAATATCTGCATTTCCTAACCAACAAAAAACATAATCGATTGCACTTAGATCTTCTTTTTCCAGACGAATTGTAATCTCTCTGGAAAAATGAGTTAATACAACAATTGGAATCTTTGGATATGATGTTTTAACCTGTTTGGCAAATCGGAACGTATCTGTATCACCTATCCTAAGCATACTAATTACCAGATCAATATTATCATCTTTTAAGATATCATATGCCTCTTCTGCTGAATTAACCATTACAAATATTGGTGGGTATCTTAAATTTAAGGCAACATATTCGTTAAAAATCTGCTCATCTATTCGTCCGTCTTCCTCTAACATAAAAGAATCATAATTACTTGAAACCAGTAATACTTTATGAATTCTTCGTTGCATTAACAGATTAAACGAAGTATCATTAAAATCGATCTTTAAATTATCTTGTTGATTTGTATAAAAACTCATACTCTTTTTAATTATCGTTTGTCCAAGTTATGGCTGAAAATCGTTTACGGCCATCCATTGTTATGGTTAGTGGTTTTTCAAATTCTACATGCTTAAAGAATTTGGTTTCATTTACTACTTTTTGTTTGTTTAAAATATCCCAGTTTATTTTGTCTTTTATTGATTTGTGATTTACCGAAAAATATCCAACATTCATGGATGTTACATTATGAAAAAAATGTGATCCCAATGAAGCATCCAAAGCAAAATCCTCTAAACTTATCTCAACAATTATTTTTGCATTTGAAATTTGAGGCCATGCCACGGGGATCCCAATAAACCTATCTCTTGTTCCCCAACGGCCAGGACCAATTAAAACATACTTTTTCCCTTGATCCTGCATTTTCTGATTTAATGCGTCTATTTCCTCTTTCATTTCCATGGTTCTGGTATTATTAAACTTCTCCGGCATAATGTAGATTACATCCTTAATATGCTGTAACCTTCCATTTCCCATTGTTTTCTCAGAGTATAACACCAGATGTTGCTTATCAATTTTATTTACATCCACTGAATAATCTTCTTCCTGACTAACAAGTGGTTTAATCTGTAACAGGTAAAATGAAGCCAAGCCATTACTGTCCTTTGATAAATCCACGGCAAATTCAATCTCAACAGGTGAACCTAATGCTTCCTTTACTACATCGAGAATTACATTAATTGTTTTTGCTAACGGAATATATTCGTATTTTAAAATATTTGCAAAATTTATAACACGCGGGCCGTATGAATCTAATCCGGGACTTATTCTATCATTTTCCGGATCATAAACCGATGCAAGATGTTTTAAAGTCCCATGTTTTTCCGACTCGCTCATATCTAACTTTATTAGTCCGGCGTCTTCACCTTCTAATAAATTAATATTTTGCTTACCCAAATTCACTGCATAAAAATGAACCTGAGAGCCCTTATACAAATCTTTTGTTGAAATAATATCCAGGTTCGGATACGTAGGCGAAAATCGAAATGCCTTTTCACCTTCAACAACATATTGCCCTAATCCAAGTGCAGCAACAGCAAAACCTTCATCAGGTTTCATGTGTGCAACCGGATAAAAATTATGAGATTGTGCCGTACCGCTAACATGTGGATAATAATATTGTTCAAATTTCTGTCCCACAACTTCCTGGAGTATAACTGCCATTTTCTCTTCTTCCACCTTATAATCAATAGCTTTAAAATAGGTTCTTGCATTTTTCGAATATATCGATGCATATACCAATTTAATGGCATTCATTAGCTGCTTTAATCTATGATCAAAGCTTTCATGATTATTTGGTAGTATATAAGTCTCAAAAATACCTGAAAATGGTTGAGTAATGCTATCCTCAAATAAACTTGATGATCTTACTGCAATTGGTTTGGTAATAAGCTTTAAAAATATTCTAAGTCTTTTCTTTAATGTATAAGAAAGATCTCCTGCCAGAAATTCTTTTCTTAAATCATTATAATCCGTAATATCGTGAATTTTATCAACCAAATGATTGCTTTCAATAAAAATATCGAATTCTTCGGTACCAATTATGCTTGTTTTTGGCGTTCGTACATTAATAAGAGGAAGCAGTTCCTTAAACTTAAAATTGTAAATTAAAGTATTAATAAAAGCTAATCCTCGTCCTTTACCACCTAATGCTCCTGGTGCAAGACTAACAATATTATTCTCTTCCTGCACGGCTTCTTCGGTAAAATTGACAATTTTGCCTTTTTCCTGTTCATTCCTGTATAACCTAAGAATATTGATCAAAAAATCACGTAACTGCTTTGGATTCTCAAAATCAGTAATTCTAAGCGGATTAATTATTTTTGCGATTTGAATTTCGCCTCTTGCCATTAACCAAAGCGAAAACTGGTTTTTTACAGCATGATAAATCAAGGAATCTTCAGGAACGGTTTTAAGGTATGACTCAAACTCCGCCATTGATTTTGCTACTGCTATTTGTCTCCCCTGGTTATCACGATATACAAAATGTCCAAAACCAAGATGATAATTAATAAAACTCTTTAAATCCTGCAATAAGGTTTCCGAATTCTTATTTATAAAATTAGACTTAATCTCATATGCTCTTTTTGCATTCTCCGGATCTGATGATTGGAGGACTGTTGGAAGGTTTAATACATTTGATTTTACATACTTAATAAACTCAAAACCCGCAGAACCAAATAGTTCATTATTCTTTGGGAAACTAACATCCGATATCACACAAAGGAAATAATCATTATACTTATTAAAAGTATCCATAGCTTCTTCATAATTATGAGCAAGAAGAATTTTAGGGCGAGCACGCATTTTTAAAACTTTATAGAGATCATCGGTATTTACATCTTCAATCAAACGTTGCGTTTGCTCCATAATAATTTTATAAAGCATCGGAAGATATCTTGAATAATATTTGGGAGAATCTTCAACTAATAATATTACTCTTGTTAATCCTAATTTAGTATCATTATCAGCATTTACTTTGTCTTCTATTAGCTTAACCATTGCAAAAAACACTTTGGAATCTCCATTCCAGATAAATATTTTATCAATGCTTGATAGATCTCGTTTTTCTTCTTCAAGAATTGCCAAGTCGCTATTATTATTAAGAAGTAAAAATGTTGGAATATACGGGTATCTTTTTTTTAGGGAAGCGGATATTTTTAAAGGAGTTTTTTTGTCAACACCCATCATTAAAATAACCAGGTCAAAGTGCATATTTTCAAGTGCTTCCATCGCCTCTTCCTCATTTGAAACACCTGTTACACGAGGTAAAGAAGTTAAGTTTAGCTGATGGTATTCACCTAATATGTGGTCAGAAAATCGTCCTTCCTTTTCTATGCTGTAAGCGTCATATAAATTGGCAATTAATAAAATTTCTTTTACCTTAAATGGCATTAAGTCATGTAGCAAATCTCGGTCGGCATTGTGTTTGTTTAAGAATTTTTGAAGTAATTGCCTGCTATTTAAAACCTTAGAGGCAGGTTTTGAGATTAAGCTTTCTTTCTTTTTATCTTGTTTCCATATAATTTCCTTTGCTTTTATACTATTAATAAAACCAAGGATTAAATTGGACAGATTAAGTATTAAGTCGCGTTCTTCTTTTAAAAAAGGCCCTTCAACTAATCTTTGAAACTCTTTTGTATAATAAATTTCGATACTCCCTTCATCACCATCAATTGTTTGAAATGATTGCTTCTGTACCCATTGTGTTTCCTGAAAACCTGGGCTTCGAAACTCATGTCCGCCAAAACTAATCCTTGCCACTGTGTAATCAGGATATTGCCATGCTTTTGGCAATCGAAGTGCAATTTTTTGTAAAGTTTCTTCAATCGATTTTCCTTCTTTAATGATTTTAGTTGTTTCATTTATACAAGCTAACTCCTTTAATCGTTCTTTATTTTCTGCTAAAAGCTTATTAAAATCGTTATTTTTGGTTTGATCAGACATGGAAAAGATTTTTAGAGTTTTAATCGCCATGAGTTAAACATGGCATGGATTTTTATGTTCAACTTTTAAATGCCAATTATAATCAATGAACTGTATAAATATAGCTGATTTTTAGCGCAGATAAAAGTATTTATTCTAAATTAGAAAATGAAAACTGTCGATAATTATATTGATCAAATTAATCCTGATTTTATTCCAGTTGTTTTAAAATTAAGGTCAATTTTAATTAATACTTTACCGGGTATTAAAGAAAAAATAAGTTATGGTATTCCTTTTTATTATTATTACGGACCGATTTGTTACATAAATGTTAGAAAAAACTATGTTGACCTTGGGTTCACTAAAGGATACGCACTAACTAACAGGCTAAATATTCTTGATATGAAAAATAGAAAACAGGTAGCTTCTATGAAGTTTTATAAGGAAAAGGATATTAATGAAGGTTTCATTAAAGAAATTCTTATTGAGGCAGCTTCTATAAATGAATTTCAAGCATTAATAAAAAAGAGATGAAACCAAAGTTCCATCTCTTCAATATATTTAGTATTTAAAATCTATACTTCCCAAGTAGTTCCGCTATTTAACAGATCATCCATGCATTTATATTTTGATTCTCCCTTTACGTATTCAACCTGTGCCTGTACTGCTCCGTCATATGTAGGAACATCAACACTTCTGATTACACCAAATGCAACCGGGTATTCAGGATAAGACATATTGGCAAGCATCAAATGAATACCAGGATTCTCCTCTTTAGCATTATGAACTAAAATATCCTTTTCGGTATACTTATCACCTAATTCAACAACCTTAAGCTTTAGATTTTCCGCATCCAATATTAGTCCTTTATCCCTGTTTTTACCAAAAATCATTGGTTCTCCATGGTGTAAAACAATTGATCTGTCTTCCTTATGTTCTCTGTCTGTTAAAGCTGCGTGAGTTTTATCATTATAGATCACGCAGTTCTGAAGAACTTCCACAACCGTAGCTCCATGGTGTTTCCCTGCTTCTACAAAAATTTCCTGACACAATTTTAAATTATTGTCGATTGAACGTGCAAAAAATTTACCTTGTGCTCCAATTACCAATTCACCAGGATGAAAAGGATGTTCAACTGTTCCGTATGGAGAAGTTTTAGTAACGGCTCCAAATTGTGATGTTGGTGAATATTGTCCTTTTGTTAATCCATAAATCTCATTATTAAATAATATAATATTTAGATCAATATTTCTACGAATAGCATGTATAAAATGGTTTCCTCCAATTGCCATAGCATCGCCATCACCAGTAATTTGCCAAACACTTAAATTTGGGTTGGCTACTTTAGTTCCGGATGCAATAGCAGATGCTCTCCCATGGATTCCATGAAATCCATAGGTGTTCATATAATACGGAAATCTTGATGAACAACCGATACCTGATATAAATGCAAAATCTTCCTTTGCTATTCCTAACTCAGGCAAAGCTCTTTGAATAGCGTTCATAATTGCATGGTCACCACAACCCGGGCACCATCTAACTTCCTGATCACTTTTATAATCTTTTGGAGTAAGTACTTCTTGTGTCTGTGCCATGATTATTCCTCCAATAATTTTTCAAAATGGTTTTCTAATTCTATAGTTGTGAAGGGTAATCCCTGAACTTTATTATATTGCAGGTATTCAAAACCCGGAGTAGTCATTCTTAAGTAATCCGCAAACTGTCCCATGTTATTTTCACAAACAACTATCTTATCATATTTCTCGAATACTTCCCTAACATTTGTTGGTAAAGGTTTAATATAATTAAAGTGAGCAAGACTAATACTATGTCCTTTATCTTGCATTTGTTTAACAGCTGTTGCAAGATGCCCATAAGTACCTCCCCAGCCAACTACAAGAAGTTTAGCACTTTCTTCACCTTCAACTTTAAGTTTAGGAATTACGCGATCAACACGTTGTACTTTTTCTTCACGTAGGTTAACCATTTTTTGATGATTAACAGGGTCATGAGAAACAGAGCCCTTTAATTCATCTTTTTCAAGGCCTCCAATTCTGTGCTCTAAACCTTTTGTTCCCGGGATAGCCCATGTTCTAGCTAATCTTTCAGCATCACGTGCATATGGTTGCCAATCTTTAACCCCTTCTTTAACTATTGGAGCTTTAATATCCGGATATTCTGACATCGTTGGTATTCTCCAAGGTTCTGATCCATTTGCGATAAAACCATCTGTAAGAAGAATAACCGGTGTCATATGTTCCACTGCAATTTTTGCTGCCTCAAATGCATAATGGAAACAATTAGATGGCGAGCTTGCTGCAATTACTACAACAGGACTCTCTCCATTTCTTCCATACAATGCCTGCATTAAATCAGATTGTTCCGGTTTTGTTGGTAAACCTGTAGATGGCCCACCTCGCTGAACGTTTACAATTACCAACGGAAGCTCTGTCATTACAGCCAGACCAATAGCTTCACCTTTTAATGCCAAACCAGGACCGGACGTTGTTGTTACAGCTAAATCACCAGCGAAACTTGCTCCAATAGAAGTACATATACCTGCAATTTCATCTTCTGCCTGGAAAGTTTTCACACCCATGTCTTTTCTTTCGGATAATTCTTGAAGAATTTCGGTTGCAGGTGTAATAGGGTAAGAGCCGCAAAATAGTTCCAGTTCTGCTTTCTCAGCTGCAGCTATAAACCCCCATGCCGTGGCAATATTTCCACTAATATTTCTATATGTACCCTTCTCAATTTTAGCAGGACTTACCTTATATGAAGGAGCCATATGCTCCATTGTCTCAGCGTAATTATAACCTGCTCTAAGTACTGTTTTATTAGCATCAATAACCAATGGCTTATTTTTAAATTTCTTTTCAAAGAAATCTTCCGTATAATTTAAAGGACGATCGAAGATCCAGTATACCATTCCAAGAGCGAACATATTCTTACTTCTTAGAATACTTTTTGGATCTAAACCTTTGTCCTTTAAGGCTTCCTTAGTTAAGGAGCTAATTGGAGCCATTATAATATTAAACCTGTCTAGTTTATCTTCTGCTATAGGATCATCGGTTTTAAATCCTGCTTTTTTTAATCCTCTTTCGTCTAAACTATCTTCATCGATAATTATAGTTCCTCCTTCTTTAACCCATTTTGATGTTGCTCTAAGTGCTGCCGGATTCATAGCAACCAAAATATCGGCATAATCCCCTGGAGTTTTTATAGAAGTTTGTCCAAAATGAACTTGAAAACCCGAAACTCCACCAATAGTTCCTTGTGGAGCTCTAATTTCTGAAGGATAATCCGGAAATGTTGATAGATCATTCCCTATAAACGCGGACGTGTCAGAAAACAACGTACCTGTAAGTTGCATACCATCACCAGAGTCTCCCGAAAATCGGACCACGACCTCTTCACGTTCGATGGTATCTGCTTTTTTACCCATAGTATTTTTTAATTTTGTAGATTAAATTAAAAGATGTTTAAAATTATAAATGCACATGGAATAGGTATCCTATTTCATATGCATTCTTATACTTTTATTCTTTATTCTGTAATGTTTCTATAACAAAACAATTGAATTATTTCTTGACAAAATTAAGCAATGTTAATTAATTATTAATTAAAAAATGCATTAATTTTTATTAGATTTTATATGATTTTTCTCACTTTTTTAGTTCTTTCGGGCTTACAATTTTGTATTTTGCAATAAACACAAATTCAGACAATTAATTATGGCATTAATAAAATCAGTAAGAGGATTTGTACCATTTTTTGGTAAGGATTGTTACTTGGCAGAAAACTCAACTATTGTTGGTGATGTTATTATTGGAGATAACTGTAGTTTTTGGTTTAATTCAGTAATCAGAGGTGATGTTAATTCAATTCGAATTGGTAATAAGGTTAATGTACAGGACGGTTCGATTATCCATTGTACGTATGAAAAGACAAAAACAATTATAGGAAATAATGTATCCATTGGTCATAATGTTATAATACATGGAGCTACCATACATGATAATGTTCTTGTCGGAATGGGGTCAATTATAATGGATAATGCTGTAATAAAGGAAAATTCTATTATTGCAGCAGGTGCTATTGTGTTAGAAGGTACAATTGTAGAGTCCGGAACAATATACGGAGGTGTACCTGCTAAAAAGATCAAAGAAATAGAAAAGAAACACTCACGAGAGATGATAGAACGAATCGCTAACAATTATATATTTTATTCGGATTGGTATAAATAGCTATAACTTAATTACTGTAGTGTTTTTATTAGTAATTTTTTTCAATAATTGTTTTAGTATTTTTGTTCCTCCCGAAGAATAAAACTCATATGTAGGACTTGTATTTTCAGTATTTATTAAACTTAATTGTTCTAATACCCGGCTTGTTTGTTTTACAACTGCAGGTGCCGGATCAACTATTTCAACATTATCCGGCAAAACTTTTTTGAGCTTTTCAGTTAAAAAAGGATAGTGAGTACAACCAAGAACTAAATGATCTATGTTTTTTTCAATTAAAGGTTTTACCAACTGAGATAAATGATTTTCTGTTTCTACATCATCAACTAATCCATTTTCTACAATATCCACAAGCCTATCACCAACTTTTACATTTAATTCAATATCCTTTGCATATTTTTGACTTGTTCCTAAATATAGCTTACCATTAAAAGTTCCTTCGGTTGCAAGTATTGCAATACTTTTTGTTTTTGAATTTAGGGCAGCAGGTTTCACTGCTGGCTCTATTCCAATAAATTGTATTGGGTAATTCGATCGTAAATACTCAATTGCAGCAGCGGTTGCCGTATTACATGCCACTATTATTACTTTGCATTTCTTTGTAAGTAAAAAATCAACTACCCTGGAAGACAGTTCTATAATTTCTTCTTTTGACTTTGGCCCATAAGGGCAATTATTGTTATCTGCATAGTAGATGATGGATTCATTTGGTGATGAATTTACTAATTCTTTCCAAACGGTTAATCCTCCTACACCGGAGTCAAAAATTCCTATTGGTTGGGTATTATGCATAAAAAAGACCATCTTTATTAATTAAAGATGGTCACAAAAATATTTAAATAATTCTAATTATTCTATTCCTAGTTCTTTTTTTACCAAAGGTAAAATATCAACACTTTCTTCAGAAAAGTAAACTAAACCACCAGCGCTTAAATCAAAAACATATGTAAAGCCATTTGCTTTAGCAACCTTCTCAATTGCATTTTGTGCTTCATCCATAATTGGTTGAAATAATTCAGCTTCTTTTTGTTGATAATCCTGTTGTGCAGTCATTTGAAATTCCTGCATTCTACCTTGCATTTCCTGGATTTCTTTTAATTTAGATTCACGTACTAAATCAGAATAAGTTTGTTCTTTTTCCTGATAAGCTGCTACTTTATTTTGATACTCTATTTGTAATGCTTCAATTTCCTGCTGCAACATTTGGCTATAATTTTGTAATTCCAACATAGCGCTATCTCTATCTGGCATTATAGAAAGCAGTTCGCTTGAATTGATATGACCAAATTTATAATTTTGAGCAAAAGTACTTGATACTGAAACCATAACAGTAATCAATAATAATCCTAATGTTCTTTTCATATGTTCTTTTTTTAATTTATATGCAAATTTATAAAATTAATTCTTATAGCCTAATTTTTCTAATACTTCATCACTTTTATCATATTTAGGGTCCGTAAATAAAATAGTAGCCCCGGCTGCGGTATCAAAAATGACAGCAAAATTATTTGATTCCGCAATATCTTTTATAACTGCGTAAACCTCATCCTGAATAGGTTTAATTAACTCTTGTCGTTTTTTAAACAGCTCTCCTCCCGGTCCAAAAAATCTTCTCTGAAGATCTTTAACTGCTCTGTCTTTTGCAGCAATCTCAGCTTCACGTTGTTTAATCATTTCTTTTGTTAAGAGTATCCTTTCCGACTGAAAATCCTTTTGCATTTGATTTACAGTTTCATATTCAACCTCAATTTCTTTCTGCCAATCAACTGATAATTGATTTAGTTTATCTTGAGCTGCTTTATATGCCGGTATATTGCTTAGAATATACTCTGTATCAACATATGCATACCTTTGGGCAAAAGTTACTGTGGCAATACAGACAAATATTAAGCCAAAAAGAATTTTTTTCATAATATGGTGTTTTAAAATTGCTGTCCAATTACAAAGTGAAACTGGCTTCCACCAAGATTATTAGTTCCACTAGCATCAAGCACATCGTCAAATCCATATCCCCAATCAACTCCTAATAATCCAAACATAGGTAAAAATGCTCTTAAACCAAAACCCGCTGATCTTTTAATGTTAAATGGGTTAAATTTATCAATATCTGCCCAAGCATTACCTCCTTCGACAAATCCGAGTACATATATAGTGGCTTGAGGTTTTAAAGAAATTGGATAACGTAATTCAAAGTTAATTTTTTCATATACATTACCAGATTTTACGCCATTTATATCTCTTGGCGTTAAAGAACTATTCTCGTATCCTCTAAGCGCAATATTTTCTACTCCGTATAAACTATACCCCGACATCCCATCGCCTCCTAAATCAAATTTTCCAAATGGCGAATAACCAAGATCTTTATTATAATATCCTAAATAGCCAAACTCTGTATTAACTGCTAAAACCAAGTCCTTCCAAATTCTTAAATACCAAGCACCCTTATACTTCCATTTATGATATTCGATCCAGTTATATTTCCTGCGAAATGACTCATCATTGATAGCAATATCCTGAGCACTTTCGACAAATTCTGTACGTTTATCATTATCTAAATAATCAATGTTTCCTAGTAAATTTAACCATTGATCATCGGTATATAGATTATATTCATTTTGTACATCATTTTTGATGTCAGTTTGTTCCGGTGTAGACAATTCCCAAAACTTATCCTGTTTAAACAATGAATAAGGTGGAGTTATTTGTAACGAAAGCATAAAGGAAGAACCCATTCTTGGATAGATAATCTGGTCGGTAGAATTTCTCGCAAATGTTGTAGAAATACTTAAATTATTTGAGGTTCCGTTTTGGAATATAAAATAATTCCAATCATTAAGATCATATCTCTGATAATTTATAGAATTTGATATGGTGAAATAATCATCCGGCCATTTCAGTCTTTGTCCTAATCCAATGGATCCTCCGAATATTTTCATATATTCACTACTAAAATCTCCTGTAAAGTAAAATGAATTACCTCTTCTTTGAACATTATAATATGCCGAAACTGATAATGAATTTGGTTTTTTACCTCCAAACCAAGGTTCGATAAAACTAATGCTATAAGCGGAATAAAATTTCCCATTTGTTTGAGCTCTCAAACTAAGCGTTTGACCATCCCCAGACGGTATAGGTTTCCAAGCATCCTTCTTAAACATATTACGGGCAGAGAAGTTACTAAATCTTAATCCAATAGTACCAACAAACATATTAGCTCCCCATCCACCGGAAACCTCCAATTGATCTGTCGATTTTTCTACTAAAGTATATTCCAAATCAACCAATCCTTCTGCCTGATTTATATTAGTAGGTTCTATGCCAAATTGTTCCGGATCGAAATATCCTAACTGCGCAAGTTCTCTTTGAGATCGCATAATTTCAGCTTTACTAAACAATTCTCCTGGTTTTGTTCTTAGCTCTCTTCGAATTATATGTTCATTAGTTTTAGTGTTTCCATGTATCACTACCTTATTTAATCTAACCCTTTTTCCTTCTGAAATTCTCATTTGAATATCAATAGAATCGTTATCAATTTCCAAAATGGTGGGTGTTACATTAAAAAATAAATGTCCATTATCCAAATATAAATTACTCACTGCATCCTCATCAATGCTTAACCTGTTATTTAGTAATTCCGTATCGAATGGATCTCCTTTTTTTATTTTTAACATTTGACTTAATCCTTCGCTTGTATATTGGGTATTACCTACCCAATCTATATCTCTAAAGAAGTATTGTTCACCTTCATGAACTGTAATATCAATAGAAACTCTTTTTGAATTAACCTTATATACAGAATCCAGTACAATTTCTGCATCACGATACCCTTCAGAATTATATTCTTTTATTACCAACGCTTTATCTTCTGTAAATTTATCATCTATAAATTTTGAGGGCTTAAAAAAGTTGAGATTAACTTTCTTGGTTTCTTTCATTTTTCTTCTCAACTTGTTGTCGTTGAATACTGTATTGCCATAAAAATTAATATCTTTAATTTTTACTTTATTTCCCTTATCAATATGTATATCCAACCTTACATTGTTTAATTTAAGTACAGTATCGTCAGATTGAACAATATCAACTTTAGCATTTAGGAATTTCTTATCGTATAAGTATTCTCGTATTATTCTTTCAGTGTTATTAATAAGATTTTCAGTAACCTGCATACCTCTTTTTAATTCCAACTTTTCTTTTAAATCGTTCTTTTTACCTTTCTTCAACCCATGAATATTTAACTCTGACAATCTATGACGTTCTTGAAGAAAAATCTCTAAACTTATACTATCTTGATCAAAATCGGTTGTATAGATCTTTACATCTGAAAATAAACCCTGATCCCACAATCTGTTTATAGCATTAGTTATATCATCTCCTGGTACTATAATTTCACTTCCTATTGCAAGCCCTGATAAATTTATCAAGATATTTTTATCAAGATATTTGATGCCTGTAACATCAATATCTTTAATAATGTATTCTGTAGGTTTTTTATAATCTGAAACAGGCATTGATTTATAATCAATTTCCTGTGAAAAAACTGAAATAGCTAAAAATGTAATAATTACACTTAATAAGAATCTTCTTATCATTCCTTTATAATCTATTTAAAATTTACTAATTAACTTGTTCACTTGTTTTTCCGAAACGTCGTTCTCTTTTCTGAAAGTTAATAATTGCTTCGAAAAGATGGTTTCTCCTAAAATCAGGCCACAACACCTCTGTAAAGTATAATTCAGTATACGCAATTTGCCAAACTAAAAAATTACTAATCCTATATTCTCCACTTGTTCTAATAAGTAAGTCCGGATCAGGTATATCTTTAGTATTTAAATATTTCTCAAAAAATTCATTTGTTATTTTACTTATTTCTATGGGGTTATCCTGATATTCAGCAACTATACCCTTTACTGCATTTACAATTTCCCATCTAGAACTATAATTAAGTGCTAAAACAAGAGATAGACCAGTATTATTTGATGTTTTACTAATTAATTCCTTAAGGTTTTTACTTACACCCGATGGTAATCCTGTAATATCACCAATAGTCAATAAACGTACGTTATTTTTAATTAGTGTGTCAGTTTCAGAATTAATTGTGGAAATTAATAAAGACATTAGTGCATCTACTTCTTTTTTTGGTCTATTCCAGTTTTCAGTAGAAAAAGCATAAAGAGTTAGATACTTAATACCCAATTCTGCTGCACCTTCAACGGTATCACGGACTGCTTTCACACCATTTTTATGTCCAAAAATTCGCTGATTTCCTTTCTTCTGAGCCCATCTGCCATTCCCATCCATTATTACTGCTACATGAGCCGGCAATGAGTTCTTATCAATCTTTTCCTTTAAATCCATTTCCTATTTATTATAAGTAGGACAATCAATCTTATCTTTAAACAATTTATATGTTATAAACACTTCTCCAAACGAATACCAGTCATCGTTATGAATAACAGGTGAATTTTGATTGTCCTGAATGTTTATAACATTATCAATCTTATCGTTAAATGTTTTTCGATAGCTCCACTCTAATCCTAAAGTAAAGCGCTCAAAGATATTATATTTAATTCCTAATCCAAAAGGAATTGTTATTGGATTTTCAAATCCTCCGGCAGAAAAAATATAATTACCTCCTATCCCAATAAATATAAACGGTGCAAATCTATGTTTGTTCTTTTTTATATACCCGGAACTTGTATAAGGAAGAAAGTTAAACTCAATTAAAATCGATACATCTATTAATGAAGTTGAAAATGAAGCTCCTCTTAACTGGTTTTCGATATTACTAAAATCAAAATCACTTCCTTTCAATTTTGCATATTTTCCGTTTAAACTTGCGCTTAAATGATTGCTGAAATTATATTTTAATATTAAGCCATAAGCTATTGAAGGCGAGTAAAATAATTTTGAGTGATTTATATCTCCATGATAATAAGAACCTCCCAGGCTAATTCCAAGCTCTGTTTTACCCTGACCATATATAAAATTTGCTAAGAAAAATAACAGAAACAGTAATAAATTTCTTTTCATGTCACACTAAAAACGATATTCAGGCCTTCGACCACTTCTCTTCTTTTTAATCTTATAAGAAACGTTTATTACTGTAAAATAGTATACATCTCTTGCCTCTGAGGCTTCCGGACTAAAGCCGTCGATATAATCGGACGTAACAAATCTTCTTCCAAACTCAAGTCCAACGTAAGTATCAGTTGATAATGGGTATTTAAATCCTAATCCAAAAGGAACAACCAATCCTAAATTTTTATTATTTACAAATCTCTCACTTGAGATAAAATCATCTGATGCCTTTGGCTTAAAGTAAGCTCCTCCAACACCAACAAATACATATAAATTAATACCTGCATTGAATTTTCTTAATTTTCCTCGTAAAGACATACTTCTATATGAAACTACTGCTTTTTCTTCGGTTAAATGATACTCCAACTGTCCTGTTAGTTCAAATAAATTCGAAGAAAATGTATAATTCCGAGCTTCATTTATAGATTTTACATCAGACCCATGAAATCTGGCATACATAAGTCCTCCTTTTAGAGAAATTCTTTCATACAACTTATACCTATATCCAAAAGATAAACCTGGTCTGGTAGATCCTATATCAAGATCGGCAAACCCTGAAGCTCCTGCTGTATTTGCACCACCTATATCTCCAAAATAATTAGAAATACCCACTCCATAAACATACTCGGACCTTGATAATTTCCATCTTTGAGAGAATGTTAATACTGGAATTAAAACTAATCCTAATATTAATATATATTTTGACGTTTTCATTCTTTTCTGAATAAAGCAAAGTTATCTTTTTTTATTAAATTTAAATAATAACCAAATAATTTTCAACTTTTTAACCTATTATAAAAACGTAACGTTTTTATAATTGTTTTTTTAGTTTCTTTTATCTAATCCCCACATTAACTTATTTCTAAGTGTTTTATAAAAACTTGTATTATTTAGTTTTATTAGTTGTACCTTAAAATCTGCTCTACATATTTTAATTTTTTCTGTATTCTTTATCATTACCGACCTATGATCCAATGATGCAATATAGTTTAAAGATCTACCTTCTAGCTTTAGCTCCAATTTACTGTTGTCAGGTAAAACAATAGGCCTTACTGTTAAATTATGTGGTGATATTGGAGAAATAATAAAATTACCTGATTGAGGAGTTATTATAGGTCCACCTACGCTTAAAGAATATGCTGTTGATCCAGTAGGTGTTGATACTAATAACCCATCCGCCCAATAAGAGTTTAAAAACTCTTCATTAATGTAAACATGAACCGTAATCATTGCTGAATCCACCTTCTGTACTGAAATTTCATTTAAACTGTAAGGAAATTCCTTAAATAATCCCGAGGAAGATTCAAGTTTTAGTAAGGCTCTTTCGTCAATTGAGTATTCTTTTAAAAAAATAG
This sequence comes from Bacteroidales bacterium, assembly GCA_028282785.1. Classification (GTDB taxonomy): domain Bacteria; phylum Bacteroidota; class Bacteroidia; order Bacteroidales; family UBA12077; genus UBA12077. The sequence goes on along the minus strand of JANQHE010000017.1, from coordinate 58,028 downwards.
CATTCAATGCAGACTCAATATCTTCTTTGGCAATACTTGCTAAAAAACCCAATTTACCTGTATTAATTCCAACAATTGGGATTTTCGCATCGCGAACCATGGTAACGGCATCAAGAATTGTTCCATCTCCACCAATACTAAATAACATATTAACGTTAGATTTTATATGTTCATGCTTATTGTAAACATCAATATTTTCCGCCTCAAGGTTAATTTCATTTACAAGAAAATTATAAAACTTTTCATAAACAGTAATGGAAACTTTTTTCTCCTTTAGAATCTGAAAAAAACGTTCGATATAATCTTTAAACCCTTTGTCAAAATTTCTGCCAAATATTGCAACTTTCATATTAATCTTCAATTATAGGTGCTCCAAGATGGAAAAATATTCCATGTTCACCAAATTTATTTAATGAATATTCAATACGCAAAACTTTATCATAATAAGTTACTAAATCTATGCCAATTCCTCCGCTATATAGAAATTCATTTGTTATTGAATTATATTGGGTATAATCTGAATCCACATAACCAGTATCAAAAAAGATATTCGAATATAGTGCAAAATGGACTTTACCAAATTTATCCGAGCGAATAAATTTTATATTAAAATTCTTCTGAGGAATGATTTCAAGCTTAAAATTTGTTTTTGATATATAGAAAATACTCCCATTAGAAACGTAATATTCCATTCCTCGCAAATAATTATCATAACCAATTGCTTCTGAAAAATAAAATGAACTTTTATCATTCAAGTTTACCTGTCCCTCTAAGCTTGTATTAATAAAAAATCTTTTTGTAAAAGGGTAGTTTTCCTCTATAATTGTTTTAATATTAAAATTTCCATTACTTGTTAAAATTCCAAATCCATTTCTATGGATGGCAAAATGAAATCGAAATCCTTTCAAGGGATATATTTTTGAATCTCTGTTGTCATAATTATATACATATCCTAACGTAAAAAAATCCATTTTACTATTCTTATCAAAAAAGTAATTACCATTTAATAATAATACAGAGTCCTCGATATTTATATTAGAGTATTTAATATTAATTAAATGATGAGTATTTAATTGTGGCCTAAACGTATAGAAATTTGATATTTGAAGTTTCTCCCTTGCGTACTGATCGGTTAGCTTTAAATATTTTAGTTCATCATTATAAATAGTATAAGGAACCTCATGATTTCTTATGTATCTTACATCTACACCGGCTCCAATTGCCTGGCTTTTATCAATATAAGGATTATAATAATAAATATTAAGTTCATTATTATATCCAAATATTGTTTTTAATTTCAAAATCTCTTTTCGTCCTCTAAAATTGTTTATAAGCATATACAAACCATAATCTATACGGGACCATTCCTGGTTTTTTAAAAATGAACTAAAGTTTCTATCAGCATGTTCCAATACCGGATATGGCCAAACATACCACCTTTCCTGCATTTCTATATAAATATCAAGCTTGTTATTATCTGTTAAATAATTAATTGTTACAAAATTGAATAATGAAGTATTTAATAAATTTTCTCTTGATCTTGATATTTTTTCAGGAAGTTCTGATAGTATGATCTCATCACCCGGTTTAAAAACTAATTCCCTTAAAATTATATCCTTCTTTGTTTGCTTATTTCCTTCTAATAAAATACGATTAATTATAATCTTTTTGTATTCTGACTGAACTTGAGAATGTATTAAAAAAGGGGTAAGAATCAATAAAATAAATATTAACTGCTTTTTAAGATGATTAAAGCTACACATATCAAGTGTTTAAATAACGCATGAATAAATCATACCTTTCATTATATAAATCATCTTGCTCATCATATTCCATAAAGGATGCCTTAATAATATATTCGTAACGATTAAATGTTTGAATAATTGATGTAATATCCGTGACATTTACTTTTATGGTAACTTCTAACTTAGTAGATTCCTGTTGTGTATTAATATACATACTCAGAATTTTCGCATTATTTGACTCTATAATCTGCGAGATCTCAGTCATTGAGTAATCACTTTGTGCTATCTCCAATACAATAATCCCTCCCGGTTTCTCAATTGCAGATAATTGGGAAAAATAATGTAAAAGCTCTCTCATTTGCACTACACCTAAAAATTTATTCTGTTCATCAAGTACAGGAATTATGGTTAGCTTCAAACGAGCTGCGACCTCCATTACTTCATAAATATGCTGATTGTGCCTAACTGAAGGACGTAAAAGAGATAACTTATGATTTCCAATTGCTTCATTCGGATTATTTAAATCAAAAATATCGGCATCTGAAATTAATCCCAGGAACTCTTCATTATTAACTATTGGCAAATGAGAGATACGAAAAACCTCCATCCAATTTAATGCCTCAACTGCCGTGTCGGATGTACGTAATGAAGGAATTTCATCTGATATTAAATCTTTTGCCAACATAGTTTAACAGTTCTCAAAAATACTCGTATTTTTGTTGCTTTAACAAGTATATCAAGCGTTTGTTTATTAAATTGTAAATAGCAACATATGACAAGACTAAGTGTAAATATAAATAAAATTGCAACATTAAGAAATGCGAGAGGCGGAAATATTCCTAATGTTTTAGATGCCGCAATAAATTCTGAGCGATTCGGTGCAGAAGGAATTACTGTTCACCCAAGGCCCGATGAAAGACATATTCGTTACCAGGATGTATTTGATATTAGGCCTATAATAACCACAGAGTTTAATATTGAAGGGTATCCATCAGAGGAATTTACAAATTTGATAATAAAAGTGAAGCCTCATCAGGTTACTTTAGTTCCTGACCCACCAGATGCATTAACGTCAAATGCTGGTTGGGACACAATAAAAAATATGGATTTTCTTAAAAAGGTCATTTCTAAGTTCCAATCCGAAGGAATCAGGACTTCCATTTTTATAGAAACTGATACGGAACTAATCAAAGCTGCAGCTGATACGGGAACAAACCGAGTTGAATTATATACAGAGCCTTATGCTGCTCAATTCTTGCAAAATAAGGAAGAGGCAATAGCACCTTTTGTAAAAGCTGCTGAAACTGCAAAAACTGTTGGTTTAGGATTAAATGCCGGACACGATCTTAATTTAGATAATTTAAAATATTTCAATCAAAACATAACCGGATTATCGGAAGTTTCTATTGGCCATGCATTAATTTCTGATGCTTTGTATTTAGGTTTTGAGAATACAATTCAAATGTATTTGCGTGAATTGAAATAATTTCTATGGAATTATTTTTTCGAAAATATGGACAAGGTCCGCCTTTGATCATTATTCATGGACTTTATGGATCATCCGACAATTGGGTTTCTATAGGAAGAAAACTAGCGGAAAATTTTGAAGTTTATATATTGGACCAACGAAATCACGGAAGATCACCACATTCTCCAGATCATAATTATCGGTTATTAAAAGAAGATCTACACGAATTTATGGATACGAATTCCATAGAGAAAGCAATAATTATAGGTCATTCCATGGGAGGTAAAACAGCTTTGTTTTTTGCAGTAGATTATCCTGAACGTGTTAGCCATTTAATTGTAGCAGATATATCCCCCAGGTCATACAAGGACAAAGATTCTGAACAACTCCTTTCACATTCAACTATTATTCGTGCCATGTATAATCTGGATTTTTATGGCATTCAAAGCCGGGATGAGGTTGATAAGATTTTATCTAAAGATATACCTGATGTAAGAGTCAGACAATTTCTTTTAAAAAATGTGAAAAGATCAAAAAATAATGAATATAGTTGGATGCTAAACTTAAAAGCTATTAGAAATGAACTTTCTAATATTCTTGAAGGGCTAAACGAAAATCAAAAAGAAATTACCGGGTTTCCTGTATTGTTTTTAAAGGGAGAAAAATCAAATTATATTACAAAAAAGGATCAAAATTTTATTTCAAAGGTCTTTCCGTATGCAGATATTGAATCAATACCAAATGCGGGTCATTGGTTACATGCGGAACAACCTGAATTATTTCTTAAAACAATTGAAGATTTTATTTTACAATAATCATTTCTCTGTTGTAGATTCAACATTTTCTTCCTCAATCAATCCTTTTCTTTTATATTTTAATAATAGTTGAGCAATAGCAAGTACATCTTTTTCACAATACCTAACAATTCGAATCAAATCTTTATCCTTCCAGTAGACTTCGGCTACCATACTACCATCAATATCATCTTTAGGCGTTGGGATATTAAAGATTTGAGTTAAAAGATTTAGCGAGGTATAATTTTTATAATCACCAAATTTCCAAAGTTCCATGGTATCTAACAACATTACTTCCCAAGGTTTTTTTCCTGCAATATCAAGTAATCCGGGCAACTTAATCCCATTAATCAACATTCTGCGCGCTATATACGGAAAATCAAATTCTTTACCATTGTGGGCACATAATTGCAAATCAGAATTAGAAGCATGATATTTCTCAAGCATCTCCATAAATTCGGTTAAAACAGCTCTTTCATCATCACCATAAAAAGATTTCAACCTAAACGATTTCTTCCCATCCTTATTAATTATAATTCCAACCGAAATACAAATAATTTTTCCAAACTCGGAATATATTCCTGCGCGTTGATAAACATCTGATGCCGATTGATCTTCATTTCTGAAATATGATGATTTTTTATCCCAGAATTCTTTAAAATTATCCGGAACTAATTCGAAATTTTCATATTGAGGAACTGTTTCGACGTCAAGAAACAAAATATTTTCAATCTTAATATGGTCAAGCATATGCTTTATTATTTTTTAGTTCCTAAATTTAAGTTCTTTTCAATAATTGAAGATAATAAATCTATTCCCACTTTATTCTCTCCTCCTTGCGGTATAACAACGTCGGCATATCGTTTTGTCGGTTCAATAAATTGAAGGTGCATTGGTTTTACTGTTTTTTCGTATCGCTCTAAAACTTTATTTACGGACCGGCCTCGCTCAATAATATCGCGTTGGATTACGCGCATTAAACGATCATCTGCATCTGCATCCACAAAAACTTTTATATCCATCAAATTACGCAATTGTACATTTTGAAGAATTAATATTCCCTCAACAATAATTACTTTTTTGGATTCCACTAAAATTGTTTCATCCGAACGTGTGCAAGTTAGGTAAGAATATATAGGTTGCGGTATCGGCTTACCTTGTTTTAATTTTTTTATATGATCAATAAGTAACTTAAATTCCAAAGATCGAGGATGATCAAAATTTATTTCCTGACGTTCGTCGAGCGGTAAATCACTATTATCTTTATAATATGAATCCTGAGGAATTATCGCAACCTCATCTTTTGGTAAAGTTTCGACTACTTTTCTTACAACTGTAGTTTTTCCCGATCCTGTTCCTCCTGCAATACCTATAATAAAAGACATAACAATAAAATTTAATAACTTTAACATTATTTTGGTATGAAGATAATATAAATTTGCACAAAAAATTAAATCATGATCAGGCATATTATCATGTTCAAGTTTCTTGAAGTAAAAAATGAAGATGATCGTTTACAGAAAATAAATAGAATGAAAGCAGCATTTTCGCCTTTAAGAAATATTATAAATGTAGTTGAATCATACGAAGTAGCAATAAACGAAAAGAAAACAGATTTTTCTTATGATGTTGCTATAATTTCTGAATATATAAGTTGGGAAAACCTGGAAATTTATATTAAACATCCTGAACATCAGAAAGCAATAGAAACTTGTAAAGACATTAAAAAAGATAAGGCAGTTGTAGATTACGAATTTTAAAAATTAGAAGATGAATCAATTATATCCATTAAAGTTTAAAACAATTTTAAAAGAAAAAATTTGGGGAGGACAAAACCTAAAATCAACTTTAAATAAAAGTATACCTGCTGATAAGAAAATTGGAGAAAGCTGGGAACTTTCAGGTGTTAAAGGAGACATTTCTGTAGTGAAAAATGGTTTTCTGGCTGAAAACGAGTTAGATGAACTCATTGAAATATATATGGGCGATCTTGTTGGTGATTGGATTTATGAACAGTTTGGAACAGAATTTCCTCTATTGATTAAATTTATTGATGCCAACGATGTTTTGTCAATTCAGGTTCATCCTGATGATGAGTTAGCAAAAACAAGACACAACTCGAATGGAAAAACCGAAATGTGGTATGTGGTTGATGCTGAAAAAGATGCTGAATTGATTTCAGGATTTAATCATGAAATGGATAAAGATCATTACGTAAAGCATTTAAAAAATAATGAATTACCTCAAATTTTAAATTCTGAAAAAGTAGAAGCAGGTGATGTATTTTTCATTCCGGCAGGAAGAGTCCATGCTATTGGAGCAGGAATTGTTTTAGCTGAAATTCAACAAACATCGGATATTACCTATCGAATTTATGATTGGAGCAGAAAAGATAGTCAGGGAAAAGAAAGAGAACTTCATACAGAACAGGCTCTGGATGCAATTGATTTTAAATTATATGACAGCTACAAAACAGATTATGTAAAAGAAAAAAATATTACATCTGAAATTGTTAGGAACAGGTATTTTCAAACAAATATTTTAGAGTTTGATCAAAGTGTTGAAAAGAACTATAATCAACTGGATTCGTTCGTGATATATATGTGTTTGGATGGCGAGTTCGAAATTGAATATTATGAATCTGAAAGAATCACTATAAAAAAGGGCGAAACAGTACTTATTCCTGCAGTAATCGAACATTTAATTTTAAATCCTGTTGTTCAGAGTAAAATCCTGGAAGTTTATATACCTGAACAAGATAATGGAAAAGAATAAAAATTTATCGGAACTATACCAAAATAACGGAATTGTCCTTTTTGATGGATTCTGTAATTTATGCTCCTGGTCAGTTCAGTTCATTATAAAAAGAGATCCAAAGGATTATTTCAGGTTTGCATCATTACAGTCGGAAATTGCTATTGAAATATTAGGTACTTTCAGTATTTCTGAAAGATTTGATAAATCGGTTGTACTAATCGAAAATCACAAAATTTATTTTAAATCGGATGCAGCTTTAAGAATAGCAAGAAGGTTAAATAAATACTGGAAGTATTTATATTATCTAATCTATTTCCCAAAGTTTATCAGAAATTTTATTTATGATCTGATCGCTAAAAACCGTTTTCGGTGGTTTGGAAAAAAAAAGAGTTGCTTTATCCCAGAAGAAAATCTTATTGGTAAATTTTTAGATTAAATATTAATGATTTACAATTATTTAAATCGACTAAGTATTATTAAAATTTTATTTTTATATTTGATTATTCGTAATTCGCGAATCGCGAATCGAAGATTGACGGAATCAATTGAAAATTCAGATTATGAAAAAACATAATGGGATGCGCCCCCAGGATATAGTAGTTCTACTAAAAATTATTGCATTGAAGAATGATGATTGGTATAATTCAGATTTAGCTCAATCATTAAAAATAAGCCCCTCAGAAATTTCTGAAGTTTTAAACAGGTGCAAAATTGCCAGGTTAATTGATTCAAAAAAAAGAAAGGTTAATATAAATTCCTTCCTTGAATTTTTAATTTATGGATTAAAATATGTATTCCCTGCAGAACCCGGAGCAATTGTAAAAGGAATTCCTACAGCACATTCAGCATCGCCAGTTAAAGAGCACGTTTCAGGCGGTTCGGATATTTATGTATGGTCAAGTGCAAAAGGAACTCACAGAGGACAAGCCATAGAACCTCTTTTTAAATCTATTCCTCAGATTGTATCTGATGATAAATTGTTCTATGAGCTTTTAACCATTATTGATACTATTCGTGTAGGTAGAGTAAGAGAAATAAACATTGCCAAAGAAGAACTTGAAAAACGATTAAAGTATGCCTAGTATTAATCTTAAAATGCTACAAACGGTAGCTAATGGCTTGGGAAATTTAAAAGATGAAATGGTATTTGTCGGCGGTGCTGTTGCTGAATTATATGCAAACAATCCTGACCTATCAGATATAAGACCAACACTTGATATTGACTGCGTAATTGAATTAAGTTCCAAAACAGCCCATGTCAAATTGGAAGAAAATCTGAGAGCAAAGGGTTTTGCAAATGACACATCAAAAGGAGCTCCAATTTGTCGATGGATTTTTCAGGGTATTCTTGTAGATGTTATGCCGTCTGATTCTGATATACTAGGATTTAGCAACAGATGGTGCGGTGAAGGTATTGAAAATAAGATTATCAAAAAACTCCCAGACGGGACTGAGATATTTATATTTCCATCTGTGTATTATTTAGCAGCAAAGCTTGAAGCACATAAAGGACGGGGTGACAATGATTTACGTCAGAGCCACGATTTTGAAGATATCATTTACTTGCTGGATAATTGTTCTGAGCTACTTGATGCAATTGCCAATACCAATCATAGCGTCAAAACATACCTAAAAGAGGAATTTCAAAACCTATTGCTAAATGATAATCTAATTGAAGGTATAGAATGCGCTTTACCCTTTGGTTCTGACTCAGATAGCACAGAGATAATTCAGGAGTTAATTCAAAATATTGCCGATATTAAATTATAATATAAAACTAAGATTCCTCTATGTAATACCTGTTCTTATCTTCAAAGAAATCCATTACCTGGGTTCTTTTCTTAAAATTCGCCGAGTGCTTAACACCTGTAGGAATATAATAATGATCACCTTTCGTGTATGTTTTTGTTACCCCATCAATTGTCAAATCCATCTCTCCTTCAAAAACAACTCCCCACTGAGCTCCGTGGGAATGTTCCGCTACTTCTCCAATAGCTTCGATTACAAAAAATACTGCTTGGTGCTTTTCTCCTTGTAATATTTTTCCATTTACTCCCTTAAAAGGAATGTCAGCATCAGGAAGGTTCCTGATCATATCAGGATAAATTGATTCACCAAATTCGTTCATAATAATGAAATTTATAATTCTATTTTACCTTCTTCAAGTTGTTTGTATTTTTTACTAATCAACGCTATCAACTGGCTAACCGATGTCATAGCAGTAGCAGTTTCCATGTTAACGGTTTTCTGTTGTAAACGAAGCATTAAAATTCCGTACAATCCGTTAAAACAGGCCTCAATCTCATTTTCAACAGTTCCTTTCGATTTGTTCATCAGTTCAACAATACCTTCCTTTGCTTTATTATATATCTCAATATAATCTAAGTGTTCAGGAGATTTTAGCAGTTGTAAATGCAATTGGTTTAAGTCATTAATTGTATTGTGTATAAATTGCAAATGACCGGTTTCTACTTTACCTTCCTCTCTCATCAGATCAATTAATCCCTGGTACCAATTTGAAATTTCTTTCTTTATATTACCCGGTTGATCAAATTTTTCCACTACATTTTTGCTGATTTCATTCATATTTAATTTATATGCTCGAATTAAATCTTCGATTTGCCACATATAAAGAATATATTCAGCTATGTTTTCTTTCTTTTTTTGCTTTGCAATAATCATAATCCTCAGGTTTTTCTTTTAAGTTGATCGATTAACCTTCTTTCTCTTTTTGTTGGGCGTCCTATGCCCCTATCCCGTATCTCAAATCCGGTAAATCGCTTAATTTCCAATTTTTCTTTTTCTTCTTCAGGAGTAACATCTTCAACATAATCAACAACTATCTTTGCTGATTGCCTATTACCTAATAACCCCAATACTTTATATTGATAAGTGACCGGTGGATTTTTTACAAATACAATTTCTCCCTTCTTTATTATTCTTGAAGGTTTAACAGGAACCTCATCTATTAATATTTTACCTTTTTTACAAGCATCCGCTGCCTGGCTTCTGGTCTTAAAGATCCGTACGGCCCATAACCATTTATCAATTCGTAAATTTTCTTCTTCGCGAATCATATCTTCTAAATCAAAATAAAGAACAAAATTAGGAATTAAAAAGAAGGAAAAAAATAATTGGTTCGTCTAACGATTATTGAACTCACTCATCGTATTTGCAACACCTATAGTACCAAAACTTTTTATTGCTTCAATAGCTAAGTCAATTCTTGGAGGTAATTGTTCTTTTTCCTCATCAGTCCAAGGGCTAAGAACATAGTGTGCCTGTGCACCCTTGGGGTAATCATTCCCAATACCGAAGCGTAATCGGGCATAATTTTGATGTCCCAGTGTAAAGTTAATGTCTTTCAATCCATTGTGTCCCGCATCGGAGCCTTTTGCCCGAACTCTAATAGCACCAAAGGGTAATGCTACATCATCAAGAAGCACCAGTAGCTTATCGACATTTAATTTTTCCTTTCGTAACCAAAAGTTTACAGCTTTACCACTTAAATTCATAAACGTAGTTGGTTTGATAAGAATAAAAGTACGTCCTTTGAATTTATATTCGGCACGAAATGCTAAGCGCCTGTCCTGAAAAGTAATATTGGATGCATCTGCCAATGCATCCAATATTTTAAATCCAATGTTGTGCCGAGTATTTACATACTCGTTACCCATATTTCCTAAACCGACAATAAGGTATTTCATCAGTTTAATTTAGTTCACTATTCTGCAGCTTCTTCCTTAGCTTCTCCCCCTTCAGCTGGAGCAGCTCCTTCTTCGCCTTCAGCTCCTTCCTCACCTTCTTCACCTTCTGCTTCTTCTTCAGCAAGAACAGCAGCACGTGCAGTTTTAATAAGAACCACTACTGCATTTGCAGGTTCCATAAACTCAATTCCTTCAAGTTGAAGATCTGCAATCTTTATTGATTTTCCAATCGCTAATTCTGTAATATCAATCTTAATTTCATCTGGAAGTTGAGTAGCTAATCCTTTAACCTTAACTTTTCTCATTTTTTGTACTAATCTACCACCATTTAATACTCCAATTGCATTACCGGTAAGTATAACAGGCATTCTCATCCATACAGGCTCTTTTTCATGTACCTGGTAAAAGTCTGCGTGAATAATTTTATCTGTTACCGGATGAAATTGAATATCCCTTAACACTGCATCATATGCTTTACCATCAACATCTAATTTTACAAGGTAAGCATTAGGAGTGTAAACAATTTCCTTAAACGAATTCTCGTGCGTATGAAAATGAACATTTTCGCCATTACCATATAGTACACATGGAATTTGATCTTGTTTTCTCAAATTCTTAGAATTCGATTTCCCTACAGTTTCTCTTAAACTTCCTTTTACTTCTACAGTTTTCATTTCTTAAATAATTTTGTGCTACTCAGAATAATACTAAAAACCCTTAAGCTTCTTATTCCCCATCACACTTTTATACAATATGCTTTTTTATTGGGAGTGCAAATATATACTTTTAAACTATAAAATTCGAACTTATCGACTGATAATTATATACTTTCTTAATTACATCAGCAAAAATATCTGCTACTGAAAGTACTTTTATTTTATCTGAAATAGGTTTGATCGGTAAAGAATCTGAAATAACCACTTCTGTTATTTTTGAATCATTAATTCGTTCGTAGGCTGGCCCTGATAAAACTGCATGTGTTGCGATGGCACGAACACTTTTTGCTCCTTTTTCCATCATTAAATCAGCAGCTTTAGTAACTGTTCCCGCGGTATCTATCATATCATCTAAAATGATAATATTCTTGTCTACAACATCACCAATTACTGTTAATTCATCTATCACATTTGCTCTTTTTCTTGATTTATGACAAATTACCATTGGTGTTTCTAGAAATTTCGAATATGCATTCGCTCTTTTAGTTCCTCCCATATCCGGAGCTGCAATTACCAAATTATCAAGATTTAGGCTTTTAATATAAGGTACAAAGATCGATGATGCATACAAATGATCAACAGGAACATCAAAAAATCCTTGAATTTGGTCGGCATGTAGATCAAGTGTCATAACACGATCAACACCAGCTGCTGTTAATAAGTTTGCCACCAATTTTGCGCCTATTGAAACTCTTGGCTTATCTTTTCTATCCTGACGCGCGAAACCAAAATAAGGCATCACTGCTACCACTTTGTAAGCAGATGCCCTTTTCGCTGCATCAATCATTAACAACAGTTCCATTAAATTATCTGAAGGTGGAAAAGTAGATTGAATTATAAATACATACGATCCTCGAACAGTTTCTTCATATGAACATTGGAATTCCCCATCACTAAATTCAATAAAAGCAGTGCTACCTAATTCAACACCATATTCTTTTGCAATTTTTTCTGCAATATAACGCGATTTTGTTCCTGAAAACAGTTTAATTGGAGGTTGAAGACTCATTGTTACTAATTTTCGGTAAAATTAAAATTTCGATTTTGGAGTTGCAAAGTTAAAAATATCATTCTATTTTCTGCTGTATTTCAACAGAAAATTACCTAACAGAATTAAATTTTTATGGTCTTATTTAAGTTATCGATGTAATCAAGAATTTCTATTCTTCCTAATCTTTTTTCAGATGAGCTAATAAAGATTTCCGGAAGAGCTTCCCATTCTTTTAACATTTCCTTTTTATAGTTTTTTAAATTTTTATTTAACGCAGAACTTGAAAGTTTATCTGCTTTTGTAAAAATCATGCAGAATGGGACTTCATTTTCGCCTAACCAACGCATAAATCCCAAATCATTTTTTTGTGGATCATGTCTCGAGTCAATCAGTACAAATACACAGATCAAATTTTCCCTGTTTAAAATGTATTCATTAATTAGTTTAGAAAAATCTTTTCGAACCGATTTAGCCACCTTTGCAAAACCATAACCGGGTAAATCAACCAAATACCAGTTATTGTTAATGTTAAACTGATTTATTAATTGAGTTTTTCCCGGGCTTTGAGAAGTTTTGGCTAGTTTCTTCCGGTCCAACAACATATTAATTAAAGAAGATTTTCCAACATTTGACCTGCCAACAAATGCATATTCCGGAACTTTAGATTTTGGGCAATCTTTATATGTAGTGTAACTCGAAACAAATTCTGCTGATCTAATATCCATGTTATCAAATTTTGAGTGGCAAAGTTCTAAATTAAATATAGAAAGTACAAACTGATGTGCTATAAATTGGTGATATGGCCAAATTAGTAGTTAAAAAATCAAAAACGAGGCATTAAGAACTCCAGGCTGAAACCTAAAAATAGTTGGCAGTAGTAGTTAACAATAATAAATTTTAAACTTAGAACTGGAAACTATCAATCGATAAACACCGATAACATGGCTGCAATACCAAAAACAATAATGACAACTCCTGCTATTTTATTTATCCACCAAAGTTGTTTTAATCTAAATCGCTTTCTGAACAAATCGATAAAAAACGTAAGTATAGCCCACCAACCCATAGCTCCGGCAAATACTCCCGCAATTATTAATGATGATTTTAACGAACTGTCTTTTGATGTTACCATTCCAATACCCGCAAAAGCCGCCACAAAAAGAAATACTGCTAAGGGATTTGATAATGTTAAAAATAAAACTGAAAAATAATCCTCGATCAATTTATTCTTTTTTCTCCGATGTCTGCGGATTTGTTTTACAGGATTGGTTGTAAATATCTTTATTCCCAAAAATACTAAAACTCCTCCTCCAATTAACTGAATAAAGAAATGTTGTTCTTCAATAAAATTGATAATATAAGTTAATCCAAGCGCTGCAACCAATGCGAAAAATGAATCGACTGTTGCTGCTCCCATCCCGGAAATAATACCTGAAAAACGCCCCTTGTTAATTGTTCTTTGTATACACAAAACACCAACCGGCCCAAGCGGTATTGAAGCAAGAAAACCAACAATAAGTCCTTTTATGAAAAATCCTAATTCCACCTGATATCTTCAATCTTAATAATCTGTGTTCTTTACTAATAGTTTTGGCTCCAGCATTTCAAAGATGGAATATTTAACCCCTTCTCTTCCAAAACCTGAGTTTTTTACTCCTCCATAAGGCATATGATCTACTCTAAAAGTCGGTACATCATTTACGATAACGCCTCCTACTTCCAATTCATTGTATGCCCGATTCATTTCATTCATTCTATTTGTAAATACGCCTGCCTGTAAACCATATTCCGAATCATTAACATTTTTAACGGCTTCGCTGAAATCACTAAACTTTTCTACAGTTACAACAGGTCCAAAAACCTCCAGCGCACACACCTTCATTTCTCTTTTTGTATTTGTGATAATAGTAGGTTCAAAATAAGTTCCTTTTCTATTTCCACCAAACAAAACTTTTGCTCCATTATTTTCGGCCTCTTTAACCCACTCTTCAACCCGAACAGCATTTTCTTCATCAATCATAACCGAAACATCAGTTGCAGAATCATCAGGAGCACCAAATTTTAATTGTTTTGTACCTTCTATAAATTGATTAATGAAATTATCAAATACTTTTTCATGAACATAAACCCTTTGGACATGAATACAAACCTGTCCTGAATAAGCGAATCCTCCAACTAAACACTTTTTAACAGCAAGATCTACGTTAGAATCGTCAGATACTATTACTCCTGCATTACCTCCCAATTCCAATGCAATCTTTTTTCTTCCGGCATTTGTTTTCATTTTCCAACCAACCGATGGTGATCCGGTAAACGAAAGCATGTTAATTCTGTCATCTGTTACCAGCTGATTTCCAGCCTCTCGATCCATAGCTAAAGCAGAGAATGCTCCTTTGGGTAGTTCAGTTTCATCAATTATTTTGGCTAATTCCAAAACCGATAAAGGAGTTGATCGTGCTGGTTTTAATATGATCGGATTTCCTGATGCTATTGCCGGGGCAATTTTATGAACCGCCAGGTTTAACGGGAAATTGAAAGGTGCAATTCCGGCAATTAATCCTACCGGAAAATATTTTACAAATCCTTCCTTTCCATGACCTGCCGGAGTCCAATCGATCGAAAAATATTCCTTTGGTAATCTTTTAGATTCTTCTGCTGCAACTTTAAAAACCTGAACAGCTCTATCAACTTCGCCTAATGCATATTTCAAGGGTTTTCCGGCCTCTTTTGCAAGCACCACAGCTAATTCCGATTTTTTTTCTGCTATTTTATCTGCAATGTTTAATAATATTTCAAACTTCTTATAAGAAGGCAAATCTCGCATTTCTTCTTTAACACTTTCTGCTTTAGTTATAGCTATTTCAAGCTCTTTACTTCCCGCAAGAAAAGTTTCACCTACATTTGATTTATCATATGGATTTGTAACCGTCAATTTTTGATCAGTCTTTACAAAATTTCCTGCTATATATAGTTTGTATTCCATTATACTTAGTTTTCAGAACAACTGCAAAATTAGTTTTTTATACTAAAGTTTCCTACCTAAATAAGATTTGTATTTACATAAAGTTAAACAAAGCTTAAAGCAAAACCTGATACTCGTCAATTCTTAAAATTTTATTATTATTTACTTTTGTACAAATGGAAATTTGACAAGGTATTAATTGTTATAATATACCTATCTTTGCGTTTCAAATTAAGAGAATGAATAAAATAAATCTAAACAACAAAGCGTGGCAGTGGATTACACTGATATTTCTTTCATTTATATGGGGAAGTAGTTTTATTTTAATGAAAAAAGGATTAAGATCATATAGCCACGACCAGGTAGCAGCATTTAGAATATTTATATCTTTTCTGGCTTTCTTACCATTTAGCATTAAATTCTTTAAGAAATTAACCCGGGAAAATTTCCTGGCTTTATTTGTTGTAGGATTTGTTGGGTCAACAATACCGGCATTTTTATTTACAAAGGCCCAGACCAATATCGATAGTTCTCTTGCCGGGGTATTAAATTCTATGACACCCTTGTTTACGTTGATCATAGGGCTGTTATTTTATAAAAGTACCGCACGTTTAATAAATGCAGTTGGTATTTTTCTTGGTTTAATTGGCGCATTAGGATTAATCATTTACACAACAAACGGAACACAGATACTGGGTAATGTAAATTATTATGGTTTTTTTATAATAATTGCCACAATATGTTATGGCATTAATGTAAACCATGTTAAATACATCATAAAAGATCTGAATGGTCTTGAACTAACTTCATTAGCTTTTATGCTTGTTGGTCCGTTTGCAGGAGCTTATCTTTTGTTTACGGATTTCTCTAAAACCTTAGCTTCAGACGGATATATTTTGGATCTTTTCTACATAGCTATTTTAGCCGTAATTGGAACCGTGCTGGCTTTAGTAATTTTTAATACATTAATTCAGTACACGTCAGCATTATTTGGAGCATCGGTTACCTATATAATTCCGATTTTTGCAATCATGTGGGGATTATTCGATGGAGAAAAATTATCAATTCTCCAGTTTGTTTTTATGGGATTAATATTTACCGGAGTATATTTGGTAAATAAGCGAAAGCAAAAATGACAAAAAACGCCAGATTAGTTTTTTCTTTTTTTACCGGTATTTTACTTGCACTCCCTTGGTATCAACAATTTTCGGGCTTATTGATTTTAGTTGCTTTCGTTCCTTTGCTTTTTGTTGAAGATTTCTTTTATCAACATAAAAAGGTTTTCAAACCTTCGGATGTATTTACATATGCCACATTGGCTTTCATAATCTGGAATATACTAACAACTTTTTGGATAAAAAACTCAGATATTTTTGCTGCTGCTGCTGTTATATTACTAAATACTTTTTTTATGTCCTTAACCTTTCTGTTTTTTCACATAACAAAAAGAAAGTTTGGATATAAAGCAGGTAATTTTTCATTAATAATTTATTGGATAAGCTTTGAGTATTTATTCTTGCATGCACATTTAACCTGGCCATGGTTAAATCTGGGTAATTCTTTTGCTGGCGACATATCATTTATCCAGTGGTATGAATATACCGGAGTATTAGGAGGGACTTTATGGATATTACTTATAAACTTATTACTCTTTAAAACTTTGAAGTTCTTCAAACAAAAGAAAAAAATTAAGGCTCAACTATTAAATATTACATTTTTTACATTGTTATTGGTAATTCCAATTCTAGTCTCAAAAATAATTTTCAAGAATTATAAAGAAACAGGCAAAGAAATAAAAATTGCCTTAATACAACCAAATTTTGATCCTTATAATGAAAAATACCAAATTCCTCAAGATGACCAAATATCAACTATTCTAAATTTATCGGATAGCATAATTGATAAAAGCATAAACTATATAATTGCACCTGAAACTGCAATTAGCGATCCGATCTGGGAACACGATTTAAAATCTGATTCTTCAATATTAAGAATCAAAAACTTTGTTAAAGAACACCCTAAGCTAAATTATATAATTGGTGCAAGTACTTATAAAAAATTAGATGATAACAAAAAAATACCTTTCACGGCCAAATATGATGCAAAGGATAATTGTTACTACAATGCTCACAATTCTGCTTTACAAATTGACACCTCTAACTATATTCCAATTTATTATAAATCAAAACTAGTTTCAGGAGTAGAAACTATGCCATTTCTTTATTTTTTAGGATTTTTGGAAAATTTTATTCTCGACTTTGGAGGAGTGACAGGAAGCCTGGGAACTCAAAATGAAAGAGAAGTTTTTTTCAATATTAATTTGAATATTTCTATTGCTCCTGTAATATGTTATGAGTCAGCATTTGGAGAACATGTAAGTGATTATATAAAAAAAGGAGCTAATTTTATTTTTATTCTCACAAATGATGGGTGGTGGGGAGATACGCCAGGGTATAAACAACATCTTCATTATGCAGGCTTAAGAGCTATCGAAACTCGTCGAAGCATTGCGCGATCAGCCAATACAGGAATATCTGCATTTATCAACCAAAAGGGAGAAACTATTCAAACAACTAACTGGTGGATCAAAGTGGCCATAAAAAATTCACTCAGAGCCAATAACGAAATTACATTTTACGTTAAACATGGAGACTATATTGGCAGGTTAGCTAGTTTTCTTGCTGTTTTTATCTTTTTATATGCATTTGTAAAGCAATTAATACAGAAACAAATAAATTAACATAAAAATTGACTTTTATTAATTTATTGACTCTATTATGGCATTAATATTGTAATCAGAAAAACGATTTTTAAATAATTACGCTAACAATATTACTTATTCTAAATGAAACAACTACTACTATTGCTAACTGTACTTTCTTTATCCTTAGCATCGTGGTCACAAAATAAATATACAATCAGTGGACATGTAAAAGATGAAGCAGGCGAAGATTTAATAGGCTCTACAATTTATGTAAAAGAACTTAATACCGGAACAGTTACAAATGCTTACGGATTTTATTCTATCACATTAAAAGAAGGAACCTATCAATTGGATTACTCATATGTTGGTTATGAAACTCAGACAAGGAAAATTGAGTTAAGTAAAAATCAAAATATAAATATTACACTAAACGAAGCCTCAAAAACAATTGACGAGGTAATTGTTACGGCCGAAAGGAAAAACTCTAATGTAATTAAAGCAGAAATGAGCACCATGAAATTGCAGGCAAAAGAAATTAAAAAGATACCTGCTTTTATGGGTGAAGTTGATATTATTAAAGCTATTCAAATGATGCCGGGCGTTCAAGCTAGCAGTGAAGGTTCTTCGGGGTTTAATGTTCGAGGAGGTAGTGCTGATCAAAACTTAATTTTATTAGATGAAGCTACGGTTTATAATGCATCGCATCTTATGGGTTTTTTCTCCGTGTTTAACAATGATGCAATTAAAGATGTAAAACTTTACAAAGGAGATATTCCTGCAGCGTATGGAGGAAGACTTTCATCATTACTTGATATTAGAATGAAAGATGGTAACATGAATAAATTTCGTGCGAATGGAGGAATTGGAACTGTATCGAGTAGATTAACCTTAGAAAGTCCGATTATCAAAGAAAAAGGATCTTTTATTATTTCAGGTCGCAGATCATATGCTGATCTGATCTGATGCTTTTATTATCAAGCGATGAAGAAACAAAGAAAAACAAACTTTATTTCTATGATTTAAATCTTAAAGGGAATTATAAAATTAATGATAAAAACAGGATGTACATTTCCTGGTATCTTGGAAGAGATGTATTTGAGTATGACGATCTGTTCGGTTTCAATTGGGGAAACAGAACGTTTACATTAAGGTGGAATCATTTATTCTCTGAGAGAGTATTCTCAAACTTTTCTTTCATTTTAAGCGATTATGATTATGAGTTAGGCCAATATTCCAGTGCAGCCGGATTTAAATGGACATCTGACATGAGTGATATTAAAATCAAAGCTGATTTCACTTATTATCCAAATACCAAAAATATGGTACGTTTTGGTGTTAATGGCACCTTTCATCACTTTAACCCCGGACTGGCAAAAGGTACAGGTGATGAAACAATTTATAATGAATTGAAAATGCCTGAATCAAATGCATTGGAATGGGCGGGCTATATCTCAAACGAATGGAAACCTCTTGAAAACCTTACAATAAATTATGGATTGAGAGGAACAATATTCCAGAATATGGGAAAATCAACTGTTTATAATTTTGAAGAAAATTATGAAAAAATTGATTCAACAACTTATGGAAGTGGGGATATATACAATACTTTTTACGGATTAGAACCCAGAGCCAATTTCATGTATGCGCTTAATTCAAAATCTTCCATTAAAGGTAGTTATTCCAGAACAAAGCAATATATTCATTTAGCCTCTAACTCAACTGCCGGTTCTCCATTGGATATTTGGGTTCCGGCAAGTCCAAATATCAACCCCCAGTTAGCAGATCAGTTTGCTTTAGGTTATTTTAGAAATTTCTTTGACGATACTTATGAAACCTCCATTGAGGTATACTATAAAGACATGAAAAATCAAATCGATTTTCGAGACCATGCTGAGCTATTGCTAAATCCTGAAATCGAGGGTGAATTCAGAGAAGGAAACGCCTCGTCATATGGATTAGAACTTTTGGTTAGAAAACAAACAGGAGATTTTACCGGTTGGATCAGTTATACACTATCAAAAACAGAACGAGAATTTCCGGAAATTAATGATGGTAAAGTATATCCGGCAAGTTATGATAAACCGCATAATGTTGCAATCGTGGCAAATTATGAACTTTCGAGAAGAATTACTGTAGCCGCGAATTGGGTTTATTCTACTGGCGCCCCTGTTACTTTTCCAATAGGGCGGTACGAATACGGAAATATGATTGTACCGATCTATTCTGACAGGAACGACTACCGGATGCCGGATTATCACAGATTGGACTTTTCTTTAACTTATAAATTTGGAGTTAATAAGGAAAAAAGATTTAAGAGCGAATTAAACTTATCAATTTATAATGTTTACAATCGTAAAAATGCCTGGATGATCAACTTCTATCAAGATGATCAGGACCCTACGGTCACAAAGGCAGAAAAGGTATACTTGTTCCCGATTTTACCTTCTTTAACCTATAATTTCTATTTCTAATGAATCAAAAGATAAAAATTATGAAAAGATATATAGCTATAATATTAATTGTAATTCCATTTATATTTAGTGCATGTACAGAAGAAATACATATTGATTTGGATAGTACATACGATAGAATTGTAATTGAGGGATATTTTACTGATGAATATAAAACTCACCAGGTGAAAATTACCAAAAGTGCAGATTATTTCTCTAATACGTCAGCTCCTGCAATTACCGGAGCTACAGTTACCATTAGTGATGGAACAAATACATTCAACTTAACTGAAATAGAAGATGGATTATACGAAACAGACACGATGGCTGGTGTTCCTGGGAATACATATACATTAAATGCCAGTATTGATGGAACAATTTATACGGCTTCAAGTTACATGTTTACATGCCCTCCAATGGATTCAATAGGTTTTGCAAGAAATATCTGGGACGATGAGTGGATTGATGTACTTATTTATGCTCAAGAACCAGGAGATGAAATAAACCATTATGCCTGGAGAGCATATAAAAATGATACGCTGGTTACAGATACATTGCATGAGGTTGAGTTCTCCGATGACGTTTTTATTAACGGAAGTTATGTAAATGGAGTGGAGGTTCAATATGTTCAAGCCGAAATCGGTGATACTATAATGTTAGAGATGCATTCTATTACCGAAGATTATTATGAATATATGTTAAAAGTAATGTTAGAAACCGTTTGGAATGGAGGTCCTTTTGACGGACCACCTGCAAACTTCTATGGTAATTTATCAAATGAAGCTTTAGGATTTTTTGCAGTATATTCGGTTCAACGGCAAACTGGTATAATCCCGCCCGATATCCCCGATGCTTATGAAGATTAAATAATAAAGGCTGATCAAATGATCAGCCCTTACTTTTTATTATAGTACTATTTAAATTCTTCTTCCATATCCGGATCAACTAAAATACGACCACAATATTCGCAAACAATAATTTTTTTACGGGATCGAACATCTAACTGGCGCTGAGGAGGAATTTTGTTAAAGCATCCACCGCAAGCATCGCGTTGAACAGGAACTACAGCTAAACCATTGCGTGCATTTCCACGAATCTTTTTATAAGCATTACATAAACGTTCCTCAATTAATTCCTGGATCTCCAATGATTTATTTTCTAAATCCTCCTCTTCTTTCTGTGTTTCTGAAGTAATTGATTCCAACTCCCCTTTTTTAGTTTCCAAATCACCCGTTCTATCCTCTAAAATACCTTTAGACTCCTCAATAACCGTTTTCTTCTCTTCTATTTTCCCCGTGAATTCTTTAATTCTTTTTTCGCATAATTCAATTTCCAAGGTTTGATATTCTATCTCCTTTGATAATGAATCAAACTCACGATTGTTTCGAACATTATTTTGTTGCTCGGTATATTTTTTAATTAATGCCTGAGCATCTTTTATTTCGTTTTTCTTATTACTAATAGAATCTTCAAGCTTAACAACATCATCTTCGTAATTCTGAATACGAGTTTGTAATCCTTCAATTTCATCTTCTAAATCCTGAACCTCAAGCGGAAGCTCTCCACGTAATCTTTTTATATCATCGATTTTTGAATCTACCATTTGTAGCTCAAACAATGCCTTTAATTTTTCCTCAACCGTTAAATCTGTGTTTTCCTTTACTTTAGCCATTTTTTATAAATAATTAATCGGATTCGAATTTATTTCTGTAAAACGAACTGCAAATTTAGGGAATTTTTTTATAAGTAATTCATAAAAAAGTTCTTTTGTAATTTGTTCTGATTCAAAATGTCCAATATCAGCAATTACAATTTTATCTTCTGCATCAAAAAACTGATGATATTTAAAATCACCTGAAATCAAAATATCTGCATTTTGATGAATTGCATCTTTTAATAAAAAGCTTCCGCTACCACCGCAAACAGCAACTTTTTTTATTGGTTTATTTAAAAAATTGGTGTGCCTTATACACTTGGCATTAAAAATCTCCTTAATTTTATTTAGAAATTCTAGCTCATTCTCTTCCCTTTCCAACTCTCCAATTACTCCATATCCTACTCTATCAAATTTATTTTCCAAAGGATAGATATCATAAGCAACCTCCTCATATGGATGTGATTTAATTAAAGCCCTAACTATTTTATTTTTAAGATGTTTTGGAAAAATCGTTTCTACACGTACTTCTTTTTCAAAATGAATTTCACCTTTATTTCCAACAAATGGATTTGTATCTTCACTAGCCCTAAATGAACCTCTGCCTTCTAAATTATAGCTACACATATCATAATCACCTATTTGACCGGCACCTGCTTCGAAAACCGCAGTTCTGGTTTCGTCAGCTTGCTTTGTTGGAACAAAGTATACTAACTTCATTAAATGATTTGACACGGGAGCCAAAATTTTCTGGTTTTGTAATTTCAGTTTATCAGCTATTTTACTACTCACACCTCCCCAAATACTATCAAGATTAGTATGAGCTGCATATATAGCAATATCATTTTTTATAGCCTTTAAAACGATCCTCTCCGTAAAATCCTTTCCTGTTATTTTCTTGATTCCTGATCGCATAATAGGATGGTGAGATAATACCAAATTTAAATTCTTATCAATTGCTTCCTGAATAACTTCTTCCGTAACATCAACTGTAATTAAGGCACCCTTTATTTCTTGTTCCTGATCTCCAATAATTAAACCTGCATTATCGTAATCTTCCTGGTATGCTAGTGGAGCAATAGACTCTATATAAGAAGTAATTTCTTTAAGTTTCATTTTAAATAGGATTTTAATTGATAAAAAAACGTGAGATTAAAGTTCCTCACGTATTTCTAATAATAACGATTTTATTTCTTTGAGGGATTTAACTACTTCGAAATTCTGTAAAGTTCCTTCCTTATTTTCTTTTAATTTTTTCTTCGCCCCTTTTAATGTTAAACCAAGTTCTTTTACCAAATAATAAATTATATGAAAATTTTCAATGTCTTCAATGGTAAAAAAACGATTGCCCTTTTTGTTTTTTTTGGGTTTTATAATATCAAACTCTTTTTCCCAATAACGAATAAGTGAAGGGTTTACAGCAAACATTTCAGCTACTTCGCCTATGCTGTAATACAATTTCTCAACGCGTTTTTCTTTATAGGGCATATCTCGAGGTGTTTGGTGAACCAATAAAATTATAAAATTAATACAAAGAAACAAAGTTAATTCTTTAATCCAAAACAATATAAATAACCATCGCGCGAAGCAATGTATATTCTATAATCCCACACAACTGGAGTTGACTCGAAAGTTCCTTCTCGTTTTTGAACCAATCTAAACTTATTATTTTTATCATATTCGAACAAATGAATACCCCAATATCCAGCAACTATCAATTTATTATCCACAAAAATAGGTGTTGATATAGATGGGCCTGTTTTATACTTGAACATGAGTTGAGGTGTATTATAAATACTTGTGCTATCAGGTCCCAAAACTGTTTTTGTTGAATCAATACTTTTGTGATCCACTACATATAAGTATCCATCAATTCCGACAAAAGCTGCCAAATGAGTTTCTTCTGATTTTATATAATTATCATTAATTCCAACTGAACCAATAATTCCTCCCTCCCAACCTACAAATTCTTTATCTTCAACGGGAAAATACCAAATTGCTGCGTCTTCAGGTTCTTTTGAAGGATCTAACTTAAAAGCTCCTCCTTTCCCTTTTATATACTGCTTCTCAACTGAAACCAGAATATTACTATCAGATGTTACAATTGCAGAACCATCGATATCAGAACCTATGTAAAAATCCCAGTCTAATTCTTTTGTTTTTAAATTGTACCCCCAAACATGTCCGGCACCTGAAGCAACATAAATTCTGTTTCCTAATAATGATGGAGACGACTCTGTAACAACATTGTTACGATGGTTATATACATCGTCCATCGTGTACAGTTTTCTCTCCTGTATAATATTTGGCTGAAACATTCCGTTCAGCATTTTCCCATTTCGATGATCAGGATCAAATACAGTGAAATATGAGTTTTCCAAACCCAAATATGCTGTGTCATTTAATATTAATGCTGAACCGTCAACATCACGTGAATAGCTATGTGTCCACTTTTGGTCCATACGCCACAGTTCCTTTCCTGAAAAATATGAAATTGCTCTATAGCTTGGTACATGTTTGGCATCTAAAAAATGCCCGGTCCCCAACCGGCTTCCTTGTAATATGACAATTCCGTTTTCCGGTAAGTCCGGATTATTATTTAGCCATAACGTTCCTGTTCCTTTAATAACATCATCAAATTTGTATTGCCAAATTAATTTCCCGGTTTCAGCCTCAATTTTTTTCAGGTGATGATCATATGCACCTTGAATAAGATAAAGCTTTCCTTTTTCTTTCACCAATAAAGGTTGACCTGTCCACCCAGCTCCTGCCCATTCTCTAGAGCCCGATTTTCTGGAAATTACTGTTTCTCCTTTTCCCAGATAGTGTTTCCAAACGATAGCAAGTGTGTCCGGTGCATTTTTTCCATAAAAATTACGTTGCCAGTTTCCTAAGAAAGTTTTGATTATTGGATAAGTCAAGGTATCAACGGAAACTATTGTATCATTTTTTATTTTTTCTAATTCTTGTCCCTCTAAATCAGAGTAAAAAAAAAATCCCGCGAAAAGGGGAATTACGATAAATTGAATTGTTAATTTCATATAATTTTAATCAAAAGATTGTCCACTATTTGAAGATATAAAGATCATCTTATCAAATTCTTCCGGTGATAAATCGTTGAAGTAATAATGAACAGGATTTACTTTTTGACCATTTTTAAATACTTCATAATGCAAGTGTGGAGCTGTTGATGTTCCTGAAGAACCAACAAACCCAATAACTTCACCTCGCTTAACTTTCTGCCCTTTTCGAACATTAAAACCGTTAAGATGAGCATATAAGCTTTTATATCCAAAACCATGATCTATCACAATTCTCTTTCCGTAACCTCGTAAAGAGTTTTCTACAGTTTCAACTTTACCATCGCCGGTTGCATATATTTCAGTGCCTGTAGGAGCAGTAAAGTCCATACCATAATGAAACTTCCTTATTTTATAAATTGGATGAATTCTCCATCCCCAACCGGATGCCGTTCTACGTAAATCATTATTTGCGATAGGCATAATTGCCGGAACACAAGCAACCATACGTTCTTTATTTTTAGCCAACTCAATTACTTCGTCGTATGATTTTGTTTGAACATATAATTGTTTAGTGATCTTATCCAGTCTTTGCGCTGTTTCAGTTACCAGTTCTGAATTTTTATATCCCTGTAAATCGATGTATCTATTAGTACCTCCAAATCCGGCAGATCGAACTGACGGAGGAATTGGTTCCGCTTCGAAAATAACACGATAAATGTTATCATCTCTTTTTTGAAGGTCTTCTAAAGTTTTCTCTACTAAGTCAAAACGATTATTTAATATTTTATACTGAGTAGCTAATTGCTGATTTTCTCGTATTAATCCTTTTTCCTTAGGTGTATCAAAGAAAATAATGAATATTAGGTTATAAATAACTGCAATAATTAAGGTTGCTGTGAAGTAGGTAAGAAATCGATAAAATTTTTGTTTCCCTGACAAAACAATTTTATCGTAACTAAGCGTTTTATGATCAAACCGATATTTTACTTTTGCCATAAATTCAGTTATCTATGGCTCAAATATAATGAAATATTTTAAAATTAATCCATGGGATTACGTCTTTTTGAAAGAGTAGCGATCATTAGCTCATATTCTTCTTCACTAATATCATTAAAATAGTAGTTAATTGGATCTATTGGTTTATTGTGGAGTTTAACCTCGTAATGAAGGTGTGCTCCTGTAGAACGCCCGGTATTCCCCAGTGTCCCAATTACTTCACCACGCTTTACTTTTTGACCTGTATCAACATGAATTTTTTCCAGGTGAGCATATATCGTTTTGTATCCATAACCGTGGTCAATGGTTACACGGTTACCATATCCATGAAAAGTATAACCTGCTTCCACCACAACACCGTCTCCGGTTGCAAAAATATCTGCGCCCTCCGGGCCGGTAAAATCCATCCCGTAATGCATCGTTCTTTTTCCTGTAAAAGGATCATTTCTGGTACCAAAATAATCACTAATCCTTGTAAAATCTTTTAGAGCAACCGGTTGAATTGCCGGTATACTAGAAATCATTTTTTCCTTATTCTTTGCCAGCTCTATAACAGTATCAAAAGATTTTGATTGTACATAGATTTTCTTTGATAAAACATCAATCTTTTTGAAAGTTTCAATCATCACATCTGAGCTTTCATATCCTTCCAAATCCAAATAACGGTTTGTTCCTCCAAAACCAGCTTCTCTAACCGCTGATGGTATTGGTTCAAGTTCAAAAATTGATCTGTAAAAGTAGTCATCCCGCTGCTGAATATCGCTGATAATTAAATCTATCCGCTCAAATCTATCGTTTAAAGCATCATAACTAGAAAGCAATTCAGATCTTTCTTCTTCTAACTGAATAACCTTTGGCGTCTTATGAAAAGATGTGAAAATTACATTTACAATTACGGCGGACAATCCTGTAATGATTAAAAAAGCTAAAACTCTTTGTACTTTTTGCTTCCAAATGAGCTTTACTTTTTTAAAAGTAAGAGACTTAGAATCAAATTGATATTTGATCTTCGGCATAATATTTACTACTTAAAACATTAATTATCAAAAAAAAACACAACGTTAGCGACAAATCTAATTTAAATAAATTAATTTTACAACCCTAAAAATATAAAAATAATCTTATTTCATATTTTAAATAATAAGTTTTAACTGTTTTTAATATAGGTTTTTATGAATTCTAAAGAAATCAGAAGTAAGTTTTTAAGTTTCTTTGAAAGCAAGAATCATGCAATAGTTCCATCAGCTCCAATGGTTATAAAAAACGATCCAACCCTTATGTTTACTAATGCCGGGATGAATCAGTTTAAGGATATTTTCTTAGGAAATAGTCCTGCCAAAGATAATCGAGTGGCTGATTCACAAAAGTGTTTAAGAGTTTCGGGTAAACATAATGACCTGGAAGAAGTAGGACACGATACATATCACCACACCATGTTCGAAATGTTAGGAAACTGGTCGTTCGGTGATTATTTTAAAAAAGAAGCTATTGAGTGGGCATATGAGTTCCTTGTTAAGGAAATGGGAATTGATCCTGAAAGATTATATGCTACGGTTTTTGAAGGTAGTAAAGACGATGCTTTAGATTTGGACATAGAGGCAAAAGATTACTGGAAAGATTTCTTACCGGAAGATCGTATCCTAAACGGATCAAAGAAAGATAATTTTTGGGAAATGGGAGAAACAGGACCTTGCGGACCATGTTCGGAGATACATGTGGATTTAAGAAATGATACTGAGCGAAAAGAAACTCCGGGACACAAACTGGTAAATAAGGATCATCCTCTTGTTATTGAAATATGGAACCTGGTATTTATTCAGTATAATAGAAAATCAAACGGTGCTCTTGAGTTACTTCCAAATAAACATGTTGATACAGGAATGGGGTTTGAGAGGCTTTGTATGGCATTACAAGGTAAAAAATCCAATTATGATACGGATGTTTTTCAACCATTAATTCAGGCTTTAGCTCAAGCTTCAAATAAAAAATATGGTGAGGATGAACAAGCTGATATTGCAATGCGGGTTATTTCTGACCATTTAAGGGCCATTAGTTTCTCTATTGCCGATGGGCAATTACCTTCGAATGTGAAGGCCGGTTATGTAATACGACGTATTTTAAGAAGGGCGGTTCGATATGGTTATACCTTCCTGAATTTTAATGAACCGTTTATTTATAAATTACTTCCGGTTTTAATTGATATTCTTGGAGAGGCTTATCCTGAATTAAGAAATCAACAAGAGTTAATAGAAAAGGTAATTCTTGAAGAAGAAACCTCTTTCTTGAAAACACTGGAAACCGGGATCCGTTTATTAGACAAAATCATTAAGAATACAGAGGATGATGAATACAATGTTATTCCTGGAAAAGTAGCTTTTGAGTTGTATGACACGTACGGTTTCCCTTTCGACTTAACTGAACTTATTGCACGAGAACATAATCTTGTTGTAAATAAGAAAGAGTTTGAAGAAGAAATGGAAAATCAAAAAAACAGGTCAAGAACTGCTGCTAGTGTCGATACGGAAGATTGGATTGAGCTTTTAAAAGATGACATTGAAGAATTTGTCGGATACGATTACCTCGAAACGGAAGTAAAAATAACAAGATATAGAAAAGTAACACAAAAGAAAAAAGAGTTTTATCAGTTAATATTTAACATTTCTCCTTTTTACGCCGAAAGTGGAGGGCAAGTTGGAGATCAGGGTTATATTGAAGCCAATGGAGAAAAAGTAAGGATCCTGGATACGATAAAAGAAAATAATCTTACCATTCATTTAACTGAAAAACTACCCATAGATCCAAAAGCGACATTTAAGGCAGTGGTTGATTCTAACAAAAGAGAATCGACTGCTAATAATCATACAGCTACACACTTACTGCATCATGCATTAAGAAAAGTTTTGGGTGAGCATGTTGAACAAAAAGGATCATTGGTTCATCCGGATTATTTGCGATTTGATTTTAGCCATTTTCAGAAACTTACAGAAGAAGAGATCAGGAAGATTGAGATAATTGTAAATGAGAATATCAGGCAAAATATTCCGGTTGATGAACACAGAAATATCCCAATGAAAGCTGCTTCTGACATGGGAGCAATGGCTTTATTTGGAGAGAAATATGGTGATACAGTGCGTGTCATCAAATTTGATAATTCCGTTGAATTATGTGGTGGAACTCACGTAAAAAACACCGGTCAAATTGGGTTTTTCTCAATTATGAGTGAGAGTTCAATTGCTGCCGGAATTAGAAGAATTGAAGCAATAACTGGCGAAAAAGTAGTTGAATATGTATTTGATCAGATAAGAGAATTAAATGAGGTCAAAGGTCTGTTTAAAAATCCAAAAAATGTTGTTGAAAGTGTAAAATCGCTTTTTGATGAAGTAAACAAACTTAATAAACAAATTGAAGAAATGACAAAAGAGCAGGCTCAAGCGGTTAAAAAGCACCTTAAGGAGCAGGTTCAAAAAGTCAATGAAGTGAATTTTATCGGATACAAAGTTGGTTTAAATTCAGCAGCTGCAATTAAAGACTTAGCTTTCCAACTGAAAAACGAAATGGATAATTTAGTACTTGTGATTGGAGCAGAAATAAATGAAAAAGCTAATTTATCCGTTATGATATCTGAATCGTTAGTAAAAGAAAAAGGTTGGAATGCATCTCAGATTATTCGAGAAGCTGCAAAAGAAATTCAAGGTGGTGGTGGTGGACAACCATTTTATGCAACAGCCGGAGGTAAAAACCCAGACGGAATTAATGCTGCAATTGAAAAGGTAAAAGAGCTTATTTCATAATCATTGTGAGTGAAACGAAGGGGGTTGTCCAAAAAGTCTTGGTATTCTTTGTGAAACTCTGCCTGTCCTCCTACGGCGGATAAATTCGGCAGACAGGTTTGCTGTATAATTATAAAAGACTGTTACACAGAGAACCACAAAGACGACACAAAGTTACTCAAAGTAGAAAATATGAACAAAATTCAACTATTGTACTTTTTGGACAACTCCTTTGCACTAGATACTTATTTTATTTCTCCATTAGATTTGAAGGAACCTGTGGAGTAGAAATCAGGTATTCAAACAGTTCCCACTTTTCCTCTTTGGTATCACCCGAATTTTCATTCATATATTTTCTTACCAAATCAAGTCCTACATTATAATTAATTATATAACTCCTGTAAGTTTCAATGAATTTTAAGCTTTGTTCAGCGCTTTCCTTATTTCTTAATGCATATTTGATTAACCAATCAATAGTCTCTTCTTTTGTTTTCTCCCCATTCAAATAAGCCTCAGAAGCTGCATTTCTTACATACGATATTTTAGCAACTAATTCTAAAACCTGATAATACTTCTCTGCTTTACTAGAATCCAATCCGGCTAATGGAAAAAGTACTTCTTTTTCAAATTCGATTTTTTCCTCAAAAGGAAAAGCAATTTCTATTCCGTAGTTTGCTGTTCCTTCAGCAATTAAAGATTGTGGACTATATAACGGGTAAACTGAAAATTCCATCCAATTATTCTTCTTAACCATATTTGTTTCCAATAAACAATTATAAACATGATGTCCCGGATATCCTTCGTGAGCCGCCAAATCAATCGCTCTGTCAACATAAATTGGCAAATCGGTATTTATCTGAATTAAACTGAAATTATTTCCTTTGTACCAGTTATAGCCTCCCCAAGGTTTATCCGATACAAATTCAAGAACAAAATTTTCATCTTGCGGTAGGTTTATAAATTGTTTTGTCCTTCTTTTAGCTTCTTCAATGGCAGCCGTAAAAACCACTTCTAATTTTTCTTTTGGAATGACAAAATCCTTTTTAAACTCTGTTAATCTTTGAGTTAAGTCTCCCTCTCCAGGAAGTAATACGTCTAACTCTTCAATTAATTTTTCGAAATGATCAACTGAATAATCCGGTGTTATTACATCGTACAATATTTCTGTTTCTTCATCAAACGTAAAATTCTTCCCTCCTACCAATTCAATTCTTCCTTTAATTGCCTTGAGTTGTTTATTTAAATAAATATACCGTAGTTTCAAATCCTCTTCTAAACTCTCTATTTTAATCTCATTTAGTTGATTCTGGATTAATTCAGCTTTCTCAAGAAGTAATTGAACAGGCATTTCTGCATTTTCATCAGTTAATGGCTCAGGCTTCCACTCTTCCGGGCCATAATAAGCATCAACAAAATACGGGTCATACAATCCGGCTTCTAACATTAATTTTACGTAATTTTCTGCAATTGAATTAAACGCTTGATTGTAATCTACTCTTAACTGACATGATAACAAGCCAATTAAAAAAACTATTGCTATTATTTTCTTCATGATTTTAATATTTTTTCGACCGACTAATATATTAACTTTCATTTGAAAGACAATATTCTAAATACACTTCTCTAAAAGCACTGTAAAATATGGCCTTTCAGAACGTTTAGGGATTGTTAATCACAAAAATAAAAATTCGTATATTTGGTTGCTTTTAATCAAACTAACTGATTATGAATTTAACAAGAACTTTTGATTTGCTGGATCGATATAAAGAATTATATCCGATGGAAGATGCTCTTGCAGGGAAACAGGATGGGAAATGGATTAAGTATAGCACGCAAGATTATATCAATTATTCAAATTGGGTAAGTTATGGTCTTTTAGCTTTAGGTTTTAAAAAAGGAGATAAAATTGCAACTATATCGAACAACCGACCAGAATGGAATTTGATGGATATGGGATTAGCACAGATCGGGGTTACTCATGTTCCAATATATCCAACCATAAGCTCAGAGGAATATGATTATATTTTAAAGCACTCCGAGGTCAAAGCTGTCATAGTATCTGGCAAATTAATATGGAATAAGATCAGTACTGTGGTTGAAAGCATTGATTCAATTCAGTCTGTCTATTCTTTTAATGATTTTGAAGAACTTCCATCATGGCAAGTTATTATTGAAGAAGGAAAACAAAACGAAGAAAAATTTAAGGATGAAGTTCTTAAAATTAAAGCGGGTATAGATAAACATGAAATGGTAACTTTAATTTACACTTCCGGAACCACCGGTAATCCGAAAGGTGTTATGTTATCACACAATAATCTTGTAACGAATTTTATAAGTACATCAAAAGCGCATGCTTTAGGATATGGTCACAGAACGCTAAGTTTTTTACCACTTTGTCATGTTTACGAGCGAATGATGAATTATCATTTCCAGTACAAAGGCATTAGCGTTTACTATGCGGAAAGCTTAGGCACAATTACAACTGACATAAAAGACGTAAGCCCTGATATATTTAATACGGTACCTCGCCTGCTTGAAAAGGTATATGATGGAATTATTGGAAAAGGTAAGAACCTTTCGGGGATTAAAAAACAGATCTTCTTTTGGGCTGTAAATCTTGGATTAAGATATAGATTAAAAAATAAATACCGCTATTTCTACAATTTTAAATTAAAAATTGCCCGTAAATTAATTTTTAGCAAATGGAAAGAAGCTCTGGGAGGTAAAGATCTGTTAATAGTTTCGGGCGGGGCTGCACTTCAGGAAAGGCTGGCAAGAATATTTTGGGCCGCCGGGATATCTGTACTTGAAGGATATGGATTAACGGAAACAGCTCCTGTAATTGCAGTTAATTTCCATAGTCCTTGTATTTGTAAATTCGGAACCGTAGGTCCGGTACTGGAAAATGTGGAAGTTAAAATTGCTGATGATGGAGAAATTTTAGCCAAAGGACCAAATGTCATGCTTGGATATTACAAAGCTCCGGAACTTACAAAAGAAGCAATTGATAAAGATGGATATTTCCATACCGGAGATATTGGATTTGTTGATGAGGAAGGTTTCCTGAAAATTACTGACCGCAAAAAAGAAATGTTTAAAACTTCAGGCGGAAAATACATAGCTCCACAGGTTATAGAAAATAAATTAAAAGAATCTTTCTTTATTGAGCAGTTAATGGTTATCGGTGAAAATGAGAAATTTGCAAGTGCATTAATTTCGCCAAATTTTAAGTTTTTACACGACTGGTGTTCTATTCACAAGGTTCAATACCGTGATAATGAAGAATTAGTTCAATTGCCGGAAGTTGTTGCCAGATATCAAAAAGAAGTTAATAAATACAACCAGGAACTTGGTGAGACTGAAAAAATTAAAAGATTCCGTTTGGTTTGTGAAGAATGGAGTCCTCAAACCGGGGAGCTTTCTCCTACTCAAAAATTAAAAAGAAGTGTTATAAATGATAAATATCAAAGTATAATTGCTGAAATTTATCAGTATGATAAGAAGCTATAAGAAAATGGAATGAAATCGAAATTCTCTGTTTTCTGAATTAAAAATTTAATAAAGAAAAATGCCTTTGAATAGAGGTGTTTTTTATTTTTCCTTAAAGATATACATCCCCATAAAAGTTATCAGGCCATTCAAAATTAAAAGCTCAAATCCAAATTGATAACCTCCAAGTAATTCAGTTGAAAAAGCATTTAAAACAAAACAAATAACAGGAGAAGCTATTGCTATCATCGGAACATATTCATCTTTAGTTTTTAAATCAGTAAACATTCCAAAAGCATACATTCCTAACAACGGTCCATATGTATATCCGGCAACTTTGAATATTGCACTTATCACGCTTTCATTATTTATAGCATTGAAAATTAAAATAACAATAACCAAAACAACAGAAACACCTACATGAACCTTTTTTCTAATTGCCTTTAATTCCTCCTCTGCTTTATCTTTGGGGCTCAATATATCTACTGTAAATGAAGTAGTTAATGCTGTCAATGCCGAATCAGCACTGCTATATGCTGCAGCTACAAGTCCAATAATAAAAAATATCGAAACAATAGGGCTTACATATCCCTGAGTTGCAATTAAAGGGAATAGATCATCTGTTCGTTCCGGAATTAATATTCCATTTTGTTGAGCAAATACCACCAACAAAACTCCTAAAGACATAAACAGTAGATTAACAGGAACCAGTGAAAAACTCATCCAGTACATATTCTTTTTGGCCTCATGAACATTCTTGCAACTCAGATTCTTTTGCATCATATCCTGATCCAAACCTGTCATTACAATTGCTATAAACGCCCCGGCAAAA
This sequence comes from Bacteroidales bacterium, assembly GCA_028282785.1. Taxonomy (GTDB): domain Bacteria; phylum Bacteroidota; class Bacteroidia; order Bacteroidales; family UBA12077; genus UBA12077. The sequence goes on along the minus strand of JANQHE010000017.1, from coordinate 23,970 downwards.
AACTGTTTAAAGAAAAAATTTCTCTCTTTAAAATCCTCAAAATAAAATAATTTGGAATGTTGATTATCAATTATTGTTTCAACCAAACCTTTGAAATCAAGATTCAATTGTTTACTGATTAAAATGATTGTGACACCAACAGCGAGAAGCATAAAAATAGTTTGTAAGCTGTCTGTCCATATAATTGTTTTTATTCCTCCTTTAAAAGTATATAACCAAATAAGTAAAATGGTTATAACAACAGTAATCCAAAAGGGGATATTCAGAGCGTTAAACACCGTAATTTGAAGAACATTTGCTACAAGAAATAACCTAAATGAGGCCCCAATAACTCTAGATAATAAGAAAAAAGAAGCACCGGTTTTATAGGAATAATTTCCAAATCTTTTTCCCAAATATGAGTAGATCGAAGTTAAATTTAACCTATAATACATTGGCATCAACACATTTGCAATAACAGCATATCCTAACAAATATCCCAGTACCATTTGCATGTATGAAAAATTACTGTCGACAACCCAGCCGGGTACGGAAATAAAAGTTACTCCTGAAAGCGATGCGCTTATCATTCCAAAAGCTACAATGTGCCACGGAGATTTTCTATTTCCCAGAAAGAATGCTTCGTTATTGGCATTTTTGCTTGTTAAAAAAGAGATGAAAATCAAAACAAGAAAGTATGCAACAATTATGAATAAAATCAAAAAGGGTGACATTGAGAATAAATTTGTTAAGATCAAATGCAAGGATACTAAAAACAATTCGAACAAAAAATTGCTAATAGTCCTATTTGATGTTAATTTTGAACTTTATAAACATAAGAAATAGATTAAATAAATGAATATACAAGGTTTTACATCAAAGTTATTGGAAAGTGCTGTTGATGAATTTTCAAAATTACCAGGAATAGGAAAAAAAACCGCTTTACGATTAGTTCTTCACTTGCTAAATCAGGAAAAAGAAGATGTTACTCATTTTGGAGAAACTATCATAAAACTTAGAAACGAAATTAAACATTGTAAAAGTTGCAATACTATCTCTGATACTGATGTATGTACTATATGTAGTGATAAATCCCGTGATGAATCAGTTGTCTGTGTTGTTGAAAATGCGAGAGATGTAATGTCGATTGAGAATACCCATCAATTCAAAGGATTATATCATGTTTTGGGAGGAATCATTTCGCCGATGGACGGTATTGGTCCGAATGATTTAAAAATTGACAGCTTACAAAAAAAAATTGAAGAAGGAACTGTTAAAGAGTTAATACTTGCTTTAAGCACTACAATGGAAGGTGATACTACAAACTTCTATCTTTATAAAAAGTTTAAAAACTTCAATTTAAAGATTACTACCTTAGCTCGTGGAGTTGCAATTGGTGATGAATTAGAATATGCAGATGAGATCACATTAGGTAGGTCAATTGTTAATCGAACTTTATTTGAATCTTCCATTTAATCTTACATAATTGAAAAATATTTATTATTTTCACCACATAAAGCATCTAGTAAATTACTGCAAAATGAAGCAAATTCTCTTACTCTTTTCTTTAGTTTTAGTACTAAACTTTCGTTTATTTGCACAAGCCGATGTAGAATCATTAGTTGACGTGGGTAATGATTTAGTGAAACTAAACAGGTATGATGAAGCAATGGAAAAATATAATGAAGCTTTGGACTATTTGCCTTCATATGCTCCGGGACTTGATGCTAAAGCAAATCTTTTAATCATGTTAGAAGATTATAAAGGTGCTCATAAGATAATTGATAATGCCATTAAACAAAATTCAGATTACCCCGATTTTTATTTAACCAGGGGGAAAATTCTTATACATAAAGGAAAATTCGAAAATGCAATTGAAGATCTGAATCGTGCTTTGGATTTATCTAAAGGCGAGAACAATAAATTCTTTGAAAATAAAATATATGTAAGTAGAGGTGCCGCTTATCAGAAGCTATTCTCTTTTGAGCAAGCTTTAAATGATTATTCTAAGGCGATTCAATTAAATGATAATAATCCAAATGTTTTTCTTTACAGAGGATATCTTTATTATCAAACAAATGAGTTCGAAGAAGCAATTAAAGATTTTAATATTGTTATAGAAATAGATCCTGAAAATCCTTATGCATACTATAATAGAGGAATGGCTTATTTAAAACAAGTAAAGGATGATGAAGCTTGTGACGATTTTCACACAGCATGTGAATTAGGAAATACCAACGCCTGCAAAATGGTCGTTGTTAATTGCATTGATTTACCAGATCAATAAAATAAATAAAAAAAAGGAGTCGAATTGAGCTCCTTTTATTTTTAGAATGAGTATTTTGCTCCTAACTGAATTCTGTGATTAAATGTTGGATCAGCCGTTTCATCTGCTTTTCCCTTAGAATCGAATGTTGTACCGTATGTTGCACTCGTAAACGTATGTTCCAATACGAAAGTCATTTTTCCGGAAGTATACTCAACTCTTGGAGAAATCCTCATTATACTATGAAGGTTTCCACCTCGAGAATATCCGGTTAAGCTATAATAATCTTCACTAGCTCCCATATTTTGAGAATAACCAAAGAAAATGCCTGCATTTAAGGCATCAAAATTAGTTACTACTTCGGACCATAAACTTAATGTTCTTAAATTAGTATATGAATAATCTTCATTGCCAACTAATAATGGATCTTCTGAAGCTCCATAACCACCGATCATAACCAAATGCGATAGGTTTTCACCATAAATACCCTCAATTTTCACGATTAAAGGACTAGTAGTAAATTTTGCGAAAGCCTGAAAATTATAGCTGCCTATTTTCTCATCAGTTTTTGTGTTTGTTGCCGTAACTTCGGTCCTGGGCTGTAGAATTTTATATCCTGCAGTAAAACCAGTATAAATAAAATCATTATGAAAACGGAACTGAAATTGCATATCAGGAACTCCTGAGTTTTGTAAAGCATCTGTTGGGCCTACACTTTTAAAATCTCCGTGCATAAGTAAAGCACCCATAAAATCAAGATTTGGAGTTGGTTTAAAAGTATATCTGATTTGGGGCGCCCTGTTCAGTGCATGAAAAGGAGCTCCCGCGCCAAAAGAAAATACACCAGGAAAACAACCTGTAACAAACATTGGATGCCAGGTTTGTCCAACTAATAATTGTGCTTTATCCCAATCTAATTGCGCAAATGCATGACGAAGTCTTAACATTCGAGTATAATCCTGTCCGGTACCTAAAAAGTCTCCCTCAATAACTGCTTTTGATTTTGCTCCAAAAGCTGATAACCCAGATGCGGTTAACCTTGCTCTTGATTCAATAGATAACATTTGAGCCTGAAAGTTTTTATTTAAATCATCACCATTTACATCTAAATCTTCTGCTAGCGGATACAGGTAAACTAATCCGTCTCTTGTTGAAGCAGATTCATATGTGTCGAAGAAGAAATTGTATCCAACATATCCACTAAAACCCACTGATAATTTTTCAGTTTCTTCTTGTGCTACCAGTATTAATGGAAACATTAAAACGACAATAAATAAAAACGAAATTCTTTTCATGTTTTTTCTTGTTTTAATTTTTATTATAAATAATTGTTTTTCATGCAATTCCTATGCAAATAAAATAAAATAAGCTATAAATAAAAAATCAGGGACTATCATGCAATCCCTAATTTCGTGAAGTTCAATATAAAAAGTAATTCAATTCCTAAATTACAATATACTCTCAATCATAGCAGCCTTTACTTTATTTCTTACATCCTGTATATTAATTGGCTTTGTTATATAATCAAAAGCACCTTTATCCAAAGCATTTTTTATACTCCAGGAATCTGTTTTTGCTGAAATAATAATCACATTTACACCTTTTAATTTCTTATTTGATTTGATTAGTTCCAGAACCTGAAAACCATCCATCCCTGGCATCATTATATCTAATAAAACAACTTGATAATCTTTTTCTAATAGAATATCAACCACGGTTTTAGGATCATCGGTAATTTCCGTCTCATATCCCTCATCGCTCAAAATTGTCTGAAGCAATAATAAATGTGTTGAAAGGTCGTCAACTATCAATATCTTTCCATGTGTAGACATCAGTAAAGTATTTGCTAGTAATTACATTAATTGGACACCACAAATAAACACAATTTTATATATTTTTTCTTAGGTATAAATACCTGATTCTAAAAAAGGAGGCTTCTCAGCCTCCTAACAACAACAAACTAATAAATAACAGCTAAACTCAGTTTAACTTTACTTACAATACGAAGTTAATTAATTAATTTGAATCAAATGAAAATTTTTTTCACAAATTTGACGAAATAATCAGAATATTACGCAAATACGATTATTAAATGTATTTTTTTAGTTTAAGAAAAAGATCTGTTATTAAAATTGGTTTTGCCAAATAATCATTACATCCAGCTTTTAAATATCTTTCTCTATCATTTGACATTGCGTGTGCAGTTTGTGCAATTATTGGAATAGTTTTATTAAACTCACGAATTCTTTCAGTTGCCTTATCTCCGCTTAAACCTGGCAATTGTATATCCATTAATATTAAACTTAGATCCGGAGTATTTTTAACTATCTCTACAGCTTCTAATCCATTTTTTGTTACTATTGTTTGAACATTAGTCTCAGAAAGTACTTCAATTAAATATTCAACACTGAATGTATCATCTTCAACAATTAATACTTTCTTCGAACTCCAATCAAATTTAAATCCTAGCTCGGACTCCATTTATAAATCTAAGTTTTATAGTTAATAAACTTCTAATAACGAAATTATAAAAAAATATTTACTCTTAAATCAATTGTTCGTCTAATTTGATAAATACTTTTAAACACATATTAAACTTTCTAAATTGTTTTACGAATTTTTGCTTTAATATTCCGATTGTTCCAATTTTAAATTGCGGTCTATTATAATTTTGTTTGTTTTTCAACAAACTTCACCTCAAATGTTATTAAGTTCTAAGCATGACAATTATTTTTTCTGAATTTTTCTTTAGTTATTGCTTGTCTGACTTTGTTTTTAAGATCTCTTAAGTTAAGAGGTTTTATTAAATAATCATAGGCTCCTAACTCAAAAGCTTTTTCAATTTCATTAATACTTGTCCTATTAGAGGTTACTATAATTGGAGCTGAAAAGTTGTATTTATTTCTTATTTTTTTAAGAAACTCAAATCCTACACGATCATTCATATGTAATTCGATCAAAATTAATTCGGGGCTAAATTCAGTAATTATATGTGAAAAATCGGATTCATTATCAGAGATCATTACTTCAAAATTATCATTTTCCATAACTTTTTTTATAAAGAAAAGATATGGAGAACGTTCATCTATTATTAAAATCTTATATCTCATTTTTACCTAACTTCTAATAACAAATCTATTTAAGAATCATTATACATTTAATAGGATTATCACCTGAAATTAGCATTAAGTATAAATACCTATACTCACTTAAATATTATTAAACACTAAGATTTGTATTTGAATTAGTTACGGAAATTAAGTTTAAATAACCCATATTGATTTCATGGTACCACCAAGTATTTTCACTTGGTATTTACATTAAGAAAGCTTGTAAAATCCATACTTAATCGCAAATACTGCAAGACTCGCAGTATTTCTGCACTCGGTTTTGTTTAAAAGATTTGCACGATGACCTTCCACTGTTCTATCGCTTATACTTAATTCTTCGGCTATTTCATTATTTGAATAGCCTTTACATATTAATTGTAAAATTTCTTGTTCCCGCTGAGTAATATTTATGTCTGTTTTCTTAGGTATAAAAGCTCCATCAAAAGAGTTATTTTTTACCTTAATTGCGCCTACAATACTTTTTTTTCCATTCACATTAATACAACTACCTGTTAATAGAAAAGTAATATTTTTCTGATCTCCGGTTAAAGCTCTAAACTCTGTTTGAATGTCTTTATGTATTCCTTTCAGTAACCGACTAATTTTATCTATTACCAAGTGAATATCATCTTTATAAATTATGTTTACTAAATTCATTCCGATTAATTCTCGCTTCGAATATGAAACAAATTCACAAAATTTCTTATTTACATAAGACAGTTTTTCATCCTGATAAATAAAAATACCATCAGTTGAATATTCCATTAAAGTATTAAACTTTTCATCTGCCAATCCGATAATCATTTCTTGTTTTTGCAACCTTGTTTCAATCAATTTTAGCAAATCATTCTGATCAAAAGGTTTTTCTAAATAATCATCTGCTCCAAGGTTCATTGCTGCCCGTACATCTTCATTTGTTGCTTTGTTCATTAAAAAAACAAATGGAATAATTGCAGTAGAGTTAATCTGTAAAAGTGTATTGAAAATTTCGTACCCGTTTAATCCGCGCGCTTCTGAGTCGCAGAGTATAATATCCGGAAGAAATTCAAGCGCTTTTTGAATACCTGCAGTACCTTCGGAAGTTACTATTACCTCAAAATTATTACTTTCCAAAAATTCATTGGTTTGGTTGAGTAACTTGGGATCAGATTCAATTAGTAAAATCTTCTTCATTAATTTTTCAAAATTGAATTTTATTAAAGTTAAGATATTTTTATGAATTTTGCATAATTATTTGATCAGCAGTTGATTCGAAATGACTAATTTAAAAGCTTTTTTATTGTTGAAAACAAAAGTCTACTATGAATAATTGGCTTGGTTATATATTCATCATATCCATGTTTAAAACTTTTCTTTTTATTGCTTTGCAACATTAAAGCCGATTGAGCATTTACCGAAACTGCGTTATTTGATTCTTAATCTCGCGAGTTGCTTTATTTCCATCCATTATTGGTAAATTTAATATGCTTTAAATATAAAATCTTAATTTTTCATGAATTTACGAAAATTATAAGAACAATACATGCTTTATATGTTGAATTAAATCCTAGCTAAAATATTGTATTGTACAACAGGTCTCTTTACTTGTATTTGCAACATGGTTTTTGCAAATTCGCGTCAACTTCGTACAAAGTCAAAAGAAATTAATTATTAGGAGGAAAAATATAATGATAAGTGATTTAGAACAAATTTATTCAACAAATATCAAAGGAATGAAAAAGTCAGTTATAAGAGAACTTCTTAAATTGACTCAACGGCCAGAAGTAATATCGTTCGCTGGCGGGCTTCCTGCTCCGGAATCTTTTCCTGTAGAGCAATTAAAAGAAATATCGTGTGAAGTTTTGGAAAATGATGGTCCTGCAGCTTTACAATACGGGGCAACAGAAGGGGTTACCGAGCTTAGGCAACTTATGGCTGATAGGTATAATGCCCAGGGAATGGATATTGAATTAAAAAACCTTGTTATTACAACATCGTCTCAACAAGGTTTAGATCTATTAGCAAAAATCTTTATTAATAGAGGTGATAAAGTTATTTGTGGATTACCCTCTTACTTAGGAGGTTTAGGGGCATTTACTTCTTATGGGGCCGAAATGATCGGGATTAAATTCGACGAAAATGGAATGCGTGCGGATTTATTAGATAAAAAATTAGCTGAGCTTAAATCAGAAAAAATCAAACCAAAATTTATATACATTATTCCAGATTTTCAGAACCCCGCCGGAATAACGATGCCAGAATCCCGTAGGTTAGAAATAATTGATATCGCTAAAAAATACGATATATTAATTGTAGAAGATAGTCCTTACCGAGAAGTTCGTTTTGAAGGAAAAGCACAACGAACGATTTTTGAATTAGATGGAACCGGACAGGTAATTCTGCTAGGCACATTCTCTAAAATCTTCGTGCCAGGTTTTAGAATTGGATGGGTAGTAGCTCATGAAAAAATTGTTGATAAATTTGTGGTAGCAAAGCAATCTACTGATCTATGTACTCCAACTTTGAATCAGAAAATTGTACATAAATACATCGAAAAAGGTTATTTTGATCAAAACCTGAAAGAAATTATCAAACAATATCATAAGAAAAGAGATAATATGCTTCAAGCATTCAGAGATTATATGCCAGAAGGTGTATCCTGGACAGAACCGGAAGGCGGTTTATTCTTATTTTTAACTCTTCCTGAAGAGATGGATGCAGAGAGTTTATTTCGTAAAGCAATCGAAAACAATGTTGCATTTGTTCTTGGAAGTGTATTCCATTGTGATGGTAGCGGTAAAAATACAATGCGAATTAATTTCTCGTTTATGCCAATGGATAAAACCACAGAAGGTGTAAAACGTCTGGCAAAAGCAATAAAAGAAGAAATGGAAATTAAATAATTTCAAAAAGGCTGTTAAACAGCCTTTTTATTTTCAATAACTTTTTATCGTATTTCGTTATTTTTCTCAAAACTTTTATTTTGTTTAAAACCTACAAAAATAAAAGTCATAGTAAAGAACGTACATAATGTTTTTTTATGAAGTCGGCGCATTGTTTTCATAAAAAACATTATGTACGTTTGTATTTGAATCACATATATGACGAAGCTATCAATTATAATCGTTAACTATAATGTTAAGTATTTTTTAGAACAATGCTTAATTTCTGTTTTTAATGCATGCACAAACATCCGGTACGAAGTTTTTGTCGTAGATAATAATTCAGTCGATGGATCATGTACAATGGTAAAAGAACGATTTCCCAAGGTAAAACTTCTGGAAAATAAAAAGAATTATGGTTTTAGCTATGCTAATAATCAGGCCATTAAACAAGCAAAAGGACAATATATTTTACTACTTAATCCGGATACGGTTGTTGAAGAAGATAGTTTTGAAAAGTGTATCCGGTTTATGGATACTAATCCAGACGCAGGGGGACTTACAGTAAAAATGATAGATGGAAAAGGGAATTTCCTTCCTGAATCAAAAAGAGCTCTTCCTACACCTACGGTTTCATTTTATAAAATATTTGGATTTACTGGTTTGTTTCCTAAATCTAAAAGATTTGCCAAATATTATTTAGGTCATTTAAACGAGAATAAAATAAATGAAATTGAAATTCTTCCCGGAGCATTTATGTTTCTTCGAAAAGAAACTTTAGATAAAACCGGACTCTTGGACGAAGAATACTTTATGTATGGTGAGGACATTGATTTGTCATACAGAATAACAAAGGAAGGCTACAAAAATTACTATTTTCCGAAAACAGTTATTATTCATTATAAGGGAGAAAGCACTAAAAAAGGAAGCCTTAACTATGTATATATATTTTACAAGGCAATGATGATTTTTGCTCAAAAGCATTTTTCAAATAAAAATGCTAAAGCTTTTTCATTTCTTATAAACCTGGCTATCTATTTTCGTGCATTTTTGGCCGTTTTATCCAGATTCATCAAAAATATTTTTCTTCCTTCTTTGGATTTTCTAACCATTTATCTAATATACATCTTTATTGAACCTGTTTGGGAAAATTATAAATTCGGAGATAGTGGTCAATACCCTAAGGAATTCTTAAAATATGCAGTGCCGTCATATATTGTTGTTTGGTTAATTAATATTTGGTTTAATGGTGGATACTCAAAGCAAATTAAATTCTTTAATTTAATTAAAGGAGTTGGAATTGGAACAGTGGTAATTCTTGCTATTTATGCTTTACTGCCTGAAAATTTAAGATTTTCAAGAGCACTTATATTAGTAGGTTGCGCATTTACATTTATGATTACTTATATAAATCGCTTAATTGTTCATCATTTAAAATTTTTCCCCCAACGATTCAAACGAAACCGAAGATTAAAGCTTATTATTATAGGATTAATTGATGAAATTAATCGCGTTGAAAAAATAATTACAAAAGCAGAAATAAAGCCTCTTATTATAGGAAAAGTCTCCCCGTCAGAAGAAACAAAAAATAGTTACCATATAGGTACTATAAAACAATTGGAAGAGATCGTAAAAGTCCATAGAATTGATGAAATTGTATTTTGTGCAAAAAATATTCCTTCAAATCAGATCATTTCAAATATGTTGCGTTTAGCATCATTTAATTTGGATTATAAAATTGCCCAACCTGATACCTTATCGATTATTGGAAGCAACTCCATCGAAACCACAGGAGAACTTTATACAGTTGAAATTAACTCAATATCAAATAATGAAAACATTAGAAATAAAAGAATTTTCGATATAGTTTCATCTGTTTTAATTCTCTTATTCAGTCCATTTATATTGCTTTTCTTTAAAATTCCCTATAAATTAATAAACAATTCTGTTCATGTTTTGTTAGGAAGTAAAACCTGGGTAGGGTATAAAACAGAAAGTGATGTTAATGCTGAGAATTTACCTAAAATTAAAAAAGGAATTTTAACACCACTCGATTTAAGATCAGAGAAAGAACAAAATGTTACTTTCATCCATAATGCAAATTTAGCTTATGCTAAAAATTACAAGATTTGGAATGATCTCAATATCCTCTTAAAAGGTTTTAAACAAATTGGTCGTTAAGGCAAAATTTTATTAATGTTTAAAACAAAGAAAATAAATTACAATGGCTAAAATTGAAATACTTTTACCTGCAATGGGTGAAGGAATTATAGAAGCAACCATTACCAAATGGCTTGTAAAAGAAGGAGATAAAGTTGAAGAAGATCAATCTTTAGTTGAAGTTGCAACAGATAAGGTTGATTCTGAAATTCCTGCTCCGGAAGAAGGTGTTATTGAAAAACTTTTATTTAATGAAGATGATATTCCAAAGGTTGGTGATACAATAGCTATTTTAAGTACAAATGGTTCAAGCGAAAAAGAAACTGTTGAGGTTAAAAAAGAGAAACCTGCTCGCCTGTCTGCCGACAAGGCAGGTCCGGCAGGCGAGAAAGAAGAACAGCAATCTACTCCTGAAAATATACCGGGGGCTGAATTATTACCTAATAAAGAACAAATATCTTCGGATCTACTCGTTGTATCAAAAACTCCCGGAGGTAAATTTTTATCACCACTTGTTCGAAATATAGCACAGAAGGAAAAGGTTTCAATTGAAGAATTGGATAGGATCAATGGAAGTGGTAATACAGGAAGAATTACAAAAAGTGATATAATTAATTACATTAAAACCCGGACAAATACAGGAATTGAACCTGCATCTCAATCAGGTTCTAATTTAGCGCAGGCAGCGACAGTTCAAGCACGTAAACCGGAAATAAATAAAGAGGCTGTTTATTCCGGTAATTACGAAATTATTGAAATGGATCGTATGCGTAAGCTGATTGCTGATCATATGGTTCAATCAAAACAGATTTCTCCACATGTTACTTCTTTTATTGAAACTGATGTAACCAATATTGTTAATTGGAGGAATAAAAATAAGGATAAAATCCTTGATAATGAAGGCGTTAAGCTTACTTTTACACCTATTTTTATTGAAGCTGTGGTAAAAGCTTTAAAAGATTACCCGATGATTAATGTTTCTGTTGATGGAGATAAGATCATCAAAAAGAAGAACATCAATATTGGAATTGCAACTGCATTACCTACAGGTAACCTAATTGTTCCTGTAATTAAAAATGCTGACAGATTAAACTTATTAGGATTAGCATCCGGTGTTAATGATCTTGCTACCAGGGCCAGGGATAATAAATTAAAACCTGATGAAATACAAGGAGGAACGTTTACTTTAACAAATTTTGGAACATTTGGTAATACGACAGGAACTCCAATAATTAACCAACCTCAAGTTGCAATCTTAGGAGTTGGAGTTATTGAAAAGAAACCTGCAGTAGTTGAAACTCCGGCAGGAGATGCGATCGCAATTCGTCGTAAAATGATATTATCTCTTGCATATGACCATAGAGTAATTGACGGAGCTTTAGGGGGAATGTTTTTGAAACGAATTTCAGATTATCTGGAGAATTTTGATATGAAAAGAAACGCATAACAAGCCATTCAAAATGCCAGTAACAAACTGGTGTTTTGTTTTTTAAATAGTTCAGGTTTTCTTAGAAATTTTATTACTTTTGTTAGTACGTGGATTAACCTTAACCGCCATGAATCGAATATTAATAGCATTTTTTATTGTTGTTACATTATTGCCACCGGCTCGGTCGCAAACAAAAAAGGACTTAAAAAGGGCCTATATTAATGGTGAATTTTCGCTTATTTACGAAGAATATAAAGAAGCCTTACCTTTCTTTTTGGAATTATATGATGCCGGAAGAAGAGATGCTAACATAAAACATCGAATAGGTCTTTGCTATTTACATATTCCAAATCAAAAGGAAAATGCAATAAAATATCTTGAAGAAGCTGTTGAAAACATCTCTACTGATTATGGTGTTGGGAATTATAACGAACGAGAAGCACCTGTTGAAACTTATTTATATCTTGGAATGGCTTATCGAGTAAGTAATCGATTAAAGGATGCTATTAATGCATTTAATAAATATAAAGAGTTTATTGATCCAAACGATGAAGAACAAAATAGAATTGTAAATGCTGAGCTAACTGCTTGCAAGAATGCTCTTGAATTATCAAGGATACCTACTAGTATTATTGAATCAAATTTAGGACAAAATATAAATTCTAAGTTTAATAATTTGAATCCATTAGTTTCTGAAGACGAAGAAACAATCGTTTTTATTAGTGAACTTAGATTTTATGATGGAGTGTTTTCTTCAAAAAAGCGTGATGGACGTTGGTTACCAGCAAGAAACATCTCTCTTGATTTTAAATCGGATAGTCCGTTGGAGCCGGTTTATTTAACCAGAGATGGTAACACGTTATATTTGGTTAGGGATGATAATGATGATTTCAACATATACACAAGCCGATTTAATGATGGTATTTGGAGTGAGCCGGTAAAACTAAATAACAATGTTAATACTAAAGCTTCCGAAACCCATGCTTGTGTATCGGATGATGGGCTTACATTATATTTTGTTAGTAACAGAGAAGGAGGAATTGGAGGAGCAGATATATACAAATCAAGAAGAAACAACGATGGAGAATGGGGGCCTGCTGAAAACCTGGGCTCCACAATAAATACTTCATTTGATGAAGTAACTCCATTCCTTACAGAGGATGGTAAAACATTATATTTTTCCTCGCAAGGTCATTTCAATATAGGAGGATTTGATATTTTCACTTCGAAAAAACAAGGAAATGGTTGGAGTAAACCTGAGAATATTGGATTACCATTTAATACCACCGATGATGATGTGTTTTTTTTCCCACTTAAAAATGGTGAAATTGCCTATTTTTCCAAATTCAAAGAAACCGGTTATGGTGATAATGATCTTTACCGAATCCAGATTTTTGAACGAGAAATTATCCCCGATGATGAAGATGAAGTAGAATTATCAACAGATGTTGGACTTGATAATTAATCAATTCTTTTTAATCCTTTGTCAGAGATTTAATTAGGCTTAAATAATTTTAAGAAAGAATATAAGGCTATACGCGAATTTTTCATTATTTTTATATAATTTCGTGTGTTTGAAAATAAGGACTTTATGAAAAGGTTAATTATACTCGCATTTTTAAGCGTTTTTTTTATTTCTCAAATTAATTCCCAAGAATATTATGAGCTCGAGGAAATGTTTCTCGATGCTGATTCATGGTTTTTTTATGAAGATTATCAGGAAGCCTTACCTTTATTTTTAAGAGTTCTTGAAACCGATTCGTTGAATTATAATGTGATGTATAAAATCGGTTTTTGTTATTTACACACTCCAGGACAAAAAGATAAATCAATTCCTTATTTAGAAAATGCAATAAAAAAAACGACTTTTAATTATAGAAACAATACTTATTCTGAAAGAGAAGCCCCTGTAGATGCCCTGTTTTATCTAGGTAATGCTTACCTGGTTAATAATCAAATAAACGAAGCAATCGATGCTTATTCAGGATTCCAAAATAAAATCACTCGCACTCAAAAAGTAGCTAACAAAGATATCTACGATATAGATTATGTACAACGTCAGTTTGATGCATGCAGGAATGCCATTCAGTTTCAATATGAACCTGTAAGCTTTATTGCACGAAATGTTGGAAATAAAATTAATACCCGCTTTAATGAGTTTAATGCAATTGTTTCAGGTGATGGATCTACCATGGTATTTACAGCCTCACTTCAATTTTATGATGCAATATTTTACTCTAAAAAAGATGGTGAAGGAAATTGGGGTTATCCGATAAATATTATGGGACAGTTAAGGATTGATGATAACAGTGCTACTACGGGTTTATCATACGATGGAACTGAATTATACATCTATCGAGACGATGATTTCGATGGTAACATTTACGTTAGTTATTTTAAAGAGGGATTTTGGACACCTGTTCGAAAATTAGGTGAAAATATAAATACAAAATATTGGGAGTCACACGCATCTTTATCACCAGATAACCAAAAACTTTATTTTGTAAGTAATCGTGAAAATGGGTTCGGAGATCTTGATATTTATGTTTCGGAAAGAGAATCGGACACAACCTGGAGCAAACCTAAGAATCTTGGGAAAACCATAAATACAAGATGGAACGAAAACACCCCGTTTTTAACCCCTGATGGTAAAAGACTCTTTTTTAGCTCTGAAGGACATGCCGGAATGGGAGGTTATGATATCTATTATTCAGAAAAAGATGAAAATGGAGAATGGACGGAACCTATAAATATCGGATATCCAATAAACACAACAGATGATGATATTTTCTTTGTTCCTTTTGAAAATGGAAGCTTTGCTTATTGTTCACAGTTTTCAACTCAAGGATTTGGGGGACAGGACATTTATCATTATCAGTTATTTGACATTCCTGAATACGAAAATATATTTGTTGAAGGTATTCTTGCAATGGATAATGAAAAAAACAGGAAAAAAGAAGACTTCAGCATCAACATAATTGATAAAAACAAAAGAGATACCTTAGCTATTTTAAAACCTGAAGAAGAGGAAGAATTGATGTATCAGTACCAAACTCCTTTAGGTATTAATCATCTGGTATATGAGAGCTCTTTAAACGAAAATGATAATCAGTTTTTTATATCGTCCAAGTATGATATAAAAGAAGTTTTTAACTCAAAAGTACCTGAGCCTGTAATAATTTCCCAGGCTGATACAACGCCTGAAATAATTCTGGAAAATAATCTTGTTGAAACTGATAAAGAAAATGTAAAAATAAAACTATCACTTCAAAAAGGAAATCGATTGGTTGTTAATACTTTTTATAAAGATCAGTTACTTAATTCTGAAGAATTTGAAATAAAAAAAGAAGATTTCATATACGAGTATAGGCCACTTATAGGCGAAAGTAAAATTAGATTTAAGCTTATTGATAAAAATAATAATGTAAAATCAGAAGAAGTTACGGTTTCATATTTACCTAAAGATACCGAGGCAGAACTTAGTATTGAGGATAAGATAATTAGTCTTGGCAACAATGGTGATAAAACAGTTAAAATAAAACTTTCTGTCGAAAAAGGTTCTAAACTAATGGTGGAAACATTTGTTGATGAACAATTAATTAATACTGAAACGTTTAATGTTAAAAAAGAAAATTTTGTTTATGAATTTGAGCCAAAATCAGATAAGTCAAAACTTAATTTCAAGCTAGTCGATAAAAACAACAATGTAAAAAACGAAGAAGTTATAGTTTCTCACACTCCAATAAGTAAAGATCTTGCTGAGGTTTTAACCGGTGCAACTAAATTTGACACTAAAGGCTTTAAAAAACTTAGCTCTGCAAAAGAATTTAAATCTACAAACTCAACAGTAGATTTAATTACACAGGTATACCAAAAAGCTGCTGCCTCAGAATTATCAAAACAGCAAACAGAAGCATTAATTATTACTTTAGCTATAAACACAAATAATAATACTAATGAGTTCATAAATGGCCTGCACAGTGTTGCGAGTGGAGACATTCTTTTTGTACTGGATTCTATAAAAAATGATAACATTCAATTTGAAAATAACCTGGCAGTTATCCAACATCTGGAATATAAGTCAAACTCTAAAAATTATAATCACAGAGATATTGTAACCTTATTAGAGGATTATTTAAAACTATCTGATTATTCTACCTCTGATTTAATTACCAGTTTGAATAAAGTTTTATCAGTTGACATTTCCAGTTTATTGGAAAACATGGATGCATCGGTTATTGATATTGTTTCATTCGATGATTTTAAAAATCACCTTGAAAAATCAAGTAAATATTCTGAAGAAGAGTTAAAACAACTATATGCTCTAATGGAAGGAATGCTTATTGCATCAAAAGCCTCCGATGAAACCAAAACTATAATTGAAACTACTGTTGCCCTTGAGGATAGCAAAGACAATAAGAATTTTTGGCTTATTATTTTTGCTGCATTAAGTGGATTAATTCTTGGTTTAATAATTATATATTTTAATCGTAATAAGAATAGAAAAAAATAAACCATAAACAAGAATTAAAATTGGCATTTTTTGATTAATGTATGTAACTTGAAAACTATTTTTTAAGATCAGAATTACCATAACATTGTTTATATGAAGCAAGTATTTACACTAATTACTATTAGTCTGGCAATTGTTTTCAGTTTATCTTCACAAGAGAAAGTTGACCTGAAGGATACCTTTCAAGAGGCTGAATTTTTTATTTTATATGAAGATTATGCCGAAGCTGTAGCTCTGTATAATAAACTTGTTAGAAATGGATTTACAAATTCATATATTGATCATCGTATTGGCGAATGTTATCTTCATATTCCGGGACAAAAGCATAAATCAATTCCATATTTGGAAAGAGCAATAGAGAATATCTCTGATAACATTAAAGAAGGTTCATTTAATGAAACAAAAGCTCCAACAAGGACACTCTTTTATTTAGGAGGTGCTTATCAGGTAACTAATCAACTAGATAAAGCTATAGAAATGTACGAGAAATTCAAGGAATCCTTGGATGTACAAGATTTATACAACATCGATTACGTTGATCAACAAATCCGATCATGCAAAAATGCCAAAGAGTTAATGGATAAACCTGTTACGATTAATAAACTTAATATGGGTGAGGTAATAAATAATGGATTTTCAAACATCACTCCTGTTATTTCTCCAGATGAAAAGTCCATTGTTTTTATTACGAAACTACAATTTTACGATGCAATCTTCTATGCCGAGAAAGAAGGAGAAAATTGGAGTTCTCCCATAAATATAACTCCTCATCTAAAATCCGACGGGGACCTATACCCTTGTTATTTATCAAATGAAAACAAAACTTTATTACTATTTAAGTATGAAGGATTTAGTGGTGATATTTATCAAAGCAAATTTGAAAATGGAAGATGGCAAACTCCTAAGAAACTAAATAAAAATATTAATTCAAGATTTCTTGAGTCTCATGCAACATTATCGTCTGATGGCCAAACCATGTATTTTGTTAGTGATAGAAAAGGAGGTTATGGTGGACTTGATATCTATAAATCTGTTTATAATGAGGCAAAAAAGGCATGGGGAGAAGCCATTAATTTAGGTCCTACAATTAACACTTCATTAGACGAAGAAACACCTCAGATTTCTGAAGACGGAAAAGTATTGTTCTTTAGTTCTCAAGGGCATTATAATATGGGAGGATTTGATATTTTTCAGGCGCATAAAATTGGAGAAAATGAATGGACCGATCCGGTTAATATAGGTTATCCGATTAATACTACGGATGATGACCTGTTTTATTATCCCCTTCGGAATGGTTCCATTGCATATATGTCTCTTTTTGATGAAGATAGCTATGGACAAAAAGATATTTATCGATTAGATTTTTCGATCCCGGAAAAACCTTCCTTGGTTAATGTTAGAGGAAAAGTAACACTTCAGGATAATCAAACCGATTTCAATAAAAATAACTTTAGTATTGAAGTGCTGGATTCTGCTAAGGTTGAAATTATAGAAAGACTTAATTTAGATGAAAATACAGGAAACTTTTCTGCTGAATTGTCAGCTGGCTCTTATCGATTTATCTTTAAAAGCAAGGAATATAAACAAGAAATAAAAACAGTTGTAATTCCAAAAGATTATAACAGAGAAGAACTTGTTGTAAATGTTGAACTAATTCCTTTAGCAGTCACAACTGGAGAATATATTACAATTAAAAGTATCTATTTTGGATTTGATGAATATCTGCTTGACAGGGACTCTAAAGTCGAATTGGAACGACTTTACAATCTAATGACAAAATATCCTTCGTTACATATTGAAGTTATTGGACATACTGACTCTAAAGGGTCACAAGAATATAACAAGAAACTATCTGTAAAAAGGGCACAATCTGTAATTGATTATTTAACTGAAAAAGGTATCAATAAATCAAGATTTGTTGCTAAGGGGGTAGGTATGGAACAGCCTATGGCAATTAATATTAATCCCGATGGATCGGATAGTCCTGAAGGTAGAAAATTCAACAGAAGAGTTGAAATGAAGATCTTAAAATCAGATGATAAACTCGTTACTAAAGAAGAAACTACGATACCAAATCATTTAATAAACAGAAATCTAAGTTATTGTATCTTAATAACTAAAACTAAGAATGAATTACCGAACGATTACTTCGATAAATATGAAGAATTAAAAGACCAAAAAATAAAAAAATTTCATCATAAGGAGTATATATACGTTTTGGGGGATTGTAAAGAAAAATCAGAGTTAATTGAAACTTTCAACACGTTACTTGATTTAGGATTTAACGATGCTAAAATCATTTCCAATTATGATCTAAAGAATATGCTTCCATATTCAGAACCAAAATTTACTATTCAGTTATCTGCCGGTGGTAGTTATGAAATAATTAATTCGGAGATAAAATCATACGAAGAAAAAGGAATTAATGTCTATTTAGAGAAAAAACAAGTTAGAGGTAAAATGTATTATAGAATAAGAACCGGAAAATTCGATAGTTACTCTGATGCAAAGAAAGAACTTATTAGAGTTAAAAAACTTTTCCCGGAAATATCCGATTTATGGATTGATAATATGAATGATTTCCAATAAACTCATTTACAATAAAAAAGCATTCTCAAATATTAGAAGGTAACTTAACCCGGTTACGTGCTATTGAACCTAACGACGTAGATCTAATTTACAGTTGGGAAAATGATAGTGCAATTTGGCAGTTAAGTAATACATTCACACCATTTTCAAGGCACGTAATCAAACAATTTATAGATAACTCGCATCAAGATATTTTTCAACTGAAGCAATTACGTTTAATGATTGATAAAACTGATAATGAACAAGTTCAAACAATAGGCACTATTGATTTATTTGATTTCGATCCAATTCACAAACGTGCCGGCGTGGGAATTTTAATTGCATGTGAAAAAAATCGTAAAAAAGGTTATGCTTCTGACGCTCTAGATGTTTTGATCAAATACAGTTTTCGTATACTTCAGCTTCATCAATTATACTGTAATATCACTGAGGATAATACAGATAGTTTAAACCTTTTTCAAAGCAAAGGATTTAAGTTAATTGGAACAAAACGCGATTGGCTTGTCTTTCCCAAGGGTAAAAAAGATGAATTTATGTTTCAGTTAATTAATAAAGAAAATTAACCGGAATTATTAAATAGTTAAACATAAATTAATTTCTTATTTTCTGCTTTTTAAGATCTAATAAAATACTTTATCAACTTTTTATTGACCCAGGTAAGTTTCGAGCTCTAAAATCAAGTTGGAAAACCAATAACGATCAGTTAGTATCTAGCTGCTCAAAACTTGGTATCTCTTTAAGAAAAATGTAATTTCCTTCGTTCGAACTCATCTTACAGCAGTAATGCCCCATCCCATTTGAAACTATCAAATACTTTACTTGAAGTTTTAAATTATATCTTGCAATTTGATCAAAAACCTTTTGATCAATCTTAACTTCGGGAGCTTTAAACTCCATGATTAAAACTGGGTTTCCGGTCTTATCATAAACAACACCATCACTCCTTTTTGATAAATTATTTAGCTTAAATTCCTTTTCTACAAAGATTAATGATGCAGGATATTTTTTTTCTTCGACCAAATATCTTAGAAAATTTTGCCGAACCCATTCCTCCGGAGTTAATATCACAAATTTCTTTCGAATAAAATCAAAAATATATTTTCTTTGCTCTATTAATTTTATATTGAATGAATAAGTTGGTAAATTTAACCTCTTCATGAAAGCTTACTTATTTATTGAATTTATAAAAATAAGAAAGATAAGAATTAAAATACTACCCTATGAAAACAAAAGAAGAAATAGTTCAAAATTGGTTGCCCAGATATACCGGTTGTAAATTAGAGCAATTCGGAGATTATATTCTTTTAACTAATTTTTCTCACTACCTGGAATTATTTGCTGAATGGAATAATACCGAGATTGCTGACGCGGGTGCAAACATGCCATGTGCTACTGCTGATGGAATAACTATGATTAATTTTGGAATGGGTAGTGCTAATGCTGCCACTATAATTGACTTATTAAGCGCTATTAAACCAAAAGCAGCATTATTTTTAGGAAAATGCGGCGGATTAAAAAAGAAGAACCAATTAGGTGATTTTATTTTACCAATTGCAGCTATTAGAAGTGAAGGAACAAGTGATGATTATCTTCCACCCGAGATCCCTGCCTTACCGGCATTTAAATTACAAATGGCGGTAGCAACCGCTATAAGCAAACAGAACAGAGACTATTACACCGGAACAGTTTTTACCACAAATAAGCGGGTATGGGAGTACGACCAACGATTTAAAAAGTACCTGGAAAAAACCCGGTCCATGGCAATTGATATGGAAACAGCTACTATCTTTACTGTGGGTTTTGCTAATGAAATTCCTTGTGGTGCTCTACTTCTGGTTACTGATCAACCTATGATATCCACAGGAGTTAAAACTTCTAAAAGTGATAAGTTGGTTACCGAGAGTTTTGTAGATGACCATGTGATGATTGGAATAAAAGCACTAAAAGAAATAAAAGAAAATAAAGAATCTGTTAAACATTTACATTTTTAATTAAATTCCGATATGAGTTTTGAGCAGATAATTTCTGATTTAAAGAATAAAATCTATAAACCTATCTATTTCCTTTCCGGTGAAGAAACATACTTCATTGATTTGATTACAAAATACATACACGATAATGTATTAACAGATGCGGAAAAATCTTTTAACCAAACTGTTTTATATGGAAAGGAAACTGAGATAAGCACTGTAATTAATACTGCGAAGAGGTTTCCAATGATGGCAAATCACCAGGTTGTGATTGTCAAAGAAGCTCAAAACATTAAGAAGATTGAAGATCTGATTCATTATGCAGAAAATCCGCTTCAATCAACTTTATTAGTAATTAATTATAAATACAAGACTTTAGATAAAAGAAAAAAACTTTATAAAATAATTAATGAAAAAGGTATTTTGTTTGAGTCAAAAAAACTTTATGAAAATGAAGTACCATCCTGGATTAATGCTTATTTAAAAAATAAGAACAGAACGATTGATCCTAGTGCAGGAATGTTATTAACTGAATATCTTGGAAATGATTTAAGTAAAATTGCAAATGAATTAGATAAGTTAATTATTACACTTCCTGAAGGTGAATTCAATATAACTACAACACATATTGAAAGAAATATTGGAATTAGTAAAGATTATAACAATTTTGAATTGCATAAAGCATTAACCCAAAAGAATGTACTAAAAGCCAACAGAATCGTGAATTACTTTGGTGCAAATCCAAAGGATAATCCTTTTACTCTTACTATTTCAACTTTATATCATTTTTATAGTAAAGTGTTAACTTATCATTTTATTAAAGATAAACGAGATCGACGCAGTGTAGCTGCAGCTTTAAAAGTGAATCCTTTTTTTGTTGGCGATTATGAAAAAGCTGCCAAAAACTATAATCCTAAGAAGACTGTTGAAATTATTAGCTTATTAAGAGAATACGACCTTAAATCTAAGGGATATCAAAATGTAAGTACATCGCATGGTGAACTGTTAAAAGAACTTGTATACAAAATTCTTCATTAAATATGACGATTCTTCTCATAATTATTACTTCTGCCATTTCTATAATGGCATTTAACAACCGGGAAATATTTGATAAACTACAACTTAATCCATATTCGGTTTATCATAAAAAACAGTGGTATAGAGTTATATCGCACGGATTTTTACATGCTGACTGGGCACATTTATTTGTTAATATGTTTGTACTTTTTTTCTTTGGAAGATCGGTTGAAAATGAGTTTGAACGATTAGCAATAAATGGTACAATTAAATCTCCGGTATTTTCATTTGTTCTTTTATATTTCGCAAGTATGGTTTTTGCAACTGTTACATCAATTGCCAAGCAAAAAGATAATATTTGGTACAATTCTGTGGGTGCATCAGGAGCCGTATCAGCAATTCTTTTTACACATATTTTCTTTCAACCATTGGCAAAGTTATATTTTTATGCGGTTATTCCTATTCCGGGAATTATATTTGGGGTTTTATATCTAGGATATTCACATTATATGAGTCGAAGAGGTAATGATAATATTAATCATGACGCTCACTTTATTGGAGCCGTTTTTGGTTTTTTATTCCCTCTTTTATTAGACCCAAAACTTATTAATGTCTTTTTAGGACAACTATTTAATTTTTAAAATGAATAAAGCGGTTTTTTTCGATAGAGATGGAGTAATTAATCATGATCCAGGTGATTATACTTACCTTTTAGAAGAGTTTAAAATTAATGATGGAGTAATATCATCATTAAAAAAACTTTCTTCCGAAGGTTATTTATTGTTTATTATAACCAACCAGGGAGGAATTTCTAAAAAAATTTATACTCACAGTCATGTAAATGCAATCCATAAATATTTAATTGAGGAATTAGCAAAAGAAAATGTGAAACTTTCTGAAATTTATTATTGCCCGCATCACAATGTAAATGAAAATTGTTTATGCCGAAAACCGAACTCTTTATTAATTGAAAAAGCAATTGCCAGATTTAATATTGATAAAGAAAAATCATTTATGATTGGAGATAAACCGCGTGATGTTGAAGCTGCTGAGAATGCCGGAGTAAAAGGAATAAAAGTTGGGGTAAATGAAAACATCGAAAAGTATGTGGATGATATTTTAAATTCCAATTATTAAAATACAATTTCCAATTAATCCCTAATGTCCAAAATTAAAACTAGTTTATAATTTATTAAATAAAAGATTTCAAAAAATTGAATATTGATTATTATTTGTATTTTGGTGTTTATTTTTTGGAATTTACTTTAGATGCCTATTAACTCTTTCATATTATATAACGGTGATTATCATTTTCGTGATGAGTTTGGCCTAAGTTTTAAAAATCGTGCTTTTTGCTATGGTGATGCATTGTTTGAAACCATGCATGCCAACGGAACAGAAATTCAGTTTTTCGAAGATCATATGGCTCGTCTCATGTATGGGATGAAAATTTTGGGCATGGAAGTTCCAACTGTTATTGAAACAGGATTTATTGAAAAAGAAATCATTAAACTACTTCATAAAAACAAGCTGTACCAAGGCGTAAGAATTCGTTTAAGCTTGTTCAGGAACGAAGGAGGTAAATATACACCTGAAAACAATAGCATTTCATACCTGGTTGAAACAGAATACATTGAAAATGATCATTATGAATTAAATCAAAAAGGTTTAATTATTGATTTGTTTAATGAAATTAAAAAGCCTGTTAATTCCTTTTCTAATTTAAAAACAGCCAATGCCTTACTATATATAATGGCAGGTAAATTTGCGAAGAAAAATAAATTAGGAGATTGTATTTTAATTAATGAAAACGGATACCTGCTTGAAGGAATCAGTTCAAACTTATTTATATTAAAAGGAGATAAAATTTCTACGCCACCATTAAAAGACGGACCTGTTGCAGGAATCATGCGAAAACAAATTCTTAAGATCGCAGATAAACATGGTTTGAAAATAAACTTTGAAACATCTCTAAAAGAAGCAGATTTATTAAATGCCGACGAAGTTTTTTTAACAAATGCTATCACAGGAATAAGATGGGTGTTAGCATATAAAGACCGGCGGTATTTTAATAAC
>JANQHE010000009.1 GCA_028282785.1 Bacteroidales bacterium | reverse complement strand
TTCAACACTGTAATTTTCAGGAAATGACAATAGAAATTTGGTCGGATCTGTGGATGCTACCGCTTTTTGCTGGCAATGACCATGCAGTTTAATTTTTCTCTCCCCGGTTTTGAAAGCTTCCCGGTCAATGTTTCCGGCTTCCATTTCCCGTTTAAGGAACTCATCAATCATTAAAGCATTTTTGCCTAATTTAATCGTTGTTTCTTTTAATTCACTTCCAACCAAATCAGGGTATTCATCACGAAAAGTTAAGATAGCCGAAGGTTCTATTCCCACCAACGGTGATTTCTCAGAAATAATACCTTTTAAATAACTTACGTTTTTAATGGCAATCTTTTTGGCTTTTCGTACTAAGCCTTTGGATAAATAAGTCCGTCCACTGTCGATATGCTTTGGAACAACAACTTCATAACCCAGCCTGGTTAATAATTGAACTGTTTTTATTCCTATGCCGGTATCGTTATAGTTTGTAAACTCATCGTTGAATAAATATACTTTTCCTTTAGTCTGGTCATTTCCATTTAACTCCGAAATGTATTTCTTCATCCATTTGCCCAAAGTCTGTTTGCCCAATAACGGCATGCTTCGTTGCGGCGCAAAGCCAATCAATTTCATGATGAAAGAAGAAAAGGCTTTGTTACCCATAAAGAAATTATAAACACCGGGAACAATCGATGCCAGTTTATTTATTTCAGTAATGTAGGCTATTAAGCGTGAACGCAATGGAATTCCATTCGAATCATAATAATGCTGTAAGAATTCCGCTTTTAGCTTGGCAACATCTACACTCGAGGGGCATTCCGATTTACAAGCCTTGCATGATAAACACAGATCCATTACTTCCTTGATTTCAGGATGATCGAACGGATTTTTCTTTGATGAAGTAGTTAAAAATTCTCTTAAAATATTTGCCCTTGCCCGTGTAACATCATTTTCGTCGCGGGTTGCCATATAACTTGGGCACATGGTTCCACCTGTCTTTTCTGTTTTACGGCAGTCTCCGCTCCCATTGCATTTTTCGGTTGCCCGAACAATCCCTCCAACTTCAGAGAAATCGAATACAGTTTCAATTTCCGGTTCGTTTCGATCGGTTTCATATCTTAAGCTGGAAGTCATGGATGGAACGTTAACAATTTTACCCGGATTAAAAATATTATTGGGATCCCAAACAGATTTTAATTCCTGTAAGAGCCTGTAATTCTTTTCTCCGATCACAATTGGAATAAATTCGCCACGTACACGGCCATCTCCATGTTCACCGCTCATAGATCCTTTGTATTTCTTAACCAGGTGTGCAATCTCTACTCCTATCGTACGAAACATCTCAACGTCCCCGGAGTCTTTTAAATTCAGTATCGGACGCAAATGCAATTCACCCGAACCAATATGGGCATGGTAAACACATTCCAACTGGTACTTTTCCAAAATCTTTTGAAAATCATCCATGTAATCCGGCAACACTTCAACATTTACAGCAGTATCTTCAATGATTGAAACAGGCCTGGCATCTCCTTCCATATTGGATAGAACACCTAATCCTGCTTTTCGCAAGGCCCATACTTTTTTTGTATTTTCATTATAAATAATAGGAAAATGATAACCAAATCCTGAATTTTTTAAATCTTTAATTAAGGCATTGCATATTTGATCAATTTCATCAATTGTATTCCGGGCAAATTCGATAATCAGTATTGCTCCCGGATCACCTTCCACAAAAAAGCGATTCTTTAACTGATCGCGGTTTCCTTTCGTTAAATCAAGGATGGTATTATCCATCATTTCAACTGCACCGGGCTTATGTTTTAATGCTATTAAGTTTGCTTTAAATGCCTCTTCTTTCGTCTTAAAGTGTGCTGCAACCACCGCAACCTCATTGGGCGGAATATCAACTAAATTTAGCTTAATTTCGGTTATTAAGCCCAATGTCCCTTCCGAGCCACAAATCAGCGTCGAGAAATTAAACCGGTTACCGGTTACCGTAAAAGATTCTGTTTCCAATAATAAATCGATTGCATAACCTGTATTCCTCCTATATATTGATGGATCAGGGTATTCATTCCTAATTTCCTTTTGGTTCTCAGGGTTACTCAAAATTCTGTTTATATGCCGGTATATTTTATTTTCCAGTTGATCACCATTTAGTTTATCCTCAAACTCATTTTTATCTACTGCTTTGAATTCTATTTCTTTTCCGTCACTTAAAATGACTTTTGTTGATAAGGTATGCTCCCGAGTTGTCCCATATATAATTGAATGCGAACCACAAGCATTATTTCCCACCATTCCCCCAATCATACAACGATTGGCGGTTGATGTTTCCGGGCCAAAAAATAACCCGGAAGGTTTTAAAAACATATTCAGCTCATCAAGTATAACTCCCGGCTGAACTCTAATCCAACGTTCTTTTTCATTTAATTCCAAAATCGCAGTAAAATACTTTGATACATCCATAATAATCCCATTTCCAACAACCTGTCCGGCTAAAGAAGTTCCAGCCGTTCGAGGTATTAAAGATGTTTTATGTTCGTTTGCAAAAGCAATTAGTTTTTTCAGGTCGTCTTTGTCTTTCGGGCGGGCAACTGCCAAAGGCAACTCCCTGTAAGCAGAAGCATCAGTTGCATATAATATTTTTGTTTTTTGGTCGGTATATAAATCGCCATTTAAGTTCCTGGCTAAATCCTTTAGTTTATTTAACATTTTATTATTTTATTAAATTGCAGTAAAAATACTACATAAAAAGAAAGCAGATGTTTTTACACCTGCTTTTTTATTTAAAAACTGCCTTAACTTATTCTATTTCCAATAGCCTGTCTCTAAGCCGAAACATTAACTGAACTTTAGTTCTAACGTCAATTGGGTTAAATGGCTTAGCTATTATATCATCTGCACCCATCTTAAGGGCATTCATTTTCGAATCACGATCACTTAATCCCGTTACCATGATTATTATACTTTTATCGAATTTTTTTTCATTTCTAAGTAGTGTGCAAACTTCAAATCCATCCTTTTGAGGCATCATAATATCCAAAAGTATCATATCAGGTAATATTTCACCAGCTATTTTTAAACCGTCATCCCCATTATCAGCAACATGAACTTCGTATTTATATTCCAGGATCTCGACAAAGAATTTCTGAATTAATTCATCGTCTTCAACAATTAGTACTTTCTTTTTTTCTGTCATATCAGGTATTTATACGTATATGTTTTATGCAATTCTAGTTTAACTTGCATATTATTAAAATCTAAATCGGATTTAATTTATTAAATTTAAAAATACTAAAAAAGTAAATTCAAGATTATTTTATGTCTGACCCGATTCTAAAAATTATTATTCGACTTTGTTCTCTTTTTTCAAACATTGATGAAAAGACTGATCAGAAAAGGACACGTGAACTCATAAAATCATATTTACAGTATTATGCCAAGGATCAGTTTATCGATCAATTTTTATATGTATATGATTTTTATTTAAATCAGCAGAAGGCAAAAAAAACCGAGAATTTTCTCAAAAAAGCATCATTAAGGGCAGTAAAAGCAATTCGCTTGATAAATTCAATTAATAATGAGTTATTACTTAGAGAAAAGTTTTTACTCGTAATTCTACTTCTTGAAATTATTCGTTTTAAAGAGGAAATCTTACCTGAGGAATATGACTTTATTGAGACACTGGCAATTTCTTTTAACCTGGATGATAAAGAATATTACAATTTAAAGAATTTCATTTTAAAAAACTGGGAAGATATACCCTGGAAGAAAAATTGTATACTAATAAGTAATAACAAACAAATTCCGGATTCGGATTATAAGCATATTTATCGAAAAGAACTGGAAGGTAAAATCTGTTTGCTACAGATACGTTCCATCAATTCCGTATGGTTTTATTATGATGGAAATCAGCAATTATTTCTAAACAATAAAGAAATATCACCATATAAAATATATAGTTTTAGAAAAGGAAATTCTATTTCGAGATACAAAGTCGGATTACAAAATATCAAACTTAAACCCATTTATTACAGTGAAATAGGAATTAAATTAACAGATGATCCGAATTTTAAAAATGTAACGCTTGAAGTTTCCAATGTTAAATTCAGTTATCGAAATTCAATTAATGGAATTAAAAAATTTTCATTCAGGTCAGAATCTAACTTATTAGTTGGAATTATTGGCCCTAGTGGTTCCGGAAAGTCAACACTACTTAACTTACTAAATGGTACTCTTAAACCTAATGGTGGTAAAGTATTAATTAATGGTATTGATCTTCATGCGGAAAATAAAAAATTAAAAGGACTAATTGGCCATGTGCCCCAGGACGATCTTCTTTTTGAGGAACTAACCGTATATGAAAATCTTTATTTTAATGCAAAACTTTGTTTTAGTGACTATAATGAAGAAAAAATACATAACACGGTTGAAAAAGTATTAAGAGAACTTGATTTACTTGACATTAAACATTTAAAAGTTGGAAATGCCGTAAACAAGGTTATTAGTGGCGGACAAAGAAAACGGCTTAACATTGGTATGGAACTTATGCGCGAACCATCCATTTTATTTATCGATGAACCTACATCGGGTTTATCCTCCAATGATTCCATTAATCTTGTAAATACACTAAGGGAACAAACTTTACGCGGTAAGCTTGTTATAATGAATATTCATCAACCTTCAACTGAAATTTTTAAATTAATAGATCAATTAATCGTATTAGATGATGGTGGCCATGTTGTATATACCGGCGACCCTTTAGATGCCCTGGTTTATTTTAAAACATTGAGTAACCAGATAAATCCATCGGAAAAAGAATGTATAAGTTGCGGAAATGTGAATCCGGAAGTCATTCTTGAAATAATGGAAGAAAAATTAATTAATGAAGAAGGTAAATATACGCAAGAACGAAAAGTTAAACCGGAGAAATGGTATCAGACATATAACGAATATAGAAAAGAAGAAAAAAAGGAATTTAAAACCTCAAAAGAAATTCCCCAGGTACACTTTAAAATTCCAAATAGATTAAAACAATTTATAATTTTTAGTAAAAGAAATTTACTTTCGAAACTGGCAAATACTCAATATCTTTTAATTGGATTAATTGAAGCCCCTCTTTTAGGAATAATCCTTGGGATGTTTACCAAATACAATATTGGTACAAACGAAGATCCAAAAGCATATATATTTAGTGAAAACCTTAACATACCTGCTTTTATATTAATGAGCATTATTGTTTCACTCTTTATAGGATTGCTGATTAGTTCCGAAGAAATTATTAAGGATAAAGAAATTCTTATCAGAGAAAAATTCCTTAATCTGAGTCGATTTAGTTATATAAATTCTAAGGTAGTTTTTCTTTTTATTTTAACTGCAATTCAGACCATCAGTTATGTGGTGGTTGGAAATTATATCCTGGAAATAAAGGGATTAAACTTTCAATACTGGTTGATACTCTATTCAACCGGATGTTTTGCCAATATGCTGGGCTTGCTGATATCTGCAAACTTAAAATCTGTAATTGCTATTTACGTATTAATCCCGTTTTTGATTATACCTCAAATTTTATTAAGCGGAACCATCGTTAAATTCGACAAATTGCATAGTTCACTTACCCGAAAAGAATATCCTCCGTTGATTGCTGAGTTAACGCCATCCAGATGGGCATATGAAGCATTAGCTGTTAGCCAGTTTGTTGATAATGAATATGAAGAACGTTATTATAGCATAGATAAAATAGATAGCGATATTTCGTATAAATTAAATTTCTTAATTCCTAAAATATCATCTATGCTAGATGAATGGAGAACCATTTTACTTACCAAAGAAAATTCTGAACGAATTGATGATATATCTTTAACCATAAGTAATTCTATACGAACCACTCTGAATGATATTCCGGGTACTGAATCCAAAATAGTGGAGATTGATAGCCTTCCTTTAGATCAAAGAGAAACTAAGTATCAAGATTTTTTGGATTTTGCCAGGATATTTTATTCCGAATACCTGGATCAGATTCTGTATAAAAGAGATTTAATTACGGAAAAACTTGTAAACGAAAAGAATGGTGCTTCAAATTATATCTCGTATAAGAATCAGCATTATAATGAATCAATTGCAAATTTGGTTCTGAAAAATGACGAATCTGAAAAATTGTTTATAAAAAACAATTCAATAATCAGGAAATATGAACCGGTTTTTATGACTCCTAAAAATCGTTCAGGCAGGGCACAATTCTATTCACCTTTTAAAAAATTAGGAAATGCTCATTATAAAACAACTCATTTTAATACAGCCGTAATATGGATAATTACTTTATTTATATATATTACACTTGTGTTTGATCTATTAAAACATTTAAATATCAATAATTTAACCTTCTTTTTACGACGCATTAAAGTCAGAATATTTTACAAACATCAAAAAAAATCATAAATTAGATGAACCTAAAAGAAACTCAAAAATTACACATATGAAAAAAAAATCATTATTATTCTTAATTCTTGTATCTCTGGCAATTAACCTTGCAAACCTATCTTGTAAAACAGATGTAAAAAAAGGTACAAATGAAATCGATTCGCAAGCAATTTCAGATTCTTTACTGGCAAGCAATGAGGATTTGATTTTCTATAGTTTTCCCTCTTCACAAGAAATGTTTTCATTTATTAAAAAAGATGCGGAACTGGTTTATAGAACTGATCTTGTTAATCCAACCGAAAACTTATCAAAATACATCGACACCAAATCAAAGACACTTGCATTAGGAGTATACCTTGCTGATCTGTCATATATGACATTGTTCAATAAAACGACTTCTGCATATGATTATATAGATGCAATAACTAATCTAAGTAGTGAACTAAGAATTAATTTACCGTTCCAGGAAAATTTTCTTCAGAGAATTAAAAATAATTTAAATAATGAAGATTCAATAATTTTTATCTCTGATGAATATTCTTCAAAAATTGTAGACTATTTACTTCAAAACAATAAAGATAAAATATTAGCAAATATAACATCAGCGAGTTATATCGAAGGGCTGTATATTGCAATAAATTTAGTTGAAAAATATTCCGAAGAAAATCCCGTGATCAAAAGAATTGTAGAGCAAAAACATTCTTTTACCAACTTAATTAAATATGCAAAAAAATATCATAATGATGCAAATACTAAAGTTGCAATTGATTTACTAAGTTCAATTTATGAAGTTTTCGAGAAATTTTCTGAAGTTGAAGAAACAGAAACCAGCTTTGAACGCGGAGAAGATAATAAGATGGTATTAAAAGGTGGTAAAAAGATCATAGTTTCCGAACAGGAATATAATGAATTAAAAGAGATTGTAACCGAAGTAAGAAATAAGATTATTGAGTATAATCTATAATTAGACGTTATTATGAAAAATATAAAGTTATTGTTTGCAATTATATTTTCCGTAAGCACATTTATTACTTATGGACAAAGTTGCTCCGATTATCATGTAGATAATTGCAGATGGGCAGATGAATCTTTTTTATATTGTAGACAATCCAAAAGTGCACTGTTTAAAGCGGAAATGGAATCAGAATTCTCAATAACAGTATATGGTGGTGAAGAGTATTATGTTTCGATAAAGGGTGATCATAAACTTGGAAAAATAAGAGTTCGGATTAAAGAGGATGATGCTGAAAAAGCGGTTTTATACAATAATGCACATTACAATTATGAAGATCACTTCTATTTTAAAAACGAAAATACCCGCAATTTAATAATAGAGGTCACTTCCGAAGCGATAAGCAAGTTTAATAAATCAACCGAAAGATACTGTGTTGGAGTGCTTATTCAATTTAGAAATTATAAAGATGACCCAACAAATACCGGATTTTAATCCTAATATTAAGGTTTACCATAATTTTTTGTGATTCATTAATTTTAACGTATTTTTGATTTTCTTAAAATTAAAAATGCAATGAGTGTCTTAGTAAATAAAAATTCGAAAGTTATCGTCCAGGGATTTACCGGAAGTGAAGGAACTTTTCACGCACAACAAATGATTGAATATGGAACAAATGTAGTTGGCGGAGTTACTCCCGGAAAAGGAGGGCAAAAACATTTGGGCAAACCCGTTTTTAATACTGTATCTGATGCTGTTAAAGAAACAGGTGCAGATGTTTCGGTAATATTTGTTCCACCGGCTTTTTCAGCTGATGCAATTATGGAAGCTGCTGATGCTGGAATAAAAGTAATTGTAACTATCACTGAAGGTATTCCAACATCCGATATGGTTAAAGTCAAAGAATTTTTAAAAGATAAAGGTTGCAGAATGATCGGACCAAATTGTCCGGGAATTATTACACCGGAGGAAGCAAAAGTTGGGATCATGCCGGGCTTTATCCATAAAAAAGGTACAATAGGAATCGTATCTCGTTCCGGCACTTTAACCTATGAAGCTGTAGATCAAATTACAAAAATGGGATTAGGTCAATCAACATGTATTGGAATTGGCGGAGATCCGATCATAGGAACTACAACTCTTGATGCTGTTAAATTATTAATGGAAGATAAGGAAACCGAAGGAATCATCTTAATTGGTGAAATTGGAGGAAGTATGGAAGCTGATGCTGCTAAATGGGTTAGAGAAAATGGAACAAAACCAGTCGTGGGCTTTATTGCCGGTAAAACTGCTCCTAAAGGCAGAAGGATGGGACATGCCGGTGCTATTATCGGTGGTAAAGATGATACAGCTGAAGCTAAAATGAAAATCATGGCCGATTGTGGAATCCATGTGGTTGAATCGCCGGCAGAGATTGGTAAAAAAATGTTTGAAGTTTTAAACCGGTAATTTATATTTTTAATACATTTATAGTGGATATACTTATCAGCTATTATTTAAATAATTCCTAACATCTGTTGGTCAAATTATTTTATAATATTTAGGAAAGGGGACTACATTGAGTATGTTTAAAAATTGGGAAGATAAGATTGTTGTTATTGCTGAGGATGAACAAATTAATTATCTCTTTTTAAAGGCAGTTCTAAAACCAACCAAAGCAAAAGTTATTTGGACCAAAACCGGACGAGAAACCATTGATGTATGTAATTCGGAGAAGGTTGATATAGTTTTAATGGATATTAAAATGCCCGATTTAAATGGATTGGAAGCTACCATTGAAATAAAGAAAACACTTCCGAATTTACCGATAGTTGCTCAAACAGCATATGCTATGGAAGAAGATGAGCAAGCTAGTATGGAATCCGGTTGCGACGATTATATTTCTAAACCCATACGGCCGGAAAATCTTCTGGAAATTATGAATAAATTATTAAAAAGTTAAATTGCTACTGAAAAGCCTATCCTTAATTGCGGGTATTCGTAAGGATTATCATCAGCTTGATTTACATTCCACAATAAAACTATGTATGTTTTTGCCCGTTTACCCATTTGCTGAAAATATCCTCCCCCTGCTAAAACATTATGTAACCAATATCTATCCCGGGTAGAATTGGGATCATCAAAATAAATATAATTATATTTAGTATTTAAAAATTCGTATTCCATATGAAGTATTATACCGCTATGGGCTTTAACTTTTACAAGATTTCTAAAATCTTTAATAACTGCAAACTGGGAAAAAACGCTTCCTCCGTAAACGCTGGTTTCAAATGTTTGAAAGTTACCGGTAATATTTCCCTTATCTTTGTAATACTGATATTTACCACTTAATCCTAAGCTTAATCTTTCAGTTAATTGAGAACCAAAAACCGCATTTACATCAACATATGTATATGAGCCAAACCCGAGCCAAAGCGATCCGCCCCAAAACAGATAAGGTTCCTTAATTTCTTCCCTTTCCTTTTTACCTTTTTGTTTTGATTCCTTTTTTTCTTGTGAAGAAACCTGGTTATTAAAATTAAATAAGAAAAAAACCGATAATAATAAGATTTTAGTTATTCTCATAATAGTTTATATTTATAAACAAATTAAAGGATCAAATATTATACCTTGTAAATAATATTTAAAGATATAACAAAATTATGAACGTAATAATAACAGGAGCAA
This sequence comes from Bacteroidales bacterium, assembly GCA_028282785.1. GTDB lineage: Bacteria > Bacteroidota > Bacteroidia > Bacteroidales > UBA12077 > UBA12077. Next base: position 100,665 of record JANQHE010000009.1, on the reverse strand, counting down.
GCAAAGGTATAGGATATCAGTTAGCTAAATTATTTGCAAAAGATGAAAATAATGCGGTGCTGGCAATTGCTCGAAGTGAAAACTTACTTAATGAGCTTAAAAATGAATGTATTAGACAAAATATAAGAAATAAATTAAAAACCATAACTTTCGACATTGAGAACCCAAATAATATAAAAGAAAAGTTAAAAACAGAGATATTAAAGTATGTTGATTCTTTAGATATCATTATAAATAATGCAGGAATATTAATAAATAAAAATTTTGAAGAGTTTAAAATAGACGAGATCCAAAAAATATTCAATATAAATATTATAAGCCAGGCTGTTTTGATTCAGGAATTGATACCATTGCTTAAAAAAAGTACATTAAGCCACGTGGTTAACATATCAAGTATGGGTGGATTTCAAGGAAGTTCAAAATTTCCGGGACTTTCATTTTACAGTTCAAGTAAAGCAGCTTTAGCGAGTATAACAGAATGTCTGGCTGAAGAATATAAAAACGAGAATATTAAATTTAATTCGTTAGCATTAGGTGCTGTAAATACGGAAATGTTAAATGAAGCTTTTCCAGGATTTAATGCACCTTTAAATGCAGATGAAATGGCCAAATATATTTATGATTTTGCAATAAATGGATGCAAGTATCTTAATGGTAAAATATTACCGGTGAGTTTATCCACTCCTTAGTAGTATCTTTTAATCAAAGTTTATCATATTTAAACTTATATGAATAGAACTTGAATATGAAAAGGTTATCCAAAAAGTATAAAAGTTGTTCATATTTCGACAGGCTCAATATGACAACATGATGATAATCGATCTGTCACGCTGAGCCTGACTGCCGTCAGGCAGGCTTGTCGAAGTGTAGACAGTAACAAAGGGGCTTTGGGATAGCCCCTTTTCGTTTAATAATCACATTTTTCTTATTTAAACGGACTTAAGTTCTTTGGCTTGATCGATTTGTCAGCAGGATATTCAAATCTAAATGATTCATGTAATACCACTTCTTGAGCACTTTTTGAAGATCCAATTTCAAACTTTAATACGGTTACCCCTGAACCTTCTCCACCATAATCTGCATCTTCGGCTGAAAAGCTACCGTAATAAGGAATTTGTCCAAATGTTGGTGTTATAGTTTGTCCATTATAATGAGCTGTAACAATATAATTCGTTTCGCCACTTACCGAGCAATTCGAATATAAGTCAACTCGTACTATATATTCCCCTGTCATTAAAACACTTGATTCGCCATACGTTATATTTTCATTATTAATATTATCTATTGCACAATCAGCATTAGAATCAACATCCAATTCTCCTCCGGAAGAACTTGAAGAATTTCCATAGTAAATCTCTGTTCCATCCGGTTCAACAAGGTGTAAATCAACATCATTTGGTTTATCCCATGAGCAGCTAATCTGTAGTTTTCCAGTGCCAGCTTCAACTTTTGAAACATTAATAACTTCATGCGAACTAATTAACTCATTGGTTCCTATAATTGCTACAACAATTGAGAAATTCTCGAGCTCTAACTCCTGACTGATGATTAGGTAAATGATATAAACCGAATTTGTTGATTTTTGAGAACCGGCTGAAATTTCATAATATCCCTTTTCTCCTTTAACTCCGACTATAACAGATTTAATATCCGAAGAGGTATTTATCGTTAAAGGATTACTACCTCCCGCCAATACCGAAGCATTACCATAAAGCGATGTTATGACAGGCGCATCCTGAGAAGTTGAGGCTTCGGGGAAATTTGAATTTATAAAATTGGCGTTTTCAATATCAAAGTATGTTTCACTGAGAGTTTTGGTATCATCGTTATCATCACACGAATAAAATGCCAATAATAAAGTAACTATTAAAGTAAATAAGTAAGTTGGTTGATTTTTTTTCATAACATATGATTTAATTATTACTGTTATAAAATTATATAAAACATTATTAAATAATTAATTCTTAATCTACATTATGAATACACTTATCAAAATAAATCATAATATGGTCAATTTTTTAAAAAATTATACAATATATTTCTCCTATTAACTTATATACCAAAAATGATAGATTTTTGTGCAATACTCATTAAAACAGCGTTGAATATACAAGTTAACCCAGTATTTCTACCAAATAAAAAGCCTGTATAAACATATACAAGCTTTCACTATTTTATTGAATTTAAATTTATTTTTTTGAGTAAAAATTCTCTCTTATAACAAATTCATCTTCCCAGTGCTGTATTGCCACTTCTTCAATTTTCTTTTTATTTCCATTTTTAAATTTGAGTTCAATCCAAAACTCAACCATTGTTATTCTTCCCTCTTCATTTGCAGCAATTGTTCTCACTCCTCCTCCTATTACTTCTTCAATCTCCCTCAAAAGCTTTTTGTCATATTCTTGTGCCTGGTATTTACCATTTCGTTCACTACCATCATCAGCAATAATAATTACATCTTCATGATAATATTTATCCAGGGCTTCTAATAATTTGCCTTCTTCAATCATCTTGAATAAATCTTTAGCTCTTTGATAATATGTCATATTCTTTATTTTAGGTTGGTTCTTAAATATACAAAAAAACCGTCATGTAGCGACGGTTTCTTCATTTATTTAATTTAGGTTTATCCCATATTATAATAAAATCTTTCTTTTATAATCTGATCTGATTTCCAATGCTGAACAGCTACTTCCTCCATTTTTATTTTGTTGCCATCTTTGAATGTTACTTCCATCCAAGATTCTACCATGGTTATTCCATTTTCTTCATCAGAAGTAATCGCATGTACACCTCCATCATGCACTTCCTGAACATTACCTAAAAATTGTTTTTCATATTCACGGTTAGCGTCTTTCCCTTCCCGGGTATTACCATCTGCTTCTATCATTACTACATCTTCGTGATAGTATTTTTCAAAAGCTTCCAAAAGTTTTCCTTCTCCAATCATCCGGTATAAACTCGATGCCTGATCTTTATAACTCATAATTTTACTTTTTAGATTATTGTTAATAAACAAAATTACTTAGTATAAGTTCATAAAAAAACCGCCATGAGACGGTTTATAATTTGAAAAATTATTTCTTATATCTGCAACCTGCTCTTGAAAGGCAAGAATGTCATAAAATCTGCATGGTGAACTAAATATGCTTCAGTTGTACGTTTTACCATATCGCCTTCGCCTGCATGCGTAGCGATAATATGGCAAACTTCGGCAGGAACTCCGCATTCTTCAGCGATAGAAACTCCGGAAAAAGGATGGCGCAAATATTTACCGTATGTTCCCTGAATAGATTTTCCGTCAACCATTTCGTATTCCAATAATTTACCAACATCGGCTAAAATCGCTCCGGAAATTAACACATCCATGTTAACTGGCAGATCATCTTTAAAAAACTCATTACACTTAATTCCGGCATCACGAGCAATGTGGACAACAGCACGTTTGTGTGCCATAAAAGAAACTTTAGTTGGAACTAATAATGTAAAAGGAATTGTTTTTAAGTCTTCAGCTGTTAAAACACTTCTTTCTAAAGCCAGTTCCCATGTTTTAGCAGTATGTTCTCTTAAAGTTTCGTCCTGAATCCATTCTAATTCAGGCCATAATTCTAATAGCTTTGCATTCATATCGTAGTTCTTTTAATTTTAGGGTGAAAAAAAAGAGGATACAAATGATTTTTGTATCCTCCATATATGCTTATTAGTTTAATTTAGCAATAACTGCGTCTGCCATTCGTTGAGTAGAAGCAGCTCCTTTTTCAACTACATCAGGGCGCCCGGACATCTTCATCATGTCATAAGTACGAACCTTACCTTCTTCAACTACTTCAGCAACAGCTTTTCGTATATTCTCTGCTTTTTCTTTTTCATCAATAAAATCTAACATTGAGCATGCAGATTCAATCATAGCAATTGGATTAACAATTGATGTATCATAATCAGCATATTTAGGTGCAGAGCCGTGAGTAGGTTCAAATACAGCAATTTTAGATTCGGGATTCATTTGTGCACTTGATGCAAATCCTAATCCACCAATTAATCCTGCAAAGCCATCAGAAACAATGTCACCAAACATATTACCGGCAACGATCACACCATAATCTTCCGGATTCTTTGTTAACCACATCATTTGTGCATCGATGTTTGTATTCCAAAGTTCTATATTTGGAAATTCAGCCTTTTGAATTTGTTGAGCCATTTTGTACATCATACCTGATGTTTCTCTAATTACATTTGGCTTTTCACAAACTGTTACCGATTTATAACCATTATCTTTGGCATAGTTAAATGCCGCTCTTAAAATTCTTTCGGTAAATTTTTTAGTAAAAATACGAGTTGATACAGAAATCTCTTCACGAGGTGTTTCTCCAAAATTCTTAACAAATTTAGGATGTGTCATTAATGCATGATATACCGTATCAGGAGGGTTGCTCCACTCTACGCCACCGTATAACCCTTCAGTATTTTGGCGGAAAATAACAGCGTCAATTTTAGGTTCCTCAATTGTATCGTTTGGCCCACGACGGATGAAATTCAATGGGTTACCTGTAAATGAGCGGCAAGGTCTCATACAAATATCTAATCCAAAATGCTGACGCAATCCAACAATTGGGCTTGAATAAACTAAACCTTTATCTTGTAATTCAGGGATTAACTCATTAGCAGCTTCATCTTTTGGTTTAGAAGTTATCGCTCCAAACAAGGCAATCTTATGCTTTTCAATTAGATCAAGTGTGCGTTGTGGTAATGGATTACCTTCTTTACACCAAAATTCCCATCCAATATCACCTTCAACATAGTCGGCTTCAAAACCAGCAGCTTCTAAAACTCTTATTGTTTCATCTAAAACAACCTTTCCGATGCCATCACCAGGCATCTTAACTATTGTTCTTTTTGCCATTTTAATTTCGTTTTTTAGGTTTGTTATTTAAATTTCAAAATCTTAGTATTTGTAAAATTAGAATAAAAATTATTCAAACAAAATGATAACTAAATTTTTACACATTGGTTTTTACCATCTTTCAATATTTGTTGCAAACAAGGTAAAATCAGGGTTATAACTTGTTTTAAAACATAAAATCATAAAATAATTTCTTTTTTTTTGCCTGTTTTAGATTAAATTGTATGTTTACAGCAACGAAATTATTACTAACAGTAACCTAATAAATAATGAAAGTACTTACTAATTTACAACCTAAGGTAGTTTGGGATTATTTTGAAGATATTTGCCAGGTACCACGCCCATCTAAAAAAGAAGAAAAAATAATTCAGTTTTTACTAAATTTCGGAAAAAAACATAAGCTTCCAACAAAGAGAGACGAAATTGGAAATATTTTAATATCTAAACCTGCTACATCAGGAAAAGAAAATTTAAAAACTGTTGTGTTACAAAGCCATATAGATATGGTATGTGAAGCCAACGAAGGTACAAATCATAATTTCGATACTGATCCTATTCAACCGGTGATTGATGGTAATTGGGTAAAAGCTAAAGGAACAACATTAGGTGCAGATGATGGAATTGGAATAGCTGCCCAAATGGCTATTTTAACAGCTACGGATATTGAGCATGGGCCAATTGAATGCCTATTTACGGTTGACGAAGAAACAGGTTTAACCGGAGCTTTTGCTTTACAACCCGGATTTTTTGATGGTAAAATATTAATCAACCTTGATTCAGAAGACGAAGGAGAATTGTTTATTGGTTGTGCCGGAGGTATTGATACACTGGCAACGTTTGAATACAACCAGGACAAAGTTCCTGAAAATCATGTAGGAATAAAATTAAGCGTAACTGGTTTAAATGGGGGTCATTCGGGTGATGAAATTGATAAAGGATTAGGAAATTCCGTTAAAATTATGAATAGGTTCCTGTGGAATTGTAGCAACAAATTTGATATCAGAATTGGTGATTTTGACGGTGGTAAAGCAAGAAATGCCATTCCGCGTGAAGCATTTGCACACATTACTATTCATCAAGATGAAATAAATGATCTAAATAACTATTTCAATGAGTATGTACCTGCAGTAAAAAGTGAATTATCCATTACAGAACCAAGACTTGAATTATCAATTGAAGACTCAGAATTACCAGATTTTGTAATTGACGAAGACACGCAATTTACATTGTTATATAGTCTGTACGCATGTCCACACGGTGTTTATGCTATGAGCAGGGAAATTGAAGGATTGGTTGAGACATCTACTAACCTGGCTTCCATTAAATTTATTGAAAATAACCAAATTTATATAACAACAAGCCAACGTAGTTCGGTTGATACTGCTAAACATGATATCGCAAGTAAAGTTGAAGCTGTTTTTCGCTTAGCAGGTGCAAAAGTGAAACATGGTGATGGATATCCTGGCTGGAGGCCAAATACTGATTCAGAAATTATGAGAATTACTGAAAGCTCTTATAAAGAATTATTTGGTATAAAACCAATTGTAAGAGCAATTCATGCAGGTTTAGAATGTGGCTTATTTTTGGAGAAATATCCATATTTAGATATGATTTCTTTTGGTCCAACCATTAAAGGAGCCCATACCCCAGAAGAAAGAATCGATATTAAAACAACGGTTAAATTTTGGGATTTACTTATTGATGTATTAAAGAAAATTCCGGCTACAGAATAATAAAAATCATTCATTTTCTTCATTTGCCCAGCCCTAATAAAGGGCGTTAAGAAAATCAATTTGCTCCCCTGACTGCCGTCAGGCAGGCTAGGGGTATTTGATCTAAAAAATAATAGCTATTGTAAACCCTTAACAATAGAAGTGGCTGTCCAAAAAGTCTAGTTTTACATCTATATCTGAAAAACAGGATTTGCCCCTTCCCTAAAGGGAGTCCTGATTTTCAACATCTTCACCCCTGTCTGCCTACAAGGCAGGCTTTAGGGTTTGGGGTAGAAAGATGATGAAAATCACATATGCTTACTTTTTGGACATCTTCTTTTTAGTTATTAGCTTTTTTAACAAATGCCTGGTTATAACCTAATAATTTTATGTTGGAAAGTTCTTGTTTAGCTTCTTCATACGACTCGAAATCGCCAATGGTGTATCTAAAATAATCATCGGCACCTTTGGTAACGACTACAAAAGATAAATCCTTGAAGTGATCAGGCTTTACAGGAATTATTAATGCCATTATCTGAATTGTAAATGTAGATTTTAGCTCATCATTAATTCGGATAAAAGCATCTTGATAGCCCAGTTTGTGAATTTGATCTTTTATTTTTTGAGCTTCAGCATAAGAACTGGTATTTCCAACGGTGTATCTATAAAAACCATCCGGATATTTTGTTAAGACTACATTATCAACATCTTTAAAATAGTCAACTTTAACCGGATTTTTAAGTGCCATTAACTGAACCGAATAGGTTTTTTCTCCGGTTTTAGTCAACGTTGTTTTTGGAACATACTTTACAACTTCCTTTTCCAGTGGTTTTTCTTCAATTTTTTCTTCAATAACAAGCTCCGGAATTGTTTCTTGAACCTTTGTCTCTTGTTCCTTGATACCTTCTTGTTCTGTTAGCTTTTTATTATTTTCAGGTTCTTCTATTTCGGGTTCCGGGGTTGGTTCTTCCATAACTTCAGCAACTAATTCTTCCTGTTCAACTTTTACAGGATTTAAGGTTGCATTATACGCAAACATCGTTTGGTTATAATTTTCAGGAATACTGATTTGATCACTAAAAGTTTCAAAGTTTTCATTATTAATCATAACAGTGTATTCTCCCGGGTTAAGCTCAACTTCAAATTTACCATTGCTTGTATTCATGGTTTTCAGAACATTATCCGTATTGGTCTCAACAATTGAAATTTCGAGATTGGAATTTGTTATCTGATTTCCATCAACTGTATTAATGTTTCCTGCAAGATTTATTTTTTGAAGAATGGATACAAAATAAATATCACTTTCGCCTATCGAGGTACTATCATAAGCTGATATATAACCTGACGTTAAAGAGTTATTTGGTACAAAAAACAGATCATCTCCGGTTGTATTTGCAGGATAACCTAAATTTATAACAGTTGAGGCTGTTGTTAAATCTATATAAAAGATATCAAAACCACCAATGCTATTGTGGCCTTGTGAGCTAAAGAACAGATACTTATCATCCATTGTGATAAATGGTGTTGCTTCATCAAAAGGCGTATTGATATTTGGTCCCAGGTTTTCTGGTTCGCCCCAGTTACCTTTGGCATCCTTTGTTGATTTGTATATATCAAATCCTCCATGTCCTCCTTCCCGGTCGCTTGTAAAGTATAAAGTATTTCCATTTTTTGTTACGCAAGCATGAGTTTCATTACTTTTTTTATCATTTATGGTTTTTGGGAGTTTTTCCGCTCCCATCCAGTTTTTTCCTTCTTTATAACACACGAATAAATCATTTTTTTCCGTATCATCTGTTGCAAGGTATAATTCTGTGCCATCATATGAAAGACTAACAGTTCTGAGATAATATTTGTTACTTAACTTTTCGCTTATTCGTTTTGGATTACCCCAAACTCCGTTCTCTTTTACGGCATAATAGTTATCAATGTAATTTCGTGTGTACGAAGTAAAAATTACGGTATTTCCATCACCAGAAAAAACGGCTCCAAAGTTTGGATTATTATTATTAACAGGTGCACCAAGATTGGTTTTGGAAACTCTCAAAGGATCTTGAAAAGCAATTTTAGCGTTTTCACATGTTTCTAACCTGCGAAGAACAACAGGATATAATTCATTATCAGGTTTAATTAATTCTTTAAAATTATTATAAATTACTACTGCCTCATCAATTCTGTTTGCTGTTTGGTATGCTTCACCTAAATAAAGCAGAACATCAACAGGAGTTCGAATTTCCCGAAGTGATTTTTCATCAAAATCCAGGGCTATATTCTGTGATGCATCTTCGAGATACCGTATAGCTAATTCTTTTTCAGAGTCGGTTTGTAAATACAAACGTCCTATTTTATATTTAGCGTAGGTGTTTTCCGGAACTTCTCGAATAATTCTACGATAAATATCAATAGCTTTATCGTATTGTTTTTCATCGATAAAATACTGAGCCTCTCCTTCAAGGTAATAAACTTCATGCCAATCTTGAGAAAACAGTACATTACTAAACAGTGTAAAAATCAAAATAAATAATATGTTCTTATACATCTGGGGCCAACTTTGATTTGGTCAACATTTGTAACGTCTTTTGACCTGATCAAGTTAGTATCTTTTGATGAAATAATCAAATATGTAAGGAACCGGTTAAAATTCTTGTATAAAAAGCAAAACTGTGTTCAATTAAACAGTTTCTTTAATTACACTGAGAAAACTTGCTTTTCATCAATCTTTTGCATTAAGATTGCCTCCAGCAATACATCTTCTTTTTTATGTCTTTTAAAGTAAAGTGCTGCATAATTTCTCTGGATACTTGTTCCATTAAATAGATAATACTTTATTCTTTCTACACCTTCTTCGGACATTATTTGACTTATAGCGAAGTCAACCATTTTTAAAGTTTGGGTTGACGATTCATTAGTTAAATAGGACATAAAATAGTCAACATCCGAAGCACTTCCTTTGTTAGCCCGTTTTGCAATATCCGATAAAAGCATTATTGGTTTTAAAACTGTCATGATTATTGTTTTTATAATTTGTTACAAATTTCATAATCGGTTTATACAGTTCTTTTGACATAGATCAAAAAATGAAACGACTTTATTTTTTTGCCCTGATACGACTTAAGGTTTCTTGAGAAATTCCCATTATGGATGCGATATATCCTAATTTGGCTCTTTTTATTATTTCCGGTGCAATTTCCGATAAAGCCTGATATTTTTCAGAAGCATTCATTAAACTAAACTTCTTGGAAAATTCATCGATGCAAGCAAATTGTTTTGTAAGTAATTCCTGGCTAAATGTATTAAACTCAGGATAAATATTTAATTCAAGGCTTTTTTCATAAGAAAGACTTATTAATTCCGTATCTTCTATTGCTTGAATATTTTCCTCAGAAGGTTTTTTTTGGAAGTAGCTATGCATAGAAGTACACATCTCGTTTTCTGCATGTATCCAGGTAGTAACTTCTTTACCTTCGTGGTAATAAAACTTTCGTACCAGACCTTTGACTATAAACCATACTTTATTTGCAATGATTCCTTGCTTTAAGATCAGCTCATTTTTTTTGAAAGATTCAAATTCAACCCTTTTTTCCAGGGCATTGATTGTATCTTTTTCCAGGTGAGTATATTGGTTTATAAAGTTCAGTAGTTGTTGCATTACTAAAATTAAAAAATTGACAAGCCTGTTTTAGTTGTAAGTAGTTCCAAAGCCTTCGTTCCAGCCAGAGAGTTACCTTTTTTATTTAATGTCGGACTCCAAACAGCAACGCTTAATTCATTCGGAATAATGGCTGCAATTCCTCCGCCAACACCACTCTTTCCGGGCATTCCAACAAGATAAGCAAAATCACCGGCCTCATCATATGTTCCGCAAGTTAGCATTAGTGCATTTATTCTTTTAGCCTGACTTTTTGTTAGTACTCTGTGATCGGAATTGGGAATTGATCCGTGATTACTTAAATAAAGAAATGATTTCGACAATTCATTTGTTGTCATAGTGATAGAGCAATGGTGAAAATATACATCCAAAACTTTTTCAACATCATTTTTAATGTTATCATGACTTTTTAGAAAGTTTACCAATGCAGCATTCGTAAATCCATTTTCGCGTTCCGATTGTGCTACTTTTTCATCGTAACGAATATTTTTTGAACCGCTAAGTAAACGAATATAATCTAATAATTCGGTATAGGGATCATCCAATAAACTAATTAAGATATCGGTAATAACAATTGCTCCGGCATTTATAAAAGGATTACGCGGAATGCCTTGCTCGTATTCCAGTTGTATCAGGGAATTAAATGCATTACCTGAAGGTTCTCTGCCAACCCGTGACCAAATTTCTTCTCCAAGTTTTGAGAAAGCAAGAGTTAAAGTAAATACTTTTGAAATACTTTGAATCGAAAATTTCTCATCAACATCTCCGGTTGAAAAATTGATTCCTTTTACCGTTGAAATCGACATTCCAAATTTCCGGGGATCAACATTTGCAAGTGCGGGAATATAATCTGCTACTTTACCCTGACCAATAATTGGTTTTATTTCCCGGAATATTTCCTCTAATAATTTATTGTATTGCATTTTCTAAAGTGTTTTGGTAAAAGTACAAACAATTGTTTTTTTAGGAAACAATAGTGCCCAAATTAGATTCTTACGAAGTTTTAAATGTACCGTTTAATTATTCACAATTTCTTAAAGTTTTTAGTATACTTGCAATTATCTAAAAAAATATGTGATTATGAAACCAGTATTATTAAACCTAGTATTTGTATTAATATTTATAACACAAACATTTGCTCAAAAGCATGAATTTATATTTTATACAAAGGAAGGCGGAATAAAAGTTTTTGTTAATGATGAAATGCATGGAACAATTGGGGATGGGGCAAGATATGGGTTAAAAGTAAAATTTAATGAAGAAACTCCTACCTATACTTTAAAACTTAGTAAAGATGGATTTGAGGATAAAGTATTTATTTATGATAAAAAGCCTGAAAATAGTTCTACAAAGATTTTTTGGGCAATGCAAAAAGAAAAATTTAAATTAGATGAAGAGAGCGACCATACTTTTGAATTAGCAAGAATAAAATATGATATCTCTCCAGACGAAAAAGTATTTACCTCTCCAGGAAGCAACGTATATTGGAACGATATAGGATTTGAGGAAGGCAAAGTTGATATTTTCAAAAAAGGGATTCATGCTGAATTAATATTTTCTGGTTTCAAGGGACTTGTAGACGATGAAAAAGAAGAAAATTTGTTTGAAAATACAAATAGTACAGAGGAGCTGGAAGAAGCTGATATTTCAATAGGGGCTATTGTTAAGGATTTAAAAATAGGAGGCAGGTATAATGCATATTTCCCTAACAGGATATATGACCAATCTGTAAAAATGAAAGTAGAATGGCAATTCTATGATAATAACACTAATAATTTTTTAATAAAAGTTACCACACATGAAGAAAGTTTTATGGTAAAGGAAACAGGAGACTTGGTAAAAGGAATAAATATGGCTTTCAGTGAAAATTTTGCTGGCACACTACGAAATCCAGAGGTGATAGAAGCGATAAAAGATGTGGAATCAGGTGCGGAAATATCTTTTAAAGAAAATGTAATGAAACTATATTCTATTGATAAGTTAGAAGAGCAGACTTACGAGTCATATAGTAATATGATAAAGTCAGTAAATCCTTCAGTAGTTACTATTAAAGGTAGTAAAGGGCACGGTAGCGGATTTTTAGTTTCTAAAGAGGGATATATCTTAACTAATTACCATGTAATAGAAAATAATACTGGTATCAAAGTTTTATTTCAAATGGGCTTTGAATTACCTGTCGAGGTATTGAATTATAGTGAGGAATTTGACTTAGCATTATTAAAAGTCATGGGAAGCGGGTTTAAACCATTAAGTTTGTCAGAAACTCAAGGCGAGTTGGGAGATGAAGTAATTGCAATAGGTACTCCAAGTTCTACAGACCTTTCTAATACTGTTACCAAAGGAATAATAAGTGGCAAAAGAACTAACGAAAATGGGATTGAATATATTCAAACCGATGTAAGTGTGAGCCCGGGTAATAGCGGAGGGCCTTTAATAAATAATAAGGGTTTAGTTGTTGGAATAATAAGCCAGAAGTTGGTCGGGTTAGGCACGGAAGGAATAGCATTTGCAATACCTATAAACCTTGCATTAAAGAAACTAAATATCACGATAAAATAAGTCCTATATATAAGATAAAACACCTAAAACCTTCTCGTTTTAGGTGTTTTTTATTCTAACGTAATTAATTTTCAGTGGCCTATAAAAAAATAATCATTGATTCTAGGCTTGGTCTATTCCGGCTTCCCGAAGCTTTTTTTTGTCAATTAGCTGAAAGTTATTAAACAGGCTACTCTTATCACTTAAAAGTTTTTGAATAGATCTTCTGGCATTATTCCGGGGATTACTTTCCGCATTTCGAATGCTGTGAGCAATTAACTGAAACCGGGTGTTAACATCTTTATTCCTGGAGCTATCAGTTAATCTGATACCTAAAAATTGATGATAAATTTCCCTTTCATTTTTATAGTACCATTTTATTCCTGAAGTACTTATAAACTTAGTGTGTTTAGGTTGCATGGAAATATCCAGGCCTGTGACAGGGCATCTTTTAATTTTTTCCGCTTTTGAGAGTTTTATATCGGAAGGATGAATCATATGATTAAAGAAATCATAAACTTTGGTAAATAAGTTATTTTCCATCGAAACTGATTTATTAGTTTATACAAGATATGAATGGACATACCCCTTTGTCAATTTTAAAGGAACTTACTTATTAACTAGTTTTCAACCATATGCAAAGTAAAAGGCCTGAAACATTGTTTCTGACTTTCTTGGAGTAGCGGGGACAGGACTCAAATACCGTGTTTTAGAAATTCTTTGAATTTCGTAAAAACACGAGATCTCTCGAAAACTTACGAAATTTGTGACTTCCGGTTTTTGAAGCCTGTGACTTTTGGGTTATGAGCCCAACTTATTTCATTCTTATATGCTGACGGTTTCCTGCTCAATTGGTATATTGACAAAAAAAGAAATTTCTTTGTTTTCCGTTTCAACTTTAATTCGACCACCTAATAAATCAATCAGGTTTTTAACTAATGGCAATCCGATGCCTAACCCATAGTTTAATTCTTTCCCAATATTTTCTTGTTTTTCAAAAATATCGAACATTTTTAGAACATCTTTTTGACCAATATTAGAATCCTTATTTTTTACAAAAAAGCTAATATTATTCTCTTTAGGTTTTAACTCGAATCCAAAAGTTATTTTGTTGTCCTCAGAAAATTTTATCGCATTATTAATTAAATGATATAAAATATGTTTGAGTTTCTTTCCGTCTGTATGTATATAACAAGAAGAATCTGAATTTAAATAAATTACTGTTGTCTTTCTGTTTTGAAACAATAATAATTCATTGAAAAAACCTTTCAGTTCGGTAAAAATTTCAACTATGTCTACTTTGCTTTTTTTTATCCTTAATTCTTCGCCTGCATGGAAAAAAGACAACTCTACCAAGTCGCTCATTATCATTAAAAAATGGTCGGCAGATTTTCTTATAGATTTGGAGAAGGATTCTTTTTTAATCGAAGAATCATCAGTATCTAATTGTGCAATAATGTCTAAAAACCCAAGTATCCCATTTAAAGGAGTCCTGATTTCATGAAATAGATTATTTAAGAAATATATCTTTGCTTTCTCGGATATCAATGATTTATCGTACAGTTTATTAACCTTTGTTTCTAACGCTGTTAAAATCTGATCCTTTTCAATTACTCCAATAAAATTGCTGTCATTCATTACAGGCAGGACAGAAGATTGACTTGAATAAAATTTTTCAAGTGCAGAAGCTATCGTATCATCTATTTTTATACTTTCTTTTTTTGTAACACAATCAATTACAATTTTATGTGGGCGTTTGATTATGTCAGATATTGTTAAAATGCCCTGATAGTTATTATTCTCGATAACTACTAAATATTGATTTTCTAACAGCAAATTTTCAACTGAATTAATTCCTTCAAATGGTTCAACAGTTGGATAAGTATTGGATACATAATTTTTTAAAACCATCAGAATTCTCCTTCAACAAAATCGTAAAAAATTCTTAATTTAAGATCTACTTTCAAAATCTCAGATTCAGAAATATATGGGAAAACCTTTTCACGTAAAATTGTAATTATTTTGTCTTTGTCAAGTTTTTTTAAAATCTTTTTATTTACAAAAATAGCTTCAACAATTTCATCTTCAATTTCAAATGCTTCAAATTCGTTCGGAACCAAAAGTTCAAAAGACTTATATACTCCAATTTTCCCTTGAGGGCATTTTTTACCAAGTATCAAAATATCTTCAAACGGAGGCAATCGTATTTCTTCAAAACTTAAATGAACTGAGAATTTTCCGGTTGATTCATCTTTCATTATTATTCTTTTTAATTATTAAATATAATGATTTTTCAGAGTTTCAGCTTGCATATAACTTGTTGTTAATAATAAACACGGTTAATAGATACAGTTTAGCTCCCATAATGGTATGTAAATGCAAGTTTTTTGAATTATTATTTAATTTGATGGTCAAAAAGCTTATTACAGGTTTTATGACAAAATAGAATTTAAACCGTATATTACATACAGTCAAATTCTTGAAAAAAGATATCAAGAATTGAGTTAATAACAATTTGTTGTTCTGAACCATTACAATACTTTTTTACTCTCCCTTTCGTATTCGCAATAGTCCTGGTAGGTGTTTATTGTTTAAAATTAGAAAATAATTATTTAACTTAAATAATATTGAACGACTAATTATTGTAAATTGTTAATAATGAAATGAACTATTACCTGAATAGAATCTTGTAATGCAATAAAAAAAGCCCGAGAATTCATTTCTCGGGCTTGTAGTAGCGGGGGTAAGACTCGAACTTACGACCTTTGGGTTATGAGCCCAACGAGCTACCAACTGCTCCACCCCGCAATATATTTTAAATACGTTATTTCTTAATTGCGGATGCAAATGTAACCAATGATATATAGAAAACAAAATTTTTATGCATTATTCTTAACAATAAGTTATCATTACCTTAAATATTTTAGTTATCTAATTAACTTTGAATTGTTAAATAATGTTATCATAGCACCATAAATATTAAAATCAGTTCGCATAATTCGTTTGTTTAATCTATTTTAGTACGCTTAAATAAACGATTTTGATTATTAAATCTTTTATCTTTGTAATCAAATTAAATTATTGATGATTAAAGAAAAAAAGAAGCGCATAGTAAATAAATTAAAACATAAATACCGCCTTAGTATTTATAATGATGATACATTCGAAGAGGTATGGTTTTTACGTTTATCAAGATTAAATGTTTTTTCTATTTTAGGAACCAGTGTATTACTTTTTACCATAGCCATTATAGTTTTAATTGCTTTTACTCCAATACGCGAATTTATCCCTGGTTACCCGGATGGCAACATGCGACGTAATATTATATCTAATGTTTATAAATTGGACTCATTGGAACACGAACTGGAAATTCGTGATCGTTATTTTGAAAGTATTAATTCCATAATTAGAGGAGGTACTCCTCTAAGTTATGAAAACGAGCAAGATACAACAATTAGTTACGAAGAAATTAGTTTTGATAAATCTGAGCATGATTCTTTATTAAGACAACAAATTGAAGAAGAGGAGTTATTTAATTTATCTATTTTAACCGGTACAACTAATAAAACAGATTTTTCAAGCATTCATTTTTATCCACCGGTTAAAGGTCTGGTAACAAATTCCTTTAATCCAAATGAAAATCATTTTGGAACAGATATCGTTACCGCTTCAAATAAAGTAGTAAGCGCGACTTTGGATGGAACCATAATTATTGCAAACTGGACTCTCGAAACAGGATATGTTATACAAATACAACACAATAATGATTTAATTTCAGTATACAAACATAATTCGGAATTACTTAAAAAAGTTGGAAACCATGTTAAGGCTGGTGATGCAATTGCAATTATCGGAAACTCAGGTGAATTAACAAGCGGTCCACATCTTCACTTTGAATTATGGCACAATGGAACTCCCATAGACCCGGAAGATTACGTAGCATTCTAGTTAAATTTGGAGGAGGAGAGTAAAAATTTTAAATGAAAAAAAGAGTTGCAATATTAGGATCTACCGGTTCGATCGGAACACAAGCATTAGAAGTAATTAGAGAGAATCCTGATCATTTTGAGGTGGAGGTTTTAACCGCCTGTAATAATATTAACTTACTTTCAAAACAGGTTAAGGAGTTTAATCCAAATACGGTTGTTATTGCAAATGAATCAAGATACAATGAATTAATAGATCAACTAGAGGATCTGCCTGTTAAAGTGTATGCCGGGAATGATGCTATTGCACAGATTGTTGAAATGGATACCATTGATGTTGTTTTAACTGCGATGGTAGGATATTCGGGATTATTGCCAACTATAAAAGCTATAAAATCAGGTAAAACCATTGCTCTGGCAAATAAGGAGACACTGGTAGTAGCCGGAGAAATTATTCAGAAACTGGCATTTCATCATAAAGTAAGTATTTATCCTGTAGATTCTGAGCATTCGGCAATTTTTCAATGCCTTGTCGGAGAGGGTCAAAATGTAATTGAAAAAATATATTTAACGGCATCTGGTGGGCCGTTCAGGGGAAAGGACCTGGAATTCCTTAAAACAGCAACAAAAGAAAATGCATTAAAGCATCCAAACTGGGATATGGGCGCTAAGATAACGATTGATTCTGCCACTATGATGAATAAAGGCTTGGAAGCGATTGAAGCAAGGTGGCTATTCGGTTTGACTCCTACACAAATAGAAGTTGTGGTTCACCCACAATCGATAATTCATTCGGCTGTTCAGTTCGAAGACGGATCAATCAAGGCACAAATGGGATTGCCTGATATGAAACTTCCGATTTTATATGCATTAGGATTCCCGAATAGAGTTAAAACCGAATTTCCCAGGTTTAGTTTTTGGGATTATCCGGAATTAAATTTCGAAAAACCGGACCTGACAAATTTTAGAAACCTGGCATTAGCCTTTGAGGCTATGGATAAATGCGGTAATATGCCTTGTATTCTGAATGCTGCTAACGAAATTGCTGTTGAAGCATTTTTAAATGATAAAATTGGATTTTGTGAAATGACTCAAATCATTGAACAAAGTATGCAAAAAATTAATTATATAAAACATCCTGAACTGGATGATTTAATAAATACAGATAAAGAAACAAGAGAATTTTCAAAAACATTAATTAAAAAATAGAGGTAAATGACAATATTAGTTAAGATAGCGCAATTTTTACTTAGCATATCCATTTTGGTGGTTTTACACGAATTTGGACATTTTATGTTTGCTAAAATATTTAAAACCAGGGTAGAAAAATTCTATCTGTTTTTTAATCCCTGGTTTTCATTATTTAAAGTAAAAAAAGGTGAAACCGAATATGGTATGGGATGGTTACCTTTAGGAGGGTATGTGAAAATATCAGGAATGATTGATGAGTCAATGGATAAGGAACAGATGAAAAAACCTCCTCAACCATACGAATTTCGTTCAAAAAAATCATGGCAACGACTATTAATTATGCTTGGGGGTGTAATGGTAAATTTTGTTACTGCATTGATAATTTACTCAGCCGTACTTTACGTTTGGGGTTCACAGTATTTACCGAATAAAAATGTTGAGTATGGAATTACTGTAGACTCCATAGCTTATGAAATAGGTTTAAGAAATGGAGATAAAATTGTTTCTATAGATAATCAGGAAGTAGTAGATTTTCATAAAATTGTTCCTGATATCGTATTAAATCAGTCTAAAACGATACAAGTGGATAGGAATGGAGAATTAATTAACATTTCAATTCCTGAATCTTTAATTTCTCAGGTATTGGATGAAAATAGATTAATTGATGTGAGATATCCATTTTATATTGCAGCATTTGGAGAAAATTCACCAGCAGAAAAGGCAGGATTAAAATTAGATGACAAGCTTATAGGACTAAATGGATATTCATTAGAGTTTTTTGACCAGTTTAGAGATTCATTATCAAATTATAAAAATAAGTTAACACCTATAACAATTTTGCGTGATTCTGATACTTTGGTTTTTAATGTAAATGTTTCTGAAGATGGCTTACTTGGAGTTTATGCCGATGGATATCTTCCTAGGTTTTTCGAGTTAGAGAGAATAGAATATTCAGCTATGGCTTCTATACCTGCCGGGATTAATCTAGGTATAGAAAAATTTATTGAATATACAAAACAGCTTAAATTAATATTTAAGCCAGAAACCGGAGCATATAAATCATTGGGAGGTTTTATTACTATTGGTAAAATATTTCCACCGACATGGGATTGGCAGGCATTTTGGCACTTAACAGCATTTTTATCAATAATACTTGCTATCATGAATGTTCTTCCTATTCCGGCTTTGGACGGCGGACATGTTATGTTCCTTTTATATGAAATGGTTACCGGGCGCAAACCAAGCGATAAGTTTTTGGAATATGCACAGGTTGCCGGTATGATCATTTTATTGGCACTATTATTATACGCGAATGGAAATGATATTTTTAAGCTTTTTAATAAATAATAAAATATCTTACATTTGTATAAATAACTAAAAATTAAAGGTCATGTTTAAACCTACTATTATTCTTGGAATGATTGGTCCTTGGCAGGTTGTTATTATAATTGTTTTGATATTATTTTTATTTGGTGGCAAGAAAATACCGGAATTGATGAGAGGACTTGGTCAAGGTATGAAAGAATTTAAGAAAGCTACAAAAGAAAATGATGAGAACGAAGAGGAAAAGGAAAAAGAAGAAACCCAAAAAAAATAATAAATATTTTTTGAATTATTGGCCTACTTTATAATCATATAAAGTAGGTTTTTTATTTGTTAAAACACTTGTTAATAAATACATTTTGCTTTTTCATTTTATTTAATGCATAAGTAGGATATATATATTATTTTTACCTCTGCATTCGTTATTTTACTTTTGATTTATGGGTAGATTATATTTTTTTATCATAACGTTTTTTTTGATCTCGATAGTTTCATTGGATTCCGGAGCTAAAGTTGAATTTTTACAAAATGAAGAAGATCCTGTTGATGAGGAAAAAAAAGATTCCATTCCTATTTATCCCGATTTGGTTTATGAATACAAAATTGCAGAATTAAATAACATGACTCCGATTGAACTGGAGTATAATGAACGAGTACGAAGATACATTGATGTTTATACGATTGAACGTCGGGAGCATCTGGCAAAAATTATTGGATTGGCTGAGCTGTATTTCCCAATTTTTGAGGAAGTTTTGGATAAGTATCAACTTCCGTTAGAATTAAAATACTTGGCCATTGTTGAATCTGCTTTGGATCCACGCGCAGTATCGTCATCTGCTGCTGTTGGTTTATGGCAGTTTAAGATCAATACAAGTAAAATGTTTGATCTTGAGGTTAACTCATATGTTGATGAAAGATGCGATCCCTATAAATCTACTGAAGCGGCATGCAGTTATTTACAGTACTTATACAGAATTTATAATGATTGGCAACTGGCATTAGCTGCATACAATGGCGGACCTGGAGTAGTTAGAAATGCAATTGCCCGTTCAGGAGGAAAAACAGATTTTTGGGAAATTCATGATTACCTTCCGGCACAAACCAATGGATACGTACCTGCTTTTATTGCAGTTAATTACGTAATGAATCACTATGAAGATCACAATATCAAACCTATAAAATCGAAGTTTATTCATTTAGATGTTGACACGGTTAAAATAAATAAAGCAACTACTTTTAAAAGGATATCAGAAGTAACCAAAATTCCGGTGGAAACTCTTCAGTATTTGAATCCTTCATATAAGTTGGACCATATTCCTAAAATGAAGGAACCCGCAACGGTTATTCTGCCTGAAAAGAAAATCAGAACTTTTCTGAGAAACGAAAAAGCTATTTATGATGAATCGGTGTCGAAAAAAGAATATGAACAAGTTAAAGAAGCTGGAGAAACCAATGGTAAAATAAAAGTGATTCATGAAGTCGCCAAAGGAGAATATTTTCATAAAATAGCTATTAAATATAATTGTACCATTGACGATATAAAAACATGGAACAGTTTACCGACAAATGACCTTAATGTAGGTCAAAAACTGGATGTCTGGGTAAGCCCGGAATTAGCACGTCAGATCGAAGAGGAAAGAACACGCCCTAAACAACAAAGGGATACAACTGATCGTTATATTTATTATACTGTTCAGAGAGGTGATACGGTTTGGAGCATAGCGGAAAAATTTAATTGCAGATCGATTTCGGAATTAAAGGAAGAAAATAATATTGTTGATGAGAACGATCTAAAACCGGGCAAAAAGCTTAAAATTTATCTTAATAAATAAATCTATTTTATAATGAGAAAATTTATTCCTTTAATTTTAGTAGTACTAGTTGTTTTAGCGTCTTGTAAAGATAAGGACCAGAAAAGATTACTCCCAAATGTTACAGGTAAGTCTGGCGAGGTAGTTTTGATTATTGATCCTGGCCACTGGAACTCTAATGTGGGCCGGGAGTTTAAGAATAAATTTAATAAAGCTTATCCTGCATTGCCACAACCGGAACCAATGTTTGACCTGGTTCATATACCTTATGATGCTTTCTCAAATATATTTAAAACACATCGTAATTTGGTTTTTGCTAAAGTAGATAAAGATATTCCTGAACCTAAAATGGTAATACAGGAAGATCGCTGGTCCGATCCTCAATTAATTGTTAGCGTTATTGCCCCTGATGACAGTAGTTTGGCAGCAATTGTAGCAGAGAAGGGTGATATTTTGGTTGATCGGATCATGAAAAAGGAAATGGAACGATACAGTGAGAACTACAAAAAATATGAAGAAAAGGTAATTGGTAATCAATTGGAAAAGAAGTTTGGTGTTCGTTTAACCATACCTAAAGGTTATACGGTAGATGTCGATACCACTGATTTTGTTTGGATAGAAAGCAGGGGAAGAGGTGATGTTGTTCAGGGGATTTTGGTATATGCTTATGATAAACCGGAAGTAGATCTTACAACAAATTATCTTTTTGCAAAAAGAAATCAGTTTACTAAAAAATTTGTTCCCGGACCAACAACGGGATCTTATATGGTCGTTGAATCGGAAACAATTCCTTATAGACGGGAAATATCGGTTAATGACATAAAAGTTATTGAGTTAAGAAACCTATGGCGTGTAGAAAATGATTTTATGGGAGGCCCTTTTATCAGTTTTTCATTTGTTGATGAAAACCAAAACAAAGTAATCAATATTGATGGCTTTGTTTATGCTCCACGATTCGATAAACGTGATTATTTGCGCCAACTTGAGGCTATTTTAAACTCGGTAATGATACCAAATGAGTCAGCTCGTTAGTAAGAGTGAAATAGAACGATCTAAAAAAGAGGAAAAATTCGTTTTGTTAACCGCAGAGCAGGTTAGAAAGGACTTTGCTATGTTTGGAATGGAAGTGAATTTTTCAGGGGATGTTAATTTTGCTTACGAAGAATTATTTGATCAACTTAAAGTTTACATCGAAGAGTTATTAAGTACAGATTCAGAGAGGTTAATGTCTCTGCTTTATCAAATTGATCTCAGTGAAAAAGAATTGTCAAAAAATGATCCGAATTTACAATTTGAAACTGTTCCCGAAATCATTACTCATAAGATTCTGGAGCGGGAATTAAAAAAAGTTTTGATCAGAACATATTTCAAAGAAAAAGGACAAATTTAGTCCCTTTTTAAAAATCCAATTATTTTGTACTTTTAGAAATCAAATCAACAAATTAAATTATGTTGGAAGAAGATATTCGTTGGAAACAAAGGTTTAGCAATTATAAAAAAGCATTAGCACAACTTAAGAAGTTTATAGATAAAGGAGAATTGTCTGAGTTAGAAATGCAAGGCTTAATTAAAGCTTTCGAATTTACCTATGAATTAGCCTGGAATGTTATGAAGGACTTTATGGAATATCAGGGTAGTACAGGATTGATAGGCTCAAGGGATACAATCAGGGAAGCTTTTAAAGTAGAGATAATTACAGATGGAGAAGGATGGATGGATATGTTAAAAAAGAGAAATCTTACGACACACACCTATAATGAAGATACTGCTCAAGAAGTAGTAGATGCTGTTTTTCAAGTATATTATGCGCTTTTTCTTGCTTTTGAAAGTAAAATGAATTCACTTTTATAAATGGAAACTATTTTTGGTTTAAAAATAAGTGTTGTAAATCAAATAAAGGGAGTCTTTTTTAATTACCCTCAGGTTCAGGAGGTGATTTTATATGGTTCCAGGGCAATGGGTAATTATAAAAATGGCTCAGATATTGACCTGACACTAAAGGGAGATGAACTAAATCTAGCTGTTTTAAACAAAATTGATTGGGAATTAGATGACCTTTTGTTACCTTACACTTTTGATCTTTCCCTCTTTAAGCACATTGATAATCCTGATTTAATTAACCATATCAAGCAAGTTGGCAAAGTGTTTTATACTAGAAAATAACTATTGAGAGTTCATCAAATATCCACCTTTATCACCTCCTTCCGGGCCAAGTTCAATCATATAATCAGCAACTTCGATTAGCCATGGATGATGCTCTATTATATACAATGCATGACCTTGATCGCGCAAGTGAAATATTATCTTCAGAAGCTTTTCAATATCATAAAAGTGTAAACCGGTTGTTGGTTCATCCAATAAATAAAGACATTTTTCTTTCGGCTGTTTAAGCAATTCCTTAGCAAGTTTTATTCTTTGGGCTTCTCCACCGGATAATGTATTTGCAGCCTGCCCTAGTTTCAGATGTCCCAATCCCAAGTCACATAGTAGTTTAAATGCTGATTTTAATTTTTCTACAGATTCAAAAACATGTAAAGCTTGATTTATTTTCAGTTCAAGCATTTCATAAATAGAATAATCATTCCATTTAATTTCCAGAATCTCGTTTTTAAAACGGGTTCCATCACAATCGTTACATGCTATCCAAACATCAGATAAAAAATCCATTGATATTTTTATTTGCCCCTGGCCCTTACAAGTCTCACATCTGCCTCCTTTAACATTATATGAGAAAACCGATTTCTTATATTTATTTTTTGAAGCGATCTCAGTGTTTGCAAATAAATCACGAATGGTATCATATAAATCCAGGAAGGTTAATGGTGTACTTAGCGGATTTTTACCTATAGGAGTTTGGTCCATTTTAATGATCGAACTGAACTGTTCTAATCCGTTAATATTTTTACAATTTATAGATCTTTTCAGCCTTGCTGATTCTGCAATTACATCAAACATTAAACTGGTTTTTCCGCTGCCGGAAACTCCTGAGAAAACAGTAATTCCATTAATAGGTAGATTTACACTAATGTTCTTTAAATTATTCGCAAAAGCTGATTTTAATTCTATTCCAAATTTTAGATCTATTACTGATTTAGTTATATCTAATTTATAATTTTCTTGTAAATACCTTGATGTTAGTGAATTATTGTTTTGGATAAGTTCTTTAATATTGCCTTTGGCTACAATATTACCTCCTTCATTACCGGCACCCGGGCCTAATTCAATAATATGATCGGCTGATTTAATTACTTCTTCATCGTGTTCAACTACCACAACCGTATTTTTCTCTGAAAGTTGTTTAATTAATTCGATAAGATTTTTGGTGTCACCTGAATGTAATCCAACGGTTGGTTCATCTAAAACGTATGTTATTCCAGTCAACTCTCCTCCAAGCTGAGAGACTAATCTTAAACGTCTTCCTTCTCCACCGGAGAGAGTTAAAGTTGGCCTGTTAATGCTTAAATAGCCTAAACCAATTTTATTAAGAGCATTTAATTTATATAAACAGGTAAGAATAATTTGATCAGCTATTTGTAATTCTTTTTTAGAAAGTTTAGCCTTTAGTGTTTTAAAATAATCAATGGTCTTTATTGTTTCCAGGTCAGATAGTTCTGCAATGCTTTTATCAGCAATTTTGTATTGTAATGCGTCATTATTTAACCTTGTACCATTGCAGTGTTCACATTTAACTTGCTTCATTAAAGCTGTGATTTTATCTCCACCCTGTTTATCATGTTTTCTGATGTATTCATCATCAATGTAATGTATTAATCCCGGCCATGTACCTTTAAATTGATGAGATCCTTCTCTGTTTTTTCTTTTAAATTTCCATTCAACCTCATATTCTTTAGCACCTGTACCCAATAGTACTATTTCTTTAGCTTTCTCATCTAAATCGTTCCAGGCAACAGAAAAATCAATATTTAATTTATGACCAACCTCTCGAAGAGTTGCTATGTATTGTCCAGATATATCGCCATAAAATTTACCCGGGCCGGTACCTTTCATGGCACCGTCAATAACTGATAATTCCGGATTTGTAATTAGCTTTTCGGGATCACAGGTGAGTTGATATCCAAGCCCGTTACATATTGGACAAGCACCGGCCTGATGATTAAAAGAAAAATGATTGGATAATACATTACAGGTTTGTCCGTTTTTATCTTTTGAAATTCTTGAAAATAAAAGCCTGAACAAATCATATAATCCTGAAATGGTTCCAACAGTCGCTCTGGGATTTTTTGAAACGGATTTATTGTCAATGGCAATTGTTGGGGTTAATCCATTGCTTTCAGCTAAATCGGGACGTGATTTTTGCTGGATTAAACTTCGCGCGTAGGTTGAGAAACTTTCTGTAAACCTATATTGTCCTTCTGCAAACAACGTATCAAATGCTAACGAGGATTTACCACTTCCGCTTACTCCGGTTAAAACCGTTAATTTATTTCTGGGAATTTCAATATCAAGATTTTTTAAGTTATGTCTGTTAACTCCTTTCAAAATAATCGGAGCATTTATTACTTTATTTAAATCTGTTATTGTTTTATTCGATGTATAGTTGTGTTGTTTTCTTAAAGCACTTGCTGTATATGAAGCAGAGCAATTAAGGAGGTCATTGTAATTTCCTGAGAAGACAATCTTTCCACCTTGATCTCCTCCTTCCGGGCCTAAATCAATAATATGATCGGCATTTCTGATAATTCCAAAATCATGTTCGATTACAATTACCGTATGACCTTTTTTTGTAAGATTTCGTAAGGCTTCTAAAAGAATCGTAACATCATAAGAATGCAGTCCGGTAGTTGGTTCGTCAAAAAGATATAAGGTGTGATTTTTTGTTGGTTTTACAAGCTCTGCAGCTAGTTTTAAGCGTTGAGCTTCTCCACCCGAAAGGGTTGTTGCTGATTGACCTAAGGATAGATATCCTAAACCCAGGTTTTTCATAATTTCCAGAAAATGAAAAATTCTAGGTTCATCATTAAAAAAGTCGCAAGCATCTGAAATTTCCATTTCTAATACCTCAGAAATATTCTTTCCATTGTATTTTACATTCAAGGTTTCTTGATCATACCTTTTTCCTTCACAAACTTCACAAACCGTTTCAACATTAGCTAAAAAATGCATTCCGGTTTGGTTAAATCCGGCTCCTTCACAAGTTTCGCACCTTCCGCCTTTTGTGTTGAAAGAAAAATGACTTTGATTCCATTTTTTTTCTTTGGCTTCAGGTAGGTTAGTAAATAGTTTTCGTATTTGGTCGAATAACTTCGTATATGTGGCTGCATTACTTCTTGACGTTCTGCCAATTGGGGTTTGATCAATTTCAATTATTTTATGAATTTTTGAGTCTGTAATGATCTCATCAACATTTAATTGTTTTGTTATATTTCCAATATACTTACCAAGAACATCAAATACTAAGGTTGATTTTCCTGCACCGGACACTCCGGTTACAACATTTAATGCATGCAAACGAAATTTTGGGTTTATGTTTTTCAGGTTATGTAATTTAGCTCCATTGATATAAAGCCATTTATCCTTTAATTCCTGTTTAGATGCTGTTGAAGTATAATCTTTTGATAAATATTTTAGAGTTTCACTCTCGCTACAATTAAGATCAGGTATTTCAGAAACATTGTCATTAAATAAAATTTTCCCTCCGTTTTTTCCGGCTAAAGGCCCGATATCAACTATTTTATCTGAGTTTAACATGGTTTCCTGATCATGCTCAACAACTAATACGGTATTTCCTTGATTTCTTAATTCTTGCATGATATTGATCATTCTCTGATTATCTCTCGGGTGTAGCCCTATGGAAGGTTCATCTAAAACATAAAGGATTCCCCTTAACCCATTACCTACTTGTGTTGCTAACCTGATTCTTTGTGCTTCTCCACCGGAAAGTGTTGTTGATTCCCTCATCAGGCTCAAATACCCAAGTCCAAGATTCTCCAGAATGCTGCATCTGTCAATGATCTTATCAATAATTGGTTTAAATACGAGATCTTGATCCTTGCCTAATTTTTTAAAAGTATTTTTAAGTTGAGTTATAGATAATTCAGAATAATCAATAATGTTTTTTCCGGATATTGTTATGGAAAGAGCCTTACTATTCAATCTTCTACCATTGCAATGACTACATTTAACAGTTTTTGCAAAGCGAAGAATATTCGGATTACGATCGACTCTAAGAATATTTTCCATTACGGGTAGTATTCCCTTATAGTAACCTTCTTCACGAGGTTTGGCCGTAATTCCGCTCCATTTCATTCTTGATTCAAGCGTATGCTTACCATAAGGTATTTTAATCTTATTACTACCATTTAATATGATATTTTTCTGATCTTGCGTTAAATCTTTCCATGGTATATCAACATGAAAACCTTCCGATTGGCAAACCTGATTTAACACATCAATTGTTACCTGCGAATAAATAGTATAACCTGTCGGAGTAGTTATTTTTAAAGCTCCTTCGCGTAAGGTTTTAGTTTCATCTTTAATTAAAAGTTCCGGATCAATCTGATCTTCAACTCCTAATCCTTTACAATGATGACAGGCTCCTTCAGGATTGTTGAATGAAAATAAGCTTCGTGATAACTTTAAGTTTGAAAACTCATCTGACATTTGTCCTGATCGCGCAAAAAGTAATCGTAAATGATCGTATAATTCACTGATGATTCCTACTGTGGATCTTGGGTTTCTGCTAACCGTTTTTTGATCTACGGAAATTGCAGGCATGAGTCCTTCAATATGTTCAACTTCCGGCCTGGAAATTTTACCTAGAAATTGTCGGGCATAAGAAGAAAAAGACTCAAAATATCTTCTTTGGCTTTCTTTGCAAATGATATCATAAACTAATGATGATTTACCTGACCCTGATACTCCTGTAAAACAAGTTATTTGATGATGAGGTATCTTTAAACTGACATTTTTTAGATTGTGTTCGTTGGCTTTATCAACAACAATATATTGATCTTTATCTTCCATATTTTCGAATTTGAAGTACAAAGATATGGAATAGATGGTAAAGAATAAGGTTATCAAAATAAAGAAGGACCTATGGTAAACATAAGCCCTTGCAATAATTTGAAAGATACCGGTGATGTATCAGATCGTGTTAATTACCACCAATTTGCCAACCTAACATCAGCTGAACTCCAGGAAAAACCCGTGGGTCTTCCAGAGTATTATAGTCTTTGGTGCTTTCAAATTCGTAGTAATCAAAATTCTCGGTTTCTTTATGAATACCAATAAAAAATCCGATAGACATGTTGAACGAACTTTCTGTTAACATTCTGTATCCTGCTCCGAAATGAAAGATATCTGCTTTATATTCGTAATAATGTCGACCGTATGTTCCTCCCGGATCATAGGACTCTTTTCCTTTAAACTTTTCAATTCCAATGTCAAAATACGGACGATGTCTTCCTGAGCCAATCGGAGGAATAATCTTTGCTCCAATTCCAACTCCATAAGATGCTACAGAGGCAGTTGTTTCATTGGAAAACCATTCGGTAATTACACCCTGGTATAATAGTCCTGCATAATTCCATCTTACATAAGGACCAACTGCAATCATATTTGCAAATTGGAAATCCATTCCAATTTGTGGGCCGAAGAAAATAAATCCTAAAGGGTCGAATTGGATGTTTACAAGTTTAAGTCTTACATCTGAGTCTGACGATTGATAGAGATTTGAATTTGATTCAATTAAAATTGATTTCGTTTCTGGTTCATTTGCACTTATTTTTGTAAATACAAAGACAAGAACCAATAAAATGATTAATTGTAATAAGGTTCGATTTGTTTTCATCATAAGTTGGCTTTAATTAAATGATTGGAGATAAATAAAGTAAATTTATGAAAGAAATTGGCCTAATTCTTAATGAATTAACAAACGTTATGTTTTGATTAAGGAATGACTGAAAATAATTTAATAACGTTTTGAAGCTTTACAAATTTTATTGGCTAAGATTTTCGAAATGTTCAAAAAGACGATCTTTTTTTCTAACAGATACAGGTATAGAAGATTGATCTTTAAGGATAAGATATCCGCCATCAGCCTTTTCAAAACGATCAATAAAATTTAGATTTATAATATGGGATTTATGTATTCTCATAAATCCATAATCCTGCAAAAGTTCCTCATAATCTTTAAGTACTTTTGAGATCAATATTTTTTTACCATCGTTCGTATAAAATCTTGTATAGGCACCATCGGATTCGCATCGTATTATATCTTTAACATCAATTAAATAAACACTTTCTGCAGTTTTGAGTACTATTTTTTTTGGTTTATCAGCTATGCTGCTAATATTAGATAAAAGTGCTGTTAGTTTTAGTTCATTGTTGTTCCGACTAACAATCTCCTTAGCTTTTTCAATAGCATTTACAAGTTCAACAGGATCCAGAGGTTTAACTAAATAGTCAATTGCACTTAATTTTATAGCCTTAATGGCATATTCTTCAAAAGCAGTAATGAAAATAATTTTAAAGTCAATGTCTTCCAGCTGCTCAAGTAATTCGAAGCTGGTTCCATCAGTTAAGTTAATATCGAGTAAAACAAGATCAGGTTTTGTTTTCTGAATTAATTTTTTAGCAGAAGATATGTTTTGAGCTGCACCAATCAATTCAACGTCAATACAATGATTTTGAATTATTTCGGATATAGTTTCAATAATTGGTTTCTCATCTTCTACTATAACTATTTTAATCATTTTCGGTAATTTTATGTATACAGTAAAGGTAGTTCAAAAATCACTTTGGTACCAATGGGTTCATTTTCAATACTTTTCAGATCAATGATATAAAAGGAGATACCCTTTCTATACGATTTCTTTATCGATTTTATTCTTTCATTTGTAATTTGGGTAGCAAATGATTGGTGATTGCTATTCTTGTTGCTTTGTGCATATTCTCTTCCTATACCGTTATCAACAATTTCAACTATAAGTTTATTTTCCTCTTTTTTAAAATTAATATTGATTTTTCCTTTTTGCTCTTCCTTTTTCATAATTCCATGTTCAATTGCATTTTCAATAAAGGGTTGTAAAAGCATAGGAGGGATCGCAAGCGCCTCATGGTCAAATTCTTCCTTGCCTTGGATTTTGTATTCTAGCTTACCATCTAAACGTAATTTTTGAAGATTTAAGTAGTCTTCAAGAGTTTGAATCTCATTATCAAGTAATACAAGTTCTTCTCTTGAGTTTTGTAAAATAGAACGCATTAGTTTTGCAAAACTTGATAAATAAGAACTTGCTTCAAGGGCTTTGTTTTTGATTATATAATTTTGAATAGCAGAGACAGCATTAAAAATAAAATGGGGATTCATTTGGGCACGAAGCAAGCGTTGCTCTAAAATTAACTCTTGTTGTTTTTGTTTAATTTGACTAAATCTAAAAATCAAAAAAGTAATTACTGATATTAATATGAATGAAGTAATTAATGCGATAATCAGTTTATTTCTTTTCTCTATTTTCAGCTTTTGAAGTATGGCTTTTTCAGATAATTGGGCTAGTTCTTTTTCCTTTTCGGCCGTTTCATATTTAGTTTGAAGTTCTAAAATTTGCTTATTACTTTTTTCATTAAATAATGAATCTTTAACTTCAATATATTTTTCCAGATAACCTATTGCTTGACTGTAATCACTCATTGAATTGTGGATTTTAAAAAGTAAATTAAAAGTTTCTAGCAAAGGAGGTAAGATGTTATTTTCTTCAGCTAACTGTTTAGCTTTTAGTGCATATTCTTTAGAAAGCTTATAATTATTTAATTCAAACAATGAATTACTGGCAGCATTATAACTATTACAAAGCTTCTTGGTACTTCCAATTTCTTCAAGGATTTTAATGCTCTCTAAACTATATTCAATAGACAAGTTCAAATCTCCATTTTCTTTTGCCATATATGCCATATTGGAAATGGTAGCCGCTAGGTTTCTTTTATCACCAATTAGTTTATATATATATTTACTTTTTTCGAAGTTATCAATAGCCTTATCATACATTTCTTTGTAGTAGTATACTACACCTATGTTTACATATGTAGAAGCAATAGCATTTTTATTATCTAATTCTTCTTTAATTTTTAAACTTTCATTCAGGTACTTTATAGCCTCTTCATATTTTTTTAGTGAAATAAAGATTATACCGATATTGTTTAGAGATGAAGCAATGTCATTTTGACTTCCAATTTTTTCACGAATTTCTAGACTTTTCATATGATAAGAAATTGCTTCTTCATATTGTCCGGAATTTTCGAAAACTAATCCTAGATTATTGAAAACACGGGATATTAAAGAACTATCCTTAAGTTGCTGACTAATTTCAAGAGATTTGAAAAAATAATCCTTGGATTTATCAAATTCTCCTTTCTTTCTGTTTAATACCCCAAAGTTATTATATGAAACTGCAATTAAATTATTGTTTTTTAGGTTTTGCCTAATTTCTAAACTTTCCTGATACTTTTCTTTTGCCTGATCATAGTTCCCTTTATTTTGATAATATATCCCATACAAATCAAGAGACATAGATTTTGCCTTTTGATCTTTTACTTCTTCTGCTAAAATTATGGCTTCAATAATATATTCTTCTGATTTATCAGGATCCCTATAAATATAATATCGAGCGATTGAATTAAGTTTTTTTACTTTACTTGTATCATTCAAATCATTATTTAAAGATTTAATGGTACTATCAATGCTTGTTTGTTGACTAAACATATTACCTATTAAAACGAATAAGAATAAGAAGAGTAAAGTTGTAATTTTTCTCATAAGTGTTTGTTTATATGAACAATTGGAGTATAAATTTAATGATTTCACTAAACGAACACAATTTTATTTTTTTGATTAGCAAGAAAATAGTCAATTTATTTTTAGTCATATTTGTAAGAATTTAAATGAATGTTATACTTATAAAATAATATATAAAATAGCCAGAATTGAGTAACAGAAATTTAAAGCAAGAGTTTATTTCGCTTATTGAAAAACATCAGGGAATAATCCATAAAGTTTCGCGAATGTATTGTGATAAGGAGGAATGCAGGCGTGATTTATTTCAGGATATTTTAGTTCAGTTATGGCAATCATTTTCATCATTTAATCATAAATCCAAATTTTCTACGTGGATGTACCGCGTTGCTTTAAACACCGCTATTGCTCAATTTAGGAAAGATAAAAAGAATAACGAAGATCTTACTCCTGATGTGCCTGTCAATGTGCCTGAAGAGGAAAGCTTTAAGGAAAAGGAGGATAGAATAAACTTGGTACATAAAGCAATCAATAAATTAAGTAAAGCGGAAAAAGCCATTATTATATTATATATGGATGATTATTCTTATGAAGAAATATCAGAAATTTCTGGTCTAACGATATCCAATGTGGGGGTAAAAATTAACCGAATTAAAGCCAAATTACAGAAAATACTAAAGGAACTTGAATATGGACTTTGATGAAATAAAAAAAACATGGAAAAATTCCTTTAAGGATGATGAGCTTTTGAATAAAGAAGAAATTGAAGCAAAACTTAAGATTAAAAGCAAATCAAATATTGCCTTGGGGAAAGTTAAGCGAAATTATAAACTGGAGCTTATTATTGGGATCGGAATGTCTATTTATTTTATAATATGGATGTTAATTTATATCTCAGATGAATATAAGCTATTGCTTTCTTTGTTTACATTTTTGTTTTTTGGAACGCTTATTTCCTTCACTTGGAGAAACTATAACAAAGTTCGTAAGACAGTTATTTCTTCGGATCAATTAAAACCAGCACTGGTAAAAACGATTAAAGATATTGAGAGATACGTAAATTTTAATACGAGTACATTTAGTAAGTATTTATTATTACCTTTTGCGATTTGTTTTGGAATGTTTATTGGAATCTTTGTTGGTGTGGGCGAAGAAGGAATGAATGCTGTTATGGAAATTCTTGAAAATAGAATTATTAGAATTGTAATAATTTTGGTTGTTTTAAGTGTGATCTTTATTCCTTTTTCTCAGTATATGACAAAAAAAATGTATAAACAGCATTTGGATGAACTCAAACAGTGCTTAAAGGAATTTGAAGAATTCGAAGATTAATTCATAAAAATTTATTTTAAATTAATGTTGATTAAGTTTTATTATTTTAACTTTCAGCAGTTTATGCATAAAATGAAATTGTAATGAGTAAAAAACAAAGTATAACGGAGTTTTTGGCTCCAAAGAAACTTGCTATTGCAGGAGTATCGGCTAATACGAAGAAATTTGGTTATGCAATTTTTAATGAACTGCGTCAAAAAGGATACGATATTTGCCCAATTCATCCGAGTTTAGAAGAGTTAGAAGGAGTAAAATGTTACAAATCTGTAATTGATATCCCCACGGACTATGAAAAACTTTTTATTGTAACTCCAAAAGATGTAACTAACGAAATTTTAAAACAAGCATCTGAAAAAGGCATAAAGCATGTTTGGGTTCAACAAACATCAGGAACAAAAGAGACCAACCATATAGCAAAAGAGAAAGGAATTGAATTAATTGACAAGGAATGTATCTTCATGTTCGCAGAACCCGTAAAAAGTATTCATAAATTTCATAAAGCCATTTGGAAATTATTTGGTTTGTTGCCAAAATAAAATTGTAGGTTTAATTTAATTACTATTTTTGAAACGTATAAAAAATAGGCAATAAAATGAAAAAAATAATTTTACCACTTGTAATGTTAATTGCAATTATGTTTGCGTGCAACGATGATGGAACAAGTTATGAAGAGCAGTTAGCTATTGACATTGAAAAAATACAGGATTACCTAACTGATAATGGATTAACAGCTCAATCAACGGCATCAGGATTACATTATATAATAGGACAAGAAGGAACGGGCATTAAACCTACGATCAGTTCAGTTGTTGAAGTAGAATATACAGGAAAGTTATTAAGTGGTGAAATATTTGATAGCGGCACTTTGCAGTATCCTTTATGGAGACTTATTGAAGGTTGGCAAGAAGGAATTCCTTTATTCGGAGTAGGTGGACATGGTAAGTTATTAATTCCGTCAGGATTAGGTTATGGATCTGAAGAAACAGGAGAAATACCAGCAAATTCCGTTCTTATTTTCGATATTGAGTTAATAAGCGTTTCAAATTAATATTATAAAAAATAAAGAGGATGTCCGAAAAATCTTAGTGTTCTTTGCGCCTACTTTGTGAAACCCTGCTTGCAGCAGGCAAGTTTGTGGTATAATTTTAAAAGAAGCTGTTACACAGAGAAACACAAAGCTAACCAAAAAAAACATCAATAAAATTCTACTTTTCGGACACCTTCTTTTATATTAATCATACTCATCATATTCATCATCAGGATCAAATCCCCATAAATCATCAAAGTAATAAGATCCGTTTTGTCCGGTTGTTACATAACCACGATCACCAATTCCAAATCCAACAGCATCCAGTCTTGATGAACCTTCAAAATAAGTTTTTTGTTCCCATAAATCTGTAATTGGATCGTATTCCCAAACATCTCCACTTATTCCGCCAACTCCTCCGGTTGCTACATACCCTTTACCATTAACACTAAATCCAACCCTATTAGTTCCTCTAATTGTATAGTCATCATCGTAGTCATCATCCGAAGAATCGTTTATATCTCTAAGTTGAGTCCAAAGTCCTGTTGTTGGATCATAAACCCAAAAATCTTCTTCGTATACACCATTATCAATACCGGTACAAACATAAGCTTTATCCTCAATTACAAATACTGCAGCATCTCTTCTTTTAGAACCTCCTATACTAACAATTTGTTCCCATTCTCCGCTAGTTGGAGAATATCTCCAAAAATCTTTTAAATAGTTACCATCATAACCAGTTCCAACATAACCATAATCTCCTATAGAAAATGCAATTGCGCCATATCTTGCTGTGCCTCCGAAATCAGCTATCTGGGTCCAACTATCAGTTTGAGGGTCATATTCCCAAAAATCCTTAAGTTTGTCATCGCCATCATATCCCAACCCGATATACCCTTTACCATTAACACTAAAACCAACAGCACCATTTCTCGCTACTCCAGGAAACGAGTCAAGTCTGGTCCAAAAATTAAGTTCAGGATTGTAAGACCAAAAATCTTGCAGCCTGGTATTACCTTCTTCAAATCCTGTTCCCATATATGCTTTATCATCAATAGTAAACGCTACAGCATCAGTTCTTGGAACTCCGTCGAAATCGGATAATTCAACCCAGTTGCCAATTTCTTCGGTGTCATCAGAGTCATCACTACATGATGCAAAAATCAAAGAAAAACCGATCATAAAAATTATGGAATGAAATTGCCAACCATTAATATACTTTTTCATTTCTTTTCAATTTAAAATTCATATTAGGTAACAAATGTAAAAGAACACTATATCTGATTAAAGTAAACTCGATTAAAGGCCAGATTTTGCCGATGGATTAAAGTAAAAAGCAGATTTAACAAAAGGGCTTAAGAATTAAACTTTTAAATAATGAATAAACCCATATATTAAACAATATATCAATGGATTTAACAGCTTTGATGTTTTTGGAAAATATAGGAGTTTCTTATCCGTCGATAAAATTTGCTCAATTATCTATAAAATTTTAAAACAAATTAATTCTTCTCATACTTTGCAGTTTATGATCATTACTAACTTTAGAAGTATGGGCTATAAATGTTTTAAATACGGTAAACTTGGTTTACTTTTTTATATTCTCTTTATATCATGTAATAATTCCGGTGACCTTACTCTAGGATCTAATTTTATTGATAATACAACAAGGATTTTTCAAGTGGATACTTTCAATGTGGAATTATCAACGGTAAAGGTTGATTCGATAATAACGTCTTTAAATGAAGAAGCTTTGGTTGGATACTGTGAGGATGGGGAATTAGGAAAAATAACCGCAACATATTTTACACAAATCAGTTTGCCGGTTAGCAGAACTTTGTCAGAAGAAGATGAGTATGATTCAATTACAATTGTAATGCCTTATAATGATTATTTTTATGGAGATACAACTGTTAAACAAAAAGTAGATATCTTTTTACTAACAGAAAAAATGACTCTAGTAGATGATTACTACTATAATACGAATGAGTTGGAATATGAAAATACTCCGATCGGAAGTCATGAATTTGAACCTCGTCCGATAAGGGACTCGTTAATTGAATTTAGAATTGATGATGCTTTAGGTGAAGATTTATTTAATAAGTTGTTATACGAAGAAGAAGAAGTTCAAACGAACGAAGAATTTCAAGAATATATTTACGGATTAGCAATTGTATGTGATAACAATCAAAGTTCTTCAATTATAGGATTTAGCCGATCGGGTATTTCATTAAGATTATATAGTGCAAAAATTGAAGAATCAGAGTTTAATTATTATGAACAAACTATTTACGAATTTAATTGCAATGGTTATCATTTTAATAAAGTTGAAAGTGACCGGAGTGGGACGGTATTAGAACAAATCTCAGATCAGGATGAGAGCCTTAGTTCAAATTTAACAAATGATAAAACATACATTCAAGCTGGGACAGGTATTCTTACAAAAGTTAAATTCCCATATTTAAATAGTATTTTATTTGATTCGGATAATATAACACTTTCCGCAGAATTAATAATAAAACCTGCAAATGAGTCATATGAAGGTGAATTTCCGGATAATTTATCTGCTTACCTCACTTACGATAATAATAACTTTGATATATATAATACTGATAATATTTTATCAACATCAGAATTCGTTTTAGATGAAATGTATCATGAAAATACTTATTATACATTTGATATAACCGAATATATAGGTGTTCAAATATCTAATGGATATTTTGACAACGATTTAGGACTTTTGTTGACCATTCCTTCGCCTAATTTCAGCTCAACTGTTGAAAGGTTAATTGTTAGTGCTGAACAAGATCCCGATAAACGTCCTATTCTTAAAATTACCTATTTAGAAAATTAATTAAAACATTTATCATGAAGCTTAGGCTTATAATTATACTATTTATTAACATTCAATTTATTAATGTTTCTTTATCTCAGAATTTAACAAGTTCTCCATATTCGGTATTTGGAGTTGGTGAAATCAGAACGAAAGGTTCGAGCAGGAATTTTGCTATGGGAGGGGCTGGAATAGCTTTAAAGTCAGAAACAGTACTTAATAGTTCAAATCCTGCTTCTTATAATGAGATAGATAGTTTATTTTTTATTTATGAACTAGGTTTTTTTACTGAGTATTCTAAATTTTCCACTAAAACAGACAATCAATCAAGTATTTCAGGAAATTTATCAAATATAGCTATTGGGTTTCGTGCAAAAAACAGATGGGGAATTAGTGTCGGATTAGCACCATTTAGTACCGTAGGATATAATATAAAAACCTATAATGATATGGTAAATGATAATAGTATATACACAAATACTTATGTAGGAGACGGAGGTATTAATCAAGTATATTTTGGGAATTCATTTAAATTAACCGATCATATTTCACTTGGTGTAAATTTATCATATTTGTTCGGATCGTTTGAAGAAGATGAGGAGATATCTTTTAGTGGAGGCGATTATGTTGATTATAGAATCAGTGATCAAAACTATGTTAAAGGATTTTATATTGATTATGGTTTACAATTTCGGATTCCTGTAAAAAATTATAAAATTAACTTAGGAGCAATTTACGGACATAAAAGAAATCTAAATTCATATATGGACAGGACAATATACGAAGATGATGAATATATTCTATATACGGAAGAGGATTTAGAAAGCCAGGAAGATTATGTAATCCCTCGTAAAGTTGGAATAGGAATAGCTTTCTCCAAAGAAAATAAATTTACTATGGCTTTTGATTATATTTTAAATCAATGGTCTGAAATAGAGTTTTCAAATTTAGAATTAAATACCAAAGACAGTCATAAGTTTGCATTAGGATTTGAATTTTCACCGGAGGGAAGGTTTAGTAATAATACTCTTAAAAGTTGGTATTACAGGTTAGGTGCTTATTATAATAGCTCTTACCTGGAGGTAAATAGCTACGATATAAATTCAATGGCTATCACGGCAGGTTTTGGAATACCAATTAACAGAAATTTGAGTATGCTGAATATAGCATTTGAATATGGAAAAAATGGTACTATTAGCGGAAACCTGATAGAGGAAAACTTTTATACATTAAGTTTGAATATGTCATTACAAGATTTGTGGTTTATGAAAAGGAAGTTTGATTAAGGTAGAAATAAAGAGGTTGTCCAAAAAGTAGAATTGTTGAATTTTGTTCGTATTTTTTACTTTGAGAAACCCTGTCTGCCAACAGGCAGGTTTGCGTTTTCTTTGTGGTTCTCTGTGTAACAGTTTTTTATAATTATTCTACAAAATTTCATAAAGCAGGCACAAAGAGCACTAAGACTTTTTGGACAACCTCTTATTACTTTATTTAGCTGTTTTACCTCTTATTATGGGATTAGTAACGTAAACCTGATTATAACCTCGGCAAGAAGGAATAGTATCTATTATTTCGAATTTGTTTTTATCAAAATGTCTATCCTGTACCAAATAAATTGCATTATTTTCAATTTCAGTTGTTTGTTCGATAATGTTCTGATAGCTTGCGGTTAAATAAAACAGGAACATATAGTTTGTAATAATCTTTCCATAATAAGGGTGTGGTTTAACTTCGGGACTCCAGTAGGTATATAGTTTTTCATTTTGATACATCTTACCAATATTTTTGGCAACTTCCCTGCAATGTACATCTTGTGTGTTTTGATATCTTTGCGGCAAAATAAACCAATCGAACCCTAACCTGAAAATGAACATAAATATCAGGAATATTGCAATTCTCAATTCTTTTCGTTTAATAAAAATTATAAAAACCGAAATAATTGCAATGCTTAAAATAATAACTTTAATGTAATAAAACTTAACGGTTAGAATTTCAGGATAAAACTCTGAAGCAATAATAAAAGCGATAAAAACAACAACCATGGTAACTGCAAAAGATATGTCTACCAGTATTTTATTTAAAATTATTTGGCTATCTGCCCGGTTTTCATAAAAATATACCAGCACTGTAAATGCCAATGGAACAAGCATAATTAAATACCGAGCATAAACTTCAACCGAAAACCAATAAATCAGAATATTAAAAAAGAAAATTAATGCATTAAAATGTACAAAATCATTTTCTTTCAATTTTTTAATAAAGTCCTTTCTGATTAGAAAAACAGCAAATAATGTCCATGGAAGGAAATGGTAAATCATCTCAAAAGGAAATGAAAATAAATTTAATACGGTTTTAACAATACCAAATCTTACACCGGTTCGCCGTGATGATTCCGTAAATAATGTACCAAAGAGTTCAGTTACTTGAATTTGATTCTTTGTAAAATACAAATAATAATATCCTCCAACAATAACTAAGAAGATGCCAACTCCCACAAAATGTTTCCAATTAAATAAAAGCTTAAATTTTCGTTTCCATATGAAGAAAGTAAATAATGTAATACCTGTAAAAACGACAGTTGGTAAACCCTTCATTAGATATGTCACTGCAGAAATTAGATACACAAATACAAACAATGAAAGAATCTTATCTTTTTTATAAAATCTATATACTATAATGAAAGAAATATAGGTTAACCATGAATAACTTATGTCTATTAGTCCATGAAGAGATTCGTAAATTATGAGTCGCCCGCAGGTCATAAACATTATAGAAGTTATAATTGCGATTTTTTCCCCTAGCTCTTTTTTAACAATAAAATAAATCGTTAAAGTGAAAAAGAAGATACTTGCGACAGCAGGTACACGCATCCAGAATTCATTATAAGTACCAGACATTTCAAAAAATAAATGAATAACCCAGTTATATAATGGCGGCTTTTTAAAATATAATGCACCACTTAATGTTGGTGTTATAAAGTCATTAGATAACTTCATTTCCAAAGCAACTAAGCTTCTAATTCCTTCATCAGGGATAAATGGCAATAAGCCAAGATTGATAAAATAAGCCGGGATAAATAATATTAATGATATGATAAAAATGTGTCTGTGATTTAAACTTCTAAACATTATTATAAGTTTTCGATATTAATATTTGAATAAACTAAGGTAATTCGAATCTCAAAAAGATCTTTGGTTCTAACAATTTCTTTTGCACCATTAATTCCTTTTAACTGATCTTCGTACCTGGCATTCGTTAATAGTAGAGCATTTTCGTTTTCTTCAAAGAAACGATTAATTTCTTCTACACTATTTAATCGTGGAATTACCTTTCTGGCATAAAAAGTAAATGATGGATTAAATTTACCATAAAAAGCTACGTTTTCAATTTCTCCAACCATATTCCTGGTTTCAGCAACCGGGTTGGTTGAATCTATTTTAGGATAAATAATATAAAAGATAACCAGTGCTGTAATAATCCAACCAGTAGAAAGAGTTGTTAATGCCTTTATGTTTTCTTTAATTTTGCTAAAATAAAATCCGATTAATGATGCTATTGGAATTATTAGTAATAGAAAAGCATAATTTTTTAAATGTGATAAATCCTTTTCTAAATATAAACCGATGTATGCCACGGATGTAATAAATAACCCAATTAAAAAACTAATGATAAAATACGATTCTAGATTTTTCTTTTCTGTTCCACTTATGTAAGATCCAATCATTATAGCTATAAATGGATAAGATGGCATAGGGTAATTAGGAAGTTTTGTGCTTGAAATTGAGAAGAAGCCAACAATTACGAATGAAACTATAATTAAAAATAAGTATAATTTGTTTTCTCTTCTTGATTTCCAACTATTCTGAAAAGCTCTAAAAATAAAAATAGAAAAAGGTAGTAAACCTAAAATCACAAAAATGGTTGGTAACAAAAAAGTACCTCCATGGCCTTCCATTGATCCGGAGAATCTTTCAATATTATGTTTAAAGAAAAACCCGGATATCCACTCCCCATCTGTTGCTTCATAAACTAAGATATACCAGGGAAGTGTTACCGTACAATAAACCAATATTCCCAATATGGGTTTAAATTTACGGATTGTCTTGAATTTAAAATCCCTATTCGCAATCAGAAAGATCAAAGCTATTAAACCTGGTAAGCCCAGGGCTATAGGTCCTTTAGTTAATGTTCCAAGTCCTAATGCAATATAGAATATAAGCAATTGCGTAATTTTCCGTGAAATATAGA
The DNA here is from genome assembly GCA_028282785.1 of Bacteroidales bacterium. Lineage (GTDB taxonomy): Bacteria > Bacteroidota > Bacteroidia > Bacteroidales > UBA12077 > UBA12077. The sequence continues at coordinate 59,425 of JANQHE010000009.1, read as the reverse complement.
AATCATAAAATGAAAATAGGCTAAGACTTATAAAAAATATTAAATATGGATCAGGAACAGCTAAATGAAATTCTAAAGCAAAATGCAAAGAAGATATTAAAACTATAATACTCCATATTGCTGCTTTAAAGTCAAGAAATTTTCGAGTATAAAAGAACGTAATTAATAGAGTCCCTATTCCTGCAATTACTGAAAAAAATCTGGCAGCAAACTCATTTACTCCAAAAACAGAGTACGAAAGCATCATAAAAAAATAATGCAGCGGTGGTTTGTCAGTTCTTAGTTCCCCATTGTAAGTAGGAACTATAAAATCATTCCTATCCAACATTTCTCTTGCACAAACAGAATTCTTCGATTCATCTAAGATGTAAATGCTTGCTCCCCAGATGTTCGAAGAAAAAACAAAAGCTCCTAATACGATAATAAAAAATAATACGGATTTTTCTTTTCTAAAATGAGTCATATATTTGTGTTTTATACCACACAATAGGTATTATCTAGTTAGATATAAAAAACAGGCACTCAAAGTAACAAAAAAATTAAAAAATTATACAAATGAAATGTCATGGTTGTCATATTTTATGGTGAATTAATCATTTGGTAATCTTTAATTAAAGTGTTATTCTTAATCAAGTTGCTAATATTGCTAAAAAGTTATTAAATGGAAAATATAAAGCTTTCAATTGTTGTTTCGGTTTTTAATGAAGAGGAAAATGTTACTCCGTTAACGGAGAAAATTAATCGGGCCTTAAAAGGTTTTAATTACGAAATAATATATGTTGACGATGGATCAACAGATAAAACAATAAGTACGATAAGATCTTTGAAAGATCCAAATGTGCACCTGCTGGAATTACAAAAGAATTATGGTCAGAGTTCAGCGTTAGCAGCAGGAATTGACTATGCGACCGGAGATTATATTATCACAATGGATGGTGATTTGCAAAACGACCCGATAGATATTCCTCATATGGTAAAATTAGCGGAAGATGAAGGTTGGGATTTGGTGGCTGGTATCCGTGCAAAACGAAAAGATGGATTTGTATTAAGAAAACTTCCTTCTAAAATTGCAAATTATATTATAAGAAAATCTACTGGCGTACATATGAAAGATAATGGTTGTGCGCTTAAGGTGTTCAGATCATATATTGCAAAAAGCATTGGATTATATGGTGAATTACACCGTTTTATAGCTATTTTGGCACACTTCGAAGGAGCTAAAATCACCCAGGTTAATGTTAACCATCATCCTCGAATTCATGGTAAATCAAAATACGGATTAACCAGAACATTTAAAGTAATCAGCGATTTAATGTTGATGTTATTCTTTAAAAAATATTTGCAAAAGCCAATGCATTTATTTGGTACGATTGGTTTCATTTCTACATTTGCAGGTATAGCAATCAATTTTTATTTGCTAATTCTTAAATTATTAGGAAATAATATCTGGGGAAAGCCATTATTAATTTTAGGAGTGATTTTATTTATTGGAGGAATTCAATTTATCACCATTGGGATTTTAGCTGAGTTTCTTATGAGGACCTATTATGAATCGCAACAAAAAAAGCCATACCGAATTAAAAATGTATTTGTAAGTGAAAAAGAAGTATTGGAATCTGCTTAAAACATTAGGAAAATTTCTTGTTACAGGAATTGCTCTCTATTGGGTATTTACTAAGATAAATTTTATCGAAGTAATTGGAATAATTGGTAAGGCAAGAGTTTTTGATATGACGGTAGCAATTGGTCTCTTTGCCTTGTCAAAAGTAATTGCTTCCATGAGGCTAAATTTAATATTTAAGGAAACCAATATTGATATAGGTTTTCAACCAAATTTGAAACTTTATTGGCTGGGAATGTTCTATAACCTGTTTTTACCAGGCGGAATAGGTGGAGATGGATATAAAATATATTTATTAAATAAAAATAAGGGAGCTACAGTTAAATCAGCATTTGGAGCTGTGTTTGTAGATCGTTTGGTAGGTGTTTTAGCATTAACTGTACTTGTAACTTTTATAGTTCCATTTATTGAACAGATTTTTCCTTATCAAAAGTTTACTTTTTTACTTACTTTTTTACTCCTTGTTGGATTCTATGTATTTCTTAGGCTTTTCTATAAACTATATTTAGGGATTTATCCAACAATTTTTGTTTACTCTCTGGGAGTGCAAATGCTACAGTTAATTTGTGCCTATTTTATTTTATCCGCACTAGGATACCAGGATGAAGTATTTAAATACCTTACTTTATTTTTAATTTCATCTATTGTTGCGATTCTTCCGTTAACAATTGGAGGAGTGGGTGCAAGAGAATTCACATTCTTGATTGGTGCAAATTATTTGGCACTTGACCCCGAAATATCGGTTGCATTGAGCTTATCATTTTATTTGATAACAGCTCTTGTTTCTTTGGTTGGAATTATTTGGGTAATAAAACCAATAAAACTTGACTAGAAATTTAATGGATCCAACCTTGTGCCTGCAAGTGAATACTTTTCCCGGATGAGGTAATTAAAACAGCTCCGTGATCTTTATCTGCAATATGGCCTATAGGATGTATAAGAGGATTATTTTGTACTTTTTCCAAATCATTTACATTAATTGTAAAAAGTAACTCATAATCTTCGCCTCCATTTAAAGCAGCTGTTAGTGGTTCCATATTGAATTCATTAGCCATATTTGAAGCATTTTCATCAATGGGTATTTTATCTTGGAAAATTTTGCAGCCAACATCTGATTTTTCACAAATGTGTTTAATTTCGGAAGATAATCCATCAGAAATGTCAATCATTGAAGTTGGCTTTATACCCAAATCTTTAAAAAACTCAATTATTTCTTTTCTGGCTTCTGGTTTTAACTGGCGTTGTAGAATATAATCATATCCTTCTAAGCTAGGTTTGAAATTAGGGTCATTATTAAATAACTCCTTTTCTCGTTCGAGTAATTGCAATCCCATATATGCACTTCCCAAATTACCTGTAACACAAAGAATATCATTCTTTTTTGCAGTGTTTCTATATACAATATCTTCTTTTTGAGCTTCTCCAATTGCTGTAATACTTATTGCTAAGCCAGTTAATGAAGACGATGTGTCACCACCAATTAAATCTATATTGTAATTCTCACATGCGAGTTTAATTCCTTCATAGATTTCTTCAACATGTTCAATAGCAAATTTCTTTGATATGGCAATTGAAACAATTATTTGCTTTGGTATTGCATTCATGGCATAAACATCCGAAAGATTTACAACAACAGCTTTGTAACCTAAATGTTTTAAAGGAGTATAAATTAAATTAAAATGAATTCCTTCTATTAATAAATCCGTTGTAACAACTGCACAAATTTCACCATAATCTATCACCGCGGCATCATCACCAACACCTTTTAAAGTATTTGAATGTTTAAGATTTATGTCTTTCGTTATATGATTAATAAGCCCAAACTCACCTATTTCTGATATTTCTCTATATTTCTTTTTATTCTCACTCATCTTGTAAAATTGATATTTATCATTAATAAAAAAGATTAAACAATGATACTTTAATTGTTGTTAGATTTTAAATATATTTGTACCCCAATTTAGAATTAATCTATTTAAACTTAGATTAGGTTTTAAAAGAGTTTTGCAAAGTTATGGAAAAAGATCAAGATAAAATATTAAATGAAGTAACGCAGGGAGAATATAAATACGGGTTTGTTACGGATATTGAGGCAGAGGCAATTCCAAAAGGGTTAAATGAGGATATAGTGCGGATGATATCTCAGAAGAAAAACGAACCTGAATTTATGTTAGAGTTTAGACTAAAGGCGTTTCGACACTGGCAAACTATGAAGATGCCAGAATGGGCACATCTTAAAATACCTAAGATTAATTATCAGGATATTATTTATTATTCAGCTCCAAAGCAAAAAGCTAAACTGGAAAGTATGGATGATGTGGATCCTGAATTGAAAGAAACTTTTGATAAATTAGGAATACCACTGGATGAACAGAAGCAATTGGCTGGTGTTGCTGTAGATGCGGTTATGGACAGTGTTTCGGTAAAAACTACGTTCAAAGAAAATTTGGCTGAACTTGGGATCATTTTCTGCTCTTTTAGTGAGGCTGTTCAGGAACATCCGGATTTAGTTAAAAAATATATGGGATCAGTAGTTCCTTATACGGATAATTATTTTGCAGCTTTAAATTCAGCTGTTTTTAGTGATGGTTCTTTTTGCTATATTCCAAAAGGGGTTAGATGCCCAATGGAATTGTCTACTTATTTTAGAATTAATGCGGCTAATACCGGGCAGTTTGAAAGAACACTAATAGTAGCCGATGATGATTCCTATGTAAGTTACCTGGAAGGCTGTACAGCGCCACAGCGGGATGAAAATCAGTTACATGCAGCAATAGTTGAAATTGTGGCAGCTCGTAATGCAGAGGTTAAATATTCAACAGTACAAAATTGGTATCCCGGAGATAAAAATGGTAATGGAGGTATTTATAATTTTGTAACTAAACGTGGTAAATGTGCTGGTGAAAATTCGAAAATTTCATGGACCCAAGTTGAAACCGGATCTGCAATTACCTGGAAATACCCAAGCTGTATCTTGTTGGGAGATAACTCTACTGGAGAATTTTATTCTGTTGCTGTAACCAATAACCATCAACAGGCAGATACAGGTACCAAAATGATCCACATTGGTAAAAATACAAAGAGTCTTATTGTGTCAAAAGGTATTTCAGCCGGATTTAGCCAGAATAGTTATCGCGGACTGGTTAAGGTTATTAAGAATGCTAAGAATGCCCGTAATTTTTCACAATGTGATAGTTTGTTATTGGGTGATAAATGTGGTGCACATACATTTCCTTACATCGAAGTTGATAATAAGAATTCTGTGGTTGAGCACGAAGCAACTACTTCTAAAATAGGAGAAGACCAAATATTTTATTGTAACCAGAGGGGAATTAAAACCGAAGATGCAATTGGTTTAATTGTTAATGGTTATGCTAAAGAAGTTTTAAATAAATTACCAATGGAATTTGCAGTTGAGGCTCAAAAATTATTACAAATTAGCCTCGAGGGCAGTGTTGGATAGAAAGGTTCTGAATTTGAAGTTAAAAGTTTAATGTTATATATGGCAACTATTGAAAAATTTGAAGATTTAGAAGTTTGGAAAAAAGCAAGAGAATTATGTAAACAAATTTTTAAGTATACTCAGCGAAACGAATTTTCAAAAGATTTTGCATTGAAAAATCAAATTAAAGATTCGTCAGGTTCAGTTATGGATAATATAGCAGAGGGATTTGAACGTGGAGGAAAAAAGGAATTTATTCAGTTTTTGTTTATAGCTAAATCTTCTTTAGCTGAGACAAAGTCTCAACTTTATAGAACTTTAGATCATGAATATATAACAGAAGAAGAATTTAAAGATACATATAATGAATGCAATGATATTGCTAAGATGCTAATGGGGTTAATTAAATATCTTCAAAAATCAGAATATAAAGGAATAAAATTCCAATAATTTAATAAACACAAAACATTGAACGTTAAACAATAATATAAGATGTTATCAATAAAAAATTTACATGCAAATATAGACGGCAAGGAGATTCTAAATGGAATAGATTTGGAAGTTAAAGCAGGTGAAGTTCATGCTATAATGGGGCCAAATGGTTCAGGTAAAAGTACATTAGCGTCAGTTTTAGCCGGTAGAGAATTATTCGAAGTTACCGAGGGAAAAGTAAAGTATTTTGGAAATGACCTTTTAGAACTTTCTCCTGAAGAAAGAGCAAGTGAAGGCATCTTCATTGGCTTTCAATACCCTATCGAAATTCCGGGCGTTAGTATGGTTAACTTTATGAAAACTGCTGTTAATGAGCAAAGAAAGCATAAGGGGTTGGAGCCATTATCTTCGCAAGATTTTCTAAAATTAATGCGCGAGAAAAAGGCATTAGTTGAACTGGATGCTGCATTGGCAAACCGTTCGGTAAATGAAGGATTCTCCGGTGGAGAGAAAAAGCGAAATGAAATATTCCAGATGGCTATGTTGGAGCCAAAATTGTCAATTTTGGATGAAACTGATTCAGGATTAGATATTGATGCATTGCGAGTTGTTGCAAATGGAGTAAATAAATTAAAATCTTCAGAGAATGCTACTATAGTAATTACGCACTATCAAAGATTATTAGAGTACATTGTTCCGGATTTTGTTCATGTACTTTATAACGGTAAGATTATAAAATCAGGAGGTAAAGAACTGGCATTGGAACTTGAAGAAAAAGGATACGACTGGTTAAAGAAAGGTGAATTAGTACAATAGTTTGATAGCTATTGCCGGAATTTAAAAAGCAAACTTATGAGCTTGGATACAGTTAAAATAGATACAAAAGAAAAGTTCATCGAACTATACGAAGAAAACCAGGATTTACTCAAAAGTGATTCACCCGAATATGTAAATAAAATTCGAGAGAAAGCTTTTGGAAATTTTCAGAAACTTGGTTTTCCGAATAAGAAGAATGAACAATATAAATATACTGACCTGAACAAGGAGTTTGAAAACGGTTATAAAACTTATATCTCTCCAAAGAATATAAGATTCCAGGTTAATGATATATTTAGGTGCGATGTACCTGAGTTAAATACTAAAGTTATCCTGTTATTGAATGGTTGGTATTATGACAGGGAGAATTTAATTCATGAGCTTCCGGGTGGAGCTTTGATAGGAAGTTTTCAGAAGGCTGCAGAGCTATATCCGGAGTTGGTAAAGAGGCATTTTGCAAAGTATGCGGATACGGAAAAAGATGGTATGGTGGCGCTTAATACGGCTTTTGTTAAGGATGGAGTGTTTTTATATGTACCTAAAGGAGTTGTAATTGAAAAGCCAATTCAGATCATTAACATTTTGATGGATGAAGAAGAAGGCTTAACGCAACATAGGAACTTATATATTCTTGAAGAGAACAGCCAGGCGTCTGTTGTTGTATGTGATCATACCTTATCAACTCCAAATTTCTTGACAAATTCTGTTTCAGAATTTTATATTGGTCAAAATGCGCATTTTGACTTTTCAAGAATGCAAAATGAGCATAACGGATCAAAACAAGTTTCGCACCTATATTTTCAACAAGAAAGAAATAGTTATGTAAATGCTAACACAATTTCTTTGCACGGTGGACTCATCAGAAATAATGTAAATGTATTGCTGAATGGTGAAGGATGTGAAAATAATACATATGGCCTTTATCTAACTGATAAAGGGCAGCATATTGACAATTATGTACACATGGATCATGCTTATCCAAATTGTACAAGTAATCAGTTATTTAAAGGCGTATTGGATGATTTTGCAACAGGTGCCTTTAATGGTAAGGTTTTGGTAAGAAAAGATGCACAAAAAACACAAGCATTTCAAGCTAATAACAACATTTTGCTTACTGATGATGCAGATATTAACACTAAACCACAATTGGAAATTTATGCTGATGATGTAAAATGTAGTCATGGTGCAACAGTTGGCCAGTTAGATGAAGATGCATTGTTTTATTTGCGCGCAAGGGGAATAAATAAGAAAGAAGCAAAATTACTGTTGATGTATGCCTTTGCAAATGATGTAATTAAAGCAATTCAAGTTCCTGCATTAAAAGAAAGAATACAGGATTTGGTTGACAAAAGGTTGCGTGGTGAATTATCTCGTTGTAATTCTTGTCAGATGCATTGCTGTTAGTGAAACTATGATTTTGATTTTAAAATCTTAAAGTTGAATTTTTATCTGCTGAAACAATAGTGTAGGCAGAAATCTTGAGCGAATAGCGAAGGATCTTTATAAAAAAAAAAAAATGAGCCTAGATATTCAAAAAATACGTAAAGACTTTCCAATTCTAAGTCAACAAGTATATAAAAAACCGCTTATTTATTTTGATAATGGTGCTACTACTCAAAAACCGCGAGTTGTACTTGACGAGGAAATAAAAATCTATACTCAAGAAAATAGCAACATACATCGTGGTGTACATTTTTTAAGCGAGCAACTTACACAACGGTATGAAGATGCTAGAAAGGTTGTTCAGAAATTTATTAATGCTCCTAATGATCACGAGGTAATATTTACGAGCGGAACGACAGAATCTATTAATACAATAGCCTTTTCATTTGGTGAAAAATATGTATATGAGGGAGATGAAATTATAATCTCAACGCTTGAGCACCATGCTAATATAGTTCCATGGCAAATGCTTTGTGAACGTAAGAAGGCGGTATTAAAGGTCATTCCTATCAATGAAAAGGGCGAAATATTACTTGATGAGTATGAGAAAATGATTTCACCTAAAACTAAAATAGTTTCCGTAAATCATGTTTCTAACGCTTTAGGAACTGTAAATGATGTTAAAAGTATTATTGAGATTGCACATCAAAATAACGTACCGGTTTTAATTGATGGAGCCCAAAGTATTCAGCACGGCAAAGTTGATGTACAGGAATTAGATTGCGATTTTTATGTATTCTCTGGTCACAAGGTTTATGGGCCAAACGGAATAGGTGTTATCTATGGAAAAGAAAAGTGGTTAAACGAAATACCTCCGTTTATGACAGGCGGGGAAATGATCAAAAAAGTAACTTTTGAAAAAACTACTTTTAACGAATTACCATTTAAGTTTGAAGCAGGAACACCAAATTACGTTGCAGCCATTGGGTTAGCAACTGCAATTGAATACATTCAACAACTTGGATTAGAAAATATTGTTGCATATGAAAAAGAGCTTCTTGACTATGCAACCCAAAAACTTGAATCAATTGAAGGTTTGAAAATTATAGGTACTGCTGAAAATAAAGTAAGTGTTATTTCATTTAATTTAGAAAACATTCATCCCTACGATGCAGGTATGGTTATCGATAAAATGGGAATAGCTGTACGTACGGGCCATCATTGTGCTGAACCATTAATGCAACGACTCAATATTGAAGGTACCATAAGAGCATCATTTTCATTCTATAATACAAAGGAAGAAATTGATAAATTGTGCGAAGCAATTATGACAGTTAAGCAAATGTTTGGTTAATTTTGTGCCAATTTTAAAATAATGGGCTAAAGCCCAACGGTTTTTTCTTGATTAAGCCCGGGGTGATTAACAAGATAAATTACAGGACTAAAGTCCTGAAGCGTAAAAGTTTTGAATTATGAGTTTAAACGAACGACAAAACGAAATTATAGAAGAATTTTCGGTATTTGATGACTGGATGGATAAATATAACTACTTAATTGAGTTGAGTAAAGATCTTCCGGAAATTGATCCTAAATATAAAGCACAGCAATATCTAATAGAAGGATGCCAGTCTAAAGTGTGGTTGTTTGCTGATTTGGAAGGTGATGTTATTAGATATTCTGCGGATAGTGATGCAATTATAACAAAAGGAATTGCTGCATTATTAATTCGGGTATTGGATAGGCAAAAACCATCTGATATAATGAATAATGAGCTTTATTTTATTGAAAGAATAGGATTGCAACAGAATTTATCGCCAACTCGTTCGAATGGTTTATTGGCTATGGTAAAGCAAATGAAGTTGTATGCGATGGCGTATAATGCTAAGGTAGGTAAGTAAGTAAGGAGGAACTATTATGGACCCAAATGAATTAATGGCTTTAGAAGCAGAAATTGTAAAAACACTGAAGGATATTTATGATCCTGAAATACCGGTAAATATATATGATCTTGGACTAATCTATGCAATTGATGTAGATGACAACAGAAATGTTGAAGTAAAAATGACACTAACCGCTCCAAATTGTCCAATGGCTGATCAATTATTAGGTGAGGTTAACGAAAAAACTAATGCAATAGAAGGAGTCAAAGAAGCAAAAATCAATTTAGTCTTCGACCCGCCTTGGGATAAAAGCATGATGAGTGAAGAAGCTATGCTCGATCTCGGTTTATTATAACCTTTACGTATCTGTAGTTTTTATTTATGGATTAGAATTATTCCATATTTGATATAAGTTCAAAATTTTAAGCTCCAGGTTACAAATTTAAAATGTCTTTGTTAACCTTTGTACCTTCTCTGCCTGCCGTAGAAAGATTTGTGTGCTATGCGGTTAAATTAATAATGAATTTAATACTTTTGTATGTAATGATTCTAATCAATGAGCACAACAACGGAACATACAAAGAAAATAAAACAAAAGGCACTTGACCTTGGTTTCTCTGCTATTGGTATCTCTAAAGCCGATTACCTCGAAAAAGAATCTAAACAACTAAAAGAATGGCTTGACAAAGATTTTCATGGTGAAATGCAATACATGGAAAATCATTTTGAAAAGCGTATTGATCCAAGAGAATTAGTTGAAGGAGCTAAATCAGTAATCTCGGTTCTATTCAACTATTATCCTAAAGAAAAACAAATCAAGAATACTTATAAAATCTCTAAATATGCATATGGCAGGGATTATCATTATGTATTAAAAGAAAAATTATTTGCACTATTTGAATATATAAATTCAGAAATAAGAGAAATATCAGGACGGGCATTTGTAGATTCAGCACCGGTAATGGATAAAGTATGGGCCGCAAGATCCGGATTAGGATGGATTGGGAAAAATACAAATCTAATTTCAAAGGAACTGGGCTCTTTTCAGTTTATAGGTGAGCTCATCATTGATTTGGAACTGGAATATGATCATCCGGTTAAAGATTATTGTGGAAATTGCACCAACTGTATTGATGCTTGTCCAACAAATGCATTATCTCCTTATCAACTGGATGCAAGAAAGTGTATTTCATATCTAACAATCGAGAAAAAAGGAGACATACCTAAAGAATTCAATGATAAACTAAACGACTGGATATTTGGTTGTGATATCTGCCAGGATGTTTGTCCATGGAACCTACCAGCATGTCTGCCGACGAGGCAGGTCCGGCAGGGCTCAAAAGCAAAACCACATAATGAACCTCAATTTAAAATAACTGAAGATCTACAAAAGTTAAATAAAGAAGATTGGCGCGAACTTAATAAGGAAGTTTTCAAAAAGCTATCGAAGAATTCTCCCATTGAGCGTATAAAATTTGAGAAATTCAAAAAAAATATAGAGAAGCTAAAGTAAAAAGCTACTATATAATCAAATTTAAAATCAAACATAAATTAGAGTCAATTTATCTTTTTTCTGCTAAGTGTTTTGTAATTAATCAGTTACTTGATGATGAGGGGTAATTACCCTATATAAAACGAAGTAATTCCTATTCAGTTTCGTGTTTTCACCTTCTTACCTAATGCATTCATTGAACGTAAACCTGCAAAAAGGATTTGATCAATAATGGATTAATTTAAAAAGTGAGGATTATGAAAACACAAAATAGAACTTTAACAATAGCATTTAGCTTATTCTTAATTATAAGTTTAAATAATGTTACAGCACAAAATATTGATGCTGAAAACATGAGTAACCTAATAAACTCTAAACAAAATAATGGTGTGGAAATGTCTGAAGATGGTAAAGTAAAAGTTCAGGTAAACATTGAAATGATTGAAAAGTATTATGATTATTTATCAAGTATGGATAATGATCAGCTCTCTTGGGAAGAAATTCTTCATACCTACAAATACGATCAGGAAGGTTTTAGCATATTTTGGAAAAAATACAAAGAATCTGAAGAGCCGGTTATAATCGATCATGAATTCAAAGAAAATTTGGCAAAGGCTAAGGAAGCTAATGGGACAGAATATTTAGCAGATGGAAGTGTTAAAATTAAGGTTAATACAGAGATTATTGAAAGTTTTTACAATGCTTATGAAAATCATATATATATATCTTGGAGAGAGGTTTTTATAAGTTATAGAACAGATAAAGAAAACCTATTGGCTCAATGGAATACATTTAAAAATTCTGAAGAAGGAAATTTATACTTAGCAGAAAAAAAATAGACCCATATTTATAACAACAATCAACTAAACGATAAATACTTACAAGAATGGCCGATTTGATTATTTCAAAAGAAGATGTTACCCCATTTGTATCTTTTAAAGAAAACGGAGAACTATATATCGAAGGTAGATCACTTTCTGAAGATCCTAAAAAATTCTACTTAAGATTATTTGAGTGGGTAAATAAATTAAATGTTAAGAAAGTTGATTTAATATCTAAGATAGAATATATGAATACAGCCTCAACTAAAATGTTTTTTAATCTTCTTCAGGCGATTGAAAATAATAAAAATATAGAGACAATAAACATTGAATGGCACTACGAAATGGATGACGTTGATATGGAGGAGATTGGTGAAATGATTGAGGATAAACTAGAAAGGTCTGGTTTTAATTATGTCGAGTGTATTGATATGGAATATGTGTAATACATATTTAGAAATAAGTCTAAGAGAAAATATAGTTGAATGCACTAAGATTGTAAATCATGACAGACTTGATAATCGGGCAAACAAGATACACTCCTAATGTGGAATTTTACAAATCCGGTCGCATGTTAATTAAAGGTAGGTCTTTACCATTTAGCGAAGTTGATTTTTATATACCATTAAGAAAATGGGTGTCAAATTTTACGGAAAAAAATGTCGATCTAACGATTAATCTTGAAATAATAAACAGTGTTTCAATAAGAATGATAGCTGATTTATTAAAAATACTTTTTAAAAGCACTCATATAAAAGACGTTAAAATAGATTGGTATTTTGAAGAGGATGATGAAGATATTCATGATATAGGAGAAGTATTTAAAAACAAATACAAGTTATTCAATTTTAACCTTATTAAATTAGTAGCAGAAAATTCATTTGATCCTAATTATGATCACAAAGGAAAATGAAATGATGATATAATTTTATTTTTTTAAATAAAATCTTTATTGATGGTTTAGGTTAAGTTCTACAAATGAAAGGGGTAAACTTAGATAGTTTGCTCCTTTCTTATTTTAAAAATATAGCGTTTCATAATTTTCTTAGTTTCAATAAAATTATAATTAGGAATTTACTATAGGCAATTTTAAATAAGAATCTTAACTTGCATTTTAAACTCAAAGTTCTACAATTAAAATAATTACTTTGGGTTTATGTTTAAAAATACATGTTTTGAGTTTATGTTTATTAAGAAAGAGAAATATTCGACATTATTTGAACGAAGGGCTTTTATCGATATAGAACAAATTGTAAACTCTTTGTTGGTTCTTTTTTCATTATTGGTAATTCCGTACATATTTATAACGCTATCAAAAATTACTTATTTCGGTTATCAGCCTCAATTTCTCCTGGATATTGGATTTGCATTGATAGTAATTATATTGGCACAACTCAGGTATCTTTTTAAGTATCATGTTAAGTTAATCACCGCCTTAATCTTTGCATATATAAGTGGAATTGTTGGATTACTATATCAGGGATTTGAAAGTGTAAGCTGGTTAGCTTTTATTTTAGTTGCAATTTTTGCAGTCCTTTTATATAACATTAGAATAAGCATTTTATCAGTTTTTGCATCACTTATAACCATATTAATTATTGTTTGGCTCCATAATTCGGGAACAGTTGAAAAAGTAGAATATAATAAAGGCTCCGTTGAAAAGACATTATTAGTTATATCAAATGTATGGGATATAATACTTTGGCTGGGATTGATTATTTATATTATAAATCATATTTCCAGGCGTCTTAATACTTTATTACAAAACAAAAATGCTGAAAATGCGGAGTTAAATGCTACCGTTAGTTTACTTAGTAAAAAGATAGGAGAAAATATTGAACTTCAAAAAAATATAATTCAAAAAGAAAAAAACTTTAGAAATATATTTGATGGAAGTAAGGATCCAATCGTTATTTGCGACCTTGAATGTAACTACATTACTTCAAATAAATCATTTAAAAAACTAATAGGAGAGGAAACTTATAACCTTAAGGAAATAAAGGTTTATCAAATGCTTTTGCCAAATTGCAGGGATAGTTTCATTAATCAGGTTAATAATAATTTGTTTAATGATTTTGATCCGGAAGAAGTCGAGTTGATTACCCAAAAAGGCATAATAGAGTTTGAAGCTAAGATGCAGGTGATAGAATATTATGATAATCAAAGGGTTATGATTATTTTTAGAAACATCTCCGAACGGAAAAGGTCGAAAAAACTGTTGGAAGAAAGTAATAATCGTTGGAAAATTGCTGAAATGGCGATCAATATGGGTATTATAGATTGGAATCTTGAAACAGGCTCCGTTATTTTATCTGAGCAAATGCAGAATATTTTAGACATAAATAATGAAAATCAATTAACAGTAAAAGATCTGCAAAGTTTTATTCATCCTTTAGATCAAAGTAAGTATAGAAGTATATTAACAAAAAGATTAAATACGATTTCAAAGGGTCGACAACACAGAACATTTTATGATCCAATAGAATACAGAATTATTGTAAAAAGCGGGCTAAGCATATACTTAAAAGAATATGGTGCTGTTTACTATAAAAATAGTGTACCTTACAGATATGTAAGTGCTATTGTAGATAATACGGAAATTACCAGCTCTGTAAAAAAACTTAATCAGCAAAGAAAGTATTTTAGTGATTTGGTAGCAGCAATAAAAAATAGCTTTATTGTAATAAGGGGTGTAAATAGGGTTGAGGGCATTTTTAAGGATTTTGTTGTGCTTAATGCAAATCAAGCTTTTCTGCAATTAACTAACAAAGAAATTGAGGATATTTTTGAGAAAACTATTAGTAGTATTTTGCCAGGCTTGGATAATAGTTTTTTCATTAATTGTTCTGAGGCGGTTTTAAAAGGAAATCCGATTGTGGAAGAGATTTATTCGGAAGATCTTAAAAAACACTTAAGCATTACATATCAAAAAGTAAAATATAAAAGCCTTTTTTTAATAATTGAGGATATTACGGATAAAAAGATGATGCAAAATAATATGCTTAACTCGATCATTTCTGCAGAGGAAAAGGAACGTGCACGTATATCAAAAGAATTACACGATGGTATTGGACCTCTACTCTCTACACTAAAAATGTTTACTGAAAAGTACTGTACAACAACTAAACCTGAACTAAAACAAGAAATTGAACCACAGCTATATAATATAATTGATGAAGCTATTTCCAATATATCAACTATTTCTAACAATCTAACACCTAAAATATTAGAGAATTTTGGCCTTAATAAATCATTAAAAAAACAAATTAAGCAATTTGAAATTGCTTCCGGATGTAAAATTGAATTTACAATGAATACGGAAGAAAGATTTAGAGACGAAATTGAAATTTCAATTTATAGAGCTCTAACTGAAATATTGAATAATAGTATTAAGTATTCTGATTCGAGTTTGATTCGACTCGATATTAATTTCAATGGAAAAGTTATAAAAGTCAAATTTTCTGACAATGGAAAAGGATTTGATTACGAAAAAGAATTAAAAAAGAAAAAAGGGCAGGGATTAATAAATATAAAAAGCAGGATTGAATCGATTGGAGGAAAAGTTGAATTCAAGGGAGGTATCAATAAAGGTTCAAAATACCAGATCGAGTTACCGGCATAAAATCTGAAAATAATGTATCTTTAAGTTAAATTTATTCAAAAATGATTAATGTAGCTATTGCAGATGATCATGACCTTTTTAGAGATGGTGTTAGAATGATACTATCCGAAGAAAAGGATATTGAGGTTATAGGTAGTTTTAAAAATGGCGCTGAACTAATTTCTTTCTTACAAAATAAAAGACCTGATATCATTTTATTGGATATTTCGATGCCTGTAATGGATGGATTTGATACAACTAAAAAAGCTCTGCAGAAGCATCCGGGCATTAAAATATTGATATTAAGTATGTTCGATGATGAGGAACATTATCATAAAATGATAGATTTGGGAGTAAAAGGATTTATACTCAAGAAATCCGGTTCATTTGAAATGATAAAGGCAATTAAAGAAATTTATGAAGGGGGAAATTATTTTAGCCAGGAATTATTGCAAAAAGTGATTGTTTCTTTTAACAAAAAGAACGAAGTAGAAATTGAACTGACGGATAGAGAGCAGGAAGTCTTGATTTTAATATGCAATGGTCATACAAATAATGAAATAGGTGAAAGCTTATTTATTAGCCCCAAAACTGCTGATAACCATAGGACTGCACTATTAAAAAAAACAAAAACCAAAAATTCAGCACATTTGGTTATGTTTGCCATGAAAAATAAACTCATAGAAATATAATGAGTTTTGAGCTTTAAATTCTTATTATAACCGGATAAAGGAAACCTGTTAAGATTATCAAAATTTGTAGGTCAAACCAACACCAAATACCTCTTTGAACTGAACGCGAGGCCCGTGTTCACCTTCTTCATCGATATATGCTATATCATCATCATATATTAAATGTGTATTTAGGTTAGCTGATAAATAGTCATTTATTTTCATATTGATTAAAACCTTCCAATCCACGTCTACATTTTGTGGATTTTCCATATAGTTTGAAAATAATGCAAGCGTAGAAGTAAATATTACGTTTTTCATTACCTCCTTTTTTACTCCTATTGTAGCAGAACCTCCAAGTTCAATCCTTGTTTTTGACCCCGGATCAACACCAAAGGAGCCTCGGGCTGATAAGGTATCATCCAGTACCATTGTTAATTTTCCTGCAACCGGAGATAAAACAGCATAAAACACTTCACTTGGTTTGTATTCCATACCAATAGCACCGGTTAAATAACCAGGAGCTAAAAATTCTGAAATTACATAACTGGTATCCGGATCAGTTTCAAATTTCTTACCTTCATTCATCTGTGTTTTAAAATTCAATAAAGCACTTATAAAAAAACCTTTTGAAACTTTTCGCCCGTATTTCGATGTAAAATCAATATGATCATCAGTCTTTCTATATTCTTGGTCGCCTTGTTTTTGAATTCCATAACCTATATCCAATGTATTGGCCCAGTCATTTTTATCTTTAGAATATTTTAGCGATAAATTAACTAACCCATTAAAAGCATAAGAATTTTCTCCACCCGCGGCCCAATTAGTAAGAGATACTTGAGAAAAATTTAAAGATGTTAATCCATTAAACTTCCAGGTTTTTGCCGAATCGGCTTCTTCTTGTGCAAATAGTAAAGAGGTTAAAAATATAAAAGCGGTAATTGATGCAATTTTTTGGATCATTTTCTATTGGTTTTAAATTTATAATCTATCTATACAAAGATGTTTATTTTTTGTTCAGTTAATTTTTGGAATCACCGGGAAGAATTGAAACTACAATATTTCTTTTAGAACGTGGCCCGTCAAACTCACAGAAGAAGATGTTTTGCCAGGTGGATAATCCCATTTTACCATCGATAATTGGAATGGTTTCGCTTGGGCCAACAATACCCGCTTTCAAATGTGCATCGCCATTATTGTCTTGAGCGTCGTGCTGCCACACACCCGAAGGAATTAATTTTTTCAGTAAAGTAATCACATCATTTTGAACTGAGTTATCCCAGTTTTCCTGGATCATTATAGCTGCTGTTGCACCTTGAGCATAAATATTTACTAATCCACTTATAATATTACTACTTGAAATTATATTTTCAACCCGGTCAGTGATATCATATAAGTCGTTATGTTCATTCGTTGATATTTGTATGATTTGTTGCATAATATCTGTAAATTTGATTAGAATTTTAAAGTTAGGTTACTTAACTATGAATTACAAATCAGCAGCATACGCCTCCTTTGATGGTATGAAACTTTCGGGTTATATATGGGAACCTAAAGAAAGCCCAAAGGCAATTATAAATTTAGTACACGGATTTGGTGAATATAGTGAACGCTATGATTACTGGGCAATGAAATTTGCAAATGAAGGATTTGCTGTACATGCCATTGATTATCGTGGCCACGGAAAATCAGACGGACGAAGAGGTTATATATCAAGCTTTGAAGATCTTTTAAAGGATATTGATGTCTTACTTAAAGAATCAAAAAAGCTGTTTCCCGATTTACCTCAATTCATCTATGGGCATAGTTTGGGCGGGAATATCGTAACCAATTATATTTTAAAAAGAAAAAATTCATTTATTGGAGCTGTGATTTCTTCTCCATGGTATAGATTAGCTTTTAATCCTTCTTCAATAACTTTGATTTTTGCAAGAATAATGAATAAATTGTATCCCAAATTTACTCAAAATTCAAAGTTAGAGCTTATAGGCTTAACACATGATAAAAATATAGTTGATCAATATATTAGGGACCCTTTAATTCATGAAAAGATTTCGGCCCGAATGTTTTTTGAAATTTATAATGCAGGGCATTGGGTATTAGAAAATACTGAAAAGCTTAATTTACCGGTTCTTATTCAGCATGGTAACGACGATAATATAACATCATATAAGGCAAGTAAAGATTTTTTTGAAAAAGCAAAAAATAAGGAAAAAGATATTGTATACAAGGAATGGGAGGGATTATACCATGAGTTGCATAATGAATTAGAAAAAGATCAGATTTTTGAGTTTGTTTTAAAATGGGTAGAAAATAAATTATGAGTATACTAATAGCTTTTAGCTGCTAGCTGTTAGTTTAACAATAAAAATGTATTAATTAATGAAAAATTTTAAAAAATTGAAGATTTGGCAAAAAGGAATTGAAATAGTCAAAGAAGCTTATAACATTGCTAATCTTTTGCCAGAAAAAGAGAAGTATGGATTATATACCCAAATAACAAGAGCAGCAGTGTCAATTCCCTCAAATATTGCAGAAGGAAGTTCCAGAAGAAGTGAAAAGGATTATTATAGATTTTTAGAAATTGCACTGGGCTCATCTTTTGAAGTTGAAACCCAAGCTATAATAGCAGAAGAACAAATGATGATTTATGGCTTTATGAATAAACTAGTGGCTAATGGCTAGTGGCTGACAGCTATTTAACAATGAAAGAATTTCGTACTAAAATAGAACCGGAAAGATCAAGTAACAAAATAAGTTACCACACGCCTGTTTTGTTCATGGGATCATGCTTTACCGAGAATATTGGCAATAAAATGGTTGATTTTAAGTTCCCTGTTTTGGTAAATCCTTTTGGTGTTTTGTATAATCCGGTTTCAGTAAGGCAAAGCTTGGAAATCATTTTAGATAAAAGAGATTTTGAAGAAAGCGATTTAGATTTTTTTAATAACCTGTGGTTTAGTTTTTATCACGATACTGAATTTTCAAATCCGGATAAACAGGAGTGCTTAAAAAAAATAAATGGGAGGCTCAATCAAGCAAGGGCTCATTTGAAAACAGCAAAATATTTGATTGTAACTTTTGGTACGGCTTGGGTTTATAAATATCTCAAAATAAAAAGGATTGTTTCTAATTGCCATAAAATTCCAGCTAAGGAGTTTGAACGATTTAAACTGGGTGTAGAGGATATTTTTGTTCAATGGGCTAAAGTGTTAAACAGAATGGAGGATTATAACCCCGGTTTAAAGATTATTTTTACAGTCAGCCCGGTTAGGCACTGGAAAGATGGAGCAATTCAAAACCAATTAAGTAAGTCAACTTTAATTTTGGCCATTCATCAGCTTATTAAAATATTTGATCATATTGAATACTTTCCTGCTTACGAAATTATGATGGATGATTTACGCGACTATCGTTTTTATGCAGACGATATGTTGCACCCTTCAAAAGTCGCTATTGATTATATTTGGCAGCAATTTGGGCAAACATATTTTGACCAAACTACGAATGAAGTAATTCAGGATGTCGAAAAAATCGTTCGCGCTAAAAACCATTGCCCAATGAATCCGGGAACAAAAGGTCATCAAAGATTTTTGGAAAGTCAGATTGATTTAATTCATAAAATAATCAAGAAAAATGATTTTTTGAATTTTGATGATGAATTAAATTATTTTAAGTCGCAGCTATAAAAAAGAGGCTTCTATCTGCATTGGAGCATAAAAGCCTCACTGTCAATTGGTTTAAATTAATTCTATCCTTATAAAAGCATAGTTTATTACATTTTTATTGGTACGGTTTATTTAATTCTAAAATGAATAATTTACAATATTACTTTGTTTCCATATATATTCTCTTCAAACTCGAAGAGTATTTTCAAGGCTCTAAAACTTTTGCTGGTATTACTTCTATCGCTAAGAAATTCTTTGCCTGTCTTATTGGCTCCACTTTCCAATCCCGATTTGAAATCTGCATCAGGAGATATATAAAGCGTGTGAAGGATTGTTAAAGGTTCACCCTTTACAATATTTCTTATAGATTTTTTCTCTCCGGCAGCATTTTCTACCTCAAAATCAAATGGAATTTCCATGCCGTAATAGTCAAATAAATGTTTTGGTTTTTTAGGAGCTTTTTTTGCCTTCTTCGTTTCATCTCCTTTTTTAATGTAATCCTTGCTTACTGCATTGTAACTAGCATAATCATAAGTACCTTGCAAGTTCTTTTTAGGACTTAGGACAATATTATCAAATGATTTATAAAGACCAGAAACATAACCGTTAATATCAAAAAGAACCGTTTCTGTCATTTTTGTTTTATAAGCCGCTTCCGGGGTGCCGGAGAAGCTAACATCATAAGCAGTACTGTAATCATCACCTGTAATAGAGCCGGCAATTTTACCACTTAAAGTGTTGGTCTTTTTTTCTGTAGCTATAATTCCCGGAGTATAGTAAAACTCACAATTTGGAAACAGTGATTCGTCAAAAGTTGCATTCTTTTCGCCCATAAAAACAATAATGACTTTAGCTTGGTACTTGGCTTGTGCGAAAACTCCTAAAGAAAGAGTTAATGATAAAAATAATAATCCTAATTTTTTCATAGTTATTTCTCAATTTTTAATTGTTAATATTCGTTTCCATATTCTTTAATGCTTGTATGATTTGATTCCTAAATGATTTATCTGCATTGATTTTATCGCCGTTAATTAATGTGATGGTATTATCATCTAAAGTGAATTCCTTAACCGAATTAATATTTACCAGATAATTGTCATTAACTTGAATAATACTATATTGATTCCAATTATTCTTGTAATGAATAAATGGCTTATCCAACCGATGAGTTTCACCATTTGCTAAACTGATGAAAACTTCATTCTTATTTGTTTCTATGAAAAGAATGTCTTTAATAAGTATTTTTAATAGTTCATTTTCCGTTGAAACAGATACAATTTTCTGAATGCTTAAATCATTTTTAATTTGCTTGACCAAACCTTCAAGATCAATGTTATAGTCTTCTTCTGAAAGGAATAATTTAACCTGGTTAGAATACTTATTTAACAAACTACGTAGCTCGTTCATGCATAATAAATCATCGATTATAATTAAATTATTCATGTTGTATAAAGTATAACACGAATATAGCTAACCGATTCAATAAAATGTTACCGGATTAAAATTTGTAGCGATATGATTAAAATTTGCCGGAGCTTTATAAAAATCTGATTAAAGGGTTTCAAATATTTTCATAAGTTCATCTCTTTTTCTGGTGGCTACAGGAATTGTAGATTTATCTTGCAAAATAAGATACCCGCCATCTAACTTATGATATTTTTTAATGTAGTTTATATTTACAATATGAGATTGATGTGGCCTGAAAAACTGATAGTCTTTAAGCATCTCATAATATTCCTTTAAGTTTTTAGATACTAATACAGGAGCTTGGTTGGTAAAGTAAAAATAGGTATAGTTCCCATCAGATTGACATCTTAAAATATCATTTACATTTACCAGGTGGATACTATCATTGGTTTTCAGAACAATCTTTTTTACTTCTTTCGATATATTATTTATATTTTCCAGAAATACATCTAGTTTCTTTTGAGTATTTTTTTGATCTTGTGCAATAACCACTTTATCAATAGCATCTTTAAACTCATCTATATCTATGGGTTTTAGCAAATAATCAATAGCACTGAATTTAAATGCTTTAATAGCAAACTCATTATAGGCAGTAGTAAAAATTACATGAATATTACTACTGTCAATTAGTTTTAAAATATCAAAACCACTGCCATCTGATAGTTTAATATCCAATAAAACCAAATCAGGATTATGAACCTTAATATCATTTATCCCTGATTTAACCGTGTTGGCCAAACTTATGATTTTAACATGATCACAATGATTCTCGATAAGCTTTTGTAAAGCTTCCTGGGCATTAACTTCATCTTCTATTATAAGTGTTCTAAGCATTTTTGATAGTTATTATAACTTTTGTTCCTTGTTCTGATTTAGTTTTAGTGCTTATATCTTTTACTTTTAAATCTATATTTTGTTTCTGAATCTTATTTAAATTGATCATACGATCATTAATAATTTTAATACCCAAACTTTTATAATCTTCTTTATATTGAGATTTTATTTTTAGTGATTTTTCAATTCCAATACCATTATCGGCAATTGTGTATATTATAAAGTTATTATCCCTTATAATCGAAATATCTAAAAGGTACTCCTGATTGGCTTCTACAAAACCATGCTCAATCGAGTTTTCAATAAAAGGCTGAGCTAACATGGGTGGAATTTGATCCAATTCAAGATCAAGCGTATTATCAACATCAATTTTGTAATTAAATTTGTTGTTATATCTGAGCTTCTGTAGTTCAATGTAGTTAGTAATGATATTAACCTCCTCCGAAATAGAAATATAGGTTGACCTTGAATTCTGTAGGATCATTCTCAGTAACTTCGAGAAACGGGTTAAATACTTATTGGCATTTGAAACATCATTATTCAGAATAAGATTCTGTAAGGTTGTAAGTATGTTAAAGATAAAATGCGGATTCATTTGTGTTCTTAACATTCTCTGTTCAATTTCTGATTTAGCCAGTTCTGCTCTTATACTTCTAAACTTTAACCTTATCATCCAGGCTAATACAATTAGTATAATTATAGTTACGATAGAATAAAACCAATAAGTTTTCCAAAACGGGGGCGTAATAATAATTTTAAGCTTTTTTGTATATTGTATTAATCCATCATCAGGTGTTATTTTAATATGAAAACTGTAGTGCCCTGGCTTAATATCGGTATAGCTGACGTTGGGTTCATGATTGATTTTATTCCAGTCCGGATCAACATTTTCTAATTTGTAGTAAAATTTATAATGATGATTTTTATTAAATTGCAATGAAGAAAACTGTATGGAAAAAAAGTTCTGTTTGTAGCTAAGTTTTATTTTTTCAATATTGGTTAAATCATGCTTATAGGTTTTATTGAAAATATCGAATCCGGTGATTTGAATATTTGGAATAGGCATATCGCATGCAATTTCTAAAGGATCAAAAATATTGATTCCATTTTCTCCTCCAAAAACCAACCTGCCATCATCTAATTTTAGAGCAGTATTATAATGATTACCGGCTAAGCCGGAATTTTTATTCAAACTGTTAATTTTTTTTGTTCTGGGATCAAATTTCGAAATTCCCTTGGGAGAAGTTAACCAAAGATTCCCATCATTATCTTCTGTAATAGAACTAATAACGTGATCAGGCAAACCATCACAAATGCCATATCGTTTAAAGTTCGAATGAGCCGTGAGTTGATTTAAACCATTATGGGTTGCTATCCATAAATTGCTTTTTGAATCTTCGAAAATAAAATTAATTTGATTGGATGAAATACTTAAAGAATCGTAGGACTTGTGTGTGTAATGTTGAACTTTTCCAGTTTCGGAATCTAATTTATTTAAACCAAAATTTGTTGTTCCAATCCAAATATTGCCTTTCGAATCTTCTAACAAACAACTGGTTAAATGTGATGTTAAAGCATCCTGGCCAGGGGTGTTATAGGGTGTGAATTTGTGATTTGGTATATCAAGTAAACATAAACCTGTTTCTGTTCCAATCCATAATGAATTAGTAAGGTTAGAGCAAATACTGTACACCTTATTGTTGATAAGTGAGTATTGATCCATGGAATCAAAAGTATAATGCTGTTTTATGATAAAATCCTCAATAGCAAATAATCCATTATTGGTTCCAATCCATATCATATCATTAAACTCATACAAACAAAATACTTCGGTATGATTAAAATGATTAACTAAACCATGAAGATAAATTTCATTTAAGTCCTCATCAAGAATAATCAATTGGTTTCTGGAAAATAACCAGATTTGATTTTTTGAATCAATATACGATTTATAAATATAGTCAACAGAATCTTTTAGCTTAAACTCCTTTTTGTTACCCAACTGTACCTTTTGGCTTTTTATTATAAGCAGATTATTTTTAAAACCGGATACGATGTCAAGGACATCACATAGATCGGTATAGGAGTTAAAATGCGGGTTTTTAAATTTTTGGCCAGCAAATGAAAACAACAGAAAAGATTCTTCAAACCTAAATAATAAACCATTCTTCAACGGTTTAATGTATTGGCCGGAATCAACTTTAAAAGAGCTAAATTTCTCTTCTTTTAAATCATATTTAATAATTTGATTACTTGCAATAAACCACGGATTACCTAATTGGTCAAGAGTGGTGTGAGAAACCTCATTAAATTGATCAAACGCTCCTTTCCTTGTTTTAAGAAATCTTTCGGATTCTACAGTAAGAGGATATTCCTGGTAAATAAACGATTCAAACTTTTCATTGTTTATATTATATCTGAATATAAGGCGATCTTTTGTGCCAATCCATAAATTTTGGTTTTTATCAATAACAAGGCTGTTAATGTGTTTATTTAATGGCCTGTTAATAGGCCTAAAATGATCCGGATCAAATTTATTGCTTGCAATATTAAACTTGTGCAATCCGACAGAACCCCACACTGCAATCCAGTAATTTCCTTGATTATCTTCTAAAAAATCCGAATACCAGTCTCTTTTCCGGGAATTCTTATCAAGTACGTAATGTTTGAACTCCTTTAATCTTGGATTATAGATATTAAATCCAACACCTCGCCATAAACCTATCCACAGATTCCAGTCTTTGTCAAAATATAGCTTAGAAACAACATCCGATTTTAATCCCGAATGAGTTTTTGTTTGAAAATGCTCTATGTTTTTGTTCTCAAGGTTGTACCTGTCGAATCCTTTGTTTTTATATGCAATCCATAAATTATTCTGATTATCTTGAACAATACTGGAAACCTTATTTGATGCCAGGCTATTTTCATTTTCCGGAATATGATAAATGTGCCCGAATTTGTTAGTTCGAAAATCAAGCTTGCTTAAACCTGAACGAGTTGCAATCCAAATATTTCCGTTACGATCCTCGAGAATATCACTAACATGATTGTCGATTAACGAAACTGAATTATTTTCATCATTAGTGTAATGAGTAATAACTTGTGTTTTATAGTTATAAGTATATATACCACTGCCTGATGCAAACCAGATAATGCCATCCTTGGATTGAATGATCGAGAAAGTTGAAGTTCCAAGGAACTTTGAAAAATAATCATGCTCACGATCGTAAGTGTAAATCCCATCAATACCGGAAATCCAAAATGTATTGTAAGAATCAATAAAATAACAAGCTACGTCTGAATCTCTTTTTTTACCTTTGACTTGAGGTACAGTTTCTATAAACCTAAATTCTTCACTGTCAGGATTAAAAAAACCAGGCCCCAGGTTTCTTCCCCCAATCCAGATTAAACCTTCCGGATCCTGAAGCATACCATAATAATCATAAAAAGGTTGAATAATTTTAGGATGCGTGTAATGAGAAAACTTCTTCTTATTAATATCGAATTTGTTCAATGTTCCATCAAGAGTTTCTATCCATAAAAATCCCGCACTGTCAGGCAAAAATTTCCGAATATTATTATGACTAATACTATTTGCCCTGCGTAATGATTGATATCTGATAAAATGCTCTTGTTCCCTGTTATATCGGTTTAATCCATTATGTGTGGCTATCCATAAATTTCCATATTTGTCTTCGGTAATATCACTTATGAAATTACCCGAGATACTTGTCGAATCATCAGGATTATGATGATAGTTTACAAAAGTATGCCCATCAAACCTGTTAAGGCCTTTCGAAGTTCCTATCCAAATAAATCCGTATTTATCCTGGTAAACTTTTATGCAATTGTTATTACTTAATCCGGATTCAATAGTATAATTCTCGAACTTTGTCATATAGTCATTACGAATACTCTTAATTTCGAAATTTTGAGCATTGGTATAAAAGATTGGCACAAAAACCAACAAAAAAGAATAAAGTAACTTTAACATATAACAAATAATGAGCAGCTTAAAGTAAGAAGATATTTCTGAATGAAAAAAATAATATAGCCATTAAAACATTTTTATAAAATGTATGTTTAACAAATTAACATGAAAAACAAACAAAAATATGGCTAAATCTATTTTATATTTAGCATTGCTTCTCTTACCATTAACCTTAATGTCGCAAGGTGAAAATAATGGGATTGTAAAAGGACGGGTTTACATTAGTTCGAATAACGAACCTGTGCCTTTTGCGAATGTTGTTGTATATCAAACAAATATTGGTGTTGCATCGGATTTTGATGGAAATTTTAAGCTTGAAGGAATAAAACCGGGTTTTGTGAAATTGCAAGTTTCTGCTGTTGGATATGAAACATATATATCGCCTGATTTAATGGTTACAAATGCAAAAGTTGTGAATATCAATATTCCTTTAGTTGAATCAAGTATTGCGTTGGATGAGGTAGTTGTTAAGCCGTCGGTATTTAGAAAAATAGAAGAAAGCCCGGTTTCATTAAGAGTAATTGGTGTACAGGAAATCGAAAAAATACCTGGTGCTAACCGTGATATTTCTAAGGTTATTCAGTCTTTTCCAGGCGTAGCATCAACACCAGCTCAACGAAACGATGTTATTGTTCGAGGTGGTGGGCCAAGCGAAAACTCATTTTTTTTGGATGATGTTGAAATTCCGAATATAAACCACTTTGCAACTCAGGGAGCATCCGGAGGACCAGTTGGAATTATCAATGTTGATTTTGTTCGGGAAGTAAATCTATATTCTGGTGCTTTCCCTGCTAATAGAGGCGATGCCTTAAGTTCTGTGATCGAGTTTAAACAAAAAGATGGAAACTCAGAGAAAATGGAAATTCAGGGAACACTTGGTTCTTCCGAAGTAGCATTAACGTTAGATGGCCCGGTAGGAAATAATACAACTTATATTTTTTCTGTACGAAGGTCTTACTTGCAACTGTTATTTTCCGTTTTGGAATTACCATTTTTACCTACTTATAATGATATGCAATTTAAGGTAAAAACAAGGTTTAATAAAAAAAATGAACTTACATTTATTGGTTTAGGAGCCTATGATATTTCTGAATTAAACCTTGACGCAAATGAAACAGAAGACCAGAAATACATCTTAAATTATTTGCCGGTTAATGAGCAGTGGGGTTATACTTTTGGCATTGTTTATAAGCATTATAGAGAAAAAAGTTATGGAACCTGGGTTTTAAGCAGGAGTTTTTTAGATAATTATTCATATAAATACCAAGACAATATTGAGTTAGACTCATTAAAAACTTTCGACTATAATTCGGCTGAAGCAGAAAATAAATTTCGATATGAAAATACAACCAGAACAGATAATGGTTATAAAATAAATGTAGGGGCAGGCATTGAATATGCTCAATATTCGAATAACACATTCAGGAAAGATTTTATTGGTTTTACTCCGGTTGTAACAGACTATGATGTAAACCTGGATTTTTGGAAATGGTCATTTTTTGGCCAGGTAAGTAAAGAATATTTTCAAAAACAATTGACACTATCATTAGGAGTGCGTGCCGATGCCAATAATTATTCAGCTGGCATGTCTAATATGTTGGAACAATTTTCTCCCAGGTTTTCAGCTTCTTATAAATTCTTACCTGAGGTTTCTTTTAATTTTAATACGGGAAGGTACTATCAGCTTCCAGCCTATACAACATTGGGGTTTAGTAACGGTACCGGAGAGTTCCTAAATAAAGAAAATGGCTTAAAATATATTTCTGTCGATCATATCGTTGCAGGTTTAGAATATTTACCGACAGGCCAGTCTTTTTTATCTATTGAAGGGTTTTATAAGTATTATAGGGATTATCCATTTTCAGTTAGCGATTCTATTGCTTTAGCAAACAAGGGGGCAGATTTCGGTACTTTTGGGGATGAGGAGGTTTTATCAATTGCTGAAGGCCGGTCATTTGGAATTGAGTTTTTGGCAAGGCACAAGAATTTATATGGTTTTAATATGGTATTGTCTTATACCCTTGTTCGAAGTGAGTTTAAAGAGTTTGATGATAATTTAAATTTTACTTCTGGTTATATTCCAAGCGCCTGGGATAATATTCATCTTTTAAATATTACTGCAACACGTGATTTAAAAAAGAACTGGCAATTCGGGTTTAAATGGAGGTTTGTAGGAGGTGCTCCCTTTACTCCGGTTGATAAAAATAAAACCGGTTTAATTTCGGCATGGGATGCAAGAGGAAGAGAGTACCTTGATTTTTCAAAGTTTAACACTTTACGTTTAGGTAACTTTCACCAGTTGGATATCAGAATTGACAAACAATACTTTTACGATAAATGGTCATTAATGCTTTATTTGGATATTCAGAATGTATATAATTTTAAATCAGATGAACCCGATAAATTTATTCCGGAATCTGATAATAATGGAAATTTTATTGTAGATGTTAATAATCCCGATAGGTATCTTATGAAAACAATTGTTAGCGAGGGTGCCGGAACCATATTACCTTCTTTAGGAATTATAGTTCAGTTTTAATAAAAAAGTAAGCCCAAAACCAGGTCTGAGCTTACTTTCAAACAGAAAAGAATCCTAAATCAGAATTAACTATTTAGTTCCATGAAATATCGAATTCCGTAACTTGATCACCTTTTGTGAGCGATTTCGTAATATTCACCTTCACATCATTACAATTTGTAAGTTCAAGTGCTTTCTGAATCCACCCCGCAATTCTATATTCAATAACATGATCAGGTTCTGGAAATTTAGTTATGTGCAATGTAACACCTTTTATTTTTGTTTCGACCACTTCCATGTCTGTGGGGCTATAATATGACTGAAATACTCTACTTGCTCTTTGAATAATATAGCCCGGTTTTGCTATCATTATAAAAATCATGTAAACGCCCTTTAATCCGATTTCAGCACTATATCTTCCTGATTGGAAAGCAGCTTCTTTAACGTCATTATTAAAAAACATTTTAGCAATCGCCTTGGTAGGTGTAATTGCAGCATTTTTCATAGGATACCAGTTGTTAGCTAAAACACCACCTTTTAAGATTTCTTGAGTAGCTTCAGGTAAAGAATTAAACCATTCCTTTGATCTTTCCTTGAATTTTTTATCAACAAAATCTTTAATAGATTTTACAGCGGTACCCTTTATTTCCATTTTAATTCGGTTTTATAGAATTGTCATATGAAATTACGATTTCTATGGCTAATGTTCAATTGTTTTTTTATGAGCGTATAAAAAATGTTGACAAATAAGAAATAGCTCAAATTTTTGAGCTATTTCTTAACGTTATCTTAATATTAGTGAGGTTGTTATAGTAACCTTAATATTCTTTCTAAATCTTCCGGTGTATCAACACCAAATGAATCAAAATTCGTTTTACCTGTTTTTATTTTGTAACCATTTTCTATCCAACGAAGTTGTTCTAAAGATTCCGCTATTTCTAGAGACGATCTTTTAATTTTAGTTAATTTCTGTAATATCTCGGTTTTATAAGCATACATGCCTATATGACGGTAAAATGTATGATGATTTAACCAATCGGATTTTTTTGTATTTCTTAAAAATGGAATAGGCGAGCGACTAAAATAAATTGCGTTCATGTTTTTATCTAGAACAACCTTGGGCTTATTTTCATTGAAAATATCTTCCGAACTTTCTATTGCTTTTACTAAAGTAGCAATCTCAGTAGTTTGATCATTAAAACAAGATTTTATTTCTTCAATTTGTTCCGGTTGTATAAACGGTTCATCACCTTGGATATTAACTACTACATCGAATTTTTGATTGAGGTCATTTTGAATGAGTTCAATTGCTTCAGCAAGGCGATCTGTTCCACTTTGATGATTTTCAGATGTTGTTACAACATTACCTCCAAAACGGTTTACCTCTTCAACGATCCTTTGATCATCAGTTGCTACATAAACTACTTCTAACGTTTTTTTTGATTGCTCATAAACGCGTTGGATCATTGTTTTCCCGTTTATATTAACCAGTGGTTTACCAGGAAACCTTGTTGAAGCATATCTTGCAGGAATAATTCCAATAAATTTCATAATGATTTTATTTATACTAAGAACAAATGTAAAACAAACTTTGAACTTTGAACTTTAAACTTAAAACTTTTTTTATCTGCCTTAATGACAGTAGAATTTTCTTAAAACTTGTTAAAAAAACGAGAATACTAATTTAAAATTGTAATTTTGTCATATCGAAAAAATGAATAAATTATATCCAATATGGATGTACAGAAAATAAAACAAAGATTTGGAATTATCGGGAATTCGCACGGGTTGAATCGTGCCATTGATGTAGCTTCTCAAGTATCTCCAACCGACCTTTCCGTGTTGATAACCGGCGAAAGTGGAACAGGAAAAGAAGTGTTTCCACAGATTATTCACAATTTTAGTTCGCGAAAACATGGAAAATATATTCCGGTAAACTGTGGAGCAATTCCTGACGGAACAATAGATTCTGAGTTGTTTGGACACGAAAAAGGTTCATTTACCGGTGCTCATGATAGTCGCCAGGGTTATTTCGAAGTTGCCAATAATGGTACTATCTTTTTGGATGAAGTAGCTGAACTGCCTATGTCTACACAAGTTAGACTGTTAAGAGTTTTGGAAACCGGTGAATTTTTAAGAGTTGGGTCATCGAAAGTGCAAAAAACCAATGTTCGGGTAATTGCAGCAACTAATGTAGATTTGGTAAAGGCTATCGAAGAAAATAAATTTCGCGAAGACCTGTATTACAGATTAAATACGGTTCCAATTGTAATTCCTCCTCTAAAAGAACGTGGAGGTGATATCTATTTATTATTTAGGAAATTTGCAACTGATTTTGCTGAAAGGTATAGAATGCCTCCGGTTAGTTTAAATGAAGAAGCTCGAAGGATCTTAGATAATTACGAATGGCCGGGAAATGTCAGGCAGTTAAAAAACATTACGGAACAACTTTCTGTTATAGAAGAACAAAGAGTAATTTCTGAAGATATTCTAAAAAAATATTTACCCGATTATTATCCGAATAAATTACCGGCAATTTACCGGAATGATTTAGTAGATGAGAAAACCTTTGCTACTGAAAGAGAAATCTTATACAAGATCTTATTTGATATGAAATCTGATTTAAATAATCTGAAAAAACTGGTGAATGGTTTAATAGAAAAAGGAATAGACTTGGATGATATAAAAAGTGCTGATCATTTAATTCAAAGTTATAACCAGGAATCCTCTTCCGTAATAAATACACCTGATTCTAAAACTGCTGCAATTAATACGATTGAGGAATCTAATATTGAAGATACTGAAGAGTTTGTTGAGGAATCACTTTCTTTAGAGGATAAAGAAATTGAGTTAATTAAAAAGGCACTTGAAAAACATAATGGTAAAAGAAAATATGCTGCACAAGATTTAGGAATATCCGAAAGAACGCTTTATAGAAAAATAAAAGAATACGATATCGATTAAGAAATGAAAAAATTGTCATTTATATTAGTAGCATACATACTTATAAGCCAGGCTTGTACTGTAAATTATTCTTTAACTGGTGCCTCAATAGCTCCCGAGGTAAAAACTGTATCTATACAGCACTTTGTAAATCGAGCACCATTAGGAGTATCAAACATGGAGCAATATTTTACGGATGAGCTAAAGGATAAATTTAAGTCCCAGACGAGTTTAACGGTTGTTAATGATTTGGGACATTTAAATTTTGAAGGTGAAATTACTGATTATAATACAAGGCCAATGGCTATAACTGGTGATGAAACTGCTGCTCAGAACAGACTTACTATTACGGTAAGGGTTAAGTTTACAAATGAGATTGAGCCACAATATAATTTCGATTCGAAATTTTCACAATTTGAAGATTATGATAGTGATCAGGATTTATCATCGGTTGAGCAAGAATTGATGGAAAAAATTGTTGAGAAACTTATCGAGGATATTTTTAATAAATCAGTTGTTAACTGGTAATTATGAACCAACCGGAAATAATAAAATATATAAATAATCCCAACTTGCTTGTTAATTGCGATTTGGATCAGTTAAAGAATTTGATTTATAATTTTCCATTCTTTCAAACGGCGCATATTTTATATTTAAAAGCTCTTTTAATTCAGGATAAAGAGCAATTTAAAAAACAACTCTCCATTTCTTCTATTTATATTTCGGATAGAGATTTATTATTTAAACTACTGAACCGGGAGATTGTAGTTGGGGAAGAACCAATGGAAGTTGAAGGTAAAGTTGAGCCTGATATTAAAAAAGATCAATTCCTTTTAAAAAATCGAAAAGTAAAGCGCAAAATAAACAATAGTTTCGAAGGCATGGGTGAAAATATCTCTGAAACTATTTCAAATCAAATTGAGTTTTCTACAGTAAAAGAAAAGGATAAACTGGAATACCCTTCGGAAATATATTTTATTGAAGAAGAAAGAGATGGAAGAAATAACATTATAACAATTGATGCCGATCCTGAGAATGTTAAAAAGTTAAACAAGCAAAAGGATATTCTTCAGCTTGATGAAGAAGAATTGGAAAAGCAAAGAAAAGAGATTAAAAATAATAATGAAAGTAAAGAAGAACCTTTTGAATTAATGCAGTCGGATGAAGTAAATAAAAAGGAGAAAAAGAACACAGAAGGTTATTTCGATATTTCAGAATATGAAACGGAAGAAGCGATTAAAGATGATTTGATTTCTAAGTTTATTAAGGAAAATCCAAGAATTGAAACAAAAGAAGTCGAGGAAGAAATTGATGATATTTCAATAGAAAGTGTAAAAGAAGATTCGAACCTTTTATCAGAAACTTTAATAAAAGTATACATCAAACAAGGCTTATTTGAAAAAGCTATTGAATCTTATAAGAAATTAAGTTTGAAATATCCGGAAAAAAATACTTACTTTGCGAGTCAAATTAAAATAATAGAAGAAAAATTAAATAAATAATAAAAACATTTTAAAATGTACGTATTAGTTTCAGTATTAATCATAATTGCGAGTATATTACTTACACTGATCGTGTTAGTTCAGAACTCGAAGGGAGGAGGATTAGCGTCGAATTTCTCGTCTTCAAACCAGGTGATGGGAGTAAGAAAAACTGCTGACTTTCTTGAAAAAGCGACATGGACATTGGCAATTAGTTTAGTAGTTTTATGTTTAGCTGCAGCTATGACAATTCCAAGAGGAGCTGTTGAAGAAAGATCAAAAATAGAGCAAGAAGTTAACAATGCTGTTGATCCGACTCAAATGCCACAATTCCCAACTTCTGTACCTGAAACGGAACAACCAACCGAAGGTGGCGAAGGAAACTAGAGATAAATAAAAAAATATAAAAGTGTCAGTCTGTCATAAAGGCTGACACTTTTTTTATGCTTTTGTATTTGGCATAAATTATGTTTAAAAGGGAATGCAATCAAAAAATAAGTTTAACCTGTCTGCCGACAGGCAGGCAATAAATATTAAAAACAATGTCAGAATTTAAGTACAGGCCTTTAAAAGACCGAGTTTTAGTTGAGCCTCATAAGGCTGAAGAAAAAACTGCAAGTGGTATTATCATCCCTGATTCAGCTCAGGAAAAACCTCAAAAAGGTACAGTTATAGCAGTAGGCGAAGGAAAAAAAGATGAGCCTATGTCTTTAAAAGCAGGTGATGTAGTAATCTATGGAAAATATGGTGGAACAGAAATCCATATTGATGGAAAAGATTATCTGATCATGCGTGAAGATGACATTTTATTAGTAGAATAATTAAATATTTAAAAATCAAAAAATAAGAAACATGGCAGCTAGAGAATTAAAATTTGATATCGATGCTAGGGATCAATTAAAAAAAGGTATTGATCAGTTAGCAAGCGCTGTAAAAGTTACATTAGGGCCTAAAGGTCGTAATGTAGTTATTGAGAAAAAATTTGGTGCTCCACAAGTAACAAAAGATGGTGTTACTGTAGCAAAGGAAATAGAATTAGCAGATAAGTTTGAGAACTTAGGTGCTCAAATGGTAAAAGAAGTTGCTTCAAAAACTAACGATGATGCCGGTGATGGAACAACTACGGCTACAGTATTAGCTCAATCGATTATTAATGTTGGTATAAAGAATGTAACTGCAGGTGCAAACCCAATGGACTTAAAACGTGGTATTGATAAAGCAGTTGTTAAAGTTATCGAAAGCATTAAGAAACAATCTCATGACGTTGGAGAATCTAACGATAAAATTGAGCAGGTTGCTACTATTTCGGCAAACAACGATTCTGCAATTGGTAAATTAATCGCTGATGCAATGCAGGCTGCGGGCAGAGAAGGTGTTATTACTGTTGAAGAAGCAAAAGGTACTGAAGATGAGTTAAAAACTGTTGAAGGTATGCAATTTGATCGTGGCTACATTTCTCCGTATTTTGTAACGGATACTGATAAGATGGAAGCCGTAATGGAACATCCTTACATCTTATTAACAGATAAGAAAATTTCTACCATGAAGGACCTTATGCCAATTCTTGAGTCTGCTGTTCAAAATGGTAAAGGTTTAATGATTATCGCTGAAGATATCGAAGGTGAAGCATTAGCTACTTTGGTAGTAAACAAAATTCGCGGGTCACTAAAAGTTGCTGCGGTTAAAGCTCCTGGATTTGGTGACAGAAGAAAAGAAATGTTAGAAGATATCGCAGTTCTTACAGGAGGTACTGTTATTACTGAGGAAAAAGGTTTAACATTAGAAGGTGCTTCTTTGGATATGTTAGGTACTTGCGAAAAAATTGTTATCGACAAAGAAAATACAACTGTTGTTAACGGCGATGGAGCAAAAGAAAATATCGAAGCTAGAGTTAAACAAATTAAATCTCAAATTGAAGCTTCTACTTCCGATTATGATAAGGAAAAACTTCAAGAGCGTTTAGCTAAGTTAGCTGGTGGAGTCGCAGTTATTTATGTTGGTGCTGCTAGCGAAGTTGAGTTAAAAGAAAAGAAAGACCGTGTTGACGATGCACTAAGTGCAACTCGTGCAGCTGTTGAAGAAGGAATTATTCCTGGCGGTGGTGTAGCTTACATCAGAGCCATTGATGATTTAGAAGGAATGAAGGGAGATAATGAAGATGAAACTACAGGTGTTCATATAATTAAGAGAGCAATAGAGGAACCATTACGCCAGATTGTTGAAAATGCCGGTATCGAAGGCTCTGTGATCGTTCAAAAAGTAAAAGAAGGAAAAGAAGATTATGGTTACAATGCTCGTACAAACCAATTCGAAAACTTATACGAATCGGGAGTTATTGATCCGACAAAAGTAGCGCGCGTTGCTATTGAGAATGCAGCTTCAATTGCAGGTATGTTCTTAACTACCGAATGTGTAGTTATCGAAGAAGAAGAGGAAATGCCTCCAATGCCTGCAGGTGGTGGAATGGGTGGTGGAATGCCAGGTATGATGTAAAATCAATCATCCCTATATAACATTCAGCCCTTTGTTGCTTTATGCGCAAGGGGCTTTTTCTTTTAAAGATTTGAATATCGTTAATCGAGATTCATTATTTAAAAAACCTCAAGGCTTTGTAATTAAACTAAAATATAATTTCTAATTTTACATGAAACAAAACAATATCTGCCACTTTGATATGTTTTTAGAAGTAGAATAAGTAAACTGTATAGATATGAAAAAGCAGAAATCTTTATTTATTATAATAATCACTTTACTCTTAAATTTACCGGCTACAGCTGGCTGGATAATCACTCAACAAAGTTATGATTCAGATGAAGGCTCAGAAACGGCATTAATTGAAACTATATACCTTCAGGACAATATCATGAAAGTAGTTCAATCAAAAATGGTAACCATGTTTGATTTAAACACTGAAATGATCACAATAATGAGCCCGGCTAAGAAAGTTTACTGGACAGGCAAGGTAGCTGATTATAAAAAAGAAATTAAAGAGGCTATGCGATCAGCAATGGAGGAACAGCTAAAAAATGCTCCAGAGGAACAAAAAGAAATGATTCAAAAAATGTATAAAGGAATGATGGAAAGTATTGACGACCCATCAAAATTTGCAGGTGAAGAACCTGAAGAATATGATTTGCAAATCGAAAAAACCCCAGATAAAGAACGCGTTGCAGGAAGAATGGCTCATAAATATGCAGTTAAAGTAAATGGTTCTGTAAAGGAAGAAGCATGGCTCTCTGAATCGGATAAACCTCACGAAGAATTTGATATTGGTAAATTTTATGATGTTTTTGGCGACTTTACAAGCCAGGCAAATACAAGTGCATTTTATCAGAATGATGAAAAATACATTGAGTTTGCAAAAAAGGGTTTTCCCTTAAAGTCAATTAGTTATTTTGGTGGATACGAATCTATAAGTGAAGTAACCAATTTGAAAAAAGAAAATATTGATACTTCTAAATTTAAAGTCCCTTCTGATTACAAAAAAGTAAGTCTGCTTGAAATTGGCTTAGAAGAATAAGGATAATTATTCAATCCTTTTTTTATTATTAATGGTTTAAATTAAGTGCTGTTTTAAACCATCAAATAATTCTTTTATCTAAAAGTTTATATACTTGTATTACTCATAATTTTAAAGCCATGAAAAGGATTCTATTGTTTCTACTTGTTTTTTTTTACACAATTATCTTAACGGCACAATCTGATTATTCATTTTATTTTAATAAGAAAATAAAACTAAATTCCACGGTTAAGGGCCCCGGTTTTTTATCAGGTCAAAGATTTGGAGAGTGGCATTTTACTCATGATCAGCTTGTAAGCTACTTAAGATACTTGGATGAGAAATCGAATAGAGTTAAAATGGTAGAATATGGTAGAACGCATGAGAACAGGCCATTATATCTTATGTTTATTTCTTCTCCGGAAAACTTAGCAACCTTGGACAAAATTAGAGAGGATCATTTAAAATATATCTATTCTAATGGTTCGGAAAATACAAATGAAGATTTACCTATAATTGTTTGGTTAGGTTATGGAGTTCATGGTAATGAGTCTAGTGCAAGTAACTCCTCCCTTTTAACAGGATACTATTTAACAGCCTCTGAGGAACAAGAGGTTTCTGAAATATTGAGACAAAGTGTTATCATAATTGATCCGTGTTTAAATCCGGATGGCTTTAATCGTGCTGCAAATTGGGTAAATATGCATCAAAGCAATAAATGGATCGATGATCAGGTAAGTGTCCAGTTTACAGAGGCATGGCCGGGAGGAAGAACAAATCATTATTGGTTTGATTTAAACAGAGATTGGCTTCTGGTTCAACAACCGGAATCAAAGGCAAGGTTGGAAGCATTTCATAAATGGAAACCTGCTATTTTAACCGATCATCATGAAATGGGAACAAATGGAACTTTCTTTTTTCAACCTGGCGTACTGTCAAGAATTAACCCGTTAACACCTGAAAAGAATTATACACTTACGTATAAAATAGGAACTTATCATAGTAAAGCATTAGATAATATTGGGTCACTTTATTTTTCCGAAGAAATTTTTGATGATTATTATTACGGAAAAGGATCTTCTTATCCCGATGTGAATGGTTCAATAGGAATATTGTTTGAACAATCAAGAGTGAACGGACAAATTGTTAGAAATAATCATGGTATAACAACATTTGCTCAAGCCATTAAAAATCAGTTTACAGTTTCTTTATCAACAATAAATGCTGCTATCGAAAATAAAGAAATGTTCCGGGATTATCAGAGGGAATTTTATTCTTCAATAGATCAACTTGCTAAAAATGATGCAGTAAGAGCATACGCATTTGGTTGTAAGGATGATCCGATCAGAATAAATTATTTTCTGGATATCTTAGAATCTCATCAGATCGATTTTTATAAGAACAAAGAAAACATCGCGATTAATAATTCAATTTATAAGCCTGATGAGGCTTTTGTGGTACCATTAAATCAAAACCAATATCGACTTATAAAATCAATATTTGAGAAAAAGACTGAATTTAAGGATAGCATATTTTATGATTTATCTACCTGGACATTCCCTTTAGCTTTTAATATAGATTATAAAGCACTGACAACTACCAGTAAAGTTTTAGGTAATAAAATAGAAAATGTTGAGAAGCCAATAGGAAATGTAACTAACCAAAGTAAAATAGGCTATTTGTTTAATTGGACAAATTATAACTCACCAACGGTACTTCATAAATTATTAGCGCATGGATTATTAGTAAAAGTTGCATCAAAGCCTCTCCAAATAAAGGTCGAGAACGAAATCTTCAATTTTGGTAACGGGAGTA
The DNA here is from genome assembly GCA_028282785.1 of Bacteroidales bacterium. Lineage (GTDB taxonomy): Bacteria > Bacteroidota > Bacteroidia > Bacteroidales > UBA12077 > UBA12077. Next base: position 21,050 of record JANQHE010000009.1, on the reverse strand, counting down.
TTTTTATCCCGGTATCAAAGCAAAATAAATCCGCAGATAAACTTTATAATTTAATGAAAGAAATTTCTAAAGAACATGGAATTAAGATTATTGGATTAGAAAATGGATTTCGATATTCTGGTATCCATTTGGGTAGTTCATATTTTATACCATTGAAAAAGCCAAAAATCTTAATGCTTGTAGGTAATGGAATTAATAGCAGGCAAGCGGGAGAAGTTTGGCATTTGTTTGATTTTAGGTTAAATATTCCAATTACAAGAGTTGATGTTAATAGATTAAATAGAATTGACTTATTTAATTACAATACTTTGATAATACCAGGCGGTGAACATGCCTTTAGTGAAACCGAATCGGAAAAGCTTGAAGCTTGGCTAAAAAATGGAGGGAACCTAATTGCAATAGGGAATTCGGCAAAGGAACTGGATAAAAATGGATGGATAAAATTGAAAATCAGACAGCCTGAAAAGCTTGATTCTACGGTAAGATTTAACTATTCTTCAGCTAGAGAATATCGACGTTCTAATTCGGTAAACGGATTAATTTTCAATGCAAAAGTGGATAATACACATCCAGTTGCATATGGATTGAGTACAAATACGATTCCTGTTTTTAAGAATAGTTCCTTTACAATAGAAAAGTTAAATGATCCTTTTTCATGCCCTGTATATATTCCGGAGAATTCTTTATTAAGCGGTTATTTAAATAAAAGAAATAAAAAACAACTTGAAAAGTCAGCATATGTTTTAAATTATTCTCTCGGAAAAGGAAATATAATTGTCTTTGCTGATAATCCAAATTTCAGAGGATACTGGTACGGAACAAATAAATTATTTGTAAATGCGGTTTTCTTTGGAGGTATCATAAGGTAAATTAAGATATGAGACACGAACAGAAATATATAAATAATTTTAGTTTATTAGATTCTTAAATTTGCATTTAAAGAAAAATTGTCTTTATCTTTGTTACATCATTTCAAACATCCTTCACTAAGGGCGTTTGATTTATAAAGAAGAGGGGAGAGATTAGGCTCTGAGAACCTCTGGCAACCGACTCAAAAGAAAGTTATGGTGCCAATACCTAACCCAAGCCTGAAATAGTAGGGCGGGAAATTATAAACTAAACGCAAAAAATCATGAAGAAAGAATTTTTACGTAAAAGTTGTTCCGAATTGGGTTTTGTAATTGTCAATCATTTTTGGTTTAACAATTTTACAATGCCATTAATGCCTATGTGCATGCGCTAGCCGGAGAGTTGATTAATGTCTTTCCGAAAAATAGTAGCGTTTCCTAAATGGGAGTGGTATGTTTTATTGTAAACTGAAAAATTAATTATGGCATACAAAGTTGTTAAGTTCGGAGGTTCGAACTTAAAAGATATAGACGGAATTAATAAAATACTAGCAGCAATTAAGAGTTATAACCAACCTCTGGTTATAATTATTTCTGCTTTTTATGGAAATACCGATAAATTAGCCCACGCTATAGGCCGGGCAATAAAAGATAAACTAGACTTAGATGGTTTCATCAGTGATATTTATAATCAAAAGCTTAATACAATTTTAAATTCAGTATCCGATGAAAAGTTGATAAATGAATTTAAAAAAGAGCTAAAGGTTAGGATAAATAAACTTAAAGGATTTCTTCTGGGTATAAAATATATCGGAGAAGTTCCACCCTCTCTTTATGACGAAATATTAAGTTATGGAGAAAGGCTTAGCTCACTGGTACTTTATTACATTCTGCAAAATGCTCAGATTGAATGCCAGGAAGTATTTCCGGAAGAAATAGGTTTAATTACTGACGGAGAGTTCAAGAATGCCACGGTAAACCTTGAATTATCAAATGCATCAATTCAAAAGAACCTTTGTGAAAATAAAACCTATGTTATTCCAGGGTTTTATGGAGTTTCTTTGAAAGGAAAAATTACATTATTGGGCCGTGGTGGGACTGATTATTCAGCTGCAGCTATTGCCGCTTGTTTGAATGCTGTTTTACTCGACTTATGGAAAGATGTAAAAGGCTTTTTAAGTGCCGACCCTAAAATCGTTCAAAATGCTGTAAAAATTGACTCTTTAACTTATGCTGAGGCAGCTGAACTAGCATATTTTGGGTCTAAGATTCTTCATCCCAGGACTCCGGAACCATTAATTAATTTGAAAATACCTATCCGTATTCTGAATATAGATGATTCTGTAAAAGGAATTAATCCGTTAACAATTATTAATGGAAAAGAAACAGTTAAAGAAGGTATTATAAAAAGTGTTTCGTACAGCGATAATTTTGGCATATTAAGATTATTAGGGTCTGGTGTTGGTATCAAACCTGGTATTTTGGCAAAATCAACTGCAGAACTCGACAAAGCAGGAATTAATATTAAATCGGTAATAACTTCTCAAACGGCTATAAATATTCTTTTGTCTCAGGATGATTTAATTGAAGCAAAGAAAGTTGTTGATAAAGAAGATATTCGCGGGATCAGCAAAATAATTGTATCCGAAAATATCTCAATTATTGCTGCGGTAGGCGAAGGACTTACTTCACATCATGGAATAGCTGCGCGCATATTTACAGCTGTAGCCAGGAAAGGAATTAATATTAATATTATTTGTTTCGGAGCGAGTGATGTGGCCATGTATTTTATAGTTAACCAAAATGATCGTGACGAAACAGTAAAAGAAATACATAAGGAGTTTTTTATAAATGAGTTATGTTGTAACACTTGTATTTAAAAATTTAAAAGAAATAAAAAATGAAATCATATAATTTTGAAACATTACAAATTCATGCCGGGCAAGAACCTGACCCTGCAACAGGAGCAAGAGCAGTTCCAATTTATCAAACAACATCGTATAATTTTCGAGATTCGGAACATGGGGCAAATTTATTTGCCTTAAAAGAATTTGGGAATATTTATACCCGGATCATGAATCCAACAACCGATGTATTGGAAAAACGAATTGCTTCTCTGGAAGGTGGCAAAGCGGCATTAGTTGTTGCTTCCGGCCATGCGGCACAATTTATTGCCTTGAATAATGTTTTGAGGCAAGGTGATAATTTTATTGCATCTCCTTATTTATATGGAGGTTCGTACAATCAGTTCAAAGTGTCATTTAAAAATTTAGGAATTGAAGCAAGGTTTGCCAAAACTGATAAGGTAGAAGATTTCGAACCTCTTATTGATAAAGATACAAAAGCGATCTATCTTGAAACTATTGGAAACCCGGGATTTTCTGTGCCGGATTTTGAAAAATTTTCAAAGCTGGCAAAGCAGCATGATATACCTCTAATTGTTGACAATACTTTTGCAGCATGTGGCTATTTATGCAGGCCAATCGACTATGGAGTTGATATTGTTGTAGAATCGACTACTAAATGGATCGGAGGACATGGAACCAGCATGGGTGGTGTTATTGTTGACGCCGGAAATTACAACTGGGGAAATGGAAAATTTCCACAATTTTCTGAACCATCAGAAGGTTATCAAGGACTGAAATATGCTGAAACTTTTGGAGAATTGGCGTATATCATCCGGGCAAGGGTTGAGGGATTAAGAGATTTTGGCCCTGCTATAAGCCCTTTTAATTCCTTTTTATTATTGCAAGGATTGGAAACTCTTTCATTAAGGGTTCAAAAGCATGTTGATAACGCGATACTTCTGGCAGATTGGTTAAGTAAAAACCCCAATGTCGAATGGGTTAAATATCCTGGATTACTTGAAGACCAAAATCATAAAAATGCATCAAAGTATTTAAAAAATGGATATGGAGGCGTGTTATCTTTCGAATTAAAAGGTGGAATTGAAAAAGCAACACATTTTGTTGATAACTTAAAGCTCGTCAGTCACTTAGCTAATGTAGGCGATGCTAAAACACTGATCATTCTGCCTGCTGCAACTACACACCAGCAATTAACCCCTAACGAGCAATTAAAAGCAGGAGTAACACCTGGTTTATTGCGAGTTTCAGTTGGGTTGGAGCATATAGATGATATCATTGCAGATTTTGAACAGGCATTTAAAACTGTAAATAATTCAAATGCTGAAAATAAAGAATATGTGTTGCCTTTGGCAACTTAAATCATAAGCGGAGTGCCGAGACAATGATAGGTTAGTACGAAGTTAATTATCCTCCCAATAATTAAAAAACCGATTATTCTATGGCACCCGCTTAACAAAAGCAGTTATGAAAGAATATCAATATCAATATAAAGGAGAATTCAGACTTGAAAACGGGCAATCATTGCATGATATTCAAATTACTTATCACACTGCTGGAGAGTTAAATGCAGCAAAAGATAATGTAATTTGGATTTGCCATGCTTTAACAGCCAATTCTAATGTAACAGAATGGTGGCCAAATATGATTGGTGACGAACTGTTGTTTGATACATCCAACTATTTTATTATTTGCGCTAATATACTAGGGTCTTGTTATGGAACAACAGGTCCTTTATCAATAAACCCATTAACCGGAGATCCGTATTACCATAGTTTTCCTCTAATCACCATAAGGGATATGGTGAAAGCACACGAATTGCTCAGAAATGAATTGGACATTCGTAATATTTATAAGCTAATAGGGGCATCAATAGGAGGGTTTCAGGCTTTGGAATGGAGTATTATTAATCCTTCATTAATTGAAAACCTTGTATTTATCGCCAGCGGTTCTTTTGCATCACCATGGAATATTGCTTTTAACGAATCTCAAAGTTTAGCTATTCATGCCGATCCGACATTCGGAGATAATTGTGAAAAAGCAGGATTGTCAGGATTAAGAGCCGCAAGGTCAATAGCTTTATTAAGTTACCGAAATGCAATTACTTATAATTATACGCAACAGGAAGCAGAGTTAGATAAACTAGATAGTTTCAAAGCTATTTCATATCAGAGGTACCAGGGAGACAAATTAATAAAAAGATTTAATGCTTTTTCATATAATTCAATTATTAAAGCTTTTAATACTCATAATGTTGGTAGGAACAGGGGTGGTGTTGAACAGGCTTTAACAAAAATCAAAGCAAAAACACTGCTAATAGGTATAACTTCTGATATACTATTTTATCCGGAAGAGATTAAACTGGTACAGCAACAGATAAAGAATTCAAAGTATGTTGAAATAGAATCATTTTATGGGCACGATGGTTTCCTAATTGAAACTAAACGATTGACCAGGATTATTAAAAACTTTTTAAATGTTAAAAAAATAGAAAGTTGTAAAAATTAAAGATTAAGAAATGAATAATAAAATAAACATTGGGCTTTTCGGTTACGGAGTTGTTGGAGAAAGCCTTTATCATGTGCTTAAGCATAGCAAAACTGTCGATGCGGGTATACGTAAGATATGCGTAAAACAAAAGGAAAAAGAAAGGACCTTGGAAAAAGAATACTTTACTTTTAATAAGGAAGATATTATTAATGATCGGGATATTAACCTTATTGTAGAATTAATAGATGATGCTGATGAGGCTTATGACATTGTAAAAAAGTGCCTGCAAAATAATAAAAGCGTAGTATCCGGAAATAAAAAAATGTTGGCTCATCATTTAGATGAACTGATTGATTTACAGGAAAAAACTAAAGCGTCCTTATTGTACGATGCATCCGCTTGTGGAAGTATACCGATTATTAGAAATATTGAAGAGTATTACGATAATGATTTACTAAAATCAGTAACCGGAATTTTAAATGGATCTTCTAATTACATTCTTTCAAAAATATTTAATGAAGATCTGGATTATAATACAGCTTTAAAACAGGCGCAAGAATTAGGTTTTGCAGAAAGCAATCCAGGTTTGGATGTTGACGGATTTGACTCACTATACAAGTTAATTATTATTGCAACGCATGCTTTAGGGACTTTTGTTAAACCTAATGAAGTTTTTAATTACGGGATATCAAATATAAATGAGGGAGATATTCAATTTGCACGTGAGAAGAATTTTAAAATTAAGTTGGTAGCACAACTAATAAAATCGGATGAGGAATCCTTTACCATGTTCGTAATTCCTAGATTGGTTCGTCCTGATAAATACATTTATAATGTTGAGGATGAATATAATGGAGTTGTGATTCAAGGAGAATTTTATGACAAACAATTTATGTTTGGTAAAGGAGCAGGAGGTTACCCAACCGGTTCTGCTGTGCTTTCAGATATTACAGCCAGGTCGCATAATTATAAATATGAGTATAAGAAGCAAAAGTATTTTAAACGGCTAAAATACAGGACAGATTACGAAATAGAAATTTATTTAAGGTATAACAACATTGTGGATTTTAGTTATTTCGAATTTGATTCTGTTTCGGAAAAGTATTCTGGCCAACATAATAACTATGTTGTAGGTAAGATAAAACTTTCAAATCTTTTAAAGTTAAAAGCTGTTTTACCAAAGCTGGATATATTTATGGCTTATATCAGAAATTAATACCGACATGAAAAATGTAATAGAACATTTAATGTTCTAAACATTTTAATCCATTGGCATTAAACACAATAAATTGAAATTTTTAATTATGCTTAATTTGACTTTAATATAAGCTATTTTGTAAATTAGGGTAAAAGTTGTTCAGGCTTCGACAGGCTCAGCCTGACAGCTTTGGTTTAATAAAAAATCATTAATGTCATCCTGAGCCCGCCTGTCCGGCAGGCAGGTTTATCGAAGAACGGACAAGAAGAAAATGGAAAAAAATGAATCTATTAGAAAAACTAAAATCAGAACTAAAAGAAAGAATTTTTGTACTCGATGGTGCAATGGGTACAATGATTCAATCCTATAACCTGGATGAAGATGCTTACCGGGGCGAAAGATTTAAAAATATTAAACAGCCAATAAAAGGCAACCATGATATACTTTCATTAACGCAACCAAAAATCATTTGCGAGATTCATCAATGCTACCTGGAAGCAGGAGCTGATTTAATCGAAACAAATACATTTAATGCAAATGCTATTTCTTTATCCGATTATGGAATGGAGGATTTAGCTTACGAGCTAAATCTCGAGTCGGCTAAAATAGCAAGAAAAGCTATTGAAAAGTTTGGAAGAAAGGATGGACATTCACACTATGTAGTAGGCTCCATAGGGCCAACCAATAGGACTGCTTCGATTTCACCGGATGTAAACCATCCCGGTTTCAGAAATATAACGTTCGATGAATTAAAAGATGCTTATGCAATGCAGGCTAAGGGTTTATTAGATGGTGGAGCTGATATCTTATTAGTGGAAACCATTTTTGATACATTGAATGCAAAAGCAGCATTGTACGCAATAAATGAAATTGCTGAAAGCAGGAATATTGTTGTTCCGGTAATGGTTTCAGGGACAGTTGACAAAAGCGGAAGGTTACTTTCCGGACAGGTTATTGATGCTTTCTATAATTCTGTGTCGCACGTTGACTTGTTAAGTATTGGGTTAAATTGTGCTTTCGGTGTTAAAAAACTGCGCCCGTTTATTGAAGAATTATCAGGTATCTCAAAGTTTAATGTTAGTGTTCACCCTAATGCCGGCTTGCCTGATTTGTTTGGAAAATATCACCAATCGGCTAAAGAGATGGCTGATTTGGTTGAAGGAATGTTGCAAAATGGAGATGTAAATATTGTTGGCGGATGTTGTGGTACAAATTGTGAACATATAAAGGAAATTGCAAAGGTTGCAGCAAAATATAAACCTCGAAAATTACCCGAAATTAAATGTAGAACACAATTGTCGGGCTTAGAATCTGTAATTGTTTGCGAAGGAAGAAATTTTGTAAATATCGGTGAAAGGACAAATGTATCGGGGTCTAAAAAGTTTGCACGATTAATCCGGGACGAGAATTTTGATGTTGCTTTAAATGTTGCCCGCCACCAGGTAATAAATGGAGCCCAGTTAATTGATGTTTCCATGGATGATGCAATGATCGATGCTGAAAAAGTGATGCCGGAATTTCTACACCTGATAGCATCGGAACCTGATATTGCAAAAGTCCCGATTATGATAGACTCTTCCAAGTGGAGTGTTATTGAAACAGGTTTGAAATGCATTCAGGGAAAATCAATTGTTAATTCAATAAGTTTAAAGGAAGGTGAACAAGATTTTATTGAGAAAGCTAAAAAAGTTCACGCGTATGGTGCCGCAGCGATTGTAATGCTTTTTGATGAAGTTGGTCAAGCGGATAGTTTCGAAAGGAAAATTGAGATTGCTGAGCGGTCTTATAAAATCTTGATTGCAAATGGTTTTCCACCGGAAAATATAATTTTCGATTCAAATGTTTTGGCAATTGGAACAGGCTTGCAAGAACATAATAATTACGCAGTTGATTTTATAAATGCTGTAAAATGGATAAAGGAAAACCTGCCACATGCAAAAACCAGTGGTGGGATAAGTAATTTATCTTTTGCTTTTCGAGGCAACAACCGGGTACGTGAAGCTATCCATTCTGTTTTCTTATATCATGCGATAAAGGCTGGTTTGGATATGGGTATTGTGAATCCTGCAATGCTTGAAATTTATGATGATATTCCAAAAGACTTACTTCAGTTAACAGAAGATCTTGTGCTAAATAGAAGAATTGATGCAACGCAACGTTTGCTTGCTTTTGCCGATAAAATTGGTTCTGAGGGAAAAACAGAGGAAAGTTTTGATGAATGGAGAAAAAGGCCGGTTCAGGAAAGAATAAATTATGCCTTGGTAAAAGGTAATTTAGATTTCATTGAACAGGATGTAGAAGAAATCAGAAAAAATTTCAAAGCAACATTGGAAGTGATTGAAGGGTCATTAATGGAAGGAATGAGCATTGTTGGTGAACTGTTCGGATCAGGAAAAATGTTTTTGCCACAGGTTGTAAAAAGTGCAAGGGTAATGAAAAAGGCAGTGGCTTATTTATTGCCATATATCGAGGAAGAGAAAAAACAAAGTGGCGATTTATCATCTAAAGGAAAAATATTAATTGCAACGGTAAAAGGTGATGTTCATGATATTGGAAAGAATATTGTAAGTGTTGTGCTCTCATGTAACAATTACGAAATAATTGACCTGGGAGTGATGGTTCCCTCCGAAACTATAATTGAAACAGCAATAAAAGAAAAAGTTGATATAATAGGTTTAAGCGGGTTAATTACACCATCGCTTGATGAAATGATTCATGTTGCAAAGGAAATGGAAAGAAATAATTTTAAAATTCCTTTATTGATTGGTGGAGCAACGACATCAAAAATTCACACGGCACTGAGAATTGCCCCTGAATATTCAGCTCCGGTAGTTTATGTTAAAGATGCCTCACGAAGTGTAAATGTTGTAAATAATTTACTTTCTGCTTCAAAAGAAGATTATCTAAAAGAACTATATGAGGATTATCAGAAATCAATTGAAAAATATGAAAAAACAAAGTCGGGAGCGAAATACATGACACTTGATGAAGCAAGAAAAAATAAAACAAAAATAGATTGGTCCAAATATGAACCTAAAAGCCCGGCTTTTTTAGGTTCAAAGGTGTTGGAAAATTATCCAATCAAACAATTAATAAAGTATATAGATTGGACATATTTCTTTCACCAATGGGATATTCCTGGCAGGTATCCAAAAATTTTTGACGATCCCGTTAAGGGTAGTGAAGCAAAGAAGCTTTATGAAGACGGACAAATAATGCTTGATAAAATTATCCAAAAAAACATGCTTAAAGCAAATGGTATTTTTGGGTTTTATCCGGCAGTTTCCAGGAATGAGGATATTATATTATTTAATACCAACGGTTCAGAGAAACTGGTTGAGTTTAATTTTATTCGAAATCAACGAATAAAAAATGATAATGAACCAAACCTGTGTTTGTCGGATTTTATTATTCCTGAATCTGAAAATCGAAAAGATTTTATAGGATTGTTTGCTGTTACAGCAGGTTTGGGAGCCGAAAAATGGGTAAAAGAATTTAAAGAAGCAGGAAATGATTACGATGCCATAATGTTGAAAATCCTTGCAGACAGGTTAGCTGAAGCGTTTGCTGAAATGATGCACGAGAAAGTTAGAAAAGAATACTGGGGATATTCAACAGATGAAAAACTTTCTTTTGATGAAATACTTCATGAGAGGTATCGTGGAATTCGCCCGGCAATTGGATATCCATCATTACCGGACCATACTCTTAAGAAAACACTATTTGATTTATTGGAAGCTGAAGATCAAGCTGAAATAAAATTAACAGATAACTATATGATGGTTCCTCAAGCTGCAGTAAGTGGATTTTATTTAGCACATCCTGAATCGCAGTATTTTAATGTTCAGAAAATTTCTCGAGAACAAGTTCAGGATTACGCAGTACGTTGTGAGATAAGCTTTGAGGAAGCAGAAAAACGACTAATGCAAAATTTGAATTATAAATAGAGGCCTAACAAAAAGGTTGTGCAAAAAATCTTTTGTTCGTCATTGCGAGCGAAGTGAAGCAATCTCACTCATTTAATCATCAAAAGATTGCTTCGTCATACCTCCTCGCAATGACACACTGATTTGATTTTTTGGACATTTTCCTTGATTAGTTAGGGATGGGGCAAACAAAAAGAACAATGAAAGTAATCGACAAAATAAAAGAAGCTAAAAAAACATTATTCACGTTTGAGCTTTTACCGCCTTTAAAGGGACACACTATACAAGAAATTTATGATACAATTGACCCTTTAATAGAGTTTGATCCGGCATACATTAATATTACATATCATCAGCAGGAAGTCCAATATAAACAAAGGCCGGATGGCTTAATGGAACAACGGATAATTAGAAAGCGCCCAGGAACTGTAGCTATAGCAGCTGCTATACAAAATAAATATAAGATTACCGTTGTTCCTCATATGATCTGTGGAGGATTTACAAAAGAAGATACCGAAGATGCCTTAATTGATTTGCATTTTTTAGGTATTAATAATTTGTTGGTTGTACGAGGGGATCCGGAAAAAGGAAAAAGGAAGTTTATTCCGGTAAATGGCGGTCATAGGTATTCGAGTGAATTAATCGAACAAATCATGAGATTGAATAAGGGAAAATATTTACATAAAGATATGGAAGAAGCTATGCCAACTGATTTTTCAGTTGGAGTAGCAGGCTATCCGGAAAAACATATTGAAGCTCCGAATATCGATACTGATCTGGAATATTTAAAATTAAAAATTGACAAGGGAGCAGAATATATTGTAACCCAAATGTTTTTTGATAACCAAAGATATTTTGACTTTGTCGAGAAGTGTAAAAATAAAGGGATAAATGTACCTATTATACCGGGGATAAAACCTGTTTCTACTTTAAATGATAGCTCTTTGTTACCTCAAACTTTTAGTATTGATCTTCCAAATGATTTGATTAAAGAAATAAAAAAATGTAAGACAATTGAACAAGTACGGCAGGTTGGGGTTGAGTGGGCAACGATGCAATCCAAAGCTCTGATAAAATACGGTGTTCCGGGTATTCATTATTACACTCTGGATCAATCTGATAACATTATGAAAATTGCAAAAGAGATCTTTTAAACTAAGTATTAAAATTGAGGTCTTATTAATATTAATTAATACTCAGGTTGATTGTCTACTAAAAAATGTATTACCATGAAAAGATCTATTTATCAAATTATCAGCTTATTGTTAGTATTTTTTGTATTCGGTTGTGATCAAATAACTCAAACGGAAGTATCGGAAGAAGTACTTGAAATTATGGAAAATATTAATAGTGAAGAGCTTTATGCTTATGTAGATACATTAAGTTCAGATAGGTTTGAAGGTAGATTATCCGGTCACATCGGATATGATAGATCAGCCGAATGGATTACTGAAAAATTTAAGCAGTGGGGTGTGAAACCTATAAATGATGAAATTGGATATTTACAAAAATTCCCACATCCATATAATGATGTATTTGAAGGATGCTTTGTTCAGATGATTGATGAAAATGATCAGGTAATAAAAAACTACGAATATGTAGAAGAATTTATTCCGGGTTCCACATCTGGCAATGGAGAAGTAAAAGGAGAAATTGTCTATGTCGGGTATGGAATAACTGCACCGGAACTAGGTTATGATGATTATGCTAATGTAGATGTAAAGGGGAAAATTGTATTAATGGAACGAGAGGCACCCGTAAATGCAAGTAACGAGGATTTTTTAAAGTGGAGACCTTATACATTTCATCAATATAAATTAGTGAATGCATACAAGCATGGCGCAGTTGGAATGCTATATAATTACCACATTGCAAACCCAAATAATGATTACATTGAAGAATTTGTATTCTCTCATATTGGCAAGCAGGCTGTAAATGATATATTCGAGAATACTGGGTTTACTCATAACGAAGTAGTTAAGGAAATTGATTCTTTATTAACACCAAAATCTTTTAACACTAAAAAGAAATTTAAAATTAGGAATAATACTTTAAGACACCCTAATGGCACTACATCCAATGTAATAGGATTAATCGAAGGTTCTGATCCTAAACTTAAAGATGAATACATAATTATTGGAGGTCATTTAGATTTTCTAGGTAAATGTTATGAAATTATGCCGGGAGCAAATGATAATGCTTCGGCTGTAAGCGTAATTCTTTCAATAGCCAAAAGACTTTCTAATACGGAAATAGAACTAAAAAGGTCTGTTATATTCCTGATGTTTGGTGCAGAAGAAGCTGCAATCAGAGGTGCACAACACTTTTTAAATAACCCGATTATATCACACGAAAATATTGTGGGCTTATTGAATTTAGACGGAGTGGGTATTGGTGATAAGATCTGGGCTGGTTTTGCAAAAAACTATCCGAATTTTTATTCATACATAGATGAATCCAATTCTAATTTTATTAAGGCTAATATAAAAGCTGATACAGTTAATAATATCTATAGACCTAGGTTAGATGCTGCGTTTTTTGATTGGTACGGAATCCCAACCCTAACATTCAGTGCCTATGGAGACCTTCCTCAGAATAAGGCCTACAGATATCATACTACATATGATAACATATCTAATATTACTCCGGAAATAATGGAGAGTTTATCAAAGATCTTATTTCTTTCTATTGTTAAAATTGCAAATGAAGAACAATTAGAATTTAGAAGAGGAGAATTAAAACCTGAATTTATAGAAGGATACGATTTTTATACAATAGTTGAAGAAAATTTTCAATAATTTTCTTATACGGAAATCGTATATATTATTTGTAATTATTCAATATCTTTGCAATTCCGAAAAATAATAAATCGGGTTTGTATAATAGTGAACGATAATAGATTATACCTTTATGGATAACATAAGAAATTTTTGCATCATTGCTCATATTGATCATGGGAAGAGTACGCTAGCAGATAGATTATTACAGGTAACAGGTTCGGTTTCTGAAAGAGATTACCAGGACCAGTTGTTGGATGATATGGATTTGGAGAGGGAACGTGGTATTACTATTAAAAGTCATGCAATACAAATGAATTATAAGCATGAAGGGAAAGATTATATCTTAAACCTGATTGATACTCCCGGACATGTGGATTTTTCTTATGAAGTATCGCGGTCAATTGCGGCATGTGAGGGAGCATTACTTATTGTTGATGCTACACAGGGAGTTCAGGCTCAGACGATTTCTAATGTATTTTTAGCAATGGAGCACGATTTGGAAATTATCCCGGTGCTTAATAAAATGGATTTGGATGCTGCTATGCCGGAAGAAGTGAAGGACCAGATTGAGGAATTAATAGGTTGTGAGCGTGATGATATTATTGCTGCCAGCGGAAAAACCGGAATTGGTGTTGAGGATATACTAACCGCAATTATAAATAAAGTACCGGCTCCTCAAGGTGACCCAAATGCACCATTACAAGCACTGATTTTTGATTCTGTTTTTAATCAATACAGAGGAATTGAGGCTTTCTTCAAAATTCAGAATGGTACCATTCGAAAAGGAGAATTGGTTAAATTCATGGCTACCGGAAAGGAATATGATGCAGATGAGATCGGGGTTTTAAAATATAAACAAGAGCCACGAAAAGAATTAAAGGCTGGTGATGTTGGTTATATCATATCCGGTATAAAAACTGCAAAAGAAGTAAAAGTTGGAGATACTATTACAAGCAAAGAGCACCCTTGTGAAGAGGCAATTGCTGGTTTCGAAGATGTAAAACCAATGGTATTTGCCGGTATTTACCCTGTTGATGCTGATGATTATGAGGACTTGCGCGAATCGATGGAAAAGCTTCAGTTAAATGATGCTTCCTTAACTTTTGAACCGGAATCTTCAGCAGCTTTAGGATTCGGGTTCCGTTGTGGTTTCTTGGGATTGCTGCATATGGAAATTATTCAGGAGCGTTTAGACCGCGAATTCGATATGGATGTTATTACTACCGTTCCAAATGTTTCATATAAAGCATATACTACTAAAGGTGAAGTTAAAGATGTACATAATCCATCAGGATTGCCTTCTGTTACTGAACTGGATTATATTGAGGAACCTTATATCAGGGCACAGATAATTTCACAATCCGAGTATGTTGGGCAGGTAATGAAATTATGTATTGAAAAACGAGGTGAATTAAAAAATCAGATATACTTGCCAAACGACCGAGTTGAAGTTTCTTTTGAAATGCCTCTTGCTGAAATCGTATTTGATTTTTACGATAAATTAAAAAGTATATCGCGAGGTTATGCTTCGTTCGATTACCACCAAACAGGATATGAGAAAGCTAACCTTGCAAGGTTAGATATATTATTGAATGGTGAGATGGTAGATGCTTTATCAACTTTGATTCATAGAGATAATGCTTACAACTTTGGACGTAGAATGTGCGAGAAGTTGAAAGAACTGATACCTCGCCAACAATTTGATATTGCTATTCAGGCAGCTATTGGAGCTAAAATAATTGCCCGCGAAACTGTAAAAGCCGTACGTAAAGATGTAACTGCAAAATGTTATGGTGGTGATATCACACGTAAGCGAAAACTTTTGGAAAAGCAGAAGAAGGGGAAAAAACGAATGCGCCAGGTTGGAAATGTCGAAGTTCCACAGCAAGCATTCCTTGCAGTTCTAAAATTAGATTAAGCAATATTGTCATTCCGGCCAGCGAGCCGGAATCTTTTTATATAATTGTTAAGGCGAAATTTTTATCCTAATTTTGTTATATGTCTTCATTTGATCCAAAACAACGAAATCAATTTATTAAAAAGGCTTCCTGGGTAGGTATAATTGGCAATACCGTATTAGCAGTTGCAAAAATCGTTGTAGGCTTTATTTCCGGAAGTTTAGCAGTTGTCGGAGATGGAATCGATACGGCAACTGATATTCTGACTTATATGATTACGTTGGTTGCTGCCAGGATAATGAATAAACCTCCTAATTTTAAATACCCGTATGGTTATAGCCGTGCCGAGGCTGTGGCAACAAAAGCACTTAGTTTTGTAATCTTTTTTGCAGGGGCACAACTATTTCTTTCAACATTATTAAGGTTATTAAAAAATGAGTCACATGAGATTCCAACATTATTAGCTATTTATGTCACTGTGTTTTCAATCCTGTCAAAATCGGGATTAGCATTATATCAATTCAGGATCGGGAGAAAAATTGAAAGTAATATGCTAATAGCTAATGCTAAAAACATGAGGAATGATATACTAATTTCAGGATCTGTTTTAACCGGATTAATATTTACTCATGTTTTTCACTTGTCTGTTTTGGATTTAATAACTGCAATGGCGGTAAGTATTTGGATTATGAAAGCAGGTTTTGAGATTTTTATGGAGACAAGCCGTGAATTGATGGATGGTACCGATAATCCGGAATTGTACTATGAAATATTTGATGCTGTTGAAGAAGTTGGAGCGGCAAATCCACATAGAGTTAGGATAAGAAAGCATTCAAATATGTATACGGTTGGTTTGGATATTGAAATGGATGGTTCCTTAACTATTGAAGAAGGCCACCAAATGGCAAAAAGGGTTGAGAATAACATTAAGGAGAAAGTTGAAAATGTTTATGATGTACTAATACATGTTGAGCCCAAAGGCAATGTAGAAAAAGAAAAATTTGGTTTATCTCGCCGAAATATAGATGATGAATGCGGAAAGAAAAAGAAAAGAAATGCAAAATAAATATCAAAAACCAACCGGCTCATACATCAGTTTTATGAGCAATAAAGTAAAATCACAAGGCGGTATTAATTTAGCACAAGGCATTCCCGGATTTGATCCTCCGAAAGAACTTACTAATATTTTAAGCGAAATTTCTAACCATAAAATTCACCAGTACGCACCTGGAAATGGTAATAATGAGCTACTTGATGTATTGGTGAAAAAATATCAAAAAGAATATAATTTTAGTAAAGAAGACTTTTTAGTAACACAAGGTGGAACAGAAGCTTTATCACTTTTGTATATTTATTTTAATAAAATTATTCCTAAGCCATTTGCAGCTTTAGCTTTTGATCCGGTTTATGAGAGTTATAAGTATTTGCCCGGAATTTTTAATACTGACTTTATCTCATTTTCATTTAATAAAGATTCATCCATTGATTTTAAGAAATTGGAAAGTACGTGTAAAGAAGGAAATGTAAAAGTTATTTTTCTTGGATCTCCCGGAAATCCTTTTGGAAAGATATGGCTGAAAGATGAAATGCTATCATTAATTCAATTAAGCAAGAAACTTAAAGTTTATATTGTACTTGATGCAGTTTACCGGGAACTTTATTTTGAAGAAGCACCCTATATTCCTTTAGATCAGTTTAACCCATATTTATTTTATACAAATAGTTTTTCAAAGTTATTTTCTATTACCGGATGGCGAATTGGATACATGATTGCTCATCAGGATCACATGGAAAAAATAAAGTCCATTCATGATTATACCGGATTATGTGCTCCATCTATATTACAGCAAGCAATTGTTGAATACTTGAAACAGTATGATTTTGGAAATGAATACATTTCAGGTTTAAGAAATAAATTGAGTTATTCATTTAGTCTTTTAGCAAATGAATTAAAGAACCTGGGATTTAAGATTCCGGAGACGAAAGGCGGCTATTTTGTATGGGCGCAATTGCCTGAAAAATTTATGAATGGTTTTAAGTTTACAATTGATTTATATGATGAACAAAAGGTAGCAGTAATCCCTGGCGAGCATTTCTCAGAAAATGCAAAGAATTTCATTCGATTAAATATCGCTCGAGAAAAAAAAGAAGTTAAAGAGGGGGTAAAAAGAATCAAAACCTTCTTTACATAGAAATGAGTGAAAGATGAGCAGAGGTTTTATGTACATATTAAGATGTGCTGATGGAAGTTATTATACAGGTAGTACAAAAGATATCGAGCTTCGTTTAGCACAACATCAAGCCGGTGAAGGAGCGAACCATACAAAGAAAAGGTTACCCGTAGAACTCATCTATGTTGAAGAATTTCAAAGGATTGACGAAGCTTTTTATAGAGAAAAACAAGTACAAGGTTGGAGTAGGAAGAAGAAAGAAGCACTTATTAGTGGTGATATTAATAGATTGAAGGAATTAGCGGAATGTAAGAATGATAGTCATTATAAAAAAGGGACTTCGACTTCGCTCAGCCCCCCAAAAGTCGTAAAAAAGTATGTAGCTTGAATTTTCCTGCCGTTACCTTTAGCTTCGCAAAGTAATAAACTCTGTTGACTCAGTATCTACTTGAAGTAATAAGTAACATAAAACAGGTGATTGAGCGAAGTCGAAATCACCGTATTACCTTAAGTTACTAATATCAAATCCAATTTCCTCCAAATTTTTCCAGTAATTAGGATAGCTTTTTGCAACAACATCTGGGTCTTTAATTACCAGATTTTTTGTAACTATTGATAATGGAGCAAAAGCTAAAGCCATTCGGTGGTCGTCATAAGTTTCAACAAAATGGTTTTCCGGGATTTTTATTGATTCATTTCCTTCCCAGCTAATTGTTGTTAAAGTTGATTCGAAGTATATCCCTAATTTTTCAAATTCGACAACCAGGGCTTTAATTCGGTCGGTTTCTTTGATCGAAAGATTATCTAATCCTGTTAACTTGAATGGAATATTTTTAGCAACCAAAGTAACAGCAATAGTTTGTGCTAAGTCAGGGCAATCGGTAAAATCATACTCGAAATATTTACAGGTAGTTGGAATATTTTTAATTCGAATTCCAAAATTAGTAAATGCAGAATCAACTCCTAACGGTTTGAATAATTCTGTCAGAACAGAATCCCCCTGTAAACTGTTTTTCTTTAAACCTGTAAGCTCTATCATTGAATTTTCTGACAATGAAATAATCTCATACCAGTAAGAAGCAGATGACCAATCACCTTCAACAATTAATTCTTTTGGTTGGTACTCTCCCTTTTTAACATAAATAATGTTGCCTTCCCATTTAACTTCAATTCCAAATTCTTGCATTAATTTGATAGTCATCCAGATGTAATCTTTTGATAAGATTTTATCTTCAATTTCTAATATAAAATCCTTGTTCAGGTAAGGTGCAATCATTAATAAAGCACTGATATATTGGCTACTAATGTTTCCTTTTATTTTTACCGATTTGGAATTCAGGTTTTGCCCTTCGATTTTTAATGGAGGGTAACCTTCCTTTTCTAAATATTCAATTTTAGCGCCTAATTCACGCAAAATGTTTACCAACTCATTAATTGGGCGCTGCTTCATACGTTCACTTCCGGTCAAAATTCTTTCACCTGGTGTTACTGAGAAAAATGAAGTTAAAAAACGCATTGCAGTTCCGGCTGCTCCAATATCGAATATATCCTTTGATATATCAATAAGTGATGCATTCAAAACTTTGGTATCATTACCTTCCGAAAGGTTTTTTACTTTAAATCTTTCATTACAAAGAGCCCTAATTATAAGTACACGGTTTGCTATACTTTTGGAAGCCGGTAAGGGCATAAAACTTTTTATTTCTTCTGATGGCGCAACGATGTTTACTTTCATATTAGAGAGTTGTATACCAGTTTAAAGTTTCAAAAATATCTTCTTTTGTACAATTTGTATTGATTTTTATTTTTCCGAAATCTTCAAGTAAAGTAAAATTGATATTAACGCCTTCATTTTTCTTATCGTGCCTGGTCAAATCAAATAACTTCTCAAAATCAAGTTCGGAAATATTCAGCTTTGGGTAGATATGAAGTAAGTATCTAACAACCTGGTTCATTTTATCTTCGGAAAAACCGCAAATTTTATTAGAAAGATAAACCTCACAAATCATTCCATGCGCAACAGCTTCTCCATGTAAAATTTCGTCTGAAGAATTCATAAATAAACTCTCAAATGCATGCCCAAAAGTGTGTCCGAAATTCAAGGCTTTACGAATTCCTTTTTCCCGGGGGTCTTCTTCAACAAAATAATTCTTAATACTTATTGATCTTGCAATCAGTTTATTTAGTTCTTTAAAGCCGATTTGTTTTATATCATGGACAATTAATTTTTTCCAATCTTTTTCATCAGAAATTAAGGTGTGTTTTAACATCTCCGCCCATCCGGAAAGAATATTTTGTTTGTCCAGAGTCTTAATAAACGAGCTATCAATAATAACATGTTTAGGATGATTAAAAACTCCTATTTCATTTTTCAACCCTAAAAAGTTTATTCCCGTTTTACCGCCAACAGAAGCATCTACTTGTGATAATAAGGTGGTTGGGATATTTATAAAATCCATTCCCCGTTTAAAGGTTGAAGCTGCAAATCCTCCTAAATCTCCAATTATTCCTCCACCAAGATTAATTAATAATGAATTTCTGTCAGCTCCATTTTGAGTAAATACTTGCCAAACTTTTTCTAAAGTCTTTATACTTTTATTTTGTTCCCCACTTTCAATTTCAACTAAAATATAATTTGTGTAATCTATAATTGATTCAATTCGTGTAAGGCATTGATTTTTAGTGTTCTCATCAACTATTACAAATAATTTCTTCTTCCGGTATTCATTTAAAATTTTACTTAAAATAGCTTGAATATCAGTAGAAATGTATATGTTCGAAAATTGGGTTTCTATTAACATTTAACGGTTATTTAAGGCCAAAAGTACAAAGTAAAATTACTACAGTTTTACGAATTAAACACATTATAAAAATAATTATGTATAGCAGAGAAAGTTAATTATCTTTATAGTCTATTAAGATTCAATCATGATTTTTGATAACCGAGATATTATTCTGAAATTAAATAAGAGGAGATATATTCTTATTTTAGTTTATGTTACATTAATGATAATATTTTTTTTCTCTGGTTTTTTTGAAGAAAATCAAAAGGTAATTTTGGCTATTTCAATTAGTGTTATATACATAATTTATAATATCATTTCCTATCATATTAATTTCAGTTATTTTTCATTTAGAGATGATCAGGAATCTTTAATGTTCAGGTTTGTGTCATTGCGTCCACTTGACAATAATAAAAAAGCTATTAAAATAAGTAAACGCGATTTTGCAGGTTTTAAGTTTGAAAAATCCTTTTTTGGATATAAGGAAAATCTCATTTTAAGTATTAAAACTAAAAAAGGTGTTGCTAATTACCCGCCGATCAGTTTAAGCGCCCTCTCTCAAAAGCATAAATTAATGCTTAAACAATCTCTTAATCAGTTTGTTTGAGAGTTGTATCTTAGATTTAATATTATGTTAAATGACCGGAAATTTAGTTTCAAAAAAATGTAGTTAAACTTGTTTTTAAAATGTGTTTAATATCATATTTTCTGGTGATAATTTTCTTGCATAAATTAAATATTAAAATATACATTTGCCGAACATTTTTAACGAGTAATATTTCTAGTATTTATCATTAAATTATATAAAAATGAATGTAGATAAATTAATGCTTCAATTGGAGCAAAAACATCCGGGAGAATCTGAATATCTTCAAGCAGTAAGAGAAGTTTTGGAATCAATCGAGGATATTTACAATCAAAATCCTCAATTCGAAGCAGCGGGGATCATAGAAAGAATCATTGAACCGGATCGTGTATTGACATTTAAGGTACCTTGGGTAGGTGATGATGGAAAAGTAAATGTAAACTTAGGTTACCGGGTTCAGTTTAACAATGCTATTGGCCCTTACAAAGGAGGTTTACGTTTCCAC
>JANQHE010000011.1 GCA_028282785.1 Bacteroidales bacterium | reverse complement strand
TATTGCAGCTGTTAAGTGGAACACTCCTGAATTTGGGATGAAAGCTTATGGCTATGGTTATGATGAAATAAACAGGCTTGAGAGAGCGAAATTTGCAGCGGGGACAGCTTTAGATACCGATGTGGATAAATACAGCGTTGAGAATATTACCTATGATGCTAACGGGAATATCCTTACTTTAGGAAGACACAACACAGCAGCAGGGTACATTGATAATCTTACCATGACTTACGATGGTAACCAACTAAAGAAAAAGGATGATAGCGGAGATCTTGTGTTAGGTTTTGTGGATATTGTAGATGAAGAAACCGAGTACCATTACGACCTTAACGGGAATATGGACATTGACGAAAACAAAGGAATTATGCTTACATATAATTATATGAATCTTCTTGAAGAAGTTGTTGGTGGTAACGATACCGTAAGGTATATTTATGATGCAAATGGCAGAAAATTAAGCAAGGAACTTGTACAGGGTGGTTCAGTAAGTTATACCGATTATGTTGGGAACTTTGTAAATAAAGATGGAGACTTAGATTATATTACAACAAGTGAAGGAAGAATTACACAGCCAACAGCAGGGACGTTCCAGTATGAATACTTTTTAAAAGACCATCTCGGAAATACACGAGCTGTTTTTGCGGATGGAAACGGAGATGGAGTATTGGCAGACAATGAAGTTTTACAGGAAACTCATTATTACCCTTTTGGTATGAGCATTGGAGATTTAGCGGTTGACCGTGGAGCGGATAACAAACTGAAATATAATGGTAAGGAATTACAGGATGACCAATTAGATGGAATAAAATTAAATTACTATGATTATGGAGCCCGCTTTTTAGATGATTTTAGATGGAATGTTATTGATAACAAAGCTGAAAAATATTATTCCGTTAGTCCTTATGTTTATGCATTAAATAACCCGATCAAGTTTATTGATCCTGATGGAAATGAAGTAGGTATAGCATATTTGTCAGATAAACATCAAGTTTCATTAAATAATATGCTTTCAACAGAAGCGGGTAGAGCTTTTGTAGGCAGGTATATGAAAGCTGGAGATAAATTAGTAGTGGGAAACAAAACCTATACTTGGGATAAAACTGGCGATCGTTCAAAGGATTTTTTACAGATATCCAGTACATCTAATTTGGGTAGAAAGGGTCTAAATTCAACTATGAAGAAAGGTACCTATAGAACAACAAATGCTTTGACTCCATCTGAAATGGCAAAAACTGCAGTTGAAGGTGTATATCAGGCGATACAGCTTGACTCAGACTTATCATCTGAATCTGCAACTGTTGTATTAGGGCATGAAGCCTTTGTGCATGCAGATAAAGATGCAGATAGATTAACCAATTTGGACAAAAAAATGGAAAGTGGTAACGCAACAGAGGAAGATGTGATTGATACTATGTATGAAATTAGTACGTCAGGAGATGAAGATCACAAAGCATTAGGAGAAGGTAAAGTTGAAAAATTTGAAAGTATGACAAATGAATTAAGTAATAAATCGGGAAATGAATATTACAAAAAAGAATATGAAAAACAGGTCGAAAGATATAAAGAAGAATAAAACAATAGTTTTATTAATAGCTTTGATAAGCATATTGTCTTGCACTCAAAATAATGATAGTCATGAAAATGACATTATATTCACAGATGCAATACTAGATGATAGTATTCGTGAGATTGGTATGATGTTGGATACTTTAAAGCAAGGTTTCTGGATCGAAATAGATACAAATGGAATTGTATTGAAAACTAAATTTTATTTAGATGGAGAACTAATTGGTCCATACAAAATGTTTTATAAAAATGGATCTCCTAGATTTGAGGTTTATTTTAAAAATGGAGAGTTTGAAGGTAGAAGGGTGACATATTACTCAAACGGGCAAATTAAAGACGAAGGTTATTTCAAGGATGGTAAACAGGATAGTACCTGGACATTTTATATTGAAGATGGTAGAATAGATAAGAAGATTAGATTTAAAGATGGTGAGCAGGTTGAAATAATAATTGATAATAAATTAGTACCTTTACCTCCTATGCCTCCAAAACCTCATTAATCTTAGTTTATAACTCGAAGTGCTCTGAATTCGTCATTTAATAAATCTTCTGGTTTCATAATACTAAAACGGTGTTATAAAGTTATAAAAACAAAAAATAGGCACATTCTTAAGCAAGTAATATTTTGAATATCAGATAATTATTTGTATATTTAGATATAACAAACCCCGAAAAGTGCCAACAACACATAAAATCGGGGTTTTATTTTAAATCTCTAATGCACAAAATACGAAAAATTTCACAATTTCAACACACTTTCCACTTTCAAAGTCCAGAAGAAAATTTTAATAATATATATGCTCAATTCTTAGAAAGTAACCTGGGAAAGATTTATTATGCTATTCCATGGCAAGAATTGGTAAAATCATTTAATATTCAGGAATCTGCAAAAGGTCCTGACTGTATTTTTACTCCACAAGGGAAATTAGGATTAATGTTTCTAAAACATTATGCTTGTTGTTCAGATGAGAAGCTAATAGAGCAACTGAATGCTAATATTCATTATCAAATTTTTTGTGATATTCTTTTATCTCCAGGAGAATCAATCAGTAACTTTAAGATTGTAAGTCAAATACGCTGCGAGTTAGCAGAGAATCTAAATATTGACAAATCACAAAAAACCCTGTCTTCGAAATGGATTACCTATATGCAAGAACTTAATCAAGCAACAACTGATGCCACATGTTATGAAAGTGAAGTTCGTTATCCAACTAACCAGAAGCTTTTATGGGAATGCGTTCAGTGGAGTTATGGCCAACTTAAGATATTGTGCAAACACCTTAAGATACAACTTCCAAGGACAAAATACTTGAAGTGGAAACAACGCTATTTTGCATATAGTCGGAAACGGCGAAAGCCTGCCAAGGATAAACGAGTATTGACTCGTGCTTTGTTGAATTTATTAGAAAAGCTAAACTATGAACTTAACCGCCTTGAACAAGAATACCGTTTTGATATCTCAAAAAAATATACCAATCGAAGAGAAGTAATCAAGAAGGCTTATGAGCAGCAAATGCTGTTATTTACTACAGGCGAGAAACCGAAGAATCGTATTGTGAGTATTGCAAAGAGTTATCTTCGGCCAATTGTAAGGGGAAAAGAGATTAAAAAGGTGGAGTTTGGCGCAAAAGTTAACAAGATCCAAATTGATGGAATCAGCTTTATTGAACACTTGAGTTTTGATGCCTTTCATGAAGGTATTCGCTTTAAATCTTCTGTTCGCTTGTCTCAGCAATTAACCCATAAAACATTAGCTATAATGGGTGCTGATGCTGTTTATGCCACAAATGCAAACCGAAGGTATGCCACTAAAAATAATATTCGTACAGATTTTTGCAGAAAAGGCAGAGTTGGTAAACATGAAAAACAACGAAAGCAACTTGCCAGTATGATAACCAAAGAAAGAGCAAGTCGCTTAGAAGGTAGTTTTGGAAAGGAAAAGGAACATTACCATTTGAAGAAAGTAAAGGCACGAACTCAAAAAACAGAGATTCTTTGGATCTTCTTTGGCATACATACTGCTAATGCTCTTGAAATTGGACGCCGAATGGCTCTGGAAAAATTAGAGCAAGCAGCTTAAATAATTATGTATCAATCTATAATTGCGTTGATATTAGGATAGGTATATCTAAAAATCACGAAAATATATCCATAAATTAAAATTCAACAAAAAACTATAAAAAAAGAAGCTGTAAAACTTAATATACAGCTTCTCAATTTTTATAGTTTACTTACTTCTGAAATTGCCAAAATATCACAGGGTTCATGAACCCTGTGATATTTACATATTACACAGTTTTTAGGATACTACCTAACAAAATTTAACCTTACTCAAAAAAACTTTTCATTCGTTCAAAAAAGTTTTTGTCATCAGAACTTGGTTTTGGCTGGAAATTCTCTGAATCAGCCAACTGTCCAACCAATTTCTGTTCTTCTTTTGATAATGTTTTAGGTACCCAAACATTAATATTTACTAATAAATCACCTTTACCATATCCATTTACTTCCGGTAGGCCTTTACCTCTTAATCGTAAGATTTTTCCCGGTTGAGTTCCAGGGTCAATTTTTATCTTAACCTTTCCATCTACTGTTAGGATTTCAACTGGAGCCCCTAATGCCGCTTCAGCAAAGTTTAGATATAATCCATAGATTAAGTCATTGCCATCTCTTATCAAATCAGGATGTTTTTCTTCCTGAATTAAAACAATTAAATCACCGTTTACTCCGCCTCGACGAGCAGCATTTCCTTTTCCGCTAACAGATAATTGCATTCCTTCTGCAACTCCTGCAGGTATATCCAGCGAAATAACTTTGGTATCTTTTACAATACCTTCACCATGACATTTAGTACATTTATTGGTAATAATTTTTCCTTCACCACCACAAACATGGCATGTTTGAGTTGTTTGCATTTGTCCAAGAAAAGTACTTGTCACTTTTGTAACCTGACCGGTCCCATGACAGGTTGAACAGTTGCTATATGATGAAGAATCTTTTGCTCCATTTCCACCACAAGCATCACAAGCAACATATTTATTAACTTTAATTTTTTTATTTACACCGTACGCAATATCTTTTAAACTTAAAGTAACTTTTACTCTAAGGTTTGAGCCTTTATTAACTCTACGCCCTCTTTGACGTGAACCTCCAAACCCGCCAAATCCGCTGAATCCTCCAAAACCACCACCAAAAGCACTTCCAAATATGTCACCAAAATTCTCAAAAATGTCTTCCATGGTCATTCCACCACCGAATCCTCCGGCACCAGCAGCACCTCCAACTCCTGCATGTCCAAATCGATCGTATCTGCTTCTCTTATCTTCATTGCTCAAAACTTCATAAGCCTCTGCAGCCTCTTTAAAGTTTGCTTCTGCTTCCTTATCTCCCGGGTTTTTATCAGGATGATATTTAATAGCTTGCTTTCTGTAAGCTTTCTTTATTTCATCTTGCGATGCGCTTTTTGAAATACCTAAAACTTCGTAATAATCTCTTTTGGACATATTTGTTTTATTTCTTTATTCTTATTCACCAATTACCACTTTCGAAAATCGAATTACCTTTTCGTGCAGATAATAACCCTTTTCGATAACATCTACCACTTTTCCTTTTAATTTTTCGTCAGGAGCAGGAATTTTTGTAATTGCCTCATGTACATCAGTATCGAAATCTTTTTCTTTAGCTTCTATTTCCTTTACCCCGCGTTGTTTCAAGAATTCCTTGAATTTGTTATAGATTAATTGTACACCTTCTTTTACCGCATCAATTTCTTTTACTTGATCCATAGACCCTAAAGCTCTTTCAAAATCATCAATAACAGGCAATATATTTATTAAAATATCCTCACCTGCAGTTTTGGTGAGTTCCATTCTTTCTTTTAAGGTCCTTTTCCTGTAATTGTCGTACTCAGCTGCTAAGCGAAGATATTTATTATTTATTTCTTCAAATTTTTCCTGCTCAGTTCTTGCATTTTTTTCCTCGCTCTTTGCTTCTGCTTGCTCTTTCCCTTCTTTTTCAATTTTTACCTCTTCCTCAGGATCTTTTACATCAATCTTTTTACCTTCTTGTTTTGGTTTCTTGGCTTTTGAACTTGTTTTTTTTGTTTGCTGAGTAGCCTTTTTATTTTTCTCGCCTGCCAGACCTGCCTTGTCGGCAGACGGGCGAGCAGGATCCTCTACTTTATCTGTCTTTTTTGTCATTTTCGTAAAATTTGAAAAATGATTAATGAATAATGTAATTTTTACGGCAATTTGATATCAAAATATTTGCCAAATAGAATTTTACGCCAAATTGGCACGCAAAAATAAACTTTATTGATAATATGACAATGAATTTAGAGATTAATAATATAATGTTTTTTGTCAGCGTAATTGCTGAAATGAAGGTCTTTATATACAAAATTGGAAGAATGGAATACATGCCTAGCCGGCAGGCTGGTTGGATTATGGATTTTCCATCATTCCATCTATCCGTTATTCCAAATTTATCGAAAGAAAGTTATTAATATAATAATATAATGAATTAGAATAATTTTATATTCTCTCAGCCTATTCTCTTAATGTCAGCTCCAATGGCATTTAACCTGGTATCAATATTTTGATAACCCCGGTCAATTTGATCGATATTATGAATAGTACTTGTTCCATCTGCTGACAAAGCGGCAATTAAGAGTGCAACTCCGGCACGAATATCCGGAGAGGTCATATTTGTAGCGCGGAGCTGAATTTGATTATTCAACCCAATAACTGTAGCTCTGTGAGGATCGCAAAGTATTATTTGGGCTCCCATGTCAATCAGTTTATCAACAAAGAACAACCGGCTTTCAAACATTTTTTGATGTATTAATACACTTCCTTTTGCTTGTGTTGATACAACTAACATTACACTAAGAAGGTCGGGAGTAAGGCCTGGCCAGGGGGCATCGGCAATGGTCATTATGGAACCATCTATAAAGGTTTCTATTTGATAGTGCCTTTGTTCGGGAATAAAGATATCATCACCGATTTTTTCTAATTTAATTCCTAACCTTTTAAATGAATTTGGAATGATTCCCAGACTTTCGAAAGAAACATTTTTAATGGTAATTTCAGATCCTGTCATTGCAGCTAAACCAATGAAACTACCTACTTCTATCATATCAGGAAGAATTGCGTGTTCACATCCTTTTAGTTCTTTTACTCCATCAATTGTTAACAAATTAGAACCAATTCCGGATATTTTAGCGCCCATACTTACCAGCATCTTACATAATTGCTGTACATATGGTTCGCAGGCAGCATTATATATAACGGTTTGCCCTTCGGCTAAAACAGCTGCCATAATAATATTTGCAGTACCTGTTACTGATGCCTCGTCAAGAAGCATTTTAGCTCCTTTTAATGTTTTTCCTTTAACCTTATATGAATTCTCTTTATGACTGAATTCAAATTTTGCACCAAGTTTTTCAAATCCTATAAAGTGCGTATCTACTCTTCTACGTCCAATTTTATCGCCACCCGGTTTCGGAATATACCCTTTGCCAAACCGGGCTAAAAGAGGGCCGATCATCATAATTGATCCTCTTAAACTAGTTGATTTTTCCCTGTATTCTTCGGTATGCAGATAATCAAAATCAATATGATCAGCTTTAAACGAATAAGAGGTTTCATTTAATTTTTCAACCTTTACACCAATACTTGCAAGTAGATCTATAAGTTTGTTTACATCCCTGATATTTGGGATATTATGAATTGTAACTTGTTCAGGAGTCAATAAAACAGCACATAAAATTTGCAATGCTTCATTTTTTGCTCCCTGGGGGTATATTTCACCTTTTAGTTTTTTACCACCCTTGATAACAAACGAACTCATAGATTTAAGTTTTAATTTGGTTTAAAATTCATCTTGCATAAAACTAGGCCATATACCTTAAATTAAAATTTTAGGCCTTAGAATATTGCTTGCCTTCAGGCAACCAGGGATAAAATGGAATAATGAAAAATATCTTAAGAAAAAACGAAACAATAAAATTGATTTTTCCAAATTTCCAACAATCCATAATTCCTTTATAATTTTCTTGAAACCCCTTAGATTAAAATTTAAACTACAATTTTGCAGTGAAATTTTAATTATAAGCCGTTATTTCTTTCTCTGGATCCTTCTTCGCTTATTTTTAGCAAGAATATCTTTGGTCTCGGTTAAGGTTGTTTCTTCGATATTTAAATCAATTTTACCTCCTGATAAAACCTTTAAATCCTTAAAAATAAGTTCATCTGCTACAGCTTCCTTATTCCAGGTTAAATAGCTTTTTTTCATGTGGTTAGCTATAAGCTGGATTAGAATTTCTTTTAATTCGCCATCTTCCATATCAATAGCAACCTTAACCATTTTTTCAATAGTTTGTCCATAATGCTTAAACTTTGCATCTTTATTATTATAAGGAACAGATTCTGGTTTCTCTTGTAAGGTTTCAATTACAGGAGGAGCATATGGTGAATTGATATCCAAATCAAATTCAGAAATAATTGCAAGGTGGTCCCATAACTTGTGTTTGAAGTCAGCAATATCTCTAAGGTGAGGATTCATATTACCCATAATTGCAATAATCGCCTGAGCCATTTTGTTTCTTTTCTCGTTATCCGGCTCGGCCTTTGTTAATTCAACCATTTTTTGGATATTTCTTCCATACTCGGGTAATACGAGTTTTTTTCTGCTTGTATTATATTCCATAATTTACATTGTGATTTTGTGCAAAAATAGTCTATTTTGATTTAGCAATCAAAGATTTAAAAAAATATTAATTGTATCATTTAATTTGTTGATGTTTTACAATTCTTTTGTCAATCAATTCACGATCTGTAATTTAGCGAACTTCAGAAGAAGTTGTTTCTCGCCAACTACTTCGAAATTAACCTTGGCTTTCTTATTTGGTTCAGCTCCTTCTATTATTACTACTTCTCCTAATCCGAATTTTGCATGACGAACAATCATACCTTCTTCAATTAAAGAAGGGTCATCAGGTTTAAAATCAACATTTGAATTACCTGACTTTCTATTTGCTTCACTTAACTTAACTAACTTCTTATTTACTTGTGGTATGGTAGCATTTATTCCCGGTTTCTCGCCTGCCGGACCTGCCTTGTCGGCAGACGGGCGAGCAGGTTTTCTTTCAAATCGAGGTTTCGATGAGTCTTCAAAAAGGTTATCTCCAAATGGTGTGGTTGGTTGGTCGTAGAATGAATCCGGTAAATCCAGGTATTGTTCATCAACTTCTTTGATAAATCTGCTCGGACGGCACGATGTCGGAACTCCCCATTTATACCTTTCCTTTGCAAAAGAAATCGTGGCAGATTCTTCAGCTCTGGTTAAAGCCACATAAAATAACCTTCTTTCTTCCTCCAATTCTTTTTGTGTTCCGGAAGCCATTGCCGATGGAAATAATTCCTCCTCCAAACCTGCTAAAAAAACATATTTAAATTCCAAACCTTTCGCAGAGTGAATAGTCATGATGGTTACTTTATTAAAATCTTCATCCTTTTCATTGTCCTGATTAGTTAATAAAGCAACATTCTCCATGAATTTATCCAGAGAAGGAAAAAAATCTGAATCATCATTTTCATCCACAAATTCTTTGATACCGTTTAGCAACTCTTCAACATTTTCAAATTTAGTTTGATCTTCATGCGATTCCGGATTATTCAGCTCTTTTAAAATGCCTGACTCTTTAGCCATCTCCATTGCAACATCATAAGCATCCAAACTTTTAATATCTTCTATAAAACCTTGGATCAAATTCCTAAATTTGATTAACTTATTGGTAGTACCGGCGTTTAAGCCAATTTGTATTTTTTCAATTTTTAATAGAACTTCCCAAATATTCAGGTTTTGATTATTTGCGTAAGTTTCTACCTTAGAAATAGTTGTATTTCCAATTCCTCTTGTTGGGTAATTAATAATGCGTAATAAGGCTTCGTCATCCTTCTGGTTTACAGCTAACCGGAAATATGCTAATACATCTTTTATTTCTTTTCTTTGGTAGAAAGAAATACTTCCAAATACTTTATATGGTATGTTAAATTTACGCAAAGCTTCCTCAAAGCTTCTTGATTGAGCGTTGGTTCTGTATAAAATGGCAAAATCTTTATAATCATATCCACGATCTGTAGCAGTGTCCCGGATTACTATTGCTACAGAGTAAGCTTCATCCTTATCAGTTTCAGCTTCTATTACTTTGATTTTCTCACCAATCTCATTCTGAGAATATGCTTTTTTAGGAATTTGTTCTTTATTCTTTTTGATTAAACTGTTTGCTGCCTCAACAATAGTTTTGGTTGATCGGTAGTTCTGTTCTAGTTTATATAGTTGGTAACCCGGGTAATCATTTCTGAAATTCAGGATATTTTCAATTTTAGCTCCACGAAAAGCATAAATACTTTGAGCATCATCGCCAACTACGCAAATATTTTTATTTTTTGTACTTAGTTTATTAATAATAAGATATTGAGAGAAATTTGTATCCTGATACTCATCAACTAAAATGTATTGAAATTTGTCCTGGTATTTTTCCAGCACATCAGGGAAATCCCTAAATAGAATGTTTGTATTTAAAAGCAGATCATCAAAATCCATAGCATCTGCTTTTTTACACCTGTTAGCATAAATCATGTAAATTTCTGCTGTTCGCGGACGCTTGTTTTTCTGATCTTGAACAATTACCTGCTGATTACTTGCATATGCTTTAGCGCTTATCAGATTATTTTTGGCACTGGAAATTCGACCGTAGATTTCTCCGGGCTTATATGTTTTATCATCTAAACCTAATTCTTTAATAATCTTTTTAACAAGATTTTTAGAGTCTATGGTGTCATAAATAGTATAGTTCGAAGTGTAACCAAGATGTTCAGCTTCCATCCTTAAAATACGGGCAAAGATAGAGTGGAATGTACCCATCCATAGAAAACGCGCAACATCATTACCTACCATTTTAGCTATGCGCGACTTCATTTCAGCTGCAGCTTTATTAGTAAAAGTTAGCGCAAGTATTTTATGCGCAGGAACAGTGTTTGCAAGTAAATGCGTTATTCTGTAAGTAAGTACCCTCGTCTTTCCCGATCCGGCACCTGCAATTACTAAAGATGCTCCCTGGTAGTTCATTACAGCTTCTTTCTGAACCTCGTTTAAATCTTTTAAATAATCGTACACTTTAATTGATCCCTTTACTGTTTTTTATAAATTGAATCTGTAAAAATATACTCTATTATCTGTTGAACCAAGATAGCTTAGAAGTATTTATACACATTTTTAAACCGATTAAAATACTGATAATTAAATGATGTTATTTTGTTGTTGAAAAATAAAAAAGCGAGTTGTCATACAATTTAATTGGACGATAATTGTTATTATTGTAGATTCCATAATTGTTCGGAAAATTTTATTATACAATGATTTTAAGATATTTAAGTTTTACATTGCTATTAGCAATTGGAATAAACGGGTTTGCTCAGATTTCTTCTCCTTCAGCATATTCGGAAGCAACGGAATATTCAGATAGCAATATGATTTTTGTTTTTTGTGGTGATCAGGTAAGCTCAGGAGATTTAATAGCCAGTGATTCAACGGGGTTTGGAGGATTTGATTTTACGTGGTTTAAGTACAATGAAACAACACAAGATTTTACAGATGTAGTAAGTACTTTTACAATTAGTAATGATTCAACAAGTTCTACCGCAACAGGCTTATCAATTGGGGGTTATAAAGTAATATTAAATGATGGATCAAGTATACAGGAGTATATAGCGTGGATATATATAAATAATGAGTTAACTGTTGAAATTCAATTTCATGATGAAAATGATTGTGATTATTTAGCTTTATTGACTGATCCCTATTATCATACAACAACTTATTTTGATACACCTTTAGTTTATTATGATCCGGATACCAACGAACCTTATACTTTAAGAAATAAAATTAATACATATGAATGGTCAGCATCTCCGAACATGGATAACTTTAGAAGTTATAATGGACCATTTACAAGTATTGGCGAAGACCCTACAGATAATGATTCGGAATTACCTACAGAAAATACTACGTTTTCGGTTCTTGTTACCGACAAGTTTGGCTGCACGGCTGAAGATGACATAGAATATACAGCAATTGAGACAGATGCGGACTTTTCCTGGACAACGCTTGATGATAAAACAGATGAAATGATCAGTACAGGAAATAGTGATGCTGAAATAAGCGGATCAGCTCCTTTAAAGGTTCGGTTTTCAAACGAATCTTTAAATAGTGAAAGTTACATCTGGTTTTTTGGCGATACCTTATGGAATAATGATGCTGATACTATTTTTACAAATGATTATTTATTGGAGCCGGAACATACATATTATTTTAGTGCGGCAGATTCCGGAAAAACATACGTTTTAAGAATGTATAGTGAAAGCGAATATGGATGTATCGATTCGATATTCTTAAATATAAAAGTTGAACCTTCGGAGGTTGAGTTCCCAAATGTTTTTACACCGAATGGAGATAATATTAATGATATTTTTATAGTTAAAGAAGGATATAAATCAATTCGGGATTTTAAAATTGTAATATTTACCCAGGCAGGACAGCTTGTCCATGAATATGAAGGAGATATTCGCGACTGGGAAGGTTGGGATGGTAAAGTTAAAAATAGTAATCGGGAGGCTGCAGCAGGAAATTATTTTTTTGTTGTAGAAATAACAGGTTGGGATAATGTAAATTACAATAATAATAACTGGGGTAAAAATACTACCCAGAGCGAAGGATCAGGCGGAGAAGGATCTGAATCGGGAGGAACTTCAGGTTCAAGTTTTGGATTAATAAGGTTGTACCGTTAAATATGTAAAAACTATTATATTAAAAAAGCTTGATCAATTTGATCAAGCTTTTTTCTATATATGTGATAAAATATTAATCTTCTGCTTCTTCCTCTTCGAAAGCTTTCATTAATTTTTCTTGAACATCCATTGGAACTTGTTCGTATTTTGAGAACTTCATTGAGTATGTTGCTCTACCACCAGTTAATGAACTTAAAGCAGTTGAATATTTATTAAGTTCTGCTAAAGGCACTTTAGCGTTTAGTTTCTCGAAACCTTTATCACTATTCATACCTTCGATCATGGCTCTTCTACCTTGTAAATCACTCATTACATCACCCATTCTGTCCGATGGGACTAATACTTCAACATCATAGATAGGTTCCATAATTTTCGGACCAGCGTTTTTAAACGCAGTTCTAAACGCATTACGTCCCGCTAGTTTAAATGAAATTTCATTTGAATCAACCGGGTGCATTTTACCATCGTATACAGCTACTCTGATATCACGAGCATAAGAACCGGTAAGTGGTCCTTCTTCCATTTTTTCCATGATACCTTTTAAGATTGCAGGTAAGAAACGAGCATCAATAGCTCCACCAACAATACAATTATAATATACTAACATTCCTCCCCAAGGAAGTGGATGCTCTTCTTTATTTCTTACATTAACTTTAATTTCTTTTCCATTAATTTTGTATGAAACAGGATCTGGCATTCCTTCTTTAAAAGGTTCAATTACCATATGTACTTCACCAAATTGACCAGAACCACCTGATTGTTTCTTATGACGGTAATCAGCACCAGCTACTTTTGTAATAGTTTCTCTATAAGGGATTTTTGGAGCATAAAATTCAGATTCAATTTTATAAACATTATCCAAATGCCATTTAACAATATTATTTAGATGATACTCTCCTTGACCGGAAAGAATGATTTGTTTCAATTCTTTTGAATACTCAACAGATACAGTTGGATCAATTTCCTGCAATCTGGCTAAAGCTTCTCCCAATTTTTCATCATCAGATTCATTAACAGCTTTAATTGCAGTTCTATGTTTAGCTTCAGGGAAATCTATAGCAGGAAATTTAAATGAAGCTTTTGGATCAGTTAAAGAGTGATTTGTTTTTGTATTTTTTAATTTTACTGCTGCCCCAATATCACCTGCAACAAGTTTTGAAACCTTTGTTCTGTTTTTACCTGCAACAGCATATAATTGTGATAATCTTTCTTTGGTACTGGTATTGTTATTATTTAAATCCATTCCCTCAGATACTGTACCTGAAGTAACTTTGAAATAGTTAATTTCTCCAATATGAGATTCATTAGCAGTTTTAAATACAAATATTGAAGTTGGATCACTTTCTTTACATACAATAGCTTTTCCATCTTCAGTTTCAGGTGCAGGCATTACGTCCGGAGTAGGAGCAACATTTGTAATGAATTCTAAAATCCTTTTAATACCATAACTCTTTTCAGCCGAAATACAGAAAACAGGGAACATACCTCTGGAGATCAATCCAGCAGTTATTCCTTTTCTCATTTCGTTTTCATCTAAAGATCCTTTTTCAAAGAAAAGTTCCATTAACTGCTCATCGTTTTCAGCTGCAGCTTCAACTAATGTATTATGCAATTCTTCTGCGGTATCTTTTTGATCATCAGGAATTTCTAAAATCTCTCTTTCTCCATTTTCCTTGAATTTGTACATTTTCATTAAAAGTACATCAATGATTGCATTAAAGTCAGGTCCATTTGCAACAGGATACTGTACAACGACAACTTTACTTCCAAAAGATGCTTTTAAGGATTCCAGTGCTTTTTCAAAGTTTGCATTTTCATGATCTAATTTGTTCATAACAAACATTAAAGGTTTGTTATATGTATCGCAATGTCTGTTTAGAATTTCAGTACCAACTTCAACACCTTGCTGAGCATTAATTGCCATTACTGCAAGATCTGCTGCACTGAAGGATGAAATAACACCACCGATAAAATCATCCGCACCTGGGGTGTCTATTATATTTATTTTATGATCGTTAAACTCTGTATATAATACAGTTGAGAAAACTGAATTTAAATTTTCATGTTCAATTTCATTATAGTCAGATGCAGTATTCTTTCCGTTTACCGTACCTTTCCTATCAATAACACCGCCTTCAAAAAGCATCGCTTCTGCAATGGAGGTCTTACCAGACCCCCCATTACCAATCAAAGCGATATTCTTAATTTTATCAGTTTGATAAGTTTTCATATGTATTTAATGATTTAATTAATAATTATTCTTGTAATTTCTTAAAAACAAAACATTTATAACAAGATAAATAAATGGGCATCAAAAATAGTAATTTTTTGGAAACACACAAGAGTATATAATATATTAAAAACATGAATGGTTTAAAACCTTGTTAATAGGCTAATATTAAAAACCTTTCTAAATAGCAAAAAAATATGAATAAAGTGTGCTTTCGTTTGCTATTTTCTAAAAAAGAATATAATTTTGCGGCATTTTCCGGTTAAAATTTTGGGCGGTTAAATAAATAAAGATCAATGATTTTAGGTTTTTGGAATGGTGTTTTGTTTGAAAATTAAATTCCTTCGAAGTCGTTTAAAAAAGCGAAATAAATTAACATTTATTGTGGATTTATTAAAAAAAAGAATACCTTTGCAGACCGATTTTATAAAAGAATTAATTTAAATAGTTGTCTATATGCCTACAATACAGCAGTTAGTAAGAAAAGGAAGAACTCAAATTGTGGAGAAGAAAAAAGCTCCAGCATTGGATGCTTGTCCTCAAAGAAGAGGTGTATGTACTCGTGTATATACTACAACACCTAAGAAACCAAACTCAGCAATGAGAAAAGTTGCAAGGGTAAGGTTGACGAACGGTAAGGAGGTGAATGCTTACATTCCTGGAGAAGGTCATAATTTACAAGAACACTCTATTGTTTTAATTAGAGGTGGTAGGGTAAAAGATCTTCCGGGTGTTAGATATCACTTAATTAGAGGTGCTCTAGATACTTCAGGAGTAGAAGGAAGAACTCAAAGACGTTCAAAATACGGAACTAAGAGACCAAAAAAATAATCTAATACAAAGATTTTAGAGAGAGATGAGAAAATCAAAACCAAAAGCGCGAATATTATTGCCAGATCCAAAGTTCAATGATACTTTGGTTACTCGTTTTGTTAACGATCTTATGGTTGATGGTAAGAAAAACCTTGCATACAGAGTTTTTTATGATGCAATGGAAATTTTAGCTGCAAAAAATAAGGAAGAGGAAAAAACGCCACTTGAAATTTGGAAGAAAGCATTAGAAAATGTAACACCAATGGTTGAAGTTAAAAGTAGAAGGATTGGTGGTGCCACTTTCCAGGTTCCAATGGAAGTAAATCCAAGAAGAAAGACTGCAATTAGTATCAGAAATATGATTAAGTATGCTCGCCAACGAAGTGGTAAGAACATGGCAGAAAAATTATCTCAAGAAATAATGGCTGCTTATAACGAGGAAGGTGGAGCATTCAAGAAAAAAGAAGAAACACACAGAATGGCTGAAGCTAACAAGGCTTTTGCGCATTTTAGATTTTAAATAAATAGGGTTAAAGGGGTTAAAAAAATTAATAATGAGTAAAGCGCTTAAAAATACCAGGAATATCGGGATCATGGCTCACATTGATGCCGGTAAGACCACTACAACAGAAAGAATTCTGTTCTATACTGGTATTACTCATCGTATTGGGGAAGTACACGATGGGGCTGCAACTATGGACTGGATGGTTCAGGAACAGGAAAGAGGTATTACAATTACCTCGGCCGCTACAACTACTTATTGGAAATACAACGATCAGGATTATAAGATTAACATTATTGATACTCCGGGTCACGTTGATTTTACGGTAGAGGTTGAGCGTTCATTAAGGATACTGGATGGTGCTATCGCGGTATTTTGTGCGGTTGGAGGGGTTGAACCACAATCAGAAACAGTATGGCGTCAAGCTGATAAGTACAATGTTCCAAGAATGGCATTTGTAAATAAAATGGACCGTAATGGAGCAGATTTCTTTTCGGTAGTAAACCAAATAAAGGAAAAATTAGGAGCAAATCCTATACCTCTTCAGATTCCGATTGGATCGGAGGAAAATTTCCGTGGAGTTATTGACTTAATTGAAAACAAAGCTGTTATTTGGCACGATGACCAGAAAATGGGTACTAATTACGAATTAGTAGACATTCCTGCCGAACTGGTTGGAGAAGCTGAGGAATGGAGAGGAAAATTGATCGAAGCTGTAGCTGAACATGATGATGCGCTTTTGGAAAGATTTTTTGAAGATCCTGACTCTATTACAAAAGAAGAAATGTTAGATGTAATTCGTAAAGCAACAATTGAAATGACAATTACTCCGGTGCTTTGCGGATCAGCATTCAAAAATAAAGGCGTTCAAAGATTACTTGATTCGATCGTCGCATTTTTACCAAGTCCACTTGATATTGGTGGAGTTACAGGTATTAATCCAAAGAATGATGAAGAAGTAGAACGCAAACCTGACGCTAACGAACCATTATCAGCATTAGCATTTAAAATTGCTACTGATCCATTTGTTGGTCGTCTAGCATTTATGAGAGTTTATTCAGGAAAAATAGAGTCCGGTTCATATGTAATGAATGTTAGAACCGGAAAAAGGGAAAGAATTTCTCGTTTATACCAAATGCATGCTAATAAGCAAAATCCAAAAGACGTAATTGAAGCAGGAGATATTTGTGCTGCCGTTGGATTTAAAGACTTAAGAACAGGTGATACCTTAAGTGATGAAAAACGTCAAATCGTTCTTGAATCAATGGATTTCCCCGATCCCGTAATTGGTATTGCCGTTGAACCAAAAACACAAAAAGATCTGGATAAATTAAACCTGGCACTTCATAAATTAGCTGAAGAAGATCCTACTTTCTCTGTAAAAGTTGATGAAGATTCAGGTCAAACTGTAATTAGTGGAATGGGTGAATTACACCTTGAAATTCTGCTTGATCGTTTAGTTCGTGAATTTAAAGTAGAGTGTAATCAAGGTGCGCCACAGGTTGCATATAAAGAGAGTATTACGCAAACGGTTTCTCATAGAGAAGTATTTAAGAAACAATCTGGTGGTCGTGGTAAATTTGCAGATGTTCAGGTTGAGATCGGTCCTGCAGATGAAGATCACAAAGCCGGATTACAGTTTATTGACAAAATTAAAGGTGGAAATATTCCAAAAGAATATATACCGGCTGTTCAAAAAGGATTTGAAGAAGCAATGTACAATGGTGTGTTAGCAGGATATCCTGTTGATAGCTTAAAAGTAACATTAATCGATGGTTCATACCACGAGGTGGATTCAGATTCTTTATCATTTGAAATAGCTGCTAGGCATGCATTTAAAAATGCATGTGCAAAAGCAAAGCCAAAATTACTTGAACCTATCATGGCTGCTGAAGTAGTTACCCCTGAAGAATATATGGGTGATATTATAGCCGACTTTAACAGGCGTAGAGGTAAAGTTGAGGGAATGGAAAACAAAGGTGGTGCCAGAGTTATTAAGGCAAAAGTACCATTAGCAGAAAAATTCGGTTATGTAACCGTTTTACGAACAATTAGTTCGGGTAGAGCTACTTCTACTATGGAATTTTCTCACTATGAAGAAGTTCCTGATGGAATAGCTAAAGAAATAGTTGAGAAAGCAAAAGGAAAAAGTGAATTTGTATAATTTAGGATAAAGATGAGCCAGAAGATTAGAATTAAATTAAAATCTTATGATCACAATTTAGTAGATAAATCTGCGGAAAAGATTGTGAAGACGGTTAAATCCACTGGAGCTGTAATTAGTGGTCCAATTCCACTACCAACACATAAAAGAGTGTTTACAGTATTACGTTCTCCTTTCGTTAATAAGAAATCAAGAGAACAGTTTCAACTTTCTTCTTATAAAAGATTATTAGACATCTATAGTTCAACACCAAAAACTATTGATGCTTTAATGAAGTTGGAATTACCAAGTGGAGTTGAAGTTGAAATTAAAGTATAATTAAAAAGTAAAAACGAAGAAACATGCCAGGATTAATTGGAAAAAAGATCGGAATGACTTCCGTCTTCAGTGCCGAGGGAAAAAATATTCCATGCACTGTTATTGAGGCTGGACCATGCGTTGTAACTCAGGTAAAAACACCTGAAAATGATGGTTACAAGGCATATCAATTGGCTTTTGATGAGAAAAGGGAGAAGAATACCGGCAATCCCTTAAACGGACATTTTAAAAAGGCTGGTACTACACCTAAAAGAGTCTTACATGAGTTTAAAAATTTCGCTAAAGACTATCAGGTTGGTGAAGATGTAACAATCGATATCTTCAACGAAGATATGTGGGTTGACGTGGCTGGATACACCAAAGGTAAGGGATTTCAAGGTGTTGTAAAAAGGTATGGTTTTAGAGGAGTTGGTGGACAAACTCACGGTCAGCATAACAGACTTAGGGCACCAGGTTCTTTGGGAGCATCTTCTTATCCTTCAAGAGTATTTAAAGGCATGAGAATGGCTGGTCAAACCGGTAATAAAAAGGTTAAGGTAATTAACCTTAAAGTTATCAAGGTTATAAAAGAGAATAATTTATTAGTTGTTAAGGGATCAGTTCCTGGAGCAAAAGGTTCATATTTAATTATTCAGAAGTAATGGAATTATCTATAGTTAATATAACAGGAAAAGATACTGGTAAGAAGGTTACCTTGAATGACGCAATTTTTAAAATTGAGCCAAACGATCACGCTATTTATTTAGATGTAAAACAATATTTAGCAAATAAAAGACAAGGTACACACAAAGC
Source organism: Bacteroidales bacterium (assembly GCA_028282785.1). GTDB lineage: Bacteria > Bacteroidota > Bacteroidia > Bacteroidales > UBA12077 > UBA12077. Next base: position 38,771 of record JANQHE010000011.1, on the reverse strand, counting down.
TAAGGAAAGAAGCGAAATTGCTGGTAGTACTAGAAAGATTAAGAGACAAAAAGGAACTGGTACAGCTAGAGCTGGTAGCATTAAATCTCCGGTGTTTAGAGGAGGAGGAAGAACTTTTGGTCCGCAACCAAGAGATTACTCTTTTAAATTAAACAGAAAGGTTAAGCAATTAGCTCGTAAATCTGCTTTATCATACAAAGCAAACGATAATAATATTAAAGTTATTGAAGACTTTAATTTCGAAGTTCCAAAAACTAAGGAATTTGTTGATCTTAGAAACAATTTAGAAGTTGCTGACAAAAAAGTATTATTAGTGTTGTCAGAGCAAAACAAAAACATCTATTTAGCATCTAGAAATTTACAAGATGCAAAAGTTGTTACTGTTTCCGAATTAACAACTTACGATATTATGAATGCAAGTGTTGTTCTTTTTGTTGAGAATTCAATAGAACCATTGCACAAAATGTTTAGAATTTAGAAAAAATAGATACGATGGATATTTTATTGAAGCCAATAGTTACCGAAAAAATGACCATGCAAGGTGAAGATTTCAACCGTTATGGTTTTATAGTGGATACAAGGGCAAATAAGCTTCAGATTAAAAAGGCTGTTGAAGAGTTGTATGGTGTTTCAGTTGAGTCTGTAAATACTATGCGCTATCTAGGCAAAAAGAAATCTCGTTATACTAAATCAGGTATAATCGAAGGAAGAGCAAAGTCTTTTAAAAAGGCAATTGTTACGTTAGCAGAAGGTGAAAAAATAGATTTTTATAGCAATATTTAATTGACATGGCAGTACGTAAATTAAAACCTGTTACACCAGGACAAAGACATAAGATTATCGGTGCTTTTGATACAATTACCAAAAGTACACCGGAAAAATCTTTGTTAGCTCCTATTAAGAGATCAGGAGGAAGAAATAACGACGGAAGAATGACCATGAGATATATAGGTGGTGGTCATAAGAAAAGATATAGAGTAGTCGATTTTCTTCGCAACAAAGATGGAATAGAAGCAACTGTTAAGAGTATTGAGTACGATCCAAATAGAACAGCTCGTATTGCTTTGGTTGTATATGAAGATGGTGAAAAGAAATATATTATAGCTCCTAATGGATTAAAAGTTGGACAAAAAGTTAAATCTGGTAAAGATGTAGCTCCTGAAATAGGAAATACTTTATTCTTATCAGATATCCCTTTAGGAACAATAATTCACAATATCGAATTACAACCAGGAAGAGGTGCAACTTTAGCAAGAAGTGCAGGTTCTTATGCTCAATTAACTTCGCGCGATGGAAAATATGCAATTGTAAAATTACCATCAGGTGAAAGTAGAATGGTATTGACTACTTGCCGTGCAACAATTGGAACAGTTGGAAATACAGACCATAGTCTGGAAGTTTCAGGTAAAGCAGGTAGAAGTAGATGGTTAGGAAGAAGACCTAGAGTTCGTGGTGTTGTTATGAATCCGGTTGATCACCCAATGGGTGGTGGTGAAGGTAGATCTTCAGGAGGTCACCCAAGATCAAGAAACGGTATGCCTGCTAAAGGATTCAAAACACGAGCTAAGAAAAAGGCTTCTAATAAGTATATTGTTGAAAAACGTAAGAAATAAAATAGATTGCTATGAGTCGATCATTGAAAAAAGGCCCATTTATTGATTTTAAACTAGAGAAAAGAGTTCTAGAAATGAACGAATCAGGTAAAAAATCTGTGATTAAAACCTGGTCTAGAAGATCAATGATATCTCCGGATTTCGTTGGGCATACAATTGCAGTTCACAACGGAAATAAATTTATCCCGGTATATGTAACCGAAAATATGGTTGGACACAAATTAGGTGAATTTGCGCCTACCAGAACATATAGAGGTCACGCGGGTAATAAGAAATAAACCAAACATAGTTATACATAAAAATACTAGACTATAATGGGTGCAAGAAAAAGAATAAGAGCGAACCAGATAAAAGAAAGCAAAAAGAATCAATACTTTGCAGTATTGAAAAATTGCCCGACCTCACCTAGAAAAATGAGGTTAGTAGCTGATATGGTTAGAGGTATGGATGTAAATAAAGCTCTTGATGTATTAAAATTCAGTTCGAAAGAAGCCGCAGGCCGAGTAGAAAAATTGCTTTTATCAGCAATTGCAAATTGGCAAGTGAAGAACGAAGGCGTTCGAATCGAAGATAGCAAATTAATCGTGAAAGAGATTTTTGTTGATGGCGGTAGAATGCTTAAGAGAATTCAACCAGCTCCACAAGGAAGAGCACATAGAATTAGAAAAAGATCTAATCACGTGACATTAGTGCTTGATAATTTAAGTAACAACGATACTCAAACAGAACAATAGATGGGACAAAAAGTAAATCCGATAGGAAATCGATTAGGAATCATTAAAGGATGGGATTCTAATTGGTACGGTGGTAGGAATTATGCTGAAAAGTTAGTTGAAGACACTAAGATTAGAAAATATCTTGAAGCTCGATTAGCTAAAGCAAGTATTTCTAAGATTGTTATTGAAAGAACTTTAAAACTTATAACCGTTACTGTAAATACTGCACGTCCAGGAATCATTATTGGTAAAGGTGGCCAAGAAGTAGATAAACTTAAAGAAGAGTTAAAGAAAATTACTCGTAAAGAGGTTCAAATTAACATCTTTGAGGTTAAAAGACCGGAACTTGATGCTACTATAGTTGGTAACGCAATTGCTCGTCAGATCGAAGGTAAAGTGTCATACCGTCGTGCAATTAAAATGGCGATTGCATCAACAATGAGAATGGGTGCAGAAGGTATTAAAGTTCAAATATCTGGACGTTTGGGTGGCGCTGAAATGGCTCGTACAGAAGTGTACAAAGAGGGACGTACTCCGTTACATACGTTCCGTGCCGATATTGATTATGCATTGTGTGAAGCTTTAACCAAAGTTGGTTTAATTGGTATTAAAGTTTGGATTTGTAAAGGTGAAGTTTATGGTAAACGAGATCTTACTCCGAATTTCAACGCCGGAAAAAGCCAAAAACCAACAGGTAAGGGTAACTTCAACAAGAGAAAAAGAAAATAAGGCGATAATTTAAAGATTAGTAAGGATGTTACAGCCAAAGAAAACTAAATACAGAAGAGTCCAAAAGGGCAAGATGAAAGGAAATGCCCAAAGAGGGAATCAACTGGCTTTTGGATCATTCGGAATCAAAGCTCTTGATGAGTGCTGGATGACTGGGCGACAACTTGAAGCAGCTCGACAAGCTGTGACAAGATACATGAAGCGTGAGGGGCAAATCTGGATCAGAGTATTTCCTGATAAGCCAATTACTAAAAAGCCTGCTGAAGTACGTATGGGTAAAGGTAGAGGAGCACCAGAAGGATTCGTTGCACCTATCAAACCAGGTAGAATTATTATCGAAGCTGAAGGTGTACCTATGGCAGTTGCTCAGGAAGCATTGCGTCTTGCTGCACAGAAATTACCTATACCAGTAAAATTCGTTGTTAGACGCGATTATGTTGAAAAAACAAATTAGTAGTGCGAAATGAAAAGTTCTGAAATAAAAGAGATGACAACAAAGGAGTTGGAAGAGAGAATCGATACTGAGAGTACTCATCTAACTCGTCTAAAGCTTAATCATGCTGTGTCTCCTTTAGACAATCCTTTGAAGATTAAAGAAACGCGCAAGAATATTGCAAGATTAAAAACTGAGTTGCGAAAGAGAGAATTAAACGAAAATTCGAACAGTTAATTTTTGAAGATGGAAACAACTAGAAAATTGAGAAAAGAGCGTATTGGTGTGGTTGTAAGCAACAAAATGGATAAAACCATTGTAATTGCGGTTGAACGTAAAGTGAAACACCCAAAATACGGTAAATTCGTTAAGCGCAGAAAGAAATTTACTGCTCACGACGAAGAAAATACTTGCAATATAGGGGATACTGTTAAAATAATGGAAACCAGACCTTTGAGCAAAAATAAAAGTTGGAGATTAGTAGAAATCATTGAAAGAGTTAAATAGTCATGATACAACAAGAAAGTAGATTAACAGTAGCAGATAACAGTGGAGCTAAAGAAGTATTATGTATTCGTGTTTTAGGCGGTACAAAAAAGAGGTATGCTTCTATTGGTGATCAGATTGTTGTTACTGTTAAAAGCGCTTTACCATCAGGAGAAGTAAAAAAGGGAACAGTTAGTCGTGCCGTTGTGGTTAGAACTAGGAAAGAAGTTCGCAGACCGGATGGTTCTTATATCCGTTTCGATAACAATGCTGTTGTATTGTTAAACAATGCAGGTGAGATTCGTGGTACTCGTATCTTTGGCCCAATACCAAGAGAATTACGTGAAAATTACATGAAGATTATCTCATTAGCTCCAGAAGTATTATAATTTAAAAATTATTACTGCATGCGAAGGAAATTACACATAAAGAAAGGCGATACTGTTTTCGTAAATGCTGGTGAGTATAAAGGACAACAAGGAAAAGTCCTTGAAGTGATTTACGATAAGGAGAAAGCTATTGTTGAGGGTGTTAATATGGTTTCAAAGCATACTAAGCCTAACGCTAATAATCCACAAGGTGGTATCGTGAAAAAGGAAGCCCCTATTCATATTTCAAATCTGATGGTGGTTGATCCTTCTACTGGTAATCCTACTAGGATTGGTAGAAAACTAAATGATAATAATAAATTAGTGCGATATTCAAAAAAATCAGGAGAGGAGATTAAGTAATGGAATATACGCCTGTTTTACAGAAAAAATATAAAGAGGAAATAATACCTGCTCTTAAAAAGGAATTTAATTACAAAACAGTAATGCAAGTTCCTAAATTGGTGAAAATTACATTAAACCAAGGTGTAGGTCAGGCAGTAGCGGATAAGAAATTAATCGATACTGCACAAGAAGAGTTAACTCTTATTGCTGGACAAAAAGCAGTAAAGACTTATTCTAAAAAAGACATATCTAACTTCAAATTAAGAAAAGGTATGCCAATTGGAGTAAAAGTTACATTAAGACAAGAAAAAATGTATGAGTTTTTGGAAAGATTAATTTCTATATCTCTTCCACGAATTCGTGACTTCAACGGTGTAAGTTCTAAATTTGATGGACGAGGTAATTATACTATGGGAATCCAGGAACAAATTATTTTCCCTGAAATTGATCTTGATAAAATTAGTAAGATTTTAGGTTTGGAAATTACATTTGTTACCAGTGCACAAACTGATGAAGAAGGATTTGCATTATTACGCGAATTTGGTATTCCATTTAAAAACGTTAAAAAGAATTAGATAGTTATGGCTAAAGAATCAATGAAAGCCCGCGAAAGAAGGCGTCAAAAATTGGTTGATAAGTATGCTGAGAAAAGAGCAAAACTTAAAGCAGAAGGTGATTATGTTGGATTAAGCAGATTGCCAAAGAACTCTAATCCGATTAGACTTCATAACAGATGTTTGATCACGGGAAGACCAAAAGGGTACATGAGACAGTTTGGCATCAGTAGAATTACCTTTAGAGAAATGGCATCAAAAGGTTTAATACCTGGTGTTAAGAAGGCAAGTTGGTAGATTATTAAAATTAGAAGAGATATGATCACAGATCCGATAGCAGATTATCTTACTCAAATTAGAAATGCCGTGATGGCAAATCACAGAGTAGTGGAAATTCCTGCTTCAAACCTAAAAAAGGATATCACAAAATTACTTTATGATAAGGGATACATTTTATCATATAAGTTTGAAGATGATGATAAGCAGGGAATTATAAAAATAGCATTAAAATATCATCCAGAAACAAAAGCACCAGCTATTCGCTCTATTCAAAGAGTGAGTTCACCTGGATTAAGAAAATATGTGAGTACAAACGAAATACCAAGAGTACTAAATGGATTAGGAATCGCTATTTTATCTACATCAAAAGGTGTTATTACCGATAAGGAAGCACGTACTTTAAATGTGGGCGGCGAGGTATTATGTTATGTACATTAAAAAGGAGGAGTTCTAAATGTCACGAATAGGAATATTACCAATTGATTTACCCAGCGGTGTTACAGTGACTGTTAGCGATGTAAATTTGGTTACTGCAAAAGGACCAAAAGGAGAAATTTCGCAGCAAGTAGACCCTGAAATCAAAGTAGAAGTAAAAGAAAACAAGGTTGTTGTTGAAAGACCAAGTGATGAAAAGAGATATAAATCATTACATGGTTTATATCGTTCATTAATTAACAATATGGTTGTTGGTGTATCAGAAGGATATACAATAAAGCAAGAACTTGTGGGTGTTGGGTACAGAGCAGAAGCAAAAGGACAAATATTAGAGTTAAGCTTAGGTTTTTCTCATGATATTCATTTCCAAATACCTGCTGAAGTTAAAGTTGAAGCGGCGCAGGAAAGAAGAGCTAATCCTATAATCACTTTAACAAGTGTTAATAAACAATTAATAGGTGAAGTTGCTGCAAAAATACGTTCTCTTAGACCACCTGAACCATATAAAGGTAAGGGTATTAAGTTTGTCGGTGAGCAATTACGTAGAAAAGCCGGTAAATCTGCAAGTGTATAACGTTTAAAAAACAAGAGTCATGGCTTTAACAAAGCAAGAGAGAAGATTTAGAATAAAAAAGCGAATTCGTAAGCACATTAGTGGTTCGGCTAAAAAACCAAGAATGTCTGTTTTTAGAAGTAATAACCAGATTTATGTGCAGTTTATCGATGATCTTGAAGGAAAGACATTACTTTCAGTATGTTCTAGAAATAAAGAAATAGCTGAAAAAGGAAATGTGCCAAAAATAGAACAAGCTAAATTGGTAGGTAACTTAGCTGCTAAAAAAGCTTTGGAAAATGGAATTAAGGAAGTTGTTTTCGATAGAAACGGCTATTTATATCATGGTAGAGTAAAATCATTAGCAGAGGCTGCCAGAGAGGGTGGACTTAAATTTTAAGATAAGATATTATGTCAACAAGTATAAGAAAAGTTAAAACCAGCGATTTAGAATTAAAGGACAGACTCGTTAGTATTCAAAGAGTAACAAAAGTTACTAAAGGGGGTCGTAATTTTGGTTTTACTGCCATTGTTGTTGTTGGTAACGAAGATGGTATCGTAGGTTACGGTCTTGGTAAGGCAAAAGAAGTAACAACTGCAATTGCAAAAGGAGTTGAAGCTGCAAAGAAAAACTTAGTTAAAGTTCCTATTTACAAAGGAACAATTCCACATGAACAAATTTCTCGATTTGGTGGAGCGCAGGTATTTCTTAAACCAGCTTCTCATGGTACTGGAGTAAAAGCAGGTGGTGCGATGCGTGCTGTGCTTGAAAGCGTTGGTGTTACCGATGTATTAGCAAAATCTAAGGGATCAAGTAACCCTCATAACTTGGTTAAAGCTACAATTAACGCATTGTTGCAATTACGTGATGCAAGATCAGTAGCTGACCAAAGAGGTGTTACACTTGACAAAGTATTTAATGGATAATGACCTTTAATTAAAATCTCATGGCGAAGATAAAAGTTACACAAATAAAGAGCGGGATTGGAAGTACCAAACGCCAAAAAAGAACCTTAGAAGCACTTGGTATTCGTAAGTTGAATAACACCGTGGAGGTTGAAAGTACACCTCAAATACAAGGTATGATTGCCAAGGTAAGACATTTACTAAAGGTTGAAGAAAAATAATAACGATTAATTGAAAGTAAAGATATGGATTTAAGTAACTTAAAACCAGCTGAAAATTCAACAAAAACTAGCAAAAGAGTAGGTCGAGGACAAGGATCAGGTAAAGGAGGAACTTCTACAAGAGGTCATAAAGGACAAAAGTCGAGATCTGGATACTCAAAGAAAGTTGGTTTTGAAGGTGGACAAATGCCTTTGCAGCGTCGTGTACCAAAATTTGGTTTCACAAATATTTCTCGTAAGGAATATAAAGGAATTAATATTGAGACTTTAGAAAAATTAGCTGAAAAGAAAGGTTTAACTACAATTGATATTGATGCTTTAGTTGATGCGGGTTTAGTAAAAAAGAACGCCTTAGTTAAAATACTAGGTAATGGGACACTTACTAAAAAACTAGAAGTAAAAGCTCATGCTTTCTCTAAATCAGCGATCGAAGCAATTGAATCACTTGAAGGAACCATAGTAAAATTATAATTTAATGAGAGCTTTAATACAGACAATAAAGAATATAGCTAAAATTGAAGACCTTAGATTTCGTATTGTTTATACTTTATTTATACTATTAATTTATCGATTAGGTAGTTTTATTAGTTTACCAGGTGTTGACCCAAGTCAACTAGCTGCGTTAAAAAATCAAACTTCTGAAGGTGTATTAGGTCTTTTAAACATGTTTTCGGGTGGAGCATTTGCAAATGCATCCATTTTTGCGTTGGGTATCATGCCTTACATTTCTGCTTCTATTGTAATACAGTTATTAGGAATAGCAATTCCTTATTTCCAAAGATTGCAGCGTGAGGGCGAAAGTGGTAGAAGAAAAATTAACCAAATTACAAGATATTTAACAGTAGCTATTCTGATTATGCAGGCACCAGCATACTTGAAAAACTTACAAGTACAGTTGCCTGATTCTGCGTTTGTATTAAAAGGGACATTTTTCTGGTTTTCATCAACAGTAATTCTAACATCAGGAACTATGTTTGTAATGTGGCTTGGTGAGAAAATTACAGATAAAGGTATAGGTAATGGTATATCATTAATCATTATGATCGGTATCATCGCTAACTTACCATTTGCATTTTTTGCAGAATTTATCAGTAGATTAGAAGATCAGGGAGGTGGATTAGTTGCATTCTTACTTGAAATAGTCATACTGTTCTTTGTATTTATCGCAACAATTTTATTAGTCCAGGGAACAAGGAAAATTCCTGTTCAATATGCTAAGAGAATTGTTGGAAACAAACAATACGGAGGTGTTCGACAGTATATTCCGTTGAAAGTAAACTCTGCAGGTGTAATGCCTATCATTTTTGCACAAGCTTTAATGTTTATTCCTTTAACCATCGCTGGATTTGCAAATTCAGAAGCCTTAACAGGTTTCGCGGCTGCATTTTCAAATATTACCGGCTTCTGGTATAATTTTACTTTTGCAATTATGATTATTCTCTTTACATATTTCTATACTGCCATTACTATAAATCCTTCTCAAATGGCAGAGGATATGAAAAGGAATGGAGGTTTTATTCCTGGTGTAAAACCTGGTAGAAAAACAGTGGAATTCTTGGATACTATTATGTCGAGGATTACATTGCCAGGATCCATATTCTTAGCAATAATTGCTATCTTGCCAGCTTTTGCACAATTAGGTGGTGTTAATAGTCAATTTGCACAGTTTTATGGTGGAACATCTTTATTAATCCTGGTAGGTGTTGTTTTAGATACTTTACAACAAATCGAAAGTCATTTGTTAATGAGACATTACGATGGATTAATGAAGTCTGGAAGAATTAAAGGTAGAGCCGGAGGAGGTTCTGCTATTTAATTTGAATATATTTATTACAACGTTCTTTGATGTTAGTTTATAAAACAGAAGAAGAAATTAAGATTATCAGAAGAAACAATTTATTAGTTTCAAGAGCTCTTGCTGAAGTAGCAAAGCTTATTAAACCAGGTGCTACAACACTTGAACTTGATAAGCGTGCAGAAGAATTTATTAGAGATAATGGAGCTGTTCCTGGTTTCCTGGGTTATGGTGGATATCCTAATAGTTTATGTACTTCAGTAAACGATCAGGTGGTACATGGTATACCTTCTGATTATGTTTTGAAAGATGGAGATATTGTTTCAGTTGACTGTGGAACATATATGGACGGTTACTACGGAGATACCGCATATACTTTTCCTGTAGGAGAGGTTAGTGATGAAGTAATGAACTTACTTAGAGTTACTAAAGAATCCTTATTTAAAGGAATCGAAAATGCGATTGTGGGTAAGAGAATTGGAGATGTTGGAAATGCTGTTCAAATTCATGCGGAGGGGGCTGGTTATTCGGTTGTTCGGGAAATGGTAGGGCATGGATTAGGCAAAAATATGCATGAAGCACCGGAAGTACCAAATTATGGGAAAAGAGGTAGAGGAGTGCTTCTTAAAGAAGGATTGGTTTTATGTATTGAACCAATGATAAATATGGGAAGCAAATATATTCGACAGGAAAACGATGGATGGACAATTAGAACAATAGATGGAAAACCTTCTGCTCATTATGAACTAGCTATAGTTGTTAATAAAGAAAAGGCTGATATATTATCAACATTTGATTATATAGAAGAAATAACAAAATATAAGATTTAATTTATGGCAAAACAACCTTCGATTGAACAAGACGGAACTATTATTGAAGCTTTATCAAACGCAATGTTTAGAGTCGAGCTTGAAAATGGTCACGTAATAACAGCTCATATTTCTGGTAAAATGAGAATGCATTACATTAAAATTTTACCCGGAGATAAAGTTAAGGTTGAAATGTCTCCTTATGATCTTACAAAGGGAAGAATAACATATAGATATAAATAAAAAAATTGAGAAATGAAAGTCAGAGCATCTGTTAAGAAACGCAGTAGCGATTGCAAAATTGTTAGACGCAAAGGTAGACTATACGTTATTAACAAAAAAAACCCCAAGTTTAAACAGCGTCAGGGATAAATTATTATTTTTGTACTTTTAATTTTTAAAAAAGATTTATGGCAAGAATTGTTGGAGTAGATTTACCAAAGAATAAAAGAGGTGTAATAGGTTTAACCTATATCTACGGAATTGGTCGTAGTACTGCAGAAGCTATTTTAGATGAAGCGGGAATTGATCATGATATAAAAGTAAAAGACTGGAACGACGAGCATATTGCACAAGTCAGAAAAGTAGTGAACGAAAAGTACAAAGTTGAAGGTGCTTTGCGTTCTGAAACTCAAATGAACATTAAACGATTAATGGATATTGGTTGTTACAGAGGTATTCGTCATCGTATTGGTCTTCCTGTAAGAGGACAAAGTACAAAGAATAACGCGAGAACCAGAAAAGGAAAAAAGAAAACGATTGCTAATAAAAAGAAAGCAACTAAATAATAGTTAAGGAAATGGCAAAAAAGACTGGATCATCTAGGAAAAGAGTTGTAAAGGTTGAAGCTTCAGGACAAGCGCACATTCATGCTTCTTTTAATAACATTATTATTTCATTAACAAATAATAATGGACAGGTAATTTCTTGGTCTTCGTCCGGAAAAATGGGTTTTAGAGGATCAAAGAAAAACACCCCTTATGCAGCACAAATGGCAGCTGAAGATTGCGCAAAAGTAGCTTACGACTTAGGGTTGAGAAAAGTAAAAGTATTTGTAAAAGGGCCTGGTGCTGGTAGAGAGTCTGCTATCCGTACTATCCATAATGCAGGAATTGAAGTTACCGAAATTACCGATGTAACTCCATTACCACATAATGGTTGTCGTCCACCAGCACGTAGAAGAGTTTAATACGTGTTTAAATTAGTTGATTGAAAAAGATTAATATTAAGATTCATGGCTAGATATATTGGACCAAAATCGAAAATAGCGAGGAAATTAGGAGAACCCGTTTACGGACCTGATAAACATTTTGAGAAGAAAAATTATCCTCCCGGAGAACAAGGTGCGAATAAAAGAAGAAAAAAAGTGTCTGAATACGGTATTCAGTTAATGGAAAAGCAAAAAGCTAAATACACGTATGGTGTTTTAGAAAAGCAATTCTTTAACTTATTCGAACAAGCGTCAAGAAAAAAAGGTATTACTGGTGAAAACTTGTTGCAGTTATTAGAATCTCGTTTGGATAACGTAGTGTTCAGAATGGGTATTGCTCCTACAAGAGCTGCTGCAAGACAGTTTGTTACTCATAAACATATCACAGTTAATGGACATGTTGTTAATGTTCCATCTTATACTGTTAAAGCTAACGATATCATTGGTGTTAGAGAAAAATCAAAATCTCTTGAGGCTATAACAAATAGTTTATCATCAGCTCGTTACAATAAATATTCTTGGTTAGAATGGGATAATGATCAAATGGCTGGTAAATTTTTAAATGTACCAGAAAGATCAGAAATTCCTGAGAATATTAAAGAACAGTTAATCGTAGAATTATATTCTAAATAAAAATAATTACTCATTATTTATGGCAATTTTAGCATTTCAAAAGCCCGATAAGGTCATAATGGTTGAAGCAAACGAAACCTACGGTAAGTTTGAGTTTCGTCCCTTAGAACCAGGATATGGAATAACCGTCGGCAATTCTTTAAGAAGGATTCTTTTATCTTCATTGGAAGGATACGCCATTACTGCAATTAAAGTTGAAGGTGTAGAACACGAATTTTCTACTATTGCAGGTGTAGTTCAAGATGTTAGTGAGATTATCCTTAACTTAAAGCAAGTGCGCTTTAAATGCAATGTAGAAGAAGCAGAAGATGAGAAATTTACTGTAACTATAACAGGGCAGAATGAATTTAAAGCCGGAGATATAAATAACTTTTCAACCAATTTTAAGGTTTTAAATCCTGATCACGTTATTTGTGAGATGGAACCAGATGTAAAACTTCAAATGGAAATATCTGTAAACAAAGGTAGAGGATATGTTCCTTCTGAAGAAAACAAACCGGTTGATGGAGAATTTGGCATTATCGCTATAGATTCTATTTATACTCCAATCAAGAACGTAAAATACACTATTGAAAACTATCGTGTTGAGCAAAAAACCGACTTCGAAAAATTAATTTTTGAAATTGAATCTGATGGATCAATTCATCCAAAAGAAGCATTAAAAGAAGCAGCTAAGATTCTGATTTATCATTTAATGTTATTCTCTGATGAAAAAATCACACTTGATTCGGATGAAAAGTATGCTAACGAAGAATTCGATGAGGAAGTATTGCATATGCGTCAGCTTCTAAAAACTAGATTGGTTGATATGGATCTTTCAGTAAGAGCACTAAATTGCTTAAAAGCTGCTGAAGTTGATACATTAGGAGATCTGGTTAAATATAATAAAAACGATTTATTGAAGTTCAGAAACTTTGGTAAAAAGTCATTAACCGAATTAGAAGATTTACTTAGCCAAATGAATTTAACATTTGGAATGGACATAACTAAGTATAAATTAGACAAAGAGTAAAAGGAAATGAGACATAGAAAATCATTTAACCACTTAGGAAGAAAGAGTGCGCACAGAAAGGCAATGTTGGCAAACATGGCAGCGTCGTTGGTATTACATAAAAGGATTACGACTACAACTGCAAAAGCAAAAGCACTAAGAATGTATGTTGAGCCTTTAATTACTAAGGCTAAAGATGATTCAACTCACTCAAGAAGGGTTGTATTTAGTTACTTACAAAATAAGGAAGCAGTGACTGAGCTTTTCAGAGAAGTAAGCGGTAAAGTTGCTGACAGACCGGGTGGTTATACTAGAATACTTAAAACAGGAACACGTTTAGGGGATAATGCTGATATGTGTATCATTGAGTTGGTTGACTATAATGAAAACTTATTAGCAGCTAAAGCGGAAACTGCTAAAAAATCAACTAGGCGTAGAAGAGGTGGCAAGAAACCTGCAGCACAGGCAGCTGAGCAAACTGAAGCTGTTGCAACTGAAGAAACAACAGAAGAAGTTAAACCTGCTCATCCGGCAGGCGAGACTGAAGAAGCTGCTGTTGTAGAGGAACCAAAAGCAGAAGTTGAAGTAAAAGAAGAAGCTAAGGTAGAAACAGAAGAAGTAAAACAGGAAGAACCAAAGGCTGAAGAGAAGAAAGAAGAAAAGAAGGAAGAGCCAAAAGCTAAAGCAGAAAAAGTAGAAGCTAAGGAAGTGAAACCTGCTCGCCCGTCTGCCGACAAGGCAGGTCCGGCAGGCGAGAAAGAAGAGCCAAAAGCTGAAGCGAAAAAAGAAGAAAAGAAACCTGCCCGTCCGGCAGGCGGGGAGGAAGAAGCTCCTGCAAAGGAAGAAAAGAAAAAAGAAGAATAAATCATACTTCACAAATAATGAAAAGGCGGTTAAAAACCGCCTTTTTTTATGAATTTATTAAACATTACTTTAATGGAAAATCAAAAGTAACTTTAAAAAATCTTTAATTTTCCTACGTCAGTAGCAATATTCATGAAATTCATGAATATTGCAGGTTAAAAGTGCCCAAAATTAACTAAATTTGGTGGCTTATTGGGTTTTTATACAAATATTAATTTAAAACTTTATTATTATGGGACAAATTGCGGGTATACATGCAAGACAAATTCTAGATTCAAGAGGAAATCCAACAGTTGAAGTTGAAGTAGTTACAAATGAAGGTTATATAGGAAGAGCGGCAGTGCCTTCCGGAGCATCAACAGGTGTTCATGAGGCTGTGGAATTAAGAGATGGTGATAAATCACAGTTTCTGGGAAAAGGAGTTACAAAGGCTGTTGAAAATGTAAATACTATCATTAATGATGAATTAAAGGGATATTTTATTGATGACCAAACTGGTATTGATAATGCTTTAATTCAACTTGATGGAACTGAAAATAAATCAAATTTGGGAGCAAATGCAATGTTAGGAGTTTCTTTAGCTGTTGCGAAAGCCGCCGCTACTGAATATGGTTTACCATTATATCGATATATTGGTGGAGTTAACGCTAATACATTACCAATACCAATGATGAATATTTTAAATGGTGGACAACATGCAGATAACAAGATAGATATCCAGGAGTTTATGATTATGCCGGTTGGTGCTGAAACTTTTAGTGATGCACTAAGAATGGGAACGGAAGTATTCCATCACTTAAAGGCTGTTCTTAAATCTAAAGGACACTCAACTAATGTTGGTGATGAGGGTGGGTTTGCTCCGAATTTAGGATCAAATGAAGAAGCTATTGAAGTGGTATTAGAGGCAATTGAAAAAGCCGGATATAAACCGGGAGAAGACATTTATATTGCATTAGATGCAGCTGCTTCTGAGTTCTATAATAAAGAAAAAAAGATTTATCATTTTGAGTCAACGAATCAGGATATGGCTTCTTCAGAAATGGTAAATTACTGGAAAGAATGGGTCGAAAAATACCCTATTTTATCAATTGAAGATGGTTTAGATGAAGATGATTGGGACGGTTGGGCTGAATTAACAAAAACAATTGGTGATAAAGTTCAATTAGTTGGTGATGATTTATTTGTAACCAATGTTAAAAGATTGTCTCAAGGTATCAAGGAAAATGTTGGTAATTCCATATTGATAAAAGTAAACCAAATTGGAACATTAACTGAAACTATTGAATCGGTTAAATTGGCAACGGAAAGTTCTTACACATCGATTATAAGTCACCGATCCGGAGAAACGGAAGATACGACTATAGCTGATTTAGCTGTTGCTTTAAATACAGGATTAATTAAAACCGGTTCGGCTTCTCGCTCGGATAGAATTGCCAAATATAATCAGTTATTAAGAATAGAAGAGGCATTAGGAGGTTCTGCCAAGTATTTGGGAAAAGATTTTAAATTCATATAAAGAATTTAAATATTTCATCAAAGGCTGAAAACTGATTAAGGATTTCAGCCTTTTTTTGTATATTTCAACTCTACACTCAAACTAAATTTATGGCATATAAATCATTACTTCAATATATTGATATATTAGAAAAGGAAGGAGAACTGATTCGGATTAAGGAATTTGTTGATCCTGTATTGGAAATAACTGAGATTGTTGATCGCTTCTCCAAATCAGAAGATAATGGAAAGGCACTTCTATTTGAAAATACCGGAACCGGTTTTCCGGTGCTTATAAATGCAATGGGTTCCTATAAAAGGATGTGCCTGTCATTAGGAGTAGATTCTCTTGATAACTTTGGAAAGGAGATTGAGGAATTGTTTATTGATATAACCGGGCCAAAATCAAATGTTTTTGATAAGTTAAAGCTTTTACCCAAACTATCAAGTATTTCCTCTTGGATGCCTAAAACCATTTCCGGTAGAGGTAAATCGCAGGAAGTAATTTATAAAGATCCTGACTTAAACAAGTTACCTGTACTAAAATGCTGGCCGGAAGATGGCGGTCCGTTTGTAACGCTACCAATGGTAATTACAAAAGACCCAATTTCGGGAATTAGAAATGTTGGGATGTACCGAATGCAGATTTTTGAGAAAGATTTAACAGGAATGCACTGGCATAAACATAAAGTCGGGGCAAGACACTTTAATGAATATAAAAAAATAGGCAAAAAGATGCCAATTGCTGTTGCTTTGGGTGGTGATCCGGCATATACATATGCTGCTACTGCACCTGTTCCAGATAATGTAGATGAATTTTTGTTAGCAGGATTTTTGAGGAAACAAAAGGTGGAATTAATAAAATGTATAACACAAGATATCGAAGTTCCCGCTGATGCCGATATAATAATTGAAGGTTATGTTGATCCTGAGGAAGATTTTATTTGGGAAGGACCTTTCGGTGACCATACGGGATTTTATTCATTGGCTGATTGGTATCCAAAATTTCATGTTACCTGCATAACTCACCGAAAAGATGCTGTTTATCCGGCTACGATCGTTGGGGTGCCACCAATGGAAGATGCCTGGATAGGGAAAGCAACAGAGCGTATTTTTTTGGCCCCTATTCGATTAGCAATGTTACCTGAGGTAATTGATTATAATTTACCTTTTGAGGGAGTTGCCCATAACATTACAGTGGTAAAAATTAATAAAACATATCCGGGACAGGCTTTGAAGGTTATGAATGCTCTTTGGGGTGCAGGCCAAATGATGTTCAATAAAATCATGATCGTAGTTGATGAGGATATAGATATTCATAATTACGATGAATTGGCTAAAGCAATATATAATAATTTAAATCCTGAAAGTGATATTCATTTTAGTACGGGCCCTCTGGACGTTTTGGATCATTCATCCACGAAATATACTTTTGGAAGTAAACTAGGAATAGATGCAACGGTAAAATTTATTGAGGAAAAAGATGAATCGGGTTTGATAGAAATTGTTGTGCCTGAAGAAATTTACATTGATAAACTAAAAGTCACTCCTGAAATTTCTAATATTAAATTACTTAAAGAATATGGAATTTTAATTGTCTCTATAAAAAAAGAAAGCAAACAACAAATTGAAAGAATGGCTGAATTATTGTATCAACAAGAAGTTACATCTTCAGTAAAGATTATAATTTTTGTTGATCAGGAAATCGATGTTGAAGATAAAAGTATGATAGCATGGATTTCATCAGGAAATATTGATCCTAAAAGAGACTCTATAATCCTAAAAGGAAGTAAAAAAACGTATTCAAAGATATTTATTGATGCAACCCGAAAATCACTAAAACGGGATGGTTTTAAAAGAGATTGGCCAAATATTGTAGTTTCAGATGAAGAAACAATAAGAAAAATTGATCAAAAATGGAATAGTTTAGGATTAGGAGAATTTATCAGTTCACCTTCTTTAAAGTATAGAAAATTAAATAGAAACACGGGTGCAATTGCAAATGATTAATTATTAGTTTAAATAAGTATATCTGTTTATCACTTTGCTTTCACCTTATTAAATATTAAATTAGCAATAAATAAATGAAGCTCCAACTTTCCATATTACTTGCTATTCTGATTGGGTTTTCCCCATTTTTCTTTATTGCTAATGGTCATGCACAGGTTTTAAAAGCTGAACATTATACTATTGAACGCGGACTTTCACAAACCAGTGTGAATTGCCTAATTCAGGATAGTCGTGGCTTTATATGGGTTGGTACTCAAGATGGATTAAATAAATTTGACGGTTATAATTTTAAAATATTAAAGAACGATCCTGCTGATACGAATACACTTAGCAATAATTTTATCAATTGTATCTATGAGGATATTGATGGGAATATTTGGGTTGGAACAAATTATGGATTAAATAGATATAACATTTATTCTGAGGTGTTTACTCATTTTTTTTCTGATCATGCTGATATAAATACTTTACGTGAAGATGAAATCTATGCCATATACCAAGATAAGAGTGGCTATATCTGGATAAAAACAGAGAATTATTTATCAAGATTTAATCCGAGAAGTAATAAATTCAGACACTACGAGCATTATAATGATGTATTTAATTTTGTTTCTGTTAACGCACAGTTTTCAATTTTTGAGGATCATAAAAACCAGCTTTGGGTTGGAACGAAGGATGGGTTAAATTATTTCGATCGAAAATTGGAAATATTTAAAAGATACAGAAATAATCCGGAGGATAAAAGGAGTTTAAGTAATGATGCCGTAAAAACCATATACGAAGATAGCGAACATAATTTATGGATAGGAACTGAGGACGGGTTAAATAAGTTTAACTGGGATTCCGAAACTTTTACAAGGTTTTATAGTGATAGAAGTAAAACAAGAAGTTTAAGCAGTAATATTATAAATGATATCTTCGAGGATAAAGAAGGCAGTTTATGGATAGCTACAAATGATGGTTTAAACAAATACGATAAATCAACAGAAACCTTTAGAAATTACAATAGCTTTTTATATAATAATGAGTTAATTTTTACCACTACTTTTACAGATATTCTTCAAGATCATACAAATATTCTTTGGATAGGAACTGTGCAAGGATTATTAAAAGTTGAAAACAAAAAGAAGAAATTTAAACTTTATAATAAATCTGAGGATAATAAACCATTATTTTCAAACAATTATATAACAGCTATTTACAAAATTGATGATCTAATTTGGATTGGTACTTGGGGGGCTGGGTTACATATATTCAATCCCAAAACTAAAAAAATAGAGTTATATAATTCTTCAAATGGTAATATCATGGATAATTATATTCATCGAATATTTGAAGATGAAAGTGGAAAAATATGGTTGGGAACTCAAAGTGGCTTGTGTTCTTATAATAAAAAGACAAATAGTTTCGAGTTATTAGAAAAAGTTACTATTAAGAATCTTTTAAAGAATAATAGAATATTTAATATACTTGAAGATCAAAATAATAATTTATGGGTGGCATCTAAATTTGGCCTACATCATATTTTAGAGGATACTGCTGTTAGTTACTTTCATAATCCTGAAGATTCAACAAGCCTTGGCTCGAATTTGGTCTATGATATTTGGTTATCAAAAAATAGTGATTTGTGGATTGCTACAGAGAGAGGATTAAGTCAATTAAATCTTGAAACAAATAAATTAAAAAGATTTGAGAGAGCCAGTAGTAATTGTTCTGATTGTTTTAGTAGCAATGAGATCTTTTGTATTTACGAGGATACATTAAATAATTGCCTTTGGCTGGGAACTAATGCAGGATTAAACCGATTTGATCTGACTACAAAAAAAGTAAGGGTTTATAATGAAAAGGATGGATTATCAAACAATTTAATTTATTCGATTTTAAGTGATGATTCAGGAAATCTATGGATAAGCACAAATAAAGGATTGTCTAAATTTAATATTGAAACAGAAATCTTTAATAATTTTGGAGTTTCAGATGGATTACAGGACTTTGAGTTTAATCATGGAGCTTCATTTAAATCCGAAGATGGTGAGTTATTTTTTGGAGGGATAGCAGGTTATAATTCTTTTTATCCGGATTCAATTGTAAAAAACCAAAACAAACCTAATATTGAAATAACTGCTGTTGAAGTGCTTTCAGATCAGTATTCTCAGAATTTAACCGTTGGAAAAAACAGACAAATCGAAGTTTCATATAAAAGTAACCTTATAACCATTGAATTTGCAGCTCTTGATTTTACATCTCCTGAAAAAAATAACTATGCGTATAAGTTGGAAGGAGTTGAAGAGGAATGGATTCACTTAGGAAATAGAAGGTACGCAACATTCACTAACTTACCACCGGGGAAGTATACATTTACAGTTAAAGGTTCCAATAGTGATAATATTTGGAATGAAGAAGGTGCAAGTATTGATATTATTGTTCAAACACCAATATGGAAAACAAGTTTTGCATATTTCCTTTACATTTTAATTTCCGGGGGATTGATTTTTTGGTTAATTCAATATCGGACAAGAACATTAAGAAAATCAAATCAGGAGCTTAAAGAAAAGGAGCAAATAGCCAAGCAAATAGCCAAGCAAAAAGAGGAATTAACAATTAAAAACAAAAGTATTACAGATAGTATTATATATGCAAAACGAATTCAAGAGGCTCTGATGCCTAGCAAAGATCAATTCAAAACTGTTTTACCATCTTCATTTATTCTCTATAAACCCAAAGACATAGTAAGTGGAGATTTTTACTGGATAAATGAAAGAAATGATAAAATTTTTGTAGCAGTTGTTGATTGTACAGGTCATGGAGTTCCTGGCGCTTTTATGTCAATTATAGGTTTTGAGTTATTAAGAAATATTACAGAAGAACAAAAAATAGAGGATACGGAAGGAATTTTGAGACAACTTAACAATGGTGTGGCAACAACTTTTGGTAAAACAGCAGATAAAGCTCGAATAAAGGATGGAATGGATATTGCGCTCTGTGTTATTGATAAAAAGAAAGCTGAATTAGAATTTGCCGGAGCTTTCCGACCTTTATACATGATTCGTAATAATAAAATTGAGGAGATTAGAGGAGATAGGTTTTCGGTAGGATTGCTGGATGAAGGAGAAAGTGATGAAATTACTAAAACACAAGTAAAACTTCAAAAAAATGATATTTTCTATATGTTTTCTGATGGCTATGCTGACCAGTTTGGCGGACCGGAAGGGAAAAAATATAAATATCGGAGATTTAGGCACTTATTACTTACCATACATAAATTACCTCTTGAACAGCAACAAACCTACTTCGACCGGAGTTTCGAGGATTGGAAAGGAGATTTCGAGCAAGTGGATGATGTTCTTATTCTAGGATTTAGACCGGAACTTGAATAAAACCAAATAATTAAGTAGATATAATTTTTAAAACTATCTTTAAAAAAATACACGAAAAGCATAATTCCTGCTATCACTTTTTATCTACAAATGCTACAATAGTTTCCGAGGAAAGTATTTTCACATCTTTACAGATTATAGTATTTAAAGATTTTTCAAATTAGAGCGGTTGGTATTAATTGTTAAGTTGCTGCTCCATCTTGTTAATAAGCGTTTCTATTTGGAATGGTTTACTAATATAATCATCCATGCCTGCAGCTAAACATTCTTCCTTATCTCCTAATAATGCATTTGCCGTTATAGCAATAATTGGAGTGTGTGAATTGGTACTTTTTTCCAGACTCCTTATTTTCTTCGTAGTTACAATACCATTCATAATTGGCATTTGTATATCCATTAAAATAATGTCATATTTAGCTGATCCGAATTTATCTAACGCTTCTTTACCATTATTAGCAATATCTACTGTTTTTACAGCCTTTTTTAAACTTAATAACACAATTTTCTGGTTAATAAGGTTATCTTCCACTAATAATACATTTGCATCCTTTAAGTCAATTTTACCTTCAGGTTTAATTTCCGGTAAATCTAATTCAGAAGTTTTTTTAGTTTCGCTAAGAGGTTCTCCTTTAGTGAACTTTAGGAGAAATTTAAACTCAAATTTATCCGTAGTCAGTTCAAACTCTATATCACCACCAAGTGACTCAATGATCTTATTTGCAATATTAAATTCCAGTAATTTTATTACCGCCTCATTTCGTCCCTTTTTGGTTTTTTCAGTATTCTGGATTTTAGTTATTTCAGAAATTTGTTCCAGATCAGCAGTTGAAACATTAAATAGTATCTCAGTAACATTATTCGCCTCACTTAACTTTTTAATATTTATATCTACTGTTTTTTTACCACCTTTTGTTTTTTTAAGAATATTTTCAATAAGATTTAAAAATACTTGCTTAATTTTAACAGGGTCACCATATAATTGAAAATCTATATCTTTTGAGATTTGTAAAGGAAATTTCAAATCAACAGAACCTTCATCAGTAAATAAATTAATCGTGTTTCTTATGGTTGATTCCAAATTAAAATTCTGATTATAATCTTTACTTTGTAACAAATCAACATTAGAAATTTCAGCTATATTATTAACAACATTAACCAAATTATTGGTAGAAGCTTGTATGGTATCAATTAGATCTTTTTGCTTCTCATCAAGATTAAATGTATTAACAATATTTGTTACAACAACAAGATTATTAAGCGGAGTTCTTATTTGATGGGATATTTTTGAAATAAATTCTTCCTTGGATTGTGTTTCGTGTTTAGCTTTTTGAATTTCAACATAAAGTTCTGCTATTCGACTTTCCCATATATTTTCATAAATATTCAAGAAAATAAAACAAGCAACAAAAAGCAATACATACATGATTTGATTAAGCAATTCATACTCAACTGAAATACCTAGTAAAGAAGGAATAAAAATTGCAATACTTGATAAAATAAAAAATACAAGTGAAGAGATATTTCCTCTCTTTTTTCCTAGCATTAAAATTATAATTGCCGGATATAAAGCATAAAAAGCTGTGCCTTGATTAGTTATATTTCCTGTAAATAACAACCATAATAAAAATAGCCCAAATCCAATGGAATAAAATAGAGATGCGTTTAAAAAATTGCCTCTCTTTCTTAATACGATAATATTTATTATAAGTAATACAAATAGTACAGCTTCAATGATAACATTGATAAAATCTCCTTTGAATATATTTAATACACTGAAAATTAAAAGTAAAGCAAGTGAAGTATAACTGTAAAAATTAAGAATCGTAGATTTATAAAAATACTCATTTTTAGAGTCCAGTTTATCGGGGCTTATATTACATAGTTTAATAATCTTATCGATAAAATTCATAGAAACTTAAACTTTGGGTTATTAGAAAATTAGCTGCTTTTTGAAATTACTTTTGTAAATTTACTGAAATATCCTTTATAAAAATTCATTGTGAATTAAATATACGAATTTTTTGATAAAATCATGATAATCTTTGATTATTGATAGTATTTACAGCACAATTATTCAATGAAAAATGAACTAATTTGCCAGTATTGTTTCTAACGGATAATAAACTATGAATTTAGCATATATTTAAGTTAATAATTAACAACAAAATTAATAAAATTTGCAGATATGAAAAAAATCATTTTAGCCATTATTATTGGTATTTCAACTCTTTCGGTTAATGCACAAGAGTATCTTCCTACAGAAGCTGATTTAAACCAATTCTTAAATTCAAAACTATATGTTGTATTAGAATCTAACCCGATTGCAGCGTATAATTTTAAAATTCAGGAAGCGGTTAAAAATGCATGGAATTTAACAGAATTCGAATTTATTTCATTAGATCAATTTGAAGAAATGTATAACGATCCTGATAAATCGTTTTTAATGATGACCCAGGTGGTTTTCCAACATGATAAAACAAAAGTACGTTATAACTTTTTGCATATATTTATTGGGAAAGAAGGTTTAGATACATTTGAAGATTTACCCGATATTGCCGCAATTCCACTTTCTTATACAGAAGTAGATGAAGAATTTTGGGTATATAAAATGGAATCATTAGTAAGATTTATGCAAACACACATCCAAAATATGCGCGATAATCCGGGTATGATTAAAAAGAATATTTTCGAGTATTATAATGAATTTTCGAAAGATATAAAGCAAAAGACATTGTATTTGGTTAAGGATGAGGTTGCTCAAAATATTAATAGCGAAGCTAAAATCAAAAAGATTTATCCTTATAAAGTTAAATTTGTAACCAGAGATGAAATAGAAGAAGCGATTGAAAACAGAGATGAAGATGTAGTTTATTTGCATAAAGTAGGCCCACAAGGAACACGCCTAAGAGCTCGCTGTTATAAAATCATTATTGGGGCCAAGGACGCCAACTTCTATTATTTTAACTGGCATTGGGTTCAAAAAGGTAAAAATTTTGATGGTTTCCTTGATAAGGATTTTAAACAAATAGCAAAGAAAAAATAGAGAATAAAGTATTATTAGATATGGGATGGCCGCGGTCATCCTTTTTTTATGTTATAGAGCTTTCGCTTTATATCAGCGTATTTTATTCTATATTTGCAAAATAATTAAATAAAAAGGACAAAAATGGCTGCACAAAAACCATCTGTTCCAAAGGGTACAAGAGATTTTTCGCCAGTTGAAATGGTTAAAAGAAATTTTATTTTTGATACAATCAAAGAAGTTTTCAAACGATACGGTTATTTACCTATTGAAACTCCGGCAATGGAGAATCTTTCTACGTTACTGGGCAAATATGGAGAGGAAGGAGATAAACTTCTTTTTAAAATTCTTAATTCGGGGGATTATCTTTCAAAGGTAAAGTCTAGCTTATCGGAGGTAGAATCGAATAAATTGGCATTGGAAATTTCAGAAAAAGGGCTTCGTTATGATTTAACCGTTCCTTTTGCTCGTTTTGTTGTGCAGCATCGAAATGATATAACATTTCCTTTTAAGAGATATCAAATACAGCCGGTTTGGCGTGCAGATCGTCCACAAAAAGGAAGATATCGCGAATTTTACCAATGCGATGTGGATGTTATTGGAAGCAACTCACTTTTTAATGAGGTAGAATTAATCCAAATTATAGACCAGATATTCCGGAAATTAACTGTTAATGCAATTATAAAGTTAAATAACCGTAAGATCTTATTAGGTATTGCTGAAGTAATTGGTGAACCGGATAAATTTATTGATATAACAATCGCAATTGATAAACTTGACAAAATAGGAAGAGAAAAGGTAAATGAAGAACTGCTGTCAAAAGGAATCAATGAGGATGCAATTGGAAAGTTAGATCCAATATTTGAGTTATCCGGATCAAATAACGATAAGCTAACTTCTTTAAAAAGCATATTGAAAGAATCTGAAACAGGATTAAAGGGAATTGAGGAAGTAGAAACAATACTTGGTTATTTTGAAACATTAGAAATAAAAACCGAACTGGAACTTGATTTGACTTTAGCAAGAGGATTAAATTATTATACGGGAGCTATTATTGAAGTAAAAGCTAAAGATGTGCAAATTGGCAGTATTTGCGGTGGTGGTCGATATGATGACCTTACAGGAGTTTTTGGATTAAATGATATTTCAGGTGTTGGAGTTTCGTTTGGTGCTGACCGTATTTACGACGTAATGGAACAATTAAATATCTTTCCAAAAGAAATTGTTGCTTCTACCAAAGTATTGTTTGTTAATTTTGGTAAAAAAGAAGAAGCTTATTGCTTACCTCTATTACAGCAGTTAAGAAATTATGGAATAAGTGCAGAGATTTTTCCTGAATCAGCTAAAATGAAGAAACAAATGACCTATGCAAATAATAAAAATATTCCTTATGTTATTTTAGTTGGTGAAAGTGAAGTGAGTGAAGGAATACTAACTGTTAAGAATATGGATTTAGGGGAGCAATCAAAAATGAAATTCGAAGAATTGTTGAATAAAATTCAAAATGAGATATAAAAAACTGATATCAAACAGAAAAGGACGAAAGCGTCCTGTTCATGTGGTTGGTGGAGATACCCGGTTTCCATGAATTTAAAAGTATTTGTGAATTAGACCAAATTAAAACAACAACATTTAAAATTTTATAAATCATGGAAAAAATACATCATATATCAAACGATCAGTTAACTTTCGATAAAATTAATGTAATACTAAAAGAAGGTTATAAGCTCGCATTATCGGAAGAATCAAAAAATCAAATTGTCAAATGCCGTGAATATCTTGATAATAAAATGTCTAGTCAATGTGAACCAATTTATGGCATTAATACAGGATTTGGTGCATTATATGATAAGAGAATTTCTAAAGAGGATCTGGGTAATCTTCAGAAAAATTTGGTAATGTCTCATGCTTGCGGAACTGGAGATGATATTCCTCAAGAGATTGTAAAAATAATGATTCTACTAAAGATACAATCACTTTCATACGGACACTCGGGAGTACAACTATCTACAGTTGAGCGATTAATTGATTTCTTTAACAATGATATATTACCGGTAATATATCAGTATGGTTCATTAGGTGCTTCCGGAGATTTATCTCCATTGGCTCATATGTGTTTACCAATGATAGGAATGGGAGAGGTAAATTACCAAGGAGAAAGATTAAGTGGAGAAGATTTATTAAAAAAAATGAATTGGGAATCGATTGAATTAAAATCAAAAGAAGGATTAGCCTTATTAAACGGAACTCAATTTATGAGTGCTTACGGTGTTTATTTGATCTTAAAAGTTTGGAAATTATCTCAGTTAGCTGATATAATTAGCGCTGTTTCGTTGGAAGCTTTTGATGGAAGAATTGAACCATTTCATGATTCGGTTCATCAGGTTCGGCATCATTTGGGGCAGATTAAAACTGCTCGCAGAATGCGATTTTTATTAGAAGGAAGCGAATTAATTAATCGTCCAAAGGTACACGTTCAAGATCCTTACTCTTTCCGTTGTATTCCTCAGGTTCATGGTGCTTCTAAAGATTCGATCAATTATGTTTCATATGTTTTTAATAACGAAATAAATGCTGTAACAGATAATCCAACAATTTTCCCTGATGAAGATCTGGTTATATCTGCTGGAAATTTTCATGGACAACCATTGGCTTTGGCTTTAGATAATTTATGTATTGCAATGGCTGAATTAGGAAGTATTTCTGAAAGAAGGACATATCAGCTGTTAGCAGGAAAAAGAGGACTGCCGCCATTCTTAGTGGCAAATCCCGGATTAAATAGTGGTTTTATGATTCCACAATATACTGCAGCATCAATTGTAAGTAGAAATAAGCAACTTTCCACACCGGCTTCGGTTGATACTATTGAGTCATCTCAAGGGCAGGAAGACCATGTTAGCATGGGTGCAAATGGAGCAACCAAGGCATTCATGGTGGCTGAAAACCTGGAAAGGATTTTAGCAATTGAATTGTTTAATGGAGCGCAGGCTTTGGAATTCCAGCGTCCTGCTAAATCATCGCCATTTTTAGAGAAATTTTTGGCTGAGTATAGAACTAAGGTTAATTTTATCCAGGATGATAAAACGATGTATGATGATATAGCTCGTTCGGTTGAATATCTCCGGGAAGTTGAACTGGAATTACCTCAAAAATAAAATTATAGTATTATATAAAAAGAAGGTACTGTATTAAGATCTAAATAATTTAAAATAAAAAGACTTCTTTAATAAAAATATTGCTACCCTGTAATTGTTAATAACTTTTTTAGTATCAGATAAGAGTATCAATATATCATATAAGACATTTTTGCACAAAAAAGGTTCAAGCAGATACTTGAACCTTCTAATTCTATAAAAATAAAGGATTAAAATTTTCTTTCTGTTTCAAAGTCCATTTCATCTATTTCATCAATCTTAATTTTAGACTTTAGATTATCAAAAATTTCATTTGGATATTTATCTATAGCCAACCAGATATACTTACCATGTGTTTTTTTCTTAATTCCTTTAGTCTGTTTTAAACTATACTTCATCAAATCTAAAGTTTCTTCTGTTGGATACTGAATTAATGCTTGGTAAAACATTCTAATTTCAGAGTAATTTAATTTACTCTCTTTTAATAATTCTTCATGTTTTTTTTGTAAAATATTATAAAACTGAGCATGATTAAACTCTCGTATCGCAAGCAAACCGTAATATTCAGTTTTTTCATCATTAAATAAATTACGGATAAGTTCAATATCGCTTTCTTTCTTAAATTTTGATAAAGCTACAACAGCATCAGGAGAATAATTTCTTTCAGCTAATTCCCTAATCTTTAAATATTGGCTTCCTTTTGGCTTATAAATACGCAGTAGTTCATTTTTAGCATTTTAAAAAATATTATCATTATAAATTAAAATACTATCAAGTATTAACCTTTCTTCTACAGTAAATTTTCGTATTCCATTTTCTACTTGATTATCAGTCATCACGTCAATAAAAAAATCACCTGTTGTTGTAATCTCTTCAAACCCGCCACTTGATAGTTTCAATGTTCTATTATCTTTAAGATTTTCAACTAATAACTCAAATACATTCTCACAATCCTTTTTTACCAATCCCCAAAATAAATAACACTTAACTATTTCATTGTTCTGGAGATTAAAACGCTCGGTTAACTCATTACAATTAGCTAAATCTAACAACTCATCAAAGTATGCAAACTGCTTATTTATACTACTATTTCGATATATAGGGTTAACCGACAACTTATCAAAAGAAGCTATTGAATCACACAGGGCTAATATCTTACTATTAGCGTTCATATGCTGACCTTTTATACTAAATACTCCTAGTATAATTAATAGTGTTACAAATGTTATTTTTTTCATAAATTAATCTGCTTGTTGATAATAATTCTTCATTATTTTAACTTTTCTTCTTTTACTTCTAAATCTGTTAATCTGTCTTGCTACATTATTTTGAGCTGATATTGCGTGTCGTTCTGCCACACTTGGATAAGCGTCAGTTTCTCTAACCTTACCTTGTGAATCGGTATAAGTAACTTTATCTACTCCTTGAATTTTACTATTATCAATTATACCTAAATCAATTTCCATTCCATGCCTAAACTCGTGTGCAGTATTAGTAATATAGCTTTCTCCGTCTTTTTTTCCACCTTTAGATAAATTCAAATAAATAGTTGAACCATCACCTGTACCATCAGAATGCGGTGAATGTTCAGTTTTTCCATTCTCCCACTCTGTAAGTTGTTTCTTATAATCTGCCATATTATCATCGCTCGTAATTTGGTCTAAAGGCATATTAGTATTAGGAACTGGCTTTTCAGCAGCATATTTACCAAGCGTTTCAGGTACAACTCTATTAAATGAAGATGTTTCTTTTATAGTATGAACCTTATCTGATTTAATCAAATGGTTTATTTGTTTTCTTTGGGTTGATGAAGTTAACCACCCTGCTGCAAGATTTGCAACTGCTTTTACCTTAAACCAAAATCTTTCACCTTCTGCAAATTTCAAATCTTTACCATCAGGGTCTATAAAAATCAAAGGATTACCAGCACAGTAATTATATGGAGTTAAACTAAAATAGCTTTCAGCGTGTGGGTCAATGGTGGTAAAGTAAGGAATATAATCCATTTTAAATCTGGCTTCAAAATCGTAGAGTGATAATTTAACTCCGTTTAATTGGTCGTCTTGTAATTCCTTACCTGAAAATTTTAATTTATTGTCAGCACCCCTATCAATTGCAAGGTCACCAATAACAGGACCATAAGGGTAATAATGTGTTTCCTGTAATACTTCATTATCTGCCAGTATTCCGTCTTCATTACCATCTGCAAAAACTGTTCGGACATTTCCTAAATGGTCTTTTAAGAAGTATTCATATTGTATTGTTCCTGCTGTAGGTTCTGTTATTCTTCCTTCACTGGTTGAGATATAGTCTAAATCTCCATCTTTGTAAACAAAGTTTCCAACACAATCCGTGTAACTTATTGCACCGCTTTGTACAAGTTCTTTGCTAAGTTTTACTCCGTTTGCATCATAAATATACCTTACCGTATCATTTCCACCAACAATTTCTTTTGGAAGGTTCAAATAGTTGTAAGCAAAAACAAAACCTTTGTTATCATCAACGTCCATATTTCCGTTAAAGTCATAATGATACTCTATTTCAGCATCGATTCCATCATAAAAACCTAATGCAAGATCTCCACTATCATGCGTCTTCTTTAACTGGTTGCCATCATAGGTCATGGTAAGGTTGTCGATAAAACCTGCTGCTGTGTTGTGCCTTCCAAGTGTTAAAATATTCCCGTTGGCATCATAGGTAATGTTTTCAACACTGTATTTATCCACATCTGTATTCAAAGCTGCGCCTGCTGCAAATTTTGCCCTTTCCAAACGGTTTATGTTGTCATATCCATAACCATAAGCTTTTAACCCAAATTCAGGGGTATTCCACTTAACAGCAGCAATATTCCCGTTGTATTGTTCATCGCCTGTATTGTTTACCATTGGTAGTAAGAAGCTCTGTTGCAAACTTAACTACACCTCAAATGTTGTGTCCAACTTTTGAGGTGCAATTCAATTGACTGGGCTTCTTTATATATTTACTTTTTAATTACTCTGATGTAATATATTGGAGCATATAAGACATTTAAAAATATTAGTAACAATAAATGTAAAATGCTTTCTTTTCTCTTATTCCAAACTATAATATTATAAATCCAAAATACAAAAGTAACTAAGCCTGCTAATCTAAATAGTAAATTAACAGAATACTCTCTTATATATTCCCCTAATAATTTTTTAGATTCAAAATCATCAGCGTAATACACATAAAATATAGGAATCATTAGAATTGCTAAAGCATACAATATGTTGATTATCCAACATACAATCCAAAAATTATTTTTTTTCATTTTCATAAAATTATTTTTTTTCATCTTCCTTTTTTACTGTGTTTTGGGTATTTTGAGTGTTTTGAGTTTCATTAGTTTTCTTTTCTGTCTTTGAACTCTCTATATATTCAAAACCTACAGTCGCTTCTGCACCAACTATTACTGCATTTGCTCCAGCACCAACTTCATATGTAGTTGATTTAGTAGTAGTAACACTCTCATCGGTTTCTGTAACAGTCTCTTTTACCAATCCTTGTTGAGTTTCCTTTTTTTCTTCAGTAAATGCAGAGTGGTCTTTTGTACCATATTCGCTTGATTTTGATTTTCCACCAACAACAGGAATAGAACCTGACATTTCATAATTAACATTTTTTGATGATTGTTCAAGCAAGAAACTTACTTTCCCTTCAGGACTAATACTAATTCCTATTTTTGCTTCTCCTTTCACATTAGCTGCTCTTAGAGTACCACTTACTATATCTCCAATATTAAAACCCAGTTGAGGTCCAAAACTTGCACCTAATTTCACATAAATCTTTGTAGTTCCCGGTTCTTCTCCACTCATTCCCATCCAGTCGATGTAACGTATTGGATTATTATTAGCATAAACATACGGAGATTGCCAAGGGAACTTTTCAGCCAGTGGGTCTATGGTTGTAAATGTTGGATCTGCCGGAGAATAATACCGTGCGCCATAAAAGTACCATCCTAATCCATAATTTTTTTGTAGCTCTTTACCATTGTACAAATAATTGTTTTCTTCTACCTGAAGAATTGGAGCCTGGTTAAATCGCATTCCAAAGGGATAGTAATTATCTACTTGTAATGCTTCCGCTTGGCCTGGTATGGTTGTACTTTCTGTAAAACTTACACGAGTATTGCCTAAATGGTCTTTCAGATAATAATCATAAGTATAGTCAATACCATTGTATCGTATACGGCCCTCATCGGTGTGTATGAATTCTAATGTTTGTACCTGGTTATATTCCATATTCCCTATGTAATAACGGTCTCCTGTTTCTGTGCCAGATATTAACCTTGCAAGTTTTACTCCTGCGGCATCATAAATAAAATTAATGCTGTCACCACTTCCAAAATCTATTCGTTCAGGAAGGTTCAGGTAATTGTAACGAATATCCACAATGCCTTTATTGTCATCAAAGGCTAGGTTTCCGTTTTCATCATAACCATATTCGACGGTCGTATTAGCACCATCATAAAAGCCTTCTTCATAATTCGCTGCAATATCGTTTACCGATTGTCTCTGGTTGGTATTTCCATATACATAAACTAAATCATC
Source organism: Bacteroidales bacterium (assembly GCA_028282785.1). Taxonomy (GTDB): domain Bacteria; phylum Bacteroidota; class Bacteroidia; order Bacteroidales; family UBA12077; genus UBA12077. The sequence continues at coordinate 7,223 of JANQHE010000011.1, read as the reverse complement.
GATATGTTTCCCTGCATCACCATAGCGGGATAAGCTGTCAATATTACCATTCGCATCATAGCATATCAATTCAAGATCAAAATTAGTGGTGGTTGTACTATTCTCAAAATGGTCACCTTTTATTAAACGGTCAACATTGTCATAACCAAAAGCGTATCCACGGTTTACTGTTTCCTCACTATTTGCCCATTTTATTGCTGAGATATTTCCATTATACTGAGATGTAGCTCCAAGGCCTATATCTTCATTATAAGCCAGTTGCATGGCAAATAGATCATCTCCCAGGTTATGAGGGTCGTTTATTTTAGTTGTCCACCCCCTTATATTATACTCATAATCTATTTCCTGCAAGAAACTGCCATCAGGATTTTTGTTGAGTTTCTTTTTGACCAGTTGCCCCAATTCGTTGTATTCCATAACAGCCATACAAATTTCTCCGTTACCGTCCATCTCATGGAATACACTATCTAACCTGAGAGCATGGTCGTAAGTAAATCGTTGGTTTATTATGATAGGAGTAGCCCCTGACTGTTTCACGTGAACCTGTTTTGTTTTTAACACATTACCAATGTAATCAATTTTATTTAAAAATAAATCATTACCTCCCAGGTAATTTTCTGTGTAAGTCCTTATTGGGCGGTACTTGTCATCGAAAAAAGTTACTGTTGTTATAAAATCATCCGTCCCCAGGATTCGGGTTTTACTACCTGTGATCTGCCCTTTTACTGCATAGCTGATCTCCGAAACAAGGAAATCGTTTGAATTATAGGTTCGCATATAATCCAGTATGTTGTATTGGTCGAAATCGTAATTGTCGTAATAGGTGACAGTTAGTATTTCGTCGTTTGCTCCAAGTATTGGAAAGCTTTGATTGGTATAACCAAAGTCTGCCCCGGTGTAGTTTCCGTCAATTTCTTCGTAGAGATTCACCATTTGGGTATTCACAATATTCTACAGATGCCTGAACAAGACCGCAACCAGATTTTTAGTGTTATCGATGCTTTAATTCAGGATTATAAAACTAAACAAGCGTATAAGTAACAAGACCCAGCTCGAAAGCTGGGTGTACTGTTATATCTTACGCGCGGACTTGTAGTCCGCGCGAGCTGGGACCCCAAAAAGTTAGTTAATCTTTTTAAGTATTCCTTGAGAATCAAATGGAGTTGATTTTGAACTTAACTTATCACAATCAGCAGTATTAATCCTTACCATATCTTTAGATTGTAAAGCTAATCTTAAAGCAATCCAACATTTATCATTGTAAATATATTCACTTACAGGATATCCTATTCCTTCTTCATCTTCATCAATTTCCACATCGCCTTCTTTTAGTACCGCACTACCATCTATCAAAGATTCAACATCACTATTTTTGCTTATTGCTTTTAAAACAAAGCTTAGTTTGTTTGCTTCGTTTTCTTTAAGTGCTAATACTTGGATAACTTCATTATTCTCAAATTTAAAAATATCATGAGTATCTGTATACTTCGCAATAAATTCAGCAGTTTTATCCTGAGAAAAACTATCAGATTCTTTTTTTTGAGTTCCTGCATTTGTATTTTCTTTATTAGTACAACTTATTAAAAGTACTGCAAGAACATAAAACATTATTTTTTTCATAATTATATTATTTAACGAGTATTAGAATAACTACCGCTTTCCGTTTTGTTCATTAATGGTAAATTAAATTGGAAAGGTGCAACTACGTAACCTGCTGGATAAACATAACTAGATATACTGGTTGCTTTAAATGCAGTATACTTAACTGAGTTACTCTGATTACCACCCAATATTACAATTGCTCCACCAGATGTTATTCCTGCAACATAACCAACATGTCCTTTACCGCCACCATAACTTAATACAGCTAAAGAACCGACTGCAGGTTTATTTATTGTATTACCATAATTCAGCCAAGAAATTGCTTGTGCACTATTTGTTCCAGATAAGTTATTCTGTTGCATATTCCAATTAGCAAATGCGGAACACCAAGGTGTTTCGTCAGTTTCCCACCAACTACCAGTTGTATGAAGATACTCCATAATCCGTTTATTATGTTTGCTCCCTGCTTTTTCTGTTTCTCCTATTTCATTTCTTGCTGTTTCCATCCAAGGTATAGTACTACCAGACCTAAATGTTTTAACAGAAGCTTCTCCTATTGTAGTTGCAAATGGTCCACCTTCTCCATCATTAGAAGCTGAAGCACTTTCTAATGCTTCATAAAGATTATCCATAGTTCCTTCTCCGTCTTTAACTGCTTTCAAATAACTATGATAAGTTATAATATCATCTCCTGATACAACATAACTACTATCTGTCTTAGTTACTTTTCTTCCATCTGGGTCAATAAAACGAATAGGATTACCTAAAACATAATTATATGGACTCCAAGATAAATAATTTTCAGCTAAAGGATCAACTGTGTGGAACCTACCCAGAGCTGGGTCGTACATCCTGGCATAAAAATCGTACCAGTTCAAAGAACGTCCTGTAATGATTCCAACTTAATTAAATACTGGAATCTCTATCAAATAACTTACAGTAACAGTATCTGTTCCATTATAGGCAGGTGTGAAATTAGGCATTTTACTAATTCGTTCTTTAATAATTTCTATTTCATTATTATCATTCGTCATTGCCTTCTTTAATCTAGCCTTACCATACCCATCTATTAGAATATATACACCAACCATTTTATAAGTTTCTTTAACGTCAGCATCATTTAGAAAATATTGTTGAATTGCAGAATCATTCTCAAATTCATCATTTGCTGTTGCAAAAACAGGCTTAGAGTCAACATCATGGTAGCTATAATAACTCACGTTATCTTCTATATTAATAATTACATTCTCTTCTTCGGCATTCCATTTCTTTCTTATTACAGAAACAAAATAATATTCTTTCGGATTCTCTTTACTGATGCTAATTTTTAAGTCATCCATATAACTAAAATCTTCATCAGTAATATTTAATGAAAAATGACCATAATACACCGAATCGTTATGAGTATATGTAAAATAAATCCCAGAAGTGTCAATACTTTGAATATCTGCTACTTTATTTATTAATTTATTCTTGCAATTCGTGAATAAAATAATTAGTCCAAAAAAATAAAGAATATGCTTAAGTTTTATCATTGCTTATAAAAATTAGAATTATAATAATCAGCAGCTGCTTTTTGCTGCCATCCTTTTCCTGAATATTTTCCTTTATTTGCTTGTAAAAACCTATTCCAACTAGTTTTTCCAGTTAACGAAGATAATCCCTTATAACCATAAAGCCCTGGTTTAACACTAGAAGTAGTTGCTAAATTTAATTTTCCAATCCTTCTAACATTAGGCGATGGTGATGGTAAGATATCCCAAGTTGTTGATATGGCTAATCCTAGCATTCTAATCCGCATAGTAGTATAACCATATTTCTTTTCTTCTTCTTTATACGTTATTGACAATGGTTTCCCTTGTGATTCAGCAGATAAGATTGCCGTTTTAAAAACAGATCCACTCTCAATATATTTATTTCTAACCTTAAATTCTTCCGAAGTATATTCATAGCCAGTTTCACTATTATATGTTTGATCATTAAATAACCGATCTTTATTTGTAACAACCACACTATTTCTTAATTTATAAGCAAATACTTTATCTCCTGAAACACTAGCTTCTCCTATTTGTTTCCCATCTTGTTTAATATTAACGTATTGCGTTTCACTACCACCTTTATCACTTTTCCATTCCATTTCACTAGTTTCAACATCATAATCCCATTCATCATCTAACATTCCATCTGGATCGATTCTATTAATAGGATTAAGACTACAATAATTATACGGACTTAATGAATAGCGTTCTTCTGCTCTTGGGTCTATTGTTGTCCACCTAAAATTATCCAAGAACCTTGCTCCAAAATCAATAAGTGCCAAATTAACTCCATTCAAATCATCATCTTGCAACTCTTTCCCACCAAATCTTATTTTATTATCTACTCCACGATCAATCGCCAAATCTCCTATACTCATGCCAAAGGGATAGTAATGTGTTTCCTGTAATACTTCATTATCTGCCAGTACTCCATCACCATTACCATCAGCAAATACAGTACGGGTGTTGCCCAAATGATCTGTTAAGAAGTATTCATACTGGAACGTTCCTGCAGTTGGTTTTGTTATCCTTCCTTCATCCATCAAGATATAATTTAAGTCTCCACCCTTGTATACAAAATTACCTACAAGTAAGTTTCCTAACCTTTCAATACATTAAAGAACTTGTATTTTTATACCTTTTCCGGTTATCCGGAAAAGATGTTTTGTTTTCATTTGTTTTGGTTCCTTAAAAAAACCAACTCGTAATAAGGCTGGGTTTTATAAAGTCTTATTTTTTAACTAAAGCTCCCATTCTATAGGCTTTGCTTCTCCCAATACATATTTAACATCATTATTCCATGTCTTTAGAACATTTAACAACTGCTCTTCTTGTTCTTTTGTCTCTATCAAAAATTCAATTTTACATTTCTTCTCTTTATCAATAAAAATAAACCAATTATTCCCTGCACCTTTAGTAAAATCTCTATTTTTTGATAACTTATATTTAGTTGTATCTAATAATATTTCTAAACTACTAACTTCACTTAGTTTGTAAGTGATATCTTTTCTATGTAATTTAATCACAGTATCTGTAACAGTTATCCTGCCAAGCTTATAACTATTACCAATTAAACTTTTCAGATAAAGTATTACAAATAAAAAAAATAGTACTACTCCTAAATAAATAACCCATTGGGGAGAGTTCATTCTTATAAGATATCCTTTATCATAGTTCATTCTTCCACCATAAACCAAAAAGAACAAAATTAAACTCAGAACAAAATATACATACTTGAAAATTCTGTTTAAAAAATATCTTCTTGAACTAATATGAACTGTTTCAAATTTGCTCATTAATACTTCTAATCTTTTTTCTTAAAATATCTTCTATAAAGAAAATCGTCACTAAAAGTTTCTTTAATCTCTAATAATATTAATTCACTTTTAGTTGCTTTCTCGATTAGGTACTTTCTATTACCAAAACTTATCCTGTCATCATTTAAAAGATAGTTTATTTCAGTTGTATAAGTTCCTTCTGTTATCTTTAGTGTATTATTTTCTAAAAACTCAAGTGTCATATTTGGCACAAATGGCTTTTTATTAAGAGTTACATTTTCTCCAGTTTTTCCATTTTTTAATGTTTTTTTATAACATACCCAATTACCAGTTAAATCAGTGTTTTCTATACTTTGTGCAAATACAGTAATTGCTATAAATAAAGAAATAAATAATAACACGAATCTATTTTTTCTTTTCATCATCTTTCTTTTCTTTTTGGTTATTTTCATTTATTAAATTCATTACCGAATCTATTATTGATTGATAATTCTCACTTATATATATCTTAGCAGAACTAATCCCTTCATTAGTGGTTAAGTCATATTCACTTAAAATATCATTTAAAACAGAATATATTGCATTTAACCCATTCTGAACTGCTCCAACATCCCCATCTTGATTATAAAAATCTAACAATCCTTCATTTACAATATTTTCACTACCTCCCATACTAATTATTCCAATCTTAAATGTAAATGCCTCCAAGGTTTCTTGTTTAGTTGGAGCATCATCAGTAGCTGCATTTACAATTCCTATAATCCCAAATCCTTTCATAAGATTACCTGCTCCTTTACCTAAATTTCCCATAGTTTTACCTGCTGCAGTAAAAATTCCCACATCTTTAGCACCATATTCCATGGCATACTTAAACCCATATCCTATACCTGATCCTAATGTTTTTCCCGTAGCTTTTGCATAATCCATTCCATTATTGGCAGTTGCATAATTATTAACAATTGACATAATCGCTCCACCTTTACAAAATGTATTCATTACGTTTAGAGAAACATTCATTCCTCTTCTTTGGCTTGTTGTAATTCTTGTTGCTCTTACTCCGAAATTTGTCTTATACACCCTATCACTTGAAGAAAATGGACCTTTAACAGCTCCTTCTCCATTAAAATCAATAAATTTTATTGGATTATTATTCGCGTAAACATATGGACTTTGAAAATTAAATGTTTCTGCTAACGGGTCAATGGTAGTAAAAACAGGAATATCGTTCATTTTAAACCTTTTACCAAAATCATAAAGTGCCAAACTTACTCCATCTAGCTTTTCATCTTGCATTTCCTTTCCGTTGTACAAATATTTATTATCAGCTCCACGGTCAACAACCAAGTCGCCGATGCTCATTCCATAAGGGTAATAATGAGTTTCCTGTAACACTTCATTGTCTGCCAGTACTCCATCTCCGTTACCATCAGCAAATACAGTACGTGTGTTGCCTAAATGGTCTTTTAAGAAGTATTCGTATTGTATTGTTCCTGCTGTAGGTTCTGTTATTCTACCTTCACTGGTTGAAATATAATCTAAATCTCCATCTTTATACACAAAGTTTCCGGCATAATCGGTGTAATTAACTGTTCCGCCTTGTACAAGTTCTTTACTTAACTTTGCTCCGTTTGCATCATAAATGTACCTTACCGTATCGTTTCCACCTACAATTTCTTTTGGTAAATTCAAATAGTTGTAAGCAAAAACAAAACCTTTGTTATCATCAATATTCATATTTCCATTATGGTCATAATGATACTCTATTTCAGCATCAGTTCCATCATAAAAACCTAATACTAAATCTCCGCTATCATCAGCTGTTTTTAGTTGGTTTCCGTCATACGTCATAGTTAGATTGTCAATGTACCCTGTTGCTGTATTGTGTCTTCCCAGGGTAAGTATATTGCCATTTGCATCATAACTATAGTCAACACTGTATTTGTCAACATCAGTATTTAAAGCCATTCCTGCTGCAAACTTTGCTCTTTCCAAGCGGTTTATTTCATCATACCCGTAACCGTAAGCTTTTACACCAAATTCAGGGGTGTTCCACTTAACCGCTGCAATATTTCCGTTGTATTGTTCATCGCCTGTGTTGTTTACTTCCGGTATTACATCATTGTAAAACAATTCCATTGCAAACTTATCATTTCCTAAATTATCAGGGTCATTAATTTTAGTTGTCCATCCACGGATATTATACTCGTAATCTATTTCCTGCAAAAAGCTTCCATTTGCATTCTTGTTGAGCTTCTTCCTGGTTAGTTGCCCGAGCTCATTGTATTCCATAACAGCCATACAAATT
>JANQHE010000044.1 GCA_028282785.1 Bacteroidales bacterium | reverse complement strand
TCTTTATTATCGTATAAAATTTCTTTAGTATCTGCATTACTTATTACAAAATGAATCGGATAATATCCGTAGTCCGTACACAAAACTACTTTATAATCGCGTTGTCCGTAAAAAACAGCTGTAAATGTAGCCTGTTTTCTTATTTCCAATAAAGCACTGCGAGATTGCCCGTAATACTCAAATCCATCCGACCTGTATATTTTACAGTCTCCGGTTTTATGATAACCATCGCATCTTTGTGCCTGGACCGAAAATGAAATGATTGATATAATAAAAATGAAATATAATTTTTTAAGGTAAACCATAACGCTAAATTTTAAGTTTCTATTAAATAGATAAATATTATTTTAAACTTAATTAATAGATTTTGAGATACTTACTAACAATGTCCTTACTTTAGTTATGTTTTCTCTAAATCCTAAATATGCTTCTTCTGTAACTATTATTTCTTTACCTCCCTGAATTACCAAGAAATCTTTATCTTTCTCTTTTGTTACTTTTATATCACTTTCCATTAAGATATAATCAACAATAAAAAACTAACCTGTATCCATTTTCGTTCTGAATATATTTGTTATAATAGTTGTTAATAAACTGATTACAGCTAAACGTAACAATAAACCATTTGCATCAAGCTCAAGGTTTTCATTTTGATTTTTTCCCGTTTCCATAATTTATTATGTTTAAATTCTGTACTAAACTTCATTGTTTACTCCATATTAATTAAGGTTAGCTTTGCAATTAACCTTTTCCGTATATAGGAACATCTTTTAAATGATAAAAAAATATTGGCTCCCCTACTTTTTTTTCCAAGCTTAGAATGTCCAGATCTAATTTGTTATCAACCAGAAATATGATTTTATATCGAGGATTCCATTTATAAATTTTTTTTATAATTGAATAAAGTTTTTCAAATTCTCTCTTATTCATTTTAAGGTTAACAACTCCTTTAAAATTTACTATAATATAATCCATTGTTTCGCTTTCTTCCATCCCTGAAATATGGCACAAAGCATGAATAAGGTTTAATAAATTTATACCCCCTGAACAATTCAATAAAACTCCATGCCCATCTGTAGCTATATTATATGCCATATTTATTATCACTAAAAAATTCTCTTGGATTTTAATTTCTAATTCAAATTTCCGAAGTAACCGAGAATGATAAAAGAAAAATGGGTTAACGAAAGGTAACAAAAAAAATAAACGAGGTTAACAAAAGGTAACCTCGAAAAAGAAAATGTACGTATATTTTACTTTAAATTTGAGATAAAAAAATTGTAAGGTCCATTGTTTTATCAACTTCAAGTTTTTTACGCAGCCTTGAACGGCCCACTTTTACACTTTCAGTTGTTTGAAAAGTTGCAGCAGCTATATCTTTGGAGTTCATTCCTAACCGCAAAAAGGTTGCTAACCTTAGCTCCGTATGTGATAAATTTGGATATTTTCGGGTAAGGTTCTGTTGAAAGCCTGAGTGAACTCTTTGAAAATAAATTTCGAACCGATGCCAGGAGTCTTCTCTTACCTTAGAATCGATCGAATTCACAATTTCTTCCATCAGTTTTAAAACTTTTTCTTTATTCTCAATATCGCCTGATATTTTTTGAATATCATCAATAAGTTTAATTAAAAATTCGTTGTTTTGAACAAGATACATGGAGTTTTCTGCTAATTCCCTGTTTTTTTGCTCTAACATTTGATTTTGATATTCGGAAATTTTTAAAATAGATTGCGTACGTGCTATTAATTCTACTGGATCAATAGGTTTTCGAATATAATCGTTTGCTCCTGCCACCAGTGCCGTACGTAAGTTTTCAGGGCTAATCATAACACCTGAACACATAATGATAGGTATATCGCATGTATTACTTTTTGCTTTAAGTTCTTCTATCATTTCAATTCCACTCATTTCAGGCATTTCCCAATCTGTAATAATGAGGTCCGTGGATTCATCATTCGCAATGGTTAGAGCTGTTTTGGGCCTTGTTGTCCTTAATATTTCATAATTACAATCATATTGTTCAAAGATATCTACAATAGTATCCAGGTAATTAACCTGATCATCAACAATTAATATGGTTTTTTCCGATTTCATACAATTCAGGTTTAAGCTTTAACATTGATATCAATTAATATTTCAAATGTTTCTTTATCTTCGGTACTGATTGCCTTTTTTACCTGGGCCTTCCACTGTTTGATATTTTCACTTTGAGTGTCATCTATTTCGGCTAAGATTTTCCTTAACTGGCTTATCTGGTATATCCTGGCAGCTTTTAACTTTATTAAACTTTGTTTGATTCGTAGAATTTCTGCAGGTGTTAATTCAGGTAAAGCTACTCTTTTATTCGTACCTATAGTTTCCTGCATATTACTTTGTGATATTGTGGGCAACGTAAACCAAAAACAGGAACCATTTCCCTGTTCGCTATCGACACCTATTTTTCCGTTATGTGCTTTAATGGCAAGTTTACAAAAGGCAAGGCCCAAACCTGTAGATTGTATTTTCCCGGAATCTTTAGCTTGTTGTTGTGCAAAACGGTTAAAAATCTTCTTATGCTGCTCTTTAGTTATCCCAGGACCGTTATCGCACACTTCAACACGTATTTGGGTATTACCCTGTGGTTTAGTCTTGATTATTATACTTTCATTATTAGGTGAATACTTAATGGCATTGGTTAAAAGGTTCACCACAATCCTGTTTAAAACGGCTTGGTCCGCTTGTACCAGAACATGCCCTTTAAACCCTGTTTGTAAAGAGATATTCTTTTCTTCACATAAAAACCTCACTTCTTCCATTCCATTCTCAATAACAGAGTTTAGTTCCTCTTCATGTAATTCAAGTTTCATGGTACTATATTCATATTTCTGCAAATCCAGTATATTCAGTACCATGTTCAACATCTGCCTTCCGGAGTTTCTAACACGTTTTACAAATAAGCCATCTTCTTCAGGTGAAGTATTAAGTATAGCATTAAGCGGATTTTTTAAGTCATGGACAATCATACCTGTCATTGCTTCTTTAAAACGATCCAATTCAACTAATTTTTCGTTGGTAATAGTTAATTCTTCGTTTTGTGAAAGGATGAGTTCCTTTTGTGACTGAATCTCTTCATTTAATTCTTCAAGTTCTTTATTCCTTTTCTTGTTTCTTCGCAGCCCCATAAATATAATAATTGCCAATATAAATACGAACCCAAAACCAGTCATGAATGTATTTCGTAATGCCACCTGTTTAGCTTTTTCTTTTTCTGCTATTAACTCCTTCTCCATTTGCTCATGTTCCATAGCCTGTTTCTCCTTTTCGAACTTGTACTGAGCTGAGAGGTTGGCCATCTTTTTTATGTTTTCCTTATTAAACAGGCTGTCATTTAATTCTTTGTGTGTTTTATGGTATTCATAAGCATTTTTATAACTACCCAATTCAGCATATATTTCTGCAAGCACACCACTAATCTTTTTTATTTCATCAATTAATTCTAGTTGTTTAGCAATCTCATAGCTTTCCAATGCATAAGCCAATGCTTTTTTATATTCATTTGTTTTGACATAAACTATGCTCATACCCAGTTTTATGAAACAAACAGTTACTTTATCTCCAACCTCTTCTGCAATTGGCATAGCTTCTTCTAAATATTCAAAAGACTTATTAAAATCTCCCAGATAGCTAAATGTAGTGCCCAGTCCCAATAAAGAACTAGCAAGCCCTTGCCTGTCGCCAACCTGCTTCCTTAATTCCATTGCTTTTTCATAATATTCCATGGCTTCAGAATATTTTTCCTGTTGCTTATAAATGATTGCTATATTATTTAAGGTAGCAGCCATTCCTCCTATACTTCCAAGTTCTTCATCAATTTCCAACGCTTTAAGAAAGTATTCTATGGCACTTGAGTAATTTTCCTGCAAATACTCCAAGTTTGCCATGTTATTTAAACTGGTTGCCATATCTCTTTTTTGCCCGAATTTCTCGGAGAGCGAATATGATTTCTGGATATATTCTATTGCTTTGGGATAATTTCCCTGCGCATAATAATAACTACCCATACTATTGTAGCACCTCATTATTGTAGCAGAATCTTTCGTTTCTTCTGACATAGTTAACGCTAACTGATAATTTTCAATAGCGTTTGGGTAATTACTAAGGTAACCATATATCATTCCTACATTTAAATAACACAAGGCCGTGCGACTATCATCTTCCGTTTCTTTAGCTAACTCAAGTGCATCTTTAAAGTACTTTAAGGATTCTTCAAAATTCCCTCTTCTACCATTTACAATACCCTTCATACGTAATGCATCTACCTTTCTTACCTGATCATTTAATTTAGTTGCAATTTCAATAGCTTCTTCAGCATATTTCATCGCTCTTGGATGGTCCGTCTCCTGCAATTCATAAACAAGGCTGTTTAATAATTCAATACGGGTAGTATCTTTCTCTGCATGTTGTTTTAAAACGTTTTCAAGGCTATCAATATAGTGCGTTTGAGAACTCAACATAAGAGAGTTTATGAATAAAAGGCTTAAAAGAATGTATCTTTTCATAATAAATGGCATAAATCATTTTCTAAATAATCAATATAAGTTTTACTTCAACGTTAATAGAGTAATAATACTCAAAATGTATTTATTAACCAACTTATATAGAATAAGTACTTAAGCTAACTAGTTAATAAAAACAGTGCTTTATTTATTAGAGTGTTGTGTAAATATCAGAGGCATAATACTACTAAATAAACGAAATTTAAGAATAATTCTTTAACATTTCTATGATATTTTTATTATATAAATCGTTTATTTATCAATAGCCTATTATTTTATCTTTTACGGTATTTTCAATTTTTACATTTTTTTGTTCACTTAAAAATTCTACCTCTTTTATCGCTTTAGTAATAATAGCAGTTAATGAACAATTGATTTTATCTAATACCATTTTGCTTTCATCGTGTTTATACACATCCAGGATATTTAGCACCATATTCAGCATTTGTTTTCCCGATTGCATAACCAAAGGAACTGCCTGGGCAGGGTTTTCTTGTTGTAGGTTTAAAATGGCATTAAGAGGGTTTTTTAAGTCATGGACAATCATGCCGGTCATAGCTTCTTTAAAACGATCCAATTCCACCAATTTTTCGTTGGTAATAGTTAATTCTTCGTTTTGTGACTGGATAAGTTCTTTTTGAGTTCGGACCTCTTCATTCAATTCTTTAAGTTCCTTGTTCTTTTTCCTGTTTTTTCGTAAACTCAGAAATATAATAACTGCCAGTATAAACACAAATGCAAAACCAACCATAAAGTAGTTTTTTAAGGCTACTTGTCTGGCTTTTTCTTTCTCCGCCATTAATTCCTTTTTTTTCTGTCCAAGTTCTATTTGTGTAATTTCATTTTGATGTTGTAGGTTCAAAGTTTCCCTGATTAACTTTTGGGAATTTTTCTTGTTCGAAATGGAATCTTTAAATTCTACATGCCGAATATAATATGTAAGCGTCTTTTCATAGTTTTTAAGGTTCCTGTATACATTAAATAAACCTTTTGAAGCACCTCTAAATGCTTCAATATTCCAATGTTCATCTGTATTTGCAAGGGCTTTGTTAAAATGATATTCTGCATTTTTATAATCTTTATTTTTTTCATGAATTAAAGCTATTCCCATTAGTGAAACAGCTTTTTGTTCTAAGGGAATATAATTTCCGTGTAAGCTCAATGCTTCTTCATACTTTTTCATAGATTTTTTTAAGTTATTCATTCCAAAATAACTGTCAACCAGATTATTAAGAGCTATAATAATATTTAAAGTATCATTTAGTTCACTTGATAGTTCATAACACTTTTTAAAGTAAGTTATCGATTCTGTAAACTGCTCTTGTTGCGCAAACATGATTCCTATATTACTGTATGCAGCTGATTCAATAAGTTTATTACCCGATTTTTGAGCAAATCTAATTGCCTGAATTAAACTTTCAGTACCTTTTTTATAATCTCCTATTGAATGATAAAACATACCCAGGTTTCTGTAAGCTAAAGCACGTTCATTTATATTTCCAATACTTTCAAATAGTTTTATAGCATTTTCTAGTCGTTTTATTGCTTCAGCTATATCTCCATTATGATAGTATTCAATACCAATATTAACTTCAATAGCAGCTTGTCCGAGCTTATTTCCCAGGCTAACAAAACCTTCTTTTGCTTTCTCATAATAATATATGCCACTATCTATATTTGCCAGCCTAATATGGGCCATTCCAATGGAATTATAACATCTATATGTGTTGTAATCAGCTTCGATTTCTTGAAATAACTTAACGGATTCATTAAAATAGTATAAAGCGGTATCGTATTTTAACGTATTAAGGTAATATGAACCGACCTGAAAATAAGATTCCGCCTGGCCATCTAAATAGTTCCATTTTTTTGATATAATAAGGCTTTTTTCAGCATAATATTTCATGGAATCATAATCGGAATACATGTAATGATTTAGATAAAGATAAATATGCTTTTACCTTTAGGGTATTTCAAGTGATCCGAATAATATGGAAAATAAATTTTCAATTCCTAAAATAAAAAAAGTTCCTTAATGCGAAGCATTAGGGGACTTTTATTGAGGTCGGTGGCGGATTCGAACCGCCGTACGTGGTTTTGCAGACCAGTGCCTAGCCACTCGGCCAACCGACCATTTTTATTGGACAGCAAAAATAGAAAAAAAAATGGAATTGGTAAATAAATTTTTCCTTTTTCTAAAAGCTTCTCAATTCTTTATTAATAATTCAAACTCTGAAACAAGCTATTTGCTGTTTGCTTTTAGATATTCAAACATACTAACAGCTAATATCTAAAAGCTAACGGCTTAAAGTAACACTTACCCTCTCCATTTTACCTCCCATCGGCGGATTCATTTTAGAAACTTTTACTTCTGCTTTCTTTACGGTATCAAAGTTATCATACAAAGAATCTAATATTCTACCTGCAATATGTTCTAATAAATGTGATTTTACCTGCATTTCCTTTTTTACAATATTATATGCAACCTGATAGTTTAAAGCATCTTTTAAATCATCAGATTTTGCAGGCACTTGCATATCTGTTTCAATTGTTAAATCAACCAAAAAACGGTTCCCGACTATCTGCTCCTCCTTAAAATGGCCATGATATGCATAGAACTCCATATTTTCGATCTTAATTAAGCCCATATAGTTTTTCTTTTAGCGTTCAAATTTAACTTTATATTAGTATTATATGAATAGCCAATTCATTTTAAGTGATTAAAATTACAAAATAATTTGGGCTAGAACCCCCTTTTATGCAATCAATAAGGGGTTATCCAAAAAAGTAAATTGCATATTTTCAGTTACTTTTTAGTCCTATCCCTAAAGCCTTCCTGCCGGACTGACAGAGGTGAAGTAGCTGAAAATCAGCACGCTCCCGTCTATCGACCGGCAGGCTTTAGGGATAGGGCGATTGCTGATTTTCAAAATTATAGAAATTTCTGCCTTTTTACTCAGTTTCTTTAAAACAGTATCTATTAATTAAGTAAGATTTTTATCTCAAATTATACAGCATTCGATAAAATCCTGTACTTTTGTTAGTTCAAATTTTAAGACCGAAAAAATTATTTATTGTTATGACTGAACACAAGGAAACCGAGGAAAAAAGATCTCTTAACTTTATTGAAAGTATTATTGAAGAAGATTTAAAAAACAATAAAAACCAGGGGGCAGTATATACCAGGTTTCCTCCGGAACCTAATGGCTATCTGCACATTGGACATGCAAAATCAATCTGTTTAAATTTCGGTCTGGCCCAGAAGTATAATGGAAGGACAAACCTTCGTTTTGATGATACAAATCCTACTAAAGAAGAGGTAGAATACGTGGATTCCATAAAAGAAGATGTTAATTGGTTAGGATTTGAATGGGAAGGAGAACCTCGATTTGCATCAGACTATTTTGAGCAACTTTATGAATGGGCAGTTAAGATTATTAAACAAGGAGCTGCATATGTTGATGATCAACCATCGGAAGTTATAAGTAGTCAGAAAGGAACACCTACACAACCTGGTGTTGAAAGCCCTTATAGAAATCGTTCTATTGAAAAAAACCTGAATCTTTTTGAAAGAATGAAAAATGGTGAATTTGATGAAGGAGAAAAGGTTTTAAGGGCAAAAATTGATATGACATCACCCAATATGCACATGCGAGATCCGATCATGTATAGAATTTTACATCAAGAACATCATCGTACAGGTAATAAATGGTGCATATATCCTATGTACGATTTTGCCCACGGGCAGTCTGATTACATAGAAGGAATTACTCATTCTGTTTGTACACTGGAGTTTGAAGTACACCGTCCATTATATGAATGGTTTTTAGAAAATGTTTACCAAGAAGGTGATATAAAACCAAGGCAGATTGAATTTGCCCGTCTAAATTTAAGCTATACCATCATGAGTAAGCGTAAGCTGCTTGAACTGGTACAAAAGAATATTGTAAATGGTTGGGACGATCCACGTATGCCGACAATTTCCGGATTTAGACGAAGAGGTTATACTCCTGCATCTATCAGAAAATTTGCTGATACCATTGGTGTTGCTAAAAGAGACAATGTAATTGACGTAGCCTTGTTGGAACATAGCTTACGTGATGATTTAAACAAAACAGCCCCAAGGGTAATGGCAGTTCTAAACCCTTTAAAAATTATTATCACGAATTATCCGGAGGATAAAGAGGAGTGGGTAAATATTGAAAATAACCCTGAAGATGAAGCAATAGGAACTCGTGAGATGCCATTCTCCAGGGAGATTTATATTGAGCAGGATGACTTTATGGAAGATGCCCCAAAAAAGTTTTTCCGTTTAGCCCCCGGCAAGGAAGTTAGGTTAAAAGCTGCTTATATTATAAAATGCGAAAAAGTTATTAAAGATACTGAAGGAAATATAACTGAACTGTATTGTACTTATGACACTGAATCAAAAAGTGGAAGCGGTACTGAGGCTAGCAAACGAAAGGTGAAAGGAACTCTACACTGGGTTTCTGCAAAACACGCCATTGATGCCGAAGTTCGTTTATACGACCGTTTATTTATTGATGAGGACCCTGCAGGACGTAAAGATAAAGACTTTAAGGAATTTATTAACCCGGAGTCTTTAAAGGTTTTTAACAACTGTAAAATTGAGCCAAATTTAAAAAATGCTGAACCAGAAACAAAATACCAATTCCAACGATTAGGGTATTTCTGTGTTGACAGAAGGGATTCAAAACCTGGCAGTTTGGTATTTAACAGGACAGTGCCATTAAAAGATTCATGGAGTAAAAAGAATAAATAAATAAAAACTCCGAAGAAATTCTTCGGAGTTTTTATTTTTCTATTAAATTCCTGATTACAACTGAAGCACAAAAGCATCCATAAATAGGTGGCATATAAGAAATAGTTCCAACTGTCGATTTTTTATTTTCACCCGGTTCATCAACAACCACAGCCGTTTCATCTGCTTTGTCTTCAGAAAAAACCACCTTAAAGCCTTTGTTTACTCCAAGTTTCCTTAACCTTTTTCTAAGTAAAAAACCAAGCCTGCAATTATATGATTTAGAAATATCTTTAATAGTTATTTTAGTTGGGTCAATTCGAGCTCCGGAACCTAATGAGCTAACTATTCTTAATCCTTTTTGAATGCTATGATAAATTAAATAAACCTTAGGCGATAAAGTATCTATGGCATCCACCACATAATCAAATGGTTTGTCAAGAATTTCAATCATTCTGTCATCTTTGATGTACTCTTGAATGATATTTAACTTGAGGTTTGGATTAATATCTAGCAATCTATTACCAAGCATTTCTGCTTTGGGTTTATAAAGTGTGCTCTCTAAAGCAATTAATTGCCTGTTTTTATTCGAAAGGTTTATATTATCTCCATCAACAATTGTTAGCTCACCAATTCCTGCCCTGCATAAGCTTTCAGCTGCATATGCACCAACACCGCCTAATCCAACAACCAAAACATGTGAATTAGCTAATTTCTCAATCTTATCTTTTCCAATCAACAATTCTGTTCTTTCCTGCCAATTCTCACTAGCCATTTAATAATGTTTTAAGGTTATTAATTAATTGCCTCTTTAACGAATCCAAACTTATGTTAAATTTCTTAGCTGTTATATTATACAAATCTTTTATATCAACATTAAAATCATCGGTCTCCAAAAATATCCTGTTTAAAGGCAATTCTCCTAAATACCCACTTAATCTTGAATCCGTATTATTTATATGGTGGCATAGTGATAAATAAAATCCACGCTCGATAAAATCAAATGCAATTTGCTTACTTCCGTTAAAATGATGAATTACCCATGGAAACTTTGTTTTCAAGTCAATTTTTAATTTTAATATCTCGTTATGTGCTTTTACTGAATGAATAATCAAAGGTTTTTGATATTCTTCTGCCAATTCTGCGTGTATTTTAAGAACCTCTAGTTGTTGATTAATGTTTGGCCCTTTCAATTTATCCAACCCGGTTTCACCCACCGCAATAATCGATTTTGATTTTATCAATTCCTCCAGTTTAGGTTTGATTTCTGATAAGCTTAATAAATCCGCATGCCATGGGTGTAATCCGGCAGTAAAAAAAATCTTATCACTCTTGGGAGTGATAAGATTATCTTGTAAAAATAAGCTTTGAATAACGATTTCCTCCTCACCAGGCATTTGCTGGTGTGCATGAAAATTTAAATAGTAATTTTCCGGAAATTCATTATTCATTATTCATTTATTGCCTTTGGATATTATCTATTCCTGCTTGCATTCTTTTTAAGGTTTCCTCTTTTCCTAAAAGTTCAGCTATTTCAGTTACTCCAGGCCCAATTCCTGCACCAACCAAAGTTAACCTTAATGGATTCATAACCTGTCCCATCCCAAATTCTTTACCTTCAAGGAAATTCTGCACAGCTTTTTCAATATCATCATGCCCGAAAGTTTCAAGCTCTTCCAGCTTGCTTTTTAACCCATATAGTATCTCAGGTGTATTTTCTTTCCAACGTTTTTTGACAACTTTAGGGTCGTATTCTGTTGGAGCTTGAAAAAAGAAATATGATTGTTCCCAGAAATCAGAAACAAAATTTGCTCTTTCTTTAATTAAAGAAACTACTTTTAAAACTAAAGAATCGTCAACGTAAATATCTTTTGCTTTTAGTTCCTTTTGATAGAGGTTAGCCAACTTTTCGTTCGACTTCCCAATTAAATATTTATGGTTAAACCACTTTGCTTTTTCTTGATCGAATTTAGCTCCCGCTTTATGAACTTTATTTAGATCAAAAACATTAACTAATTCGCGCATCGACATAATTTCTTCTTCGGTTCCTGGATTCCATCCTAGAAATGCCAGCATGTTATTAAACGCTTCAGGGAAATAACCATCTTCACGATATCCACGAGAAACTTCACCCGTTTTAGGATCTGTCCATTCTAACGGAAATACCGGAAAACCCAAAGCATCACCATCCCGCTTACTTAATTTACCCTTGCCACTAGGTTTTAGTAACAATGGTAAATGAGCAAACTCAGGTTTAGTATCATCCCATCCTAAAGCACGATATAACATTACATGTAAAGGAAGAGAAGGTAGCCACTCTTCTCCGCGAATCACATGAGAAATTTTCATTAAATGATCATCCACAATATTTGCCAGATGATATGTTGGCATTCCATCTGATTTAAAAAGTACTTTATCGTCTAACTGATTAGTATTTACTTTTACAGTTCCCCGGATAATATCTTCCACAATTACTTCTTTATCTTCTGGCATTTTAAACCTTACTACGTAAGGAATCTCCTTTAATAATCTATTGGCTTCTTCTTCGGATAAAGTAAGCGAATTCCTCATTTCGCCACGAGTAACTGCATTATATTGCTGAATACTGTTCTTTTCTTCTTTCAACCTTTCTCTCATGGCATCCAATTCCTCAGGAGTATCAAAAGCATAATATGCATTTCCTGATTCAATTAACTTTTCAGCAAATTCTTTATATATTTCTTTCCTGTCTGATTGCCTGTACGGCCCATATGGGCCTCCTTCTTCTACACCTTCATCTATTTCAATTCCACACCATTTTAAAGATTCAATAATATAATCTTCAGCTCCCTGTACATATCTTGTTTGATCAGTATCTTCAATTCTCAATATAAATTTGCCATTATTTTTTCTGGCAAAAAGATAATTGAACAGTGCAGTCCTAACACCACCCATATGTAACGGGCCGGTTGGGCTTGGGGCAAAACGTAGTCTTACTTTTCTGTCCATAAGTTAATTATTCCCAGTTTAGGATAACTTTTCCACTATTTCCTTCATCCATAATTTGGAATCCTTTTTCAAATTCTTTAATTGGAAACTGATGGGTAATCATCGGGCTTAAATCCAATCCTGAATGTAACATCTGTTCCATCTGATACCAGGTTTCAAACATTTCTCTACCGTAAATCCCTTTTAATGTAAGCCCTTTAAATATAACTTTATCCCAATCAATTCCTGTTTTAGGAGGAAGTATTCCTAATAAGGAGATTTTTCCTGAATTATACATTGTATCCAACATATCATTAAATGCATGTGGTGAACCAGAACACTCCAATCCGATATCGAACCCGATCATTCCTAGCTCTTTAACTACATCTCTTAAATCTTCCTTTAACGGATTAACAACCCTTGTAGCACCCATCTTTTCTGCAAGTTCAATTCTGAATTCATTTGTCTCCGTTGCTACAACATATCTTGCTCCGGCAAATTTTGCAATTGCAACGCACATACTGCCAATTAAACCAGCACCTGTTACCAACACGTCTTCACCCACTAATGGCCAAGACAATGCGGTATGCGCAGCATTTCCAAATGGGTCCATTATTGCCAGCATATCATCAGGAATCGCAGGATTCATTTTCATTACATTTGCAGCAGGAACTAAAACATATTCAGCAAAGGAACCATTTATATTTACACCAATTCCTATTGTATTTTCACAAATATGTTTTCTTCCTCTACGGCAGTTTCTACAATGACCACATGCAATATGTCCTTCGCCTGTAACACGGTCACCAACTTCAAAATCTGTAACTCCTGCACCCATTTTTGCAACCGTACCAACATATTCATGTCCAATAGTCTGACCAACTTTTATTGTGTTTTGCGACCATTCGTCCCATCTGTAAATATGTAAATCTGTACCACAAATGGCAGACTTTTTAACTTTTATTAGAATATCATTTACTCCTACCTCTGGAATATCAACTTCTTCCATCCATAAACCTTTTTCAGGTTTAGATTTAACAAGGGCTTTCATTTTATTTGCCATATGCTTCGAAAATTATCGTTTTAATTTTTTAACAAAAATAAATCATAATTAAGTCATTAGAAAGTGCCACATACATTAATTAGATGTTTTATAACAAAAATGTATTTTCTATTTTGACTATAAACTTTTGTAATTTTCGCAATCAAAATAAAAAAATTATACAATGAAAAAGATATTAGTAATTGGTGCATCAGGCCAAATCGGTACTGATTTAACTGTAGAATTACGAAAACAATTTGGAGCCGAAAATGTTATTGCCTCTGATATTAAAAATGCTTGTGAAGATGTAATGCAAGGCGGTTCTTTTGAAATTCTGGATGTAATGGACAGGAAAAAAATCTCCGAAATAATAGATAAATATAATATTACTGAGATTTACCACTTAGCAGCTATCTTATCAGGTAATGCTGAAAAAAATCCTAAATGGGCTTGGGATATCAATATGGATAGCCTTTTCAATATTTTGGAGTTGAGCCGAGAAAAGAAAATTCAAAAAATATTCTGGCCCAGTTCTATGGGTGCTTTTGGTATTTCCACGCCAGCAGTAAACACTCCACAGTTAACCATTATGGAACCTTCCACTGTTTATGGTATTAGTAAATTAGCGGGTGAACGTTGGTGTGAATATTATCACCATAAATATGGGTTAGATATTCGAAGTTTAAGGTATCCGGGATTAATTAGCTGGAAAACCGAAGCAGGAGGAGGCACAACAGATTATGCAGTTGAAATTTTTTACGAGGCAATTAGAAGTGGAAATTACGAGTGTTTTCTTTCAGAAGACATTGCATTACCAATGATGTATATGGATGATGCAGTTAAGGCAACTATTATGCTTATGGAAGCTCCTGCAGAAAAAATTAAAGTAAGGTCGAGCTATAACCTGGGAGGAATAAGTTTTACTCCAAAAGAAATAGAAAATGAAATAAAAAAATATATTCCGGAATTGAAAGTTAGTTACAAACCCGATTTTCGACAAGCTATAGCAGAATCGTGGCCAAGAAGTATTAGCGATGAAGCAGCTCAAAAAGACTGGGGATGGAAACATGAATATGGGCTACCGAAAATGGTACAGGTAATGATTGAAAATATAGGAAAAAGAAAATGTTAAAACCATAATCAAAAACCCCGGCTTTTCCGGGGTTTTTATTAGAATTCAAAGAATTCTGAAATTTTGCATATAAATATTTGAAAAACTAATGGCCTTAATTACCCACATTTCGAATTTCCGCAGTCCTGGCAGATCAAACAACCTTCCTGGTAAACTACACTTTCCGATCCACATTCGTTACATTTAGTTCCGGCTTTTGGTTTTGTACCATCAGGTATGTATTTTTTCAGCGCACGTTCTACACCGTTCTTCCATGTATTAATTGTTTCGCTATCTAATCTTAATGACTGAACCAGGTGAACAACATCAGGGATTGGCATACCATGTCTCAATACTCCTGAAATCAATTTAGCATAATTCCAAAATTCTTTTTGGAACATATGGGATAATCCCCCTAATGTGTTTTCATAACCGTATTTATCAATGTATTGAAAATCGTATCTGCTCTTACCTTCCCGATCTTTAACCTTTATAATTTTTCCTCCGTTTATTGATTTTGGAATTGGGAACATTTCCTCATCCGCAATACCTGTAAAAATTTCATATGGACGCTCATCTTTTATTCCAACAAATGCAATCCACTTTTCATCATTATTATGAAAGCGGATAATTTCAGCCTTTAATGATTTAGGTCGCTTTGTGCTTGATTGTTGTTCTTCAGTTTTATTTTCCTTTTTGTTTGAAACAAGTACTCCTGATCTGGAACCTTCTCTATATACTGTTACTCCTTTACAACCGCTTTCCCAGGCTGTTACATACAACTGACCTACTAAGTCTTCTGATGCATTTTCCGGTAAATTAATAGTAACACTGATAGAATGATCAACCCATTTCTGGATTCTTCCTTGCATTTTAACTTTGCTAACCCAATCAACATCAGCAGAAGTTGCTTTGTTATATGGTGAAGATTCAATAACCTTGTTGATTTCTTTATCAGACATTGTTTTCACTTCATCAGCATTATATCCATTGATTTTTAACCAATCGATGAATTTATGATGGAAAACATTATACTCTTCCCAAGAATCTCCTACTTCATCAATAAATGATACTGTTGATTCCGGGTCATTAGGATTTACTTTTCTTCTTCGTTTATAAACCGGCATAAAAACCGGTTCAATTCCTGAAGTAGTTTGAGTCATTAAACTTGTTGTTCCGGTTGGTGCAATGGTTAATAATGCAATGTTTCTACGACCATACTGAACCATATCAGTATATAATTGCTCATCCTGTTCTTTTAAACGTAAAATGAAAGGATTATTTTTTTCTTTTTGAGCATCAAATATTTCGAACGAGCCTCTTTCTCTTGCCATATCAACTGAAGATCTGTATGCCGCTAAAGCAACATTTTTGTGAACTTCTTCAGAAAAATCTACGGCTATTTCGCTACCATATTGTAACCCAAGAGCTGCTAACATGTCTCCTTCCGCAGTTATACCAACCCCGGTTCTACGACCTTCAACAGCTTTTCTTCTGATATTTCTCCACAGTTTATCTTCAACCATCTTAACTTCATAATCCTCCGGATCATTCTCAACTTTATGAAGAATAGCATCTATTTTTTCCAACTCTAAATCAATAATATCATCCATTATTCTTTGAGCATAGCCAACATGTTCTTTAAATAATTCAAAATTGAATTTTGCTTCGGAAGTAAATGGATTTTCCACATAACTAAATAAATTGATAGCTAATAACCGACAACTATCATAAGGGCATAATGGGATTTCTCCACATGGATTTGTAGAAACAGTTCTGTACCCTTGATCTGCGTAGCAATCCGGTACTGACTCGTTTATTACAGTATCCCAGAATAAAATTCCCGGTTCAGCAGATTTCCAAGCATTATGTACTATTTTCTTCCATATTCTTCCTGCATCAACTTCTTGTTTAAAAACGGGTTTTTTTGAATCAACCGGGTATTGCTGAACATAAGGTTTATTCTTAACAACAGCTTTCATAAACTCATTATCTATTCTTACCGAAACATTTGCACCGGTAACTTTTCCCGCTTCTAACTTAGCATCTATAAACTTTTCTGCATCAGGATGCTTACTTGAAATACTCAACATTAAAGCACCTCTTCGGCCGTCCTGAGCAACTTCGCGTGTTGAGTTTGAATATCTTTCCATAAAAGGAACAACACCAGTTGAGGTTAAAGCGCTATTTAAAACCGGACTTCCTTGTGGGCGGATATGTGAAAGGTCATGTCCCACTCCTCCTCTACGTTTCATTAATTGTACCTGCTCCTGATCTATTTTCATGATCCCACCATAAGAGTCAGCAGGATTTTTATGGCCAATTACGAAACAATTTGATAAAGATGCAATCTGATATTTATTTCCAATACCTGACATAGGTCCTCCCTGAGGTATGATATATTTAAATTCTTTTAACAGACCATATATTTGTTTTTCGTTCATTGCATTAGGGTAGCGCTTCTCAATTCTTGCAATTTCCTTAGCAAGTCTTTTATGCATTTCATCCGGATTTTTCTCGAATAAATTTCCATAAGAATCTTTTAATGCATATTTATTTGCCCACACTCTTGCAGCAAGTTCATCTCCTTTAAAATACTCCTTTGAGCTTTTGAAAGCTTCATCGAAAGTATATGTTCTCTTTTTTGTTTTTTCTTGCGAAACCTCGCTTATTTTGCCATCTGTAGCCATTCCTTTTACATCCATATTAAGCAGATTTATAATGAGTTTATGATTAATCGATTATGTTCTATAGCACTTTAAGAAAAGGTAATGCTAATTTAAACATAGTTATAAGTTCGTACAAAAGGTTTCAATTCGTATTTTTCAACATTTCCTGAGAGTTATTAACTTTACACTTTAATCTGCTGTAAACCTTATCATTAAAGGATTTCAGCTCCATAGCGAAAAAAAATCACAATTGAAAATTTTGTTCTATTTTTATTTTCACACCGATTGTTAATAACCCCAAAAAGACTGAATTCAGCAAGAAATGCAAAGAATTAAAAAATTATTAACATTGATATTAACTTAGGTTAATATCAGTGTTAAATAATTGTATTACTGACTATTGATTAATTTAATTTCTAAATGGAAAGTTAAATTAATTTTAAGAATTGTTAATTTAATAACGGTATTACATTTGCTAATTCACCATCGTTTTTAGCAGGTTCTAAATTAAGAATTTCACAAATCAATGAATAAATATCTATATTGTTGATTGATTGACGCTTATAATCTTCTTTGAAAGCTGGTCCGTAGGCATAAAAAATTGCATGCATATCTTTATTACGATTGTCGTAGCCATGAGTTCCTCCTGAATATGCTTTCTTTTTTGAAGAAACTAATAAACTCCAACTACTATCCGCTACTACAACAAAATCCTTAATGCGTTCGTTTTTAGAAAAATGAAGTCTCGCTGGTACTTCTTCTTTTTTCCATACATGTATATTATTAATTCCAGACAGCGTTGAATATAATGTATCATAAAACTTATCTTTAGCTTCTATGGAATACGCAGGATTAGCACCATCTAAATATTCAATCCATTCCTTATTTATATAATTATCAAAATAAATCGTTCTTTCTTCACTTATTTCACCCATACCATGATCCGATGTAATGATAACATTTACCTGTTCGGCAATTTCTAACTCAGCAACTTTATTGTAAAAAACGCCAACTAAACTATCGAGATATTCGATTACCTCAATAGTCTCCGGATGATTTGGACCGGCATAATGACCAATTCCATCTGGTTCCTGCATATACCATAATATTAAATGGGGACGCTCTTCTTCCGGTAATTCAAGCCATTTAATTACACCATCTAATCTATCTTCAAATGGTACAGCCCCATTATAATCATAATGATATGTTGGAAATAGATTATCATGCAATGCTTCTGATCCAACCCAAAAATACGATGCACTTCTTATCCCTTGTTTTTCAGCAGTTACCCAGATGGGTTCTCCAAAATAAAAAGATGAATCGCTTACAGATTCCCTGTTGCTAATTGAATAAAACTTTCCTAAATCAGTAGCATAAAACCTATTAAAAATCAATCCATGATTTTCAGGATAAAGTCCTGTTGCCATTGAATAGTGATTTGGAAATGTTTTTGTTGGAAAACATGGAACACAAGATTCAACACGAACACCTATTTTTTCTATATGGTCTAAATTAGGAGTATTTGTTTTTTCAGGATAATCCCAACGAAACCCGTCCATTGATAACATAATAACGTATGGTTTATTACTTTTGCTTTCCTTTATAAGATTGTTATTACACCCAATTAAAAAAAATATAATGGTTGCGTAAAGGACTGGCATCATGAACTTCTTTATCATATCATTCTCTTTTTTAAATAAAACTAATCATAGCTTATAACAAAAAAAACGTTTGTTTGATCATTTCAAAAATATATAATGTCAACAAAAAAATAACTGTGATCCAAAATTTATAAAATAATTATTCATAACGAATTACCAGATTGTTATTTTTTCCTAAACACTTTTTAATAATTAGGATATTTTACCACATTAAATAAACCTTATTTTAAAAAATATTTTGTAAAATGCACCTCCTTTTTGTGTAAAACAAATTAACTCAATACAAAAGAACCACATGAAAAAACCATTACTATTTTTTATTGGAATGCTATGCATTATAATGGCATATGCAGATATCCCATCAGGATATTATGATAGTGCCGAAGGTCTTAGCGAACAGGCTTTGAGATCCGCCCTGCATAATATTATCGATGACCATACGGTAAAAAGCTATGGAGATGCTCGATATATACTAGATGAAACAGATCAAGACCCTGGCAATTCGAGTAATATTATTTTAGTTTATACTGGAAACAGTGTTTCTAACAGCTGGGATTCAGGCGAAACTTGGAACAGAGAGCATGTTTGGTCAAAATCACATGGATTTCCAGACGAAACGGATATTGCATATAGTGATCTTCATAATTTAAAACCCTGTCATCCTGATGTTAATACCGATAGAAGTGACAAAGACTTTGATGAGGGCGGAACTGCACATAATATTGCTACAGAATGCAATTATACAACCGATACCTGGGAACCAAAAGATGAGGTAAAAGGGGATATTGCGCGTATTATGTTTTATATGGTTGTGCGCTACGAAGGCGACGAAATTGGTGAAACCGACCTAGAACTTGTTGAAGAACTTACCTCTTATCCTGATCCTGAATTCGGTATTTTTAGTATTTTGTTACAATGGCACTATGATGATCCTGTTGATGATTTTGAAAGGAACAGAAATGATGTAATTTATTCTTATCAAAATAACCGTAATCCATTTATTGATCATCCCGAATATGTATCCAAAATTTGGGGAGGAGGCACAAATCCTGCTCCAAATATTTCTGGAATATCCAGTAGCCCCGAAATACCTTCCGATTCAGAAGAAGTTAATATTTCTGCGACTATAACTGATGATGGAAATATTTTAAATGCTGAAGTTCGTTGGGGATTAATTTCAGGGGCATTGTTAGACACAATTAATATGAGTAACTCAGGCGATACATATACAACGATTTCAAAGATTCCTGCAAATTCGAATGGAACAACAGTTTATTATGAAATCGCTGCTACTGATGATTCTAGCGGAACATCAATTTCTTCAGAATATTCTTATACTGTGAACAATAATCCACCTAGTATAATACTTAATGAAGATTTTTCCTCGTGCCCGGCATCTGGTTGGGCTTCTTATAGTGTTTCGGGATCAGAAGACTGGGAATGTAGTGCTAGTGGATATTTGTATGCCAATGCATATGGTGGAACTGGCGCTTCTGACGATTGGTTTATATCACCATCGATAAATATGAATACATATGATGATGCATATTTAACATTTAAAAGCAGAACAAAGTATAATGATTTGTATTACCCACCTGTAGAAGTAAAGTATTCTACTGATTATTCCGGAAGTGGAGATCCAACAGTAGCAACTTGGTCAGATTTATCTGCGACTTGGTCAGCCGAAGATTCTGAAACATGGACAAGTTCAGGTGAAATTGATTTATCTTCTATTTCCGGAGCAAATGTATATATTGCATTTAGATATACATCCTCGGGAAACTCATCTGGGACTTGTGCACAATGGGAGATCGATGATATATTTATATCTGAGTATGCTAATAATTTACCCGAGATCAATCAAATATCTCATTCTCCTCAAAATCCAACAGAAAGCCAAGATATTAACATTGAAGCTCAGGTTACTGATTCAGATGGAACCATCTCTACGGCCACAATAAAGTGGGGAACGGTATCTGGAACTTATCCTAATTCTATTACAATGAGTAATTCAGGAGATAATTATTCCGGAACGATTTCGGCTCAAACAGAAGGCTCTTTTATCTATTATGTGATAGAAGCAGCAGATAATGATGCCGACACAAAAACTTCAAAAGAAAATATAGTTTCTGTGAATACCAGTGGGAATAGCTTACCTGTAGTTTCAAACATACTATTGAATCCAGAATTACCAGGATCATCTGATGATGTTACTATATCTGCAACTATAACAGACTCCGATGGTACTGTTTCAATTGCTCAAATTAGTTGGGGCATAACAGCCGGTGAATATACTTATACAATGGAAATGAATAACAGTGGAGATGAATTTTCCGGATTTATTCCTTCAAGAGACGAAGACACTCATATATATTTCTTAGTAGAAACATTTGATAATGACGGTGGATTAACACAAAGCAGTGAAAATGATTATATTGTAAATAATCCTCCTGTAATAGTAAATGTGACTTTCTTACCTGAAGATCCTACACAGGACGATAGTGTTACCGTCACTGCTGATATTACGGATGAAAATGGAATAATTGAAACTGCTAAACTCAATTGGAAAATTGGTAAAAATGGATCGTATACAGAAATAAATATGACCAATTCGGATGACAGCTATAGTGGCACAATACCAAATCAAGAATCGGGCGATACTATTATGTTTATAATCAGTTCTACTGATAATTATGGTGGATTAGAACAAACAAATGAATATTCTGTTGAAATAATCTCAAATAATCCACCAACTATATCTAACATATCTTATTCTCCTACCAATCCAACACAAAATGATGATGTTACAGTTTCAGCAGAGATTACCGATGAAAATGGAACCATTGAAACTGCTAAACTTAATTGGAAAATTGGTAAAAATGGATCGTATACAGAAATAAATATGACCAATTCAGGAGACAACTTTGATGCAACAATCCCAGACCAGGAATCCGGGGATACTATTATATTCCTTATAAGTGCTACCGATAGCTACAGAGGTACAAACGAAACAAATGAATACACTGTTGTAGTAAATAGGTTACCAATTATATCCAATGTCTTGTATACTCCAGCTAATCCAACACAAAATGATGATGTCACGGTTTCTGCTGAAATTTCAGATAATGACGGTACCATAGGAACAGTTGTTTTGAAGTGGAAAACTAGTGATAGTGGATCATATACAGATATAACTATGACAACATCTGGGAACAATTACGAAGCTATAATACCAAAACAACAAGTAAATGATAGCATTTTATTTACAATTACCGCATCTGATAACCTTGGTGAAGAAAGTAGTTATTCCTCAGGCTATAGAATATCAAACTCAACAGGAATCCACGATAACAAAACAAATAATATTTCGATCTATCCAAATCCTACTGAAGATTTTGTATATATTACCTTAATAAGTTATACAGGAAAAACAGCGGTTGAAATCTATGACCTAACAGGTAAAATTATTTATAATGAAGTATATATAAATGAGCAATATCATACGATAAATGTAGAACATATTCAACCAGGATTGTATTTAATTAAGTTAATTAAAGATGGTAGTATTAATACTCAAAAAATCTTAATTAAGTAAACTCAATATGATGATGATAAAAAAACAGTTGATTAACATCAACTGTTTTTTCTTTTTGCCACTCAAGCTTAACATTCTAAAGCTAAAAAAATACTATTTAACTGTTTATTTTCAATCTATTTAGTAGATCGAAGCTAAATTTAATCTTGGTATTATTGCAATTCTATGATTCTGTAAACTACCACCATCAAAGGTGGTAGTTTTCGTAAAACGATTAACAGTAAAAGTGTTTATAATATTATGAACAGGTTCTAATTAACTTTGAAAACATTAGGAAAAATAGATTCCCGTAAAAGCGGGAATGACAAGAACGGCAAAATCAAACATATAAAAAAAGAGGGCTAAAGTAACCCTCTTTATCTAAGTTCATAATAGAAATTATTAGATAGGCATTGGACCATCAACCAATTCAAAAGTTAAAGGAGATTCATTAGATACCTTGAATTTCATCGAGTATTCTGCACCAACACTACCATCATACGTATCAAAGTTGATAATATAAAACATATCAACACCATTTACCATGATAGTAGCATTCGGTCTGATTGCAGGAAGGAGAACATCTCTAAGAGCAGCCTCAACAGCTTCTTGCCATTTTGAAAATTCATCTGAATTCCACTTACCACTTCTTAAATCAAAGTTAGAGTAATATGAACCAGCACCATAATAGAATTCTGCCGTACCATAGCTATCGATGTAACTATCACCATAAGTTGCCTGAACATAATCTACAATGGTTTGATAATCTGCTGATACCATTGTGTACGTTTCTGTTGGATCAAATACCCACACATTTGATGTAGCAGAAACAGCCCATTGTGCAGTCTTTTCCTGTACATAAGCATAATTCGAAGTCCAAACGCCTGAAGTTTTTGTATATTCATCAACTACAGTTACAGTTCCTGCATCAGTTCCTGTATAATACCTGTAACTAATCATTTTACTTACACCCTCTCCGGCAGTTGGATACATGGCATATAAAAAGTATGGCAAATAATCTTGTGGATCAACGCTAGAAGAGAAGCTATCGTAATTTCCTGGATCACCCATTTCATCATAATCCTTAGCGCTTAGAGCATAAATATCTTCATCTTTCGACCAAGTAGAGCCATTGTAAGTATAATACTCTTTACGCGTATAATCATCACCACCTGTTACCTGATAGCCTGCTGATTGAACCCTAACTGTTACATCGTCAATTTGTAAAGTAGTTGTAACACCACCATCACCACCTTCATATTTAAAAGCAATATATGCTGTATTTCCACAGTAAGCATTTAGATTTACATTTCCAGATTCTGTAAAAGAACTAGCATATCCGCCAGTGTTACCTGTTGATAATGTTGGATTTAGGTCTACCCAAGTAGCTGCATTCGGATCGCCACTTCCAGAGTAATTAGTTGATATTAAAACAGTTACAGGATCACCGTTATTATAACCATCTTTACTAGAAAAATTAAGAATTGCAATAGAATAATCTGTTAAATCAACTTCAGGAGTAATTAACCAGCTGATATTTGAAGCTTCACCTGAATTGAATGCACTAAATTGTACGTATTTATTTCCGCTATATTCTCTTCCTTCCCAAACTTCACTACTTCCTGCCTCTAAATATTCAGTCCATCCAGTAAGATTATCTACTGCTGGATCATAAGCAACAACACTTTCAAAATCTTCATCTAATAATACAGTATATTCACTTGGAACAAGAATCGGTGTTTCATCTGAATATTTATAGTTAATTAGGTATACATCGCCATTTGACGCACCAGTAATAGAAGAAACTAATACATCAGCAATAAAGAAATCAGGATTAAATTCTGAATAGAAGAATTCTGTTGAACCTACTTGGCCATTTACAGCATCATAATCAGCAGATGTGAAATAATAGTTTTCAGCTTCAACATACATTTCATACTCATCTGGAGTTGAATCATTAAAATTATAGGTAATACTTGCAGTAGAACCAGCATCCAACCAAGGATAAAGATCATTTAAATACATTGAAACGTAATCCTGAAAACCGGTTTCGTTTGTAAAGTATTTATAAGTCGATATGAATTCAGCATTAACCGTATCGTTTGGATTTGCTTTAAGTGCTAAGTCAGCAATTGTTGCATAGTCGTCCGAAGTTAAAGTGTATTCAATAGAAGAAACTACGGGATCACCTTTCTCATCAATCTTATCATAAATGTCGTCATAAGTGCTATCA
>JANQHE010000041.1 GCA_028282785.1 Bacteroidales bacterium | reverse complement strand
CTTACAGCAAAAACAAGCTTAATGTGTTGATTTAAAATATTTTATATGTATTTTTTATTCATAATGTTCTATTCATATTTGTGTATAAAGAGTAGTTTTTAAAAGGGGGACTAAGGGGGATTTCAGAAAAAAACCACAATAATTCATCCCCTTCACTAGGAGAGATTTTCTTTTCTTTCAATCCCTCTTTCCCGATACGATCTGTCGGAACCAATTTTGCTGTTACCCGCAATAAGTAATCCAAACCTTAATATTATTTTTTTGCTTTTCATAAATATTGCCCTAATTAATTAACCTGCTTTTCAAATATTGTTATAACATTTTTTAACATACTTCAAACAACTTTCATACATTAACACCGTTTGTTTAACGTTTTTGTTATTTTCACGCATAACTTAAATGCTTGATTTGCCCTGAATTATTAAAACCCTAAATATAAATGATAACAAAATTTACTTTTCGAAACCTGGTTAAAAGACCGTTTCTTAATTTGGTTAAAATACTGGGTTTGAGTTTTGCGTTAACGGGCCTTTGTATTATAGCATTATTTATAAAAAATGAATTATCATTTGATCATTCGCATAAAAATGCAGACAGGATATACAGGTTTACTTTTACAAGTGATGACTTTTTTGGTGGTAAACATTTTGCAAGAATTCCAAATGCAATGATCATTCCACAAATAGCCGATTATTTTAACGAGATTGAAAATTATACCAGGCTGGCACGTATTGGGGAAAGTTTTATAAAATATGGCGAGGAATTTATTGATATCAACCAGGCTTTTCAATGTGACAGTACTTTTTTTGAGGTATTCGACTGCGAGCTTCTAATTGGCGATCCAAAAACCATTTTAGACGATCCGGGTACCATGATTATTTCTGAAAGTTTCTCAAAAAGGATATTTGGAGATTCCGATCCGATCGGGCAAACATTAACTATGCCTACGGGCCAGTTTAATGCGGAAGAAGTAGATTTTATCGTACAAGGGATAATGAAAGATTATCCGAATAATAATCACTTTCATCCTGATTTTATTACAAGCCCTGTAAACAGATCTGTACTTGATGGCTGGGCATGGTCATACATACTATTATCAAAAGATGCAGATCCGGATGCTATTACTTCCGGATTTCTCGATTACGCATCATCAGGCTGGGGAATGGAAAAAAGTGAAATAACGATACAACCTCATTTACAGAATATAAAAGATATCCATCTACATTCAAAAAAATTAAGGGAAATTGAACCTGGTGGCAGTTTAACAGTTGTTTACACTTTTTCAGTTGCAGCAATACTTTTATTATTTATTGCCCTTATCAATTATGCCAACCTGAATATCGGAATGGCCGGTTTTACTGATAAGTTCATGCACATCAATAAAATATCAGGGGCAACCGGCAAGCTGAATATAAAGTATTATTTATTTGAAGGGGCCATAATAACCATAATTTCAATTATTCTGAGCTCATTATTTGCTGATTTCACCAATGACTTTATTCAAAAGAGCTTTGGCTTAAACCTTTTCGAAGGAAATACAAATATGGTAATTCTGATTATTGTTCTGTTTACATCTTTATGCCTTTTAGCTTCTTTTTTACCCTTGTTAAAACAATCGTTATCAAATCCGATTTTTAGTATAAATGATACAGGGATAAAGAGAAAAGGTATAAGTAAAAGCCTGATCGTTTTGCAATATACTATTTCAATTGCTTTAATAATAGCTGTTTTGGTTATAAACAAACAAACAAAATATTCACTGGATAGTGGAATGGGCTCCGAAACAAGAAATTTGGTTTGCCTGGATGGAGTTCATGCCGATGTTCAAAGTAAGTTCCCGGTTTTTAAAAGTGAATTACTACAATTTGAATCAATTGAAACTGTTTCTGCCATGTTTGAACCACCGGGTGGCGAGGCAAATGATATGTTTCCATTTGAACTGGAAGGATATAATGCTGAAGAATCAAATGAAGCAGGTAATATGATCGGCGTTTTCCCTTGTGATTATTCCTTTGCCAGTATTTTTAACCTGGAATTCTTAGCAGGTAATAACTTTTCGGAAAAAAATATTGATCAGGAGGGCCAGGGAGAATATATAATAAATGAATCAGCATTAAAAAGATTAGGCTATTCAAACCCGAATGAGATTGTAGGGAAAAGGTTTAACCTTACATTCAATTATGGTGATATCGTGATACCTTCCGGCAAAATAATTGGAGTTGTAAAGGATTTTCATTTCTCAAGCTTAAAAAATGAAATTGAGCCATATGTTTTCTTTAAAAGGAACGACCATTGGATCAGTAACTTTATTATTTCATTTAAACCCGGTACAAGGGAAGAATCTCTGGGTCATATAAAACAGTTGTGGAATAAATTATATAGTACGCATCCTTTTGAGTATAAGTATGTAAGTTCAATGTATGAAGATGTATACCGGA
Source organism: Bacteroidales bacterium (assembly GCA_028282785.1). Lineage (GTDB taxonomy): Bacteria > Bacteroidota > Bacteroidia > Bacteroidales > UBA12077 > UBA12077. The sequence goes on along the minus strand of JANQHE010000041.1, from coordinate 41,885 downwards.
AAGAATTGATGCAGGAAAGATTATTGCTTATTTTTACAGGCTTGGCTTTATTTATATGTTCTATGGGTCTGTTGGGGATGTCGTTGTTGGTTACTCAACAAAGGACCAAAGAAATAGGAATACGAAAAGTTAATGGTGCATCCATTTCACAAATTGTACTTCTGTTGAACTGGAACTTGATTAAATGGATTGTGGTTTCATTTGTATTAGCTGTACCACTTGCTTTTTATTCAATGAATAAATGGTTAGAGAATTTTAGTTATAAAACAGAATTAAGCTGGTGGATCTTCGTAATTGCAGGTGCATTAGCTTTACTTATTTCATTACTTACTATTTCTTTAATTTCATGGAAAGCAGCTAAAAGTAATCCGGTAAAAGCATTACGATATGAGTAATTATAAAATCAATACATAAAATAAAAATGGGATTTAAAGGAATCAAGGTAACAAAAACTTACAGTCAGATCAATCATGCCAAACCGGCAAAAGTTTTTCCTCTGCTTTGCCCGGTAAAAGAAAAAAACTGGATCGATGGCTGGGAGTATAAAATGATCTATTCGGAATCAGGCGTAGTTGAAAAAGGTTGTATATTTTCAACACCGCACCATGGAAATGAGGAAACAATATGGTATGTAACAGAACACGATGTTAAAAACTTCAAAGTTGAGTTTTTAAGAGTAACGCCTAAACAGGAAGTAGTAAAAATCAAAATTATCCTGGAAGAGAATGGAGATGATACAACAACCTCCAATATCACTTACGAATATACGGGACTAAGTGAGGAAAGGAATCATTGGATAAAGAACGAATTGGATAAAACATTTAATGATAGTATGGCCTGGTGGAAAAATGCTATCAATCATTACCTCAAAACCGGAAAAAAACTTATGAAATAGAAAACAGTTTTATTAAATTGGCAGACTAATTTAAAAAATCGTATCATGAAAAAAATAGTTTGCCAATTTTTAGCTCTAAGCTTAGCCTTTTTAGTAATCAGTTCATTAAATGCACAGGATAAAAGCGACTGGAAAGGAGGAGTTCCTGAAGGATGCACCTCTATAACAGTAGGTAAATTAGCTTCTGTAGATGGTTCCGTAATTACTTCACATACGGATGACAGTCATAGAACCCGTTCCTGGATGGATATTCAACCTGCAAAAGATCACAAAGCCGGTGATATGGTTCCAATGTATAAACGAACCGCAGATAATACGAAGGCTATGCCCGCCTATAAGCATGATAAAATAGGCGAAATTCCTCAAGTTGAACATACGTATCAGTTTATAAATACAGCTTATCCGTGTATGAATGAAAAGCAGCTTGGTATTGGTGAGTCTACATTTGGTGGGAGAGAAGAGCTTCAGTCTGATGAGGGATTAATTGATTGCCAACGTTTATGCCAATTAATGGTAGAACGTTGCACAACAGCTCGCGAAGCAATAAAAATGGCTGGCGAACTTATTAAGGAATATGGCTGGAACGATTATGGTGAATGCCTGACGATTGCTGACCCTAAAGAGGTTTGGCATTTAGAAATTGTTGGACCCGGAAAAGGAAAAGTTGGTGGAGTTTGGGTTGCACAAAGAGTTCCTGATGATCATATTTCTGCTAATGCAAATGCAAGCACTATCAAAGAAATAGATATTTCTCAACCTGATTATTTTATGGCATCTGACAATATTTATGATGTTGCAAAGGAAAATGGTTGGTGGAACGAAAATGAAACGTTCATGTTCTGCTATGCTTATGCTCCTGAAAGTAGAAAATCATTAGCAGCTCGAAGACGCGAATGGAGAATTTTTGATTTATTGGCACCATCATTAAAATTGGACCCTAATGCACAGGACTATCCTTTCTCTGTAAAACCTGACAAAAAGGTTTCTTTGGAAGATTTAGTTATGGTGTTTAAAGACTACTACGAAGGAACTCCATATGATATGACAAGAAGTATAAAAGCAACTGATAAGGATGGAAAGACCATAGTATCACCATTAGCTAATCCGTTTATGCCTTATGATCAATTAGAGATCTCTAATGTAAGTGGTGGTTGGTATCATGTTGATGAAGAAACAGGACATATTGATTTTCTTGGTGAAAGAACCATAGCCCGTTGGTATACCATGTATGCTACAATTATTCAGTGCCGCGATTGGTTGCCTGATGAAATAGGAGGTTTGGTTTGGTTAGCTCAGGATAATGTTGCAACTTCGATTTACATACCGGTTTATTGTAGTACAACTTATTTACCGGAGTCGTATAAAACCCCGGGGCGGGTAAATGGATATACAAGAGAATCGGCATGGTGGGCTTTTAACCGCATGGGAACATTAGCTGCTCAGCGTTGGGGTGATATAAGGCATGATGTTGATGCTGTTTGGGATCCAATGCAAAAAGAGTTATTCGAAAAACAAAAATCATTCGAAGAGGAAGCTTTAAAGCTTTATAACAAGAAAAACCCTCAAAAAACGATTGATTATGTTACTGAATATTCCAATGAGTGGGGAAATAAAGTTGTAGATGAGGCCTGGAAATTAGGTGATTTTATTTGGACAAAATACGACGAAAAATTTTAGCTGAGGCGAACCCTGTCAAAGTTTAAACTCTGGCAGGGTTAATTAATTTATAAAAGAATGACAAACAAACGAGGATTTGCAAGTGATAACAATTCAGGAGTGCATCCTGAGATTATGAAAGCCATAATTGAGGCTAATGAAGGCCATACGGTTGCTTATGGCGATGATATATATACAGAAAGAGCGAAACAAAAGTTATATGAGTATTTTGGTGATGATATTGATATCTATTTTGTATTTATTGGCACAGCTGCGAATGTATTAGGTTTAAATGCGGCTACAAAATCGTGGAATTCCGTAATTTGCGCAGAAACATCTCACATAAATGTGGATGAGTGCGGTGCTCCTGAGAAATTTAACGGATTTAAACTGCTTTCGGTTGAAACTCCTGATGGTAAATTAACAATTGATTTGATCCGAAAACACATGCATGGTTTTGGATTTGAGCATCATTCGCAACCTAAAATAATTTCCATAACACAGGCTACGGAACTAGGAACAGTTTATACACTTAATGAAATAAAGGTACTAACCGAATTTGCCCGCCAAAACAATATGTATGTACATATGGATGGTGCCCGGATAGCCAATGCTGCTGTAACACTAGGTTTGGAATTCAGAGAATTTACCAAAGATGCAGGAGTAGATATTCTTTCGTTTGGTGGTACCAAAAATGGAATGATGTACGGAGAAGCAATTTTATTTTTAAATAAAAAACTAGGCGAGGATTTTAAATATATTCGCAAGCAGGGCATGCAACTGGCTTCAAAAATGCGTTTTATTTCAACTCAATTTGAAAAATACCTTTCTGATAACCTCTGGTATAAAAATGCAAAACATTCAAATAAAATGGCTCAGTTATTAGCTGAAAAGATCAGGGAAATACCTCAAATAAAAATTACCCAAAAAGTTGAAGCTAACGGTGTTTTTGCAATCGTGCCTTCAAGAGAAATTATTGAGGAGCTGAAAAAAGAATATTTCTTTTATGATTGGGATGAGTCCGGAAAAGAAGTACGCTGGATGGCATCTTTTGATACACAGGAAGAAGATATCTTGAATTTTATAAAATTAGTGAAGAGCAAATTCTAAAAGTATTTGTAATACCTAAATACTTGAAAAATAGACTTCTCTTACCGTACGGCCTTTCCTTCGGTATATCCGGTTATTACTAAAATAGTATGGCCATAGGCAATGGTTGTTAAATTTACTGTTTTAATCATAATTTTTTAGTTTTTAACAAACTGAAAATTAGATAATACTGCTAATAATTTAAAAAATCGTGAATGTTTTTGTCCGGATTGCTTCTGTTATTTCATCTAAAAATATTGTAAAAGCGGTAGCCGAAAAGCTCAAAGAGTAGGCAAAATCTAACAATAAATTGTTATGAAAACAGAACGTATAGAAAGAAGTAAACTTGAAAAATTCATAAATAATGAGTTTTTGGGACTGGAAAAAGTTATGGGCGGAAACGACACAACTGGCCAGAACACAACTGATAACCCGAATGATGATCAGGATAATACTGATGGTGGTGTTTGTGCTGCAGGTTCCAGAGGAGGGTTTGCTGTTGGAGGTATCAGCAGGGCTTAAATTTCATTTTCCCTTTATACAATGGGCTGTCCATGTTATGGATAGCCTTTCTTATTAGTACTTTAGATGTTTAGCAATTTTATGTCCTTTCGATTAATCAGTTTATGAATGGAACCACTTTTTCTTTAATTAGTTTCAGGTTTTGCTCAACAGAATTTTCGGTTCCAAATGGAACAGAAAACATAATAGAGTCTGCTTTTACTTTGTTTACAGTATTATTTATTTTGTCAATAATATTTTTCGGAGTACCCCAAATGGTTAAAGTGTTTATCATGTCTTCCGAAACATATTTTGAAGCCTCCTGAATTTTACCGGCTTTGGATAATTTGGATATTGTTTGAATATCTTTCTTGTTATAATTTATACCGCATCTATCTAAAATCCTGGTAAGATAGGGTAGATAAATGATTGTAGTTTCGGTTACTTTTTTTAAGCATTTTTCTTCATCCTCGGAAACACAACATATACCTCCAATTGAGAATTTTGGTTCATCAATTAAATTTGTTTCACAATTTCCAATCAAAAAACTGTTTTGTAAACGGTTTAGATAATCAATATCCCAAACATCTGCAATTTGAATTTCCTGGCAAAACTGTCCGGCAATATAAGCCATATCCTCATTCCATGTTCCGGTAACCATAGGAATTTCTCCAGACCTGATTCTAAGAAAAGCATTTTCATTGGCTTTAAAATACTCTCCTTTAAAAGGTTTTCGTTTATTTTCTAAAAAATGTTTTATAAGAAGGATATTTTCTTTAAAAGCCATACGTGTTAACTCTTCAGAACTGTCTAAACCCAGAAAATCATAAAATGCACCTCTGCCTAAGCCTAAAACTATTCTACCAGGCGCAAGTTCATTTAAAGCTAAAATATTGCTTGTAATAATAGCAGGATGTCTGTAAAATCCATTAAGTAAACAAGGGCCAAGTTCAATTTTGTTCGTATGTTCAGCGATAAGTGTTAAAATGGGAATAGACGGATAATAAAATAAGTCGTCATAAATATAAATGCGATCAAAGCCTAATTGCTCGATGTATTTTGCTAATTTAATATAAGACCGGGGAGAATAATTTCCCTGTAGTGCTATGTAAAATTTTCTGTTAGAATGCATAATTAAAAAAGAAGTACAGAACTATAATTGTCCTGTACTTGTAAAATATATGGTGTGGTCTAGTTAAATTTATTAGTTAGTTGTTGTTGTCGTTTCCATCGATGTATAATCCTTGAATATAGCCATCTTCAGTTACTTCATGCCTTGGAGGAAGTTCTTTTTTAGCTATTTTTCTGAATTCATCAGCCTTATATAAGGTTTTTACTTTTATGTACCGAATATGTTCGTCAGTAACGTATTCGAATTTTGTATCCGGACCAACATGAACTTTTCCTCCGCTTGGTGCATAAACATAATGAGGAATAGCTGTTGACGACTCAGTACATAGAAATTTATATATATCTAACCCCTTTTGTACAGAGGTTCTAAGATGATCACTTCCTTCAACCGGCATACAATGATTCATATAGTATGGAATAATATTATTTCTGATTAGCAATTGAAATAATCTTGATATGGTTTCCACATCATCATTTATCCCTTTTAAAAGTACTGTTTGATTACGTAATGTAATGCCTCTTGATGTAAGCTTGTTACAAGCTTCTATCACTTCCGGAACCAGTTCATCAGGATGATTAAAATGAACGTTAATAGCTAAATACGTACTTTTCTCAGGATCAGAAGAATTAATTTGATTATATGAAGAAAGCTTAAAACACAAGTTTTCTGTGTAAATTTCCGGCATTGTTAGAAGTGTTCGTGTACCGATTCTTATCTCTTTTATATTTTCTAATTCAATTAATTTATCAAGTAAATAAAATAACTTATCTTGATCGAGCAATGGTTCACCTCCGGTTATTAAAACTCCTCTAACTTTGCTCATTTTACCAACTTCCCCGACCGCAGCATTAATTTCTTCGAAGCTCATTGCAGTTTTATTTCGCATTACTCTGCTTTTTTTATAGCAAAAGCGGCAATAAGCCGGACAATCAAAATGAGGAGTGATAAGTACTCTATCGCGATATAATCGTTCTAATCCATAAGTTTTTGATGCTTTTTTACCTTCCTCAAAAGGTGTTGGTGTTCCATTAGTTTTAAGTTCAAGGGGAGAGGGTAAGAATTGTTTTCTGATAGCTTCAGATTCTAGAAATAGCTTTGTTAAAAACGATGTATATTTTACAGGGTAAATTTTTTCAACTTGCTTGATAATTTTTATATCTTCCTCATTTTCAGAGAAATGATTTGTAATCTGATCTATGTTTTTTGTAGTTTTTTTTTCTAATGTTTCCATGTTTATGATTTGTGTATTCTTGCGTTTTACAAATTAATTTGTAATTTTAACTCGCTGTTTCATAAACATATATAGACGATATAGTCTGTCAGGTCTATAAAACAATGTTTTGTAGAGTGGGAGCGCAAGGTTAAAATTGTATTGGTCGTATTTATTTCAAAATGCGCTCTCCACCTGTCAGCATAAGCCAAGTGCTTAAACTAAATTTAATTTGAGCCAGCTATATTAATACAGCTAGTTTTTAATGAGCCATTCTTTCGCGTCAGTCATTCCCATAAAATATTCAATATTTATGTTGCCTATTTTTTCCCTTTGGCTATTTGTTTGTTCCATTGAGATTTTACCAAAAATATTTTCAGGAATAATAAAAGCCATATGAGTAACTCCTAATTTATTAGCTTCTGGAAACCAAACTTCTTTAATCCAATCCTGAACTTCTTTAGCCATAACTTTCAAGCCTCGCGTATCATATAATAATTTCTTGTTACCGGTCATTTTTACTTTATTTAATATTTGTTGAGCGAATTGCTTAAAATCATCATCATTAATTAAGTTATTAAAAATGGCTTTTACGGCATTAGCGTCTTGATCAATAGTAAGTCTTTCCATAGTTACAAAAATTTAAAATTTAACAATAAAACATAGTTTTTCCCACCGGTTTTTAAAAGCTGGCTTCTATATATATATTCCTAAATTTTGTAAAAGGTGACCCTTGAAATAAAGAAAAATGTGAATTGTTTCACAATAAATTTATAAGATATTTATTTTCAGATATATTCAAAGGTAGAGTTTACCACTATTTTTTATTGATTTATCTTTAATTCAAATATTAGAATTAGACTACGTTTTGTGAAGTTAGTATTGTAAAAGTTAAAAAAAGAGCTTTAAGCTCCTTTTTACTATTCGTAACGTAAACATTCCGCAGGGTTTGTTCTGGCCGATCTGATAATCTGAAAACCTATCGTAATCAGTGCTATAAGTATTGAAATCATTAACGCAGCCAGAAATACCCACCAGCTAATACCGGTTTTATATGGATATTGTATTAGCCATTTATTTACTAAGTAGTAAGCTGCAGGTGAGGCGATCAGGAAAGCGATAAATATCCAGCGCATAAAACTTCCGGAAAAAAATACCATAATTTCCAAAGTAGATGATCCTAATGCTTTTCTTATACCTATTTCTTTTATTTTTGTAGCACTTATAAATGAAGACATTCCAAATAGTCCCAGTCCTGCAATAAAGATTGCTATACATGCAAAAAATACTAAAATCTTGGATTGCTTCATTTCATTTTCGTATTGCTTTGCAAATTGTTCATCCATAAATTCATATTCAAAGGGATATTTTGGACAGAATTCATTATATAACGATTTTACGCGTTTTAATGTATTTGGAATATCATTTCCTGAAATTCTAACACATGCTCTGCTGGTCCAATAATCCCAACTAATAGCCATTGGAATAATTTTAGAATGTAAAGAGTTAAAATTAAAATCTTTTACAACACCAATAACATGAATTTCTCGTCCGTGCGATGTTATGGTTGTTATTGGGTCTTCCAAGCCTAAGAATTTAACAGCAGTTTCATTTAATATAATGGTGTTATCCAGATCGCCAGGGTGATCATATGAAAAATTCCTTCCTTTGATTATTTCTATATCCATCGTTTTAACGAAATCAGGATCAGCATTTATAAATTTAAGTGGATATAATTCGCCTTCAATTTCTAATGTAGAAGTATTAGTTATTTTTCCGGGATATTGATTAAGATAAGTTGCACTTATTATATTATGATTTTTAAATAGTTCAGTATTAAAAGCATCTTTATTTTTTATATAATTCTCTTTTTTTCCTGAAAATTTATCACCTTTTAATTCAAAAGTTACAATATTTTCTTGGTTCCAACCCAGATCCTTTTTTAAAACAAAATTTAGTTGTTTCAATATTATAATGGTCGAAATGATTAAAAAGATAGAAATTACAAATTGAATGACCATAAGCACCATTCGTAAATTGCCCTTGGATCTTTGTCCTGACTTACCTTTCATTATTAATACCGGTTTTAAGGAGGATAAATAGATTGAAGGGTAAATACCGGATAATACAGTTGTAACAATAACTATAGAGATAACAATGAGTAGAAATCGGGAGGATAAATAATCAAACGAAATATATTCATTTGTAACCATATTAAACTTCGGTAAAATGAATTCCAGTAACACTATACTAATTATGTGTGCCACTAATACCATAAAAAATGTTTCACCTAAAAATTGAATGGTTATTTTTTTTCGGTTGGCACCAACAATTTTTCGAATTCCGATTTCTTTTTCCCTAAGATTAACTTTTGCAGTTGTGATATTTATAAAATTGATGCATGCAATAACTAATATCAAAATCGAGATTGCACTGAAGATTAACACAAGATTGAAATTACCGTGCTTTACAAATGTTTCATTTGGTAAACCTCTTTCGAAATAAATTTTCGTAAAAGGCCTAAGTAATAAGAATACATCTTGTTGTTCATCATATTCACCATCGTCTGTTGTAATTTTATTAATTTTCTCTTGAAGAGCTTTTATATCAGTATTTTTATTGACTAAAAGATATATGAGCCAATTATGATTTCTAGCTTCTAAAAAACGATTATTGCCATAAAGTTTGGCAGCATCCTGGGCAGCGGCGATTGCGTTTATTTCCAAGTGTAAGTTGTTAACATTTTCGATTACACCGGTTACAGTATAAGTAATATCATTATCCATCAAAAGGGTTTTTCCCATGGGATTCTCATCTCCAAATAATTTATCGGAGATTTTTTTAGTTAATACAACTGAGAAAGGATTAGCAAGTGCATCTTTAGGATTGCCATATATAAAATCAAAAGTAAAAACATTAAAAACAGAGCTGTCCGCATAGGCAAAGTGATCAACATTATAAGCAGTTTCTTCATAAGTTAAAGTAGGCTGGTACCAAAAGAAAAAACGCACCATATCTTCCACTTCCGGTAATTCATTAACAACATCACCTAAATACGGAGGCATTATAACCCAGTGACTATATTCCAACCTGTAAATATTTTCTTTTTTCTTTTGCCATTGGTCATAGTTTAATTGATTTTGAACCCACAAAAAAATAAGTAATGCACAAGTCATTCCTATGGCTAAACCAAGCACATTCAGTAATGTTTGGCTAAAATTTCGCATCATGTTGCGATATGCGGTTTTAATATAATTGAGTAGCATATTTATTTAATTTCATTAGTAAATTATGGATACAGTCTTAGTTATCATTAGGTTATTCATATCGTAAACATTCTGCCGGGTTTGTACGTGCTGATTTTATTATTTGATAACCAATTGTAAAAAAAGTAATAAGTGCTGTTATTGTAAATGCAATCGCAAAGACCCACCAACTAATATTCGTTTTGTAAGGATATTGCATTAACCATTTTTTTAGTAAATAATAAGCAATCGGCGATGCTATAAAAAATGCAATCAATATCCAACGGATAAAATTACTAGAAAATAGTACCATAATTTCCGATGTGGAAGAACCAAGTGCTTTTCTTATACCTATTTCTTTAATTCGGGTAGCAGCCATATATGAAGACATTCCAAATAAACCTAATCCGGCAATAAAAATTGCGACGCATGCAAAGAATATTAAAATCTTAGATTGTTTCATTTCGTTGTCGTATTGTTTTGCAAACTGGTCATCTAAGAATGAATATTCAAATGGATAATCAGGGCAAAACTCATTGAATAAAGAGTTAATATATTTGATTGTTTCGGGCAGATTATTTCCTGATATTCGGACACAAGCCCCACCGGAATATGACCTCCAGGTAATTGCCATGGGTTCAATTTTATTATGTAGTGAGTTAAAATTGAAATCTTTTACTACCCCGATAATTTCCAGATCGTTTTCGGGTAGTATTGTACCGGCCGGATTTTCTAATCCCATTCTTTTGGCAGCTGTCTCATTTATAATCATTTTCCTGTCTTTATAGTCAGATATATTGTCATACGAAAAATTTCTACCATCAATAAGTTGTAAGTCCAGTACATCTATAAATTCAGGGTCGGCATTAAAGATTTTGGTTGGATAATCTTCACCTTTATATGTCCAGTCCCAGGTATTCTTCAATTGACCTGGGCGTTGTGTAAGAAATGTTGCATTATGGATATTTGGATTTTTTAAAAGTTCATCTTTAAAGGCATTTTTATTATTCATTACTTCTTCTGCCGTACCTCTAAAATTATCGCCTCGTAACCCAAACATGATTATATTTTCCTGGTTCCATCCCAAATCTTTATTTAATACGAAATTCAGTTGCTTTAATATTACGATGGTTGATATTACCAGAAATATTGATATAACAAATTGAATTATCATTAAGCCTTTACGCAGATTACCTTTTGATTTTTGACCTGATTTACCTTTAAGCATTAAAACAGGCTTTAGAGATGACAAATACAATGATGGATAAATTCCGGATAAAAAAGTTGTAACTACTATTATACATATAACAATTAGCAAAAACTCAGGAGATAAATAATCGAATTCAATATTTTCTCCTATGATAACATTGAACTTCGGAAGCACAAATTCAAGAATAACAACACCTAAAATATGTGCAACCAATACCATAAAGAGCGTTTCTCCAATGAACTGCATAGCAATTTTTTGTTTCCCTGCACCAACTATTTTACGAATAGCAATCTCTTTCTCTCGTAAATTAGCTTTGGCAGTTGTTATATTTATAAAATTAATACATGCAATCATCAATATCAGTATTGATATGGCACTGAATATAATTACCAAATTGAAATTCCCATGTTTAACAAAACCTTCGTGAGGTAATCCTCTTTCAAAATATATTTCTTGAAATGGACGCAATAATAAGTAATCTTCTTGTTCTTCATCAAATTCTTCATAAACAATATGATCAAGTTTATCAGTGATGATTTTAGGGTCAATATTTCTATTAATTAGAAGATAAATGAAAAAGTTATGATTTCGGGCTTCAAGAAACCTGTTATTACCATAAATCCTTTTTCTATCTTGTAATGATGAAATAGCATTTAACTCTATATGAAAATCTTTAACATCGTCAATAACCCCGGTTACGGTATATACGAGTTTGTTATCAAATAATAATTCTTTCCCTACGGGGTTTTCATCTCCAAATAGCTTGTTTGATAGAGTTTTAGTTAAAACAACTGAAAAAGGATTAACCAGAGCTGTTTCCGAATTACCATGAATAAAATTAAAAGTAAAAATATCAAATACCGTACTATCGGTCAAAATGAATTTGTCTACATTAAATGCATTATCATTATAAGTTATGGTTGGATTATACCAAAAGAAAAAACGTGTCATTTGGTCAACCTCAGGAAGTTTTTGAGCAACATCCCCTAAATATGGAGGCATCATAACCCAGGTGTTATATTCTAACCTGTATATATTTTCTTTATTAACATGCGACTGATCATAGTTTAACTGATTCTGAACCCAAAGGAATATGAGTAAAGCACAAGCCATTCCTACGGCCAGTCCAAGAATATTAATCAAAGTTTGACTAAAATGACGCATCATATTGCGGTAAGCTATTTTGATGTAATTAATTAACATAATTCCGATTTTATTAATTTAGATATTTAATCCGAATCTTGTGCCAAATATTTTAAGCTTCTTATAATCAAAAATTTAAAACTTATAGCTCAATTTTTTATTATTGATTGTGTTAAGAATCCGTCAGTTAATTGACGGTATGTTAACACTTTTTTATAAATTTGATTATTAATATCCGGAAGTTATGAAAAAACAAGGTAAAATACTCGTGGTAGACGATAACCAAGATTTGATAAAGTCATTAAATCGAATGTTAAAATTTGATTTTGAAGCAATTTACACGAGTACGGATCCAAAGCAAATACCGTCATTTCTGAAATCAGAGAATATTGATATTGTATTGTTAGATATGAATTTTACCGAAGGAGATCAATCCGGAAGAGATGGATTATACTGGCTAAAAAGGATAAAAGATCAAGATTCGTCTGTCATAGTAATTTTAATTACTGCATACGGAGATGTTGAATTAGCGGTTAGTGCAATACAAAAAGGAGCAACTAACTTCGTGACAAAGCCATGGGAACCGCAAAAGCTAATTGCTACTTTGCAAAATGCCATTGAGTTAAGGCAGTCAAAACTTGAAATAAATAAACTAAAACAAAGTACCAAATCAGTAAAAGAGGAAATTCAAAATCGCCAGGATCCCATAATTGGTAACTCCCAAGCAATTAAAAAGGTTTTAAATACAATTAATAAGGTAGCCAGGACAGATGCGAATATATTAATTCTTGGAGAAAATGGTACAGGTAAAGAGCTTATAGCACGTGAAATTCATAATAAGTCGGATAGAAGCAATAATGTATTTCTAAGCGTTGACCTAAACTCATTAAATGAAAATATTTTTGAAAGCGAATTGTTTGGGCATAAGAAAGGTGCTTTTACTGATGCTAAAGAGGATAAGATTGGTAGGATAGAGGCAGCATCGGGAGGAACTCTGCTTTTAGATGAGATTGGAAATTTGTCTATTGGTTTGCAATCAAAGCTTTTAACCGTTTTGCAAAACAGAGAGTTTACCCCGGTTGGATCAAACCAGGTAGTAAAATTTGATGTTCGATTAATCTGTGCTACAAATAAAAAACTTAAGCAGCTTGTTAATGAGCAATTGTTTCGCGATGACTTATATTTTAGAATCAATACCATTGAAATTTTAAATCCGCCATTGAGAAAACGTGAAGAAGATATTATATTAATAGCAGAGTACTTTCTTCGGATATATGCTAAACGTTACGACAAACAAGGTATAAAGCTGAATGCATTGGCATATAACAGTTTGATGAAATATAAATGGCCAGGCAATATTCGTGAATTAAAACATACGATCGAAAAAGCTGTGATTCTTAATGATGATGGAATAATAAAACCAAATGATTTGTTTGGACTTAATGAAGTTGAAGTAGATAGTAACGAACTATTTACTCTTAATTTAGATAGTTTGGAAAAATTGGCCATTGAAAAAGCTTTGAAAGATTCACACGGAAATATATCAAAAGCTTCCAAATTACTGGGAATTTCAAGAACTTCTTTATACTCAAAAATGTCAAAACATGGTTTATAGAAATTTCAATTTAAGCATTATAGTCAGGTTATTATTGATTATTGCAACTTCAATTTGGTTTGCTTTAGAAATTGATAATCCTCAAAAAGCTTATACAAAGTTTTTTTTATTGGCTTTAATCGTAATCCAATCTATTTTTTTAATCCTATATTTTAACAAGATCAATAAAGAAATAATCCGGTTTTTAAAACTTTTAAAAACAAATGATGCTTCATATAGATTTTCATCAGACTTAAAAGGAAATTTCACAGAATTAGCAAGAATTTTAAATAATACGGCTGATTTACTTGAAAATACAAGGATCGAAAAGAAGAAACAGTATCATTTTTTACAATTTGTTATACAGCAAATAAATGTAGGTTTAATAGCTTATGATAAAAATGGATTAATACATTTTAGCAATAAGTCATTTTCAGAATTATTAAAATTAAAATGGATTAAAAATTTATCTGACCTGGAAAGTTTAGATGCAGAGTTTTATAATAATCTTAAAAAAAGTAAACCGGAAGATTTATTTCAGAATAAACTAAAAATTGAAAATAGTTTTCAACAGTTTTTGATCCAAAAGAAACAATTCAAGTTTAATAATGAATTAATTAATCTTGTTTCGATACAGAATATTAGTGCTGAACTCGATCGAAAGGAATTAGAATCCTGGCAGAAACTGATAAGAGTTTTAACACATGAGATCATGAACTCAATTGCTCCAATTACAAATCTAACCTATTCGATACGAAGATCACTAAAAGAAAATGTTGGATCGGAAAAGGTACAAAAGGGGGTGATTGATGAAGCAATTGAAGATACCAATATTATTGAGAGCAGAAGCAATAGCTTAATGCAGTTTGTAGAGAACTATAGAAAACTAACCAGATTAGGAAAGGTATCATTTAATGAGGTTAATGTGAAGAGTTTAATTGAGAATTCAGTTAATATTTTTAAGGAGGAGATCAGTAATTCAAATATTAAACTGAATTTAGTTGTCGATGATGGAATTATTATAAAAGGAGATGCAAAGCTTTTAGAACAAGCTCTTATTAATTTAACAAAGAATGCAATAGATGCGTTGAATGAAACTGAGAACCCTTATATCAACATAAAGGCTGAATTAATTGAAAATCAATTAGTAATTTTCATAAAGGATAATGGTTCCGGAATTGAATCTGATAAAATTGATGATATTTTTATTCCATTCTATACAAGCAAAGAAAATGGTTCCGGAATTGGTTTAAGTCTTGTAAAGCAAATTATTAGCATACATAAAGGGATAATATCCGTTAATTCCGAGAAAGGGAAGGGGACTACATTTAAAATTACGGTATAAAAAAGCCGTACAAAATGTACGGCTTAGTTTGTGTTTTAAATATCTGATCACCAAATAGAAGCTCGTTTATCTTCAGGTATGTATAAAGCGTCTCCTTCTTTAATTTCAAATGCAGCATGGAATTCAGGCATGTTGGCAACCGGTCCGTGTACACGATTGATTCCTAGCGAGTGAACATCTTCCTTAGTTCTACGGATCATTTCTTTTTCGCGAATATTTTGCGCCCAAACTCTTGCCCAGCTTAAGAAAAATCTTTGATCCGGAGAAAAACCATCAATAATTTCGGCTTGCGGATTTTCTTTTTGAGCATTTTGGAATGCTGTATAGGCAATATTTAAACCACCTAAGTCAGCAATGTTTTCACCTAGCGATAACTCACCATCCGCATGAAGATCATCAATAATCACAATATTATTGAATTGATCAACTAATACTTTTGTTCGTGCGTTAAACCTCTCAGAATCTTCGTCGGTCCACCAATTAGTAAGATTCCCTTCTTTATCGTATAACCTACCTTGATCATCAAAACCATGCGACATTTCGTGACCAATAACAGCTCCAATAGCAGCATAGTTAATCGCATCATCTCCATCTAAATAGAAGAAAGGAGGTTGTAAAATACCTGCAGGGAAGCAAATTTCGTTTAATGGTGGAGCATAATAAGCATTAACTGTATGTGCAGGGAAAAACCATTCCTCTTTGTTTACAGGTTTTCCAATTTTACTATTATTGTATTCTCTACCAAATTTATTTGCAGCAAGTACATTTAATACAAATGCTTCACGACCAACTTCTAAACCGGAAAAATCTCTCCATTCATCAGGATAACCAATCTTAACTCTCATTGATGCCAATTTATTATGAGCTTTTGCTTTGGTTTCATCACTCATCCACTCAAGATTATCAATTCTTTGCCCATACGCAACTCTTAGGTTTTCAACTAAAGCAACCATTCTTTCTTTAGCTTCCGCCGGAAAATACTTTTCAGAGAACTTTTGTCCGATAGCATCCCCTAAAGCTCCGTTAGTTGTTCCAAGAACTCTTCTCCAGCGCGGACGCATTTCCTGGCTTCCTTGCATTGTACGACCATAGAAATCAAAGTTTTGCTCCTGAATTTCCTGAGTTAAATAGTTAGCCGTTGTATTAAAGAAATTCCAGTAGAAATAATCTTTCCATTCTTCAACCGTTATCTCAGCCATCATATTATTAACCTCTTTGAAAAACTTAGGTTGACGAACATTGATTTCTCCTTCATACTCAACGCCTATAGCTGTTATATATGTTTTCCAATCAAAGTTTGGATAAAGATTTGAAACTTCTTCCTGAGTTTTCTTATTATAGGTTGCATGTGGATTTCTGTTTTCTAACCTAGTGAAAGAAGCTTTAGCCAGACGAGTCTCAATTTTCATAATTGTTTTTGACATATCAGTAGCTTTTTCCTCGGAAATTCCACTTAGCATTATCATTTTAACTAAATGCTTTTCGTATGCCTCACGTATTTCAACTGATCTTTCATCTTCATTAAGATAATAATCTCTGTCTGACATTCCTAAACCACCTTGATTAAGATGCGCAATGTTCATTTCACTATTTTTAATATCAATTGATCCGAAGAATCCAAAAACAGACCCAACACCGATGGTATGAAAGTGTGCAATTTGTTTTTGAACATCTTCCATGGTTTGAATTGCGGCAATTTTCTCAAATTCAGGCTTCAAAGGTTCTAATCCTTGTTCTTCAATTTTTGCAGAATCCATTCCCATAGCATAGAAATCACCTATCTTTTGCTCAATGGTTCCTTGTCCGTAATTTCCTTTCCCAAGCTCTTCCAGTAATGATCTTACTTTCTTGCTTGTTTCTTTTCCCAGTTGGTCAAATGAACCATAACGACTTTCATCATCTGGTAAAGGATATTTTTGCATCCAACCATTATTTGCATAATGGTAAAAATCTTTTGCAGGATCGAAAGTAGTGTCAATCAAACTTACATCTAAAGTGATTTTTTCTTTAACTTTTTGTTGAGTACACGAAGTAATTAGTATCATAGCAAACGCAGCTATCAAAGCAAATTTTACAGTTAGCTTAAATTTCATTATTTTGAGTTTTTGTTAATATAATCGATAAATGGGCAAATATAAAAAAAGCTGCCCAATTAAATCATTGAGACAGCTTTTTATTAAAAAGGTTTAATATCTTTCTGCCGTATGGGCGGTATTATCGATAAGATCTATTCGAATTTCTTAAATACTTCTTTAATACGATTCATTGCATCACGCAATTGTTCTTCTGTAATTACCAAAGGAGGAGCAAAACGGATAATATTACCATGGGTCGGTTTAGCTAAAACTCCGGCTTCAGCCATAGCAACACATACATCCCAAGCTGTTTTTCCTTCTTTATTTTTAATAACAACAGCATTTAACAATCCTTTTCCACGAACTAATTCGATCATATCAGATTTGATACTATTGAATTCATCGCGGAAGATTTCGCCCAGACGTTCAGCATTTTCTGCTAAATTCTCATCTTTAACAACTTCTAATGCTTCGATAGCAACCTTACCGGCAATTGGATTTCCGCCGAAAGTGGAACCATGCTCACCAGGCTTAATGCAAAGCATGATATCATCGTTAGCTAAAACTGCTGATACAGGAAATACACCACCAGAAATTGCTTTACCTAAAATCAGAATGTCTGGTTTAACACCTTCATGATCACAAGCTAATAATTTACCCGTACGTGCAATACCTGTTTGTACTTCATCAGCAATAAAAAGTACATTATATTTTTTACAAAGTTCGGATACAGCTTTTAGGTATCCATTATCAGGAACATAAACACCAGCTTCGCCTTGAATAGGTTCAACTAAGAATGCTGCTACATTTTCGTCTTTTAATTCGTTTTCCAATGCTTCAAGATCATTGTAAGGAATCTTAACAAAACCTGGAGTATAAGGGCCATAATCTTTATATGCATCAGGATCGGTTGACATTGAAACGATTGTAATTGTTCTCCCATGGAAGTTTTCATTACAAACCACTATTTTAGCTTGGTTTTCAGCAATTCCTTTTTTCTGGTATCCCCACTTACGAGCTAATTTAATAGCTGTTTCGTCAGCCTCAGCACCAGTATTCATTGGTAATACTTTATCAAAACCAAAATATTTAGTTACATATTCTTCATATTCACCTAATACACTGTTATAAAATGCACGAGAAGTTAAAGTAAGCTTTTTAGCTTGCTCTGTCATCGCATTTACAATTCTTGGATGGCAATGCCCTTGGTTAACTGCAGAATATGCAGACAAAAAATCATAATATTGTTTTCCTTCTACATCCCAAACATGAACACCCTCAGCTCTTTCAAGAACAACAGGAAGTGGATGATAATTATGTGCACCATATTTATCCTCTCTTTGGATATAATCCTGACTTGTCATTTTTGTCATAACTTTGATTTTTAAATTGTTATACACTAATTGTCACTTTTTTCTTTAGCCTACAATTCTAAGAAATCCTTTCCTGATTATCAAACTTAAAATGAAGATTTTATTTTCAAAATAAATATTTAATAACATACTTTTTGAATTAAGGGTTGGATATCATTTTATGTATTGAACACTTTTTATAACTTGATGTTTATAAAACTAAACTAAAAAATGAACACAAATGAGTACAGTTAATCGTGTTATTACAGATAGATATAGTACAGTTATTTTTTCTTCAAAATCAATAAAGGAAGAAACATTGCTTACACTGTTTGAAGCTGCCAGATGGGCCCCATCCAGTTTTAATGAACAACCCTGGAGGTTTATTGTCGGGATAAAAGATAAGAATGAAAATTATCAGAAACTTTTGCAAAGTTTAATGCTGGCAAATCAGAATTGGGCAAAATTTGCACCTGTTCTGGTATTAAGCCTTGCAAAAAAGAATTCATCCGTAAAGAATAGACCCAATCGTTTTGCTCAGTATGACACGGGAATGGCTGTGGGAAATTTACTTGCACAGGCCACTTCACTAGGATTATATGTTCACCAAATGGGTGGTTATGACGTTGAAAAAGTTAAGGGATTATTTGATTTAGATGATGAATTTGAGCCAATGGCAGTTATGGCTATTGGCTATAAAGGAGATATTGAACTATTTCCTGAAGAATTAAAGGAACGTGAGTTTAAAAAACGATATAGAAAATCTTTGGATGAAATACTTTTGTAACAGGGCTTAATGTTATGTATAATTGGAATTGTGGCTATTTGCCCTTCTGTTGAAGATAGAACAGTATATTGGGAGAATTGAAATAATGGATTAAAGGATATATTAAACTTCTGAATTTATTAAGTATTTAATATCCATCCATCCAAATTTCCATTAATCTTGTGGATGTTTCTAAAAAGATAAAGAATGGTGGAATCAAATTTTAAAAATCATTACATAAATTGCCCTTATTTCTGTTGTTAAATAATTAAAAAGGCATACTTTTGCATTTGCTAAGTCAGATCAAATCAATTTATTTAATTAGGCATTATGATTCAAAGGATTCAATCTGTATATTTATTGATAGTTGCACTTCTAATGGGGTCTATATTTATATACCCATTCGCTGAATTATTAGGTGCTAATGGTCAGTTATTTATAATAAATTTTAACGGACTTTCTATTAAAAACGAAGAGGGAATGTATTTATTAACGATTCCTCCGATGATATTATTGATCTTAATCGTATCCATTTCATTTTTAAGTATTTTTTTATACAAAAAAAGAGTTATTCAAATGCGAATTAATTTCATTAATTTAATGTTAATGTTAGGATATTTGGGATTGAATTACTATTACATTCAGAATTTTTCTAAGCAATTGGATGGAATAGTTAGTTATAATGTAACAGCAATATTTCCAATAATTTCAGCAATTCTTACTTATTTGGCGATAAGGGCAATAGGTAAAGACGAAGCATTAATTAGAAGTATGGATAGAATTAGATAGTTAGAAGATAAGGAACTTTATACTCGCCGATTTTTAAATTTTTCCTTAGATTAAATGTCTTATTTTATTCAAATCTTGTTCTTTTTCATGAAAATACTCTAGGTTATGTAAATCATCGAACCATTCAATTACCTGTTTCCGGTTTAAATTTGTCTTTTTAGGAGACAAAATTGATAAATAGGAACTCCATGGATATTCTATCATATCTTCGACAAAACAATGTTTTACAGGATTATGATGAATGTAATAAACCAAATATTTTAGATACGATTCGTTTTCAATTAAGATTCTTTTAAAGGGACGTTCGAATAATGACCCGGTTCGGTTGTATTTTATATTAAAATAACGTGAATAAGCATTAAATAAATGTGAAAAATGCTTTGACGGGTTCGGTTTTTTGACTTTGTCAGATGCTTTGCATTCTGACAAGTCATTTGTTGTCTGAAACTTGACAAAGTCTTTAGACTTGTCAAAGTTGATATTTCTATAATAACCTATTTCATCTTCATTTTTAATTCGTAATAAAAAATGAAAGTGATTAGAAAGTAAACACCATGCAAATGTATCTGCAATTGGCAAAATATATTTTTCATATAAATTGAGAAAATGTTCGTAATTGGTAGTTTCTTTAAAGATATTACAAGAATTAACTCCTCTGTTATAAATATGATAATACCTGCCTGGTTCAAGATTTTGCATAAGTAAACATATTTACCTGACAGGTTTTAAAACCTGTCAGGCCTTATATCAATTATAAAATCTCCATATGTTCTGCATCAGTAATCTTTTCACAATAATGGCATTTTATTGCCACATCTTTTTTTGATACAACCGTAAATTTTGTAACAATTCCTTCGTGGTTTGTAATACATTTAGGGTTCATACATTTGGCAATGCCTTTAATGCTCTCAGGCACTTCTACTATTTTCTTTTCGACCACTTTGTAATCTCTTATGATATTCAGTTTAGCTTCCGGAGCTACCAGGGCAATCTTATTGATATCATTATCTGCAAAAAATACGTCGGATAATTTAATAATTGCTTTAGAACCAAGCTTCTTGCTTCCAAAATTAGAACCGAAAGTCATTTGAGTTTCAACCTTATTTAAATTAAGGATATTGATAACTTTAAAAAGATTGCTTGCTGGTATATGGTCAATTACAGTACCATCTTTTATGGCGCTTACCTGAAGTTTTTTATCGTTCATTTCCATAATTCGAATTATTTAAGTCCTAAAATATATGTAATTATAGCCTGGCGGGTGTAAACACCATTTAGTGCCTGTGTAAAATAATAAGCTTTTGTATTTTCATCCACATTTGTGTCAATTTCGTTTACTCTTGGAAGTGGATGAAGAACTTTCATATTTTCTTTTGTTTCTTCCAACATATCATTTTTAAGAACATAAGCGTTTTTGGTCTTTTCATACTCCATAGGGTCCGAAAACCTTTCACGCTGTATACGTGTCATGTAAATTATATCTGCACTTTTTATTACCTCGTCTAATTCCCGGTGTTCCTGATATTCTAACCCTTTTTTATCCAGATAAAGCTTATATTCATCCGGAATTCTTAACTCTTTTGGAGAAACGAAGTTATAGGTTGTATTGAACATTGCCATTGCTTGAAGTAAAGAGTGGACAGTTCGCCCATATTTTAAGTCACCTACAAAGCAAATATTTAAATTATCAAGTGTTCCTTGTGTTTTACGAATTGAGTATAAATCGAGCATGGTTTGAGTTGGGTGTTGATTTGCCCCGTCACCAGCATTTACAATAGGTACACGAGATACTTCACTGGCCCATCGCGCACTTCCTTCAATCGGGTGACGCATTACGATTAAATCACTATAATTTGCGACAGTCATAATAGTATCTTTAACAGATTCTCCCTTAGATACACTTGACGAACTTGCATCGGTAAAACCAATGTATTTTCCTCCAAGCCTGCTAATCGCACTTTCGAAACTTAATCGTGTACGTGTTGAAGGTTCAAAAAATAGAGTTGCTACAACCTTGTTGTTTAAAAGGTTCTGATTCGGATTTTTTTCGAAATCTTCTGCAAGATCCAGGATCTTAAAGATTTCTTCTTTTGTGTAATCCGTAATTGAAATTAGATTTTTATTTTCCATTAATACAGATTTATTCGTGGTACATAGTTAAAATTTATCTGGTTTCTATATATTCTATTTTTAATTTTTCTACTCTGTCGAATTTGCTTAACACTTTATCCACATCAGCTTTTCGAAGTGCCAGTGTAATGGAACAATTAAGCTCAAAATTCTGACCGACTTGTTCTATTTGTTCTTCTTTCATTATTCTCATTACCTCATTCATTTCAGAATATTCAAATTTTAGTTCATATATATCATGCAAAGTTTTTTTAATGATTTTAGCATTTTTAAGTGCTTCTTCGGCTGCTGTTTTGTATGCATTAATTAAACCGCTCACACCTAACTTTGTACCGCCAAAATATCTTATTACAACAATGAGAATGTTTGTCAAATCAAATGATTTAATTTGACCCAGTATTGGTTTGCCGGCTGTACTCGAAGGTTCTCCGTCATCGTTGGCACGAAAAATATTTTTATCCTTACCCAGCATATATGCGTAACAATGGTGCCTTGCATCGTGATAATCGCTTTTTAATTGTTCCTGAACGACTTTTATTTCTTCCTCGTTCGAAACAGGATATGCAAAAGCCAGGAACTTACTTCCCCTGTCTTTAAAAAAACCTTCGCTTGGTTGGCTTATGGTTAAATATTCATCTACAAATTCTGCCATCTAAGTAATTGATAGTATATAAATTGCAATTAATGATAGAATTATTCCTACCCAGTTAATTTTTAAAAACCGTTCTTTAAATACAATTAATCCTATTAGAACGGATAATGTGATTACTCCTAAATTGTTGATCCCAAAAACAATGGAACCATCTAAAGATTCTCCAACCCGAGATTTATAGTTAAGTGCTTTGATCAAAAAGTATAATGAACCGTAATTACAGATTCCTAATCCAATTCCCCATAGTAGGTTTTTCTTTTCGATTAATTCTTTAAAAGGAGTTCTTCTTAATGCCTTTGTAATTAGTCCGGTAATTGCAGCCATTGCAAATAAAATCACGGTAAAAATTGGCAATACATCATCTGCAACATGATATTGTTGCGCATATTTTACAAATGAGTCAACTAATCCCATTCCGAGAAACAGTATAATTGGCAAGTAAATATTTCTTGGGTCAAATTCTACTTTTATTCCTGCCTGCCGGCGGGCAGGTTTCTGATAAACCGATAAGAAAACAGCTAAAACCGCCAATATAATTCCAGTTGCTTTTAGATTGCTTAAAACATCTAAAGGATCAATTATGATTGAAACAGCGATCGGGATGATTACCGACATTTTGTTGGAAATTGTTGTAACTGCAATCCCAACAACCTGTGATGATTTGGCTATAACAACAAACATTATAATAAACATGATTCCGATGAAAATAGAGTAGGGGAACCAGGTATTCATATAAATCGGGAAAATATCGGCTTGTGAATTTGTCAGAAGTATTCCTAAAATAGTTGCAGTGATGTAATTTATGATAATTACATTGAAAGTTTTTATTTTAAATCTATCAAGAAATTTGAAGATTACATAAATCGCTGCTGATGAAAGAATACTAAATACTAAAAAAACCATTCTCGTTCGTTATTGCACAAAAAAAACAGGTTTCTGGAAAAGAAACCTGTTTTTTGGAGTCATTTGACCCTTAAATTTTTTTCTGTTGACTGTATTTTGTCTTTAAATATTTTTAATGTCATTATTAGATTCTAAAAATCATAATTCTGGACAAAGATAAATAAACTTTGATTACAAAAAATAGAAATATTAATTATCTATTAACATATTTTTAACAATTAAATTGAGGTTACATTAGTTTCATTACTAAACCCGTTAATCTGAGTCTATCTAGCTTATAGAAGAGTTTTCCCATTTTTTGAAATGTTTGTTTTGGGGCAGAAAAATCAATTTCAATATCGGAGAATCCGGTAGCATCTATTTCACCTGAATCAAAATAAACTTTTAATAAAGTTCGGTATGCTTCTTTTTGAAATCTTCCTGTGTCTTGATGTCCCCTGTTTTTTAAGATTATTTGATGTCCGTTTGGTAAATATTCTAAAAGTTCAGTTCCATACTGTGGTGGTGTACTAATGTCAATTGATCCGCTAAGCATTAAGATTTGAATATTTGATGTTTGGTAGATCCTATATTCGTTAGGAATTTGTTTTATCGGCCATCCTCCAAATGAATTTAATGCAAAAATTTTTGATAAAGGAGAACCTATAAGTGAACCTTTAGGCTCCATTTCATTTATATAATCACGATTAGGATCAAAATCGGCACTTAATGCCTTTGAAATATTTTCACCCCAATTCATACCCGGCATATTTGGCAATTGGTCAAAAGCCATGGAAAGAAAAGCTAATCCGCTATAATCCCCATTCTCGGCTGCAATAAAAGCATCAAACGTTTGTACTATGCCTTTTTGTGTATAAGCCATCATAAACATCATCGTTTTTACTTTATCCGGATTTACTGTTATTTTCTTCCATTTAACAGGCAGTGTTGATAAAACATTTTCAATTGTTTTTACGATATCCGGACTCTTTTTAAAATTTTCCGGTTTTAATTTCCACTGTTCACCTATATAATAATATAAACTATCAATATCTTCCGGCTCCCAAACAAAATGACCCGGAGGATTTACTCCTTCAAGAAATGTTCTGTTAATACTTTCCGGATATCGTACCCCATATAAATATGCTAAACGGGTACCATAACTTAATCCAAATAAATTGATTTTATCGTACCCTAAAGCTTTTCTTGCATCTTCAAGGTCATCAATTACTTCAATCATGTTGTATGCATCAATGTCTATACCTTCGGATTTTAACCGGTTGAACTCGTTTAACGAAGCTTCACTAATTTTTTTAATATTTTCTTTATTAAAAGGATTTCCTTCGGTTATCATTGCAACTGGAATTTCAGGACTTTGTAATGAAACTGAACCATCTATACCCCGATAACCGACCATAACAATATCATGATTTTCAAGCAACGATAGAAATGGAGCTTCTCTTAGATTACTAATTCCGGGTCCGCCAAAAAGTAAGAAAATAGGTTCTTTTGGATTTTTATTCAATGAATGTATTTTTTTGACAGGTATTGTAATTAACCTGGAATCAGACTTGTTTCTATTTTCCTTAACAACTATGGTTCCAAAAGTAGTCTCAAGCCTTTTGGGGTAATTTTTATTTTTGGTTTTTGATTTTCCAAATTGGGTTATTATTTCACCAGCTTTATAGTTATTTATATTTTCAATTTGAGGAAAAGGATTCTTCTTTGCAAATACACTTCCATTATAAATTAGTAGTATAAATAAAATTACTTTTCTCATTATTCTAACGTTTAAAATTTATGGTACAAACATAGAAGTAGTGTAATAGCTTATCGTCTCAACTTAGAAATTTGAGACCATATAATATCAGGTTAATAATTAGAAATTCTTAAGTAAAACTTTTGTAGAATTAATACTTTCCTTATAATCAACAAGAAATAACTGATTTTTAAACTCGACTAATGTAGAGTTGTAAATATTAAATTCCGGATTCGTGGTATTAATTTCATATTTTATTGTATCCCAAATTGCTATATCCTTTGAAATTAATAATGTTTCGTTATCCTTAGCAATGAATAATATATTATTTAAAGAATCTGTTAAAGAAACAATATTATTCATCGAATCAGGTGTTTTATAATTATGAGTTGAGTTTGTCGCTTTCTTAAATTTGGTAAATTTCGATTTTCCATTAAAATTTAATGAACTATAGCCACTTCCTAAATAAGCATCAAACAAATGTATTTTATTATTAAAAACTAATGCATTTAAGAAGGTAGATCTAATTTCATTACCATTTGGGATTGTATCAAAATTCAATCTATGTTCCCAATCAAATCCATTGTGCGTTGACCAAATTTCAGAGTAATCATTAAAATGCGATCCACCGATCATATAAAGGGTATCATTATTTATAACAGATATGAATTTACCAACAGTGTGCTTAAATTCGAATGGAGACTTTATCCAATTTATTCCATCCTTAGTATACCAGCTATCTCTTAGCATAATCATGTCTTTAATATCCTTGGTCGGATCAATATCTTTGATGTGAATTCCCCCAATAATCCATAGTTTATCTTTAAAAGTAGCAGAACCGAAGTATTTTCTGGGAATAAATAAATTCTTTTTGTAAATATTACTCGTATTTTGCCAGTTGATACCATCGGCCGAATAATATTTTAAACCGCAAGTCCCATCCAATAACCAAAGCGTATCTTTAAATTCAACAATTTCTTGTGCATCGTAATAATCATAATTATCAGGATTAAAATTATGATCGGGAGTAAGGTGGATTTCATTATATTTATTTCTAAACTTCCAGTTTATTGCATCAACAGATACCAGCATAGCACTGTTATTAAATTCACTATATAATGAATCATTAAATTCCTTAACATTCCAATTGAATTCATGAGAGTTAAATTCTTCAATCCACTCATTTTCATTAAATTTCCAAATACCGGTATTACCTGCGGAATATAGCTCATTGTTCCATTCAAACAACTTTAAATCATTATATTTCGTATTACTGTAGATATCATGTTCTTTCCATTCTTTTAAATCAGAAGATGATAACAGGATTTTTTCTCTATAATTATCTTTAACACCTAATAAATAGACTAAATCATTACAAATGGCAATATCATAAATTTTTCCCAGCTTATCAATATCGACTATTTTACTCCAATTTTTTCCATCGGTACTTGACCATACTTCTGCTTTTGTATTATTACCAAGTTGTTCTCTAAAAAGTATTATTTCATTATTAACAACAACCAGATTATGATCTGAGATTCCACCATCATATGTCCATGGCCCTTCGTCTAATATTTGTTCCCAATCAATTCCATTCGTTGAGATCCAAACATCGCCATAACGATTATAATCATGATCTGTCCCTCCAATTAGAAAAATCTTGTTTTTATAATTGATAAAATATTCAGGTAAGCGATTTATGTTTTTATTTAAATCTGTTTTAACTTTTTTGAAATTATTACTTCCTATTAAAATTGATTCCAAAGTATAATTCTCATCTAATAAACTTATTATTATATCTTTATTGGTTGTGTAATACGTAAATTTATTGGGTATTCTTTTGCCCCGGTAATGCGTTTGCACCCCGCGAAGAAAATGCCAGTCTTTATACTTATATTTATATTTATAATAATATCCACCTTGCAACCAAAGTGTATCATTGAGAATAAAATATGAGAAATTAGAAATGTAATCTTTATAGTTTTTATGAAAAACTGGTGTTGGTATTCCGCATCTGTTAAAGAAAAGTAAAATCGAAACTAATATTACCATTAAAACGGAAAGAAATTTGATTTTCATACTAGAGTTTTATTGTATAAAAATATATAAAATTTCTGCTTTACACCAGAAACATACGAAGCAATAGATTTTCATTCTTAAAGAATTCAAATCTTTTATTCCAAAATAGAAAGAATCATGGCTATCTTATTTTTTTTATAACCGCATTTGATCACTGTGCAATTAAGGCTTTTGAAGCAAGCGCTTTCGACTATTTGTTAAAACCTTTTGATGATGATCGTTTTTTTGATGTTTTAAAAAGAACTAAAAACCAAATTGCTTTGATTAAATCGGGGTGATATACTCAAAATATTGAAGAATTGGTAAAGCAAATTACGAAACCAAAAGAAACTATTGAATCTCCGCAATATGAGTTGACTAATCGTATCATGGTAAAACGAGAAGGTGGTGTTTGCTTTATTGATGTAAAAGATATTATGGCAATTGAAGCATCAGATTATTATCTAAAAATAATTACATCAATTGATGAACATATAATGTGTAAATCACTCAATTCGATTGAAGAAAAATTGGATAATAACCAGTTTGTTAGAATTCATCGAAGTACAATAATTAACATTGACCACATACAATCAATAGAGAAATATACAGCCGATGAGCATATCGTCATCCAGAAAAATAATAATAAATACAGGATTAGTAAAAATGGGCGTAAGAACCTAAAGAATAGGTTTTTGCTATAATTGGTTAATTTATTATAGCAATTCTTAATCCAGTCTTATTAAGCGCCATTTGTATTGAAGAATTCTATCGTTTAGTAACTCTGGAATATTCTTTTGTTCCCATCCATGTGCAATCGGGCCGCACTTTGGTTGGTCATATCATATTGAAGTTTTGTTTCTCCGGTTTTAGTACTTCCAGGATCATTATGTAAAGAGCTTTTAAAATGCGAAAAGTATCAGTCTTTCAAATTATGCAGTTTTTTTAATTGCTTTTGTGAATTTCTATATTGAGTAGGTGTTTCTGATGTCTTCAATTTGAAAATTCGGTTAAATGAGGCTTTAGAGTTAAAGCCACATTCTAAAGCTATTCCCAAAATTGTATAATGATCAAATTTAGGATCACATAATTTCTTTTTCGCTTCATTTACTCTATAGGTATTAACAAAATCAAAGAAGTTTTGATTCAATTTTTCATTTATTACTTGAGATAGAACATAATAAGGAATTTGAAGATTTTCAGATAGTTGTATAATCGTAAGTTTTTCTTCGAGGTAAGGTTTTTCCCTGTTCATGTAATTTTTAATTTTCTCCAATATTTTATCGATATCTTTTACAGTATTTATTTGTTTTTCTTTTTGCCTTTTTTTAATCTTATTTAATTCTGGTTGACCTACTTTTGATAGAATGTGATTAATATCAAAAAAGATACTTCCTTGTTTAAATCCTTTAAATCCCACAATAAAGACATAAAGAACAAAAACAAAATAAATGATAATATCACGATTTGTAATGTCAATTAACTCAATAGCATATGTTAAAGCATATGAGGTTATTATTGCCAGCCATATAGCTCCAAGCCCAATGGTTAAATAATACAACCATTTTAATCCTATTATTTCATTAAAAGAAAAGAATTTAAGAATGTTGTTCTGGTGTTTTTTAAGAGCAAAAAGTGACCATACGATATAAACCGGGCCTGAAAGTAAAATCATAAAAAACAGGGGTAAGTATTTTATATCATAGTCTTCTCCATGAATAAAAATCTGAACTTTAGCCTCAGAGCTAAAAAATAGTACTGGTGATAAATAAATATATAAAATTATAAATGGTATAAAATGTAATAAATCAATATACCTGATTTTATTGTAATTCTTTGTTAATGAGTTAATATATAAAAATAGAAATGGTCCGTGAAGCAAAGGGAATCCGGCGTTTAACCCAAGTATCCAGGGAATATAGGTGTATAGTTCATTAAAATTGATATATTTCATCAGAAGCTGTAATCCCATGAAAAATAACCATAATCCTAAAATTTTATCGTGTAGTTTTTTCTGCGTTTTTGTGAATATAAGAACAGAAAAGAAAAAAGCTTGTACACTACCTGCTATAAAGATTGCGTTCATCAATGAAATTTTAGGCACTAAAGGTAACCAATAATTAAATAATTGAAGTTAAATTAATAATATAACTATAAGTTAATACCAACGATCTTTATCCTTAACAGTTAGGCATTATATAAATTAAACACGATTATATGACTGATCGAAATTAATTGTTTTCACTTTATCATTTAAAAATAACCTTTTGGGGGTTACAATAGGTTTTTTGTCGATATCGATTTATGGAAACTTAATAATATATTATATTAGATGATCCAATTTAGTCTAAACTCATTTATTAGTACTCAACATTCTAATAATTAATTTATTAACTTAATTTTTTTTACAATGAAAACCTTAAAATTTATTATTCCTGTAATTTTCCTGGCAATGGGAACAATTTTTTATGCATGTGAAAAAGAGGAAGCTGAATTACAACAGACAGAAGAAATTTCTCAAGAAGTTTTAGAAAAGCTTGAATCTTTACATTTCAATACCAGTGATGTTAGTTTTGGTACTGTTGAATTACCAGATGGATCGGAGTTTAATGCTTATATTATAGAAGGAGATATTGCAATGACTGCAGAACAGTTAGAAGCAATGAAAATTCTGGATATCAGGGAAAAACAGTATCGAACGTATAATTTAGTAACAAACAATCAAACAATTGATGTGATTGGTTATACTGGAAGTGGAAACGCTTTATCATCTAAAATGCAGACTGCCTTACAATGGGCAATTAATAATTATAACAGACTTGATTTGGGATTGTATTTTAATTTAACTTTTGGTACAGACTACCAATCAAAAGATATCGTAGTTTATCAGGTTAGTGGCCCTGCTGGTGGTATGGCAGGTTTTCCAAGCGGCGGAGCACCTTATAAATGGGTTCAAATATTTTCTGGTATAGATAGTTATGATACAGATGTGGTAGAGCATGTAATTACTCATGAAATTGGTCACTGCGTTGGTTTACGTCATACAGACTGGGCTACAAGAGCAAGTTGCGGTGGTTCCGGAGAAGATGCTAACCCTTACGGTGCTGTACATATTCCAGGTACGCCAACTGGGTACGATGCCTCATCTCTTATGAAGGCTTGCTTTAATGGAAGCGAAGATGGAGAATTTGGGTATTATGACGAAGTAGCTTTGGAATATTTATATTAATATTAAAATACAAAAAAGTACTAATAAATGATTAGGAAAGAGGCTGTTGAATAAACAGCCTCTTGTATTTATTTACCATTTTTTGTTTGAATAACTTTTGCAGCAATACTAATAGCAATTTCTGCTGTCGTTTTGCTATTAATCGATAGTCCAATTGGAGCATCAACTTTACTTAAAACTTCTCCAGATATTCCTTGGTTTCTTAACGATTCGTAAATATTCTTTACTTTATTTTTACTTCCTATCATTCCAAGGTATTTTAGATTCTTTTTCACCAGTTGCTTAAGGACAATTTCATCACTTTTGTGCCCAACCGTCATAATTATAGCGTAACTATTTTTTCCTTCCTCAACAAATTTACCAATACTTTTATAATCAACGATCTTTTTCTGGTGTGCAAACATGTTATTTTCAAAAGTTGATAAATCCTTTCTATCATCTAATAAAACAACCTTAAAATCAAGTACTCTGAAAATCTGGCTAACAGGAAGACTTACATGGCCGGCACCAAAAATATACAAAGTATTTTTCAAACCAACCTGCTCTTGGTAAAACCATTCTTTTTCAGAGCTATAATCAAACACAGTTTCATGTATAGTTTGGTTTTCTTTAAAAGTAAGCCCACTTGGATTTATTTGAAGAGCCCCATTATCACCGATATCCAATTTAATTACGATATCATTGATTGATTTATAATTCGATTTATCAATAGGAATAAAAGCATGGGTTTGTTCTCCGGAACATATTAACCCAGATTTTTCATTACCAGCATCGGGGCTATGTATTTGTTTTTTTATAAATGGTTTTAGATCATTTTTTTTGAGCTCTCTTTTAGCTAATTCAACCATATTATATTCCATTACACCACCGCCAATTGAACCTTTCATGCTACCTGTTTCGGAAACAGCCATTTTAAACCCAATTACACCTGGGCTACTGCCATTTCTATCAACCACTACCATTAGCATTACTTTTCTGTTATCTGATAATTCTTCTCGAATAAAACTCCAAACTTCCATTTTAATTCTTTTTAATTACCTATCAAAAATACGATGATTAGAATGAATTTATTGGTTAAAAGTTTAGTTTTTATGCTTAAAGTTTAAAATGAAGATTGATTTTTGATGTAATTCTATTTCTATAGAAAATAATCCTTAATTATTTGTGAATAGCGTTTGATTATTCTGTATTAAATAAGTTAAGCCATTAACCTGTCCTATAAATGAGCCCGAATTAATAAAAAATGTAACTTTACCATTTAAATCATTTTTGATGTATAAAAATGGAAAATATCTATCAGAAAA
Organism: Bacteroidales bacterium; assembly: GCA_028282785.1. Lineage (GTDB taxonomy): Bacteria > Bacteroidota > Bacteroidia > Bacteroidales > UBA12077 > UBA12077. The sequence goes on along the minus strand of JANQHE010000041.1, from coordinate 9,869 downwards.
TAAATGAATTGGCTGAAAAATATCGAAACTATACAGCTGAGAACTTATCAAAACTTGTTCAAATAAAATCACTTAGTCTAGGTGAAAAGGAAGTCCAACTAGAACTTAAACGTCAAATGGAAGAAGCAGGTTTTGATGAAGTAAGAATTGATGGCTTAGGAAACGTGATTGGGCGTATTGGAAACCTGCCTGCCGACAGGCAGGGCGAAAAGAAAATTCTGGCTATTGATGGGCACATGGATACCGTTGATATGGGAAATATGGATAACTGGGATTTTGACCCGCTTGGTGGCGAAATTAAAAATGGATTTGTTCATGGCCGAGGAACAGTTGACCAGGAGGGAGGCCCGGCTGCATTTGTTACCTCTGGAAAAATCTTAAAAGAATTGGGTTTTGATAAAGACATGACAATTTATTTTGTAGGCAGTGTAATGGAAGAAGACTGCGATGGTTTGTGCTGGAAATATTTAGTTGAAGAAGAAGGAATCAAACCTGATGTTGTGATAAGTACAGAACCAACTAACCTGGGAATCTATAGAGGGCACCGTGGCAGAATGGAAATGCATGTTCATTTTTATGGTGTATCTTCTCATGGGTCAGCACCCGAACGTGGTAAGAACGCAATTTATATGGCATCAAAAACTGCACTTGAAATTGAAAGGTTAAATGAAAGGTTAAAATTTGATAAATTTCTAGGGAAAGGAACTATAACTATTTCTGAAATGGTTACCGGAAGCCCTTCGCTTTGTGCTGTTGCTGATTATGCAAGAATACATTTAGATAGGAGGTTAACATGGGGAGAAACCAAAGAATCAGCAGTTGCCGAAATTGAGAAGTTAATAGATGGCATGGATGCAAAAGTTGAGGTTCTGGAATATAAAGAAACAGCTTATACAGGCTTGGAATATGGTATGGAAAAATACTATCCAACATGGAAAATGCCCAAAGATCATGAAATGGTTCAATTGGGAGTTAAAACATTTAAAAGCTTATTTGATAAAGAACCAAAAGTAGATAAATGGACATTTTCGACTAATGGAATTATGACCAACGGAGTATATGGAATTCCAACCATTGGGTTTGGGCCGGGAAATGAGGTATTAGCTCATGCTCCAAATGAAAAAGTAGCAATTGACGACTTGGTAGCTGCATCAGCATTTTATGCTGCTTATGCTTATGAAATGTAATTAAAGTATAACGCTTAACGACTTCGAGCACCTGCCTGTCATGCCTTCGGTAGATAAATCGGCAGACGGTTTACGGTAAAAGATATGAACAGCTAAGGCACGAAGGCGCAAAGAAAAATTAGATAAATATGAATTTACAAGATAAAATTCAAAAATTAAACCGTTTCAGGACGGATTTATACCAAAAAGATTTTCTTTTAACATGGCAAAAAACTCAGGAAGATTTACAGGCAATTCTTGAAGTTGCAGAAATCCTTAAGGAAATGAGAGATAATAATATTTCTCCAAGGGTATTTGATTCTGGCCTGGCAATTTCTAATTTTAGGGATAATTCAACACGAACAAGGTTTTCATTTGCATCTGCAAGTAATTTATTGGGTTGTGCGGTTCAAGATTTAGACGAACAAAAGTCGCAAATTGCACATGGAGAAACAGTTCGTGAAACAGCCAATATGATTTCTTTCTTATCTGATTTTATAGGAATTCGAGATGATATATACCTGGGAGAAGGAAACAAGTATATGCGTGAAGTTGGTGAAGCATTGGATGAGGGTTATAAGTTTGGAGTCCTTCCGAGTCGCCCGGGAATTGTAAACTTACAATGCGACATGGACCATCCTACACAATCAATGGCGGACCTGATGCATTTACAGAATGAATTTGGTTCTCTTGAAAACCTGAAAGGCAAAAAAATTGTAATGAGTTGGGCCTATTCTCCAAGTTACGGAAAACCTTTATCAGTCCCACAGGGGATTATTGCTTTAATGTCGCGTTATGGGATGAATATAGAACTGGCATACCCTGAAGGTTATGGATTAATTCCTGAAATTGTGGATATAGCAAAAAATAATTCTGAGTGGAGCGGAGGTTCTTTCAATATTAGCCATTCAATGGAAGATGCCATGAAAGATGCAGATATAGTATACCCGAAAAGTTGGGCACCTTTCCATATTATGCAGCAAAGAACAGAATTGTTAAAGAACGGCGATGCACAAGGTTTGAAGGAATTGGAAAAAACCTGTTTAGCAAATAATGCCAAGTTTAAGGGTTGGGAATACGACCATAAAAAAATGAATGTAACCAAAAATAAAAATGCATTATACATGCATTGTTTACCAGCTGATATTAGCGGAGTTTCGTGTAAGGAAGGTGAGGTAAATGCAGAAGTTTTTGAAAAATACCGAATAAGAACATACTTAGAAGCTGGATATAAGCCTTATATAATTGCAGCAATGATGTTTACCAATAAATTTGAAAATCCCTCCCATGTATTAAATGAAATATTGCACAGGAATAAAAAAAGGGTAGGTTTTTAACTTCTCATATGAATATTTGAATATCTTTTCAAATGGTTTAGCCAGCAGGTGGCCGCAATCAATTAAATAATATTCACTCTCTGCCCTGCGGGCATCTCCCTCAAGGGAGAATACACTGAACTTTGTCCTCCCTAAAGGGAGGTGGCCGAAGGCCGGAGGGTGAAATACCCAAATTATTAATTAATCTATATTATACATCTGGAAGTTTCAGGATGGCTAACTACATATTTTCCTTTTCAAATTTCAATAACCATTCTTTTCTGCTCAAACCACCACCATAGCCGGTAAGGCTTCCGTCACTTCCGATAACTCGGTGGCAAGGAATCATAACCGCTATCCTGTTAGCGCCATTAGCATTTGCAACTGCCCGTACTGCTTTTGGGTTTTCAATATTTACTGCTTGTTGCCGGTAAGAGCGTGTTTCTCCATAAGGTATATCCTGTAATATTTTCCAAACCTTATTTTGGAAATCAGTACCTGGTGTATGAAACGGAACTGTAAATTCTTTTCTTTTGCCTTTAAAGTATTCAGTAATTTCTTTTTGTGCTTGCGTTAGGAATTTATTTTCTCCCGGGAGTATTACAGCATTTAACCTTTTACATAAATCCTGAAATTCAGTTTCTAACATCCTTCTATCTGTGAATTCAAGCAGGCATAAGCCTTTATCGGTTGCACAAGCATACATAGGGCCCAGTTTACCTGAAAACCTTACAATATTTATAACATTCTTTTCCTTTATGTTCTTAGGTGATTGCCCAAAAATAGACTGGCAGCCATCACTAAACCCGCTTACTGATTCGTACCCTAAGTCAAATGCAGTACCGGTAACGGAATTCCCCCCTTTTATTTCATTATAAGCTTTATTAATTCTAAGCATGCGTTGATACGAGTGAAATGTCATATTGTGGTATTTTTGAAACCACCTTCTAATCTGGCTCGGTTCAATCCCTCTTTGGACTAAATCATAATCTTTAATTTTTAGAAAAGGATTTTCTTGCAGTTCTTTTATAACACTTTTTATATAATCAGGAGTTTCTCCTTCTAATTCCATAGGTTTGCAAATTTTACAAGGTCTAAAACCATTTTGAATAGCTTCCTGAGCTGTATCATAAAAAACCACATTTTCGGCTTTTGGTTTTCTTGCCCTGCACGATGGGCGGCAAAAAATTCCTGTTGATTTTACTGCAGTAATAAATACTCCTTCGTAAAGAGATTCTTTTTTCCCGATCGCATTATATTTTTCTTCAAAGCTTAAGTTCATATCCATAAGTAAACACAATTAAGAATTATAACAGTTCAAAATTATAATATAGCAGTGTTCATTGCTACCGAAAATTTAACAAGTATATTTAATTACAAAATCAGGCGGGCCTTTTTAAGAACTTTCCTTTATTTTTCGAAATTAATATTCCATTTTCAACCTTGATTTCTCCATTGGCAATTACAACTTCGGGTTCACCGATGGTATTGAATCCTTCATAAATTTCCAAATCACAATTCTGGTGGTGGTTTTCCACTGAAATAACATTTTCTGTTTTAGGGTTCCAGATCACTAGATCAGCATCGGAACCAACTGCTATTTCACCTTTCTGGGGATATAGCCCAAATATTTTAGCAGCTTGGGTAGATGTAATATCAATAAATTGATTATAGGATATTTGATTTTTTAAGACTCCATATGTAAACAGCAATTTCATCCTGTGCTCAACTCCTCCGGCGCCATTTGGTATTTTTCTGAAATCCACATTTCCTTGTTCTTTTTGTTTCAGGTTAAACGGACAATGGTCCGTCCCGGTAGTGTTAATAATTCGTTTACCAATAGAATTCCAGAGCATATTTTGATCTTCTCTTTTTCTTAATGGAGGACTCATAACATACTTACAAGTATCATTAAAATCTCCATTATATTTTGAATCATCTAGCAATAAATACTGGGGGCAGGTTTCTGAATAAACCGGGTAACCATCTTTTTGTGCTTTCTCAATAAATTGTATGGATTCTCCCGCTGAAGTATGAACAATATATATAGGGCATTTTGCTATTTTAGCCATTTCTATAGCCATTTGAACGGCTTCCGATTCAGTATGAGCCGGCCGTGAAATCGGATGAAATTCAGGGTTTAAATTGCCCTTATTTGCTAAGTCATTTCTAAGTTTATCAACCTCATCTCCAATTTCACAATGAAGCGTAACAATTCCACCGTTTTTACCAACCGTATGCATAACTCTAAAGATATCTTCATCATTCAAACCGATAGTATCTTTATATGCCATATATACTTTAAAGGATGTAATTCCTGATTCTATACAATCTTTAATTTCTTGTTCTGTATTTTGTGCCCATTCAACCGGACTAACATGAAACGAATAATCGCAAAAAGAATTATCTGCTTCTCTTTTTCTGTCAATTAAAGCATCAATTAACGATTGGCCCTTATTTGGAGTGACAAAATCAATTAATGTTGTTGTACCACCTAAAAGTGCTGCTTTACTTCCGGTTTCAAAATCATCCGCAGAAAAGCCGGCGAAAGTGGGGAGGTGCATATGTACATGGGGATCAATCCCTCCCGGAAATATAAACTTTCCTTTTGCATCAATTGTTCTATCAACAGGTTCTAATATTTTTAAGGGCTTTCCAATTTGGGCAATTTTTCCTTCAGAAATATAAATTTCGGAATTAAAAGCTCTTGTGGAAGTTACTATAGTTGCGTTTTTTATTAAAATGTTCATATGTAAATGTACTAAATCCTTTTCATCGGAACAATTAACCGGTTTATCTAATCGTATTTACTTTCTGATAATAAATTCTCAACTTTACAAAACAAAATAATGAAATATAATATTATGAAAAGGTTATTAAATATGATATCAAAACATATACTTTTAATACTACTTTTAAGTTTTATAGCATATAACACAAATAGTTTTGCGCAAGAAGGCAATAAAGAGAAAAAACCAAATAAGCAAGAAGAAACTACTTTAACAGAAAAACAAATAGAACAGGTAAAATCAATTTTATCTAACTACAATTCTTCGAAATTAACATCAGATGATGCGATTAAAATTAATGATTCTTTCAGAAATGCAGGAGTCAAGAACGGTCCAACTTTGCACCAGGTAATACGTGAAGCAGGATTTGACCCCGAAGAACTTGGAAGGCTAGCACCAAAGCCTGGTAAACAGGGAGAAGGTAATAAAGACAGAAAAAAAGAAGAACTGAAAAATAAAGAGAAAAGGGGAAATGACAGTAATTATTCAATTGAGCAGGCAATTTCAGATAGAGCACAATTGCATACGATTGCATTTGATGCGTTAGCTTTTATAACAGGTAATATATGCGGTGATTCTTTTTTACCACCGGGAAAAGTATCGGACTTTTTTGGGTTTCAGTATTTACGAGATACCGACCAGGGAGAAATGGGGCATAATACTTCTTTCGTCCCCAGAAGTGCAAATAATGTTTTATATGTTTTAAATGATAATCAAATAAATCAATTAATTGAGCTGGCAAAGTCTCAGGAAAAATTGATTCAAGAGTTTGCATATAAGCGATTCCCTTTACTAAATGCATTTAGAAGGTTGCAGAGTGGAGATATACCAACAGGAAAATCAAAGTTAAGTTTAGGCGCAGTAAAAGAATATTCAGCTCAACTATATGAAATTGATGGCTTACTAAGTTATCAAAGAGCTGAAGTTTTGGGTAGTATCATCAGGTCATTTTCGAATGAACAAAAGGTTTATTTAGATAATATGAAAACGGGAAATTCTACACAATGGCCTGAGAAACAAGATCAGCTTGACAAAAGAAAGTACTCACATGAAGTTCATGTTGCCGTAATGACATATGCCAGTGAACTATTTAGTTGGTATGCGGGTTCTGTTGAAGCTGATACTTACTTTTGCCCAGAGCGCCACGGAATGTATTTTGGGTCCTTTTATATGAAAGATATTCCTGCCATGGGAAATAAAGATTATTCAATAAGCACAGAACTTACCGGAAACAAAGGTGAAGATTTCCTAAATTCTTTAAATAACAACCAAAAAGAGAAAATCACAAGTTTAATTGAAATACAACGTGAATCTATGCAGGAAATAGTTGAAGTTCGAAGAAAAATCTCAACTGAATTAAGAAAGTTTATGAAGCAGGAATCAATAAATAAAGATCTGGTATTGAAATTATCAAAACGGTATGGAGAATTAGATGGTGAGATCTCATATCGTTATGCAATTGCTTTTAGTAATGTTTATAAAACATTATCAGATAATCAATTAAAGAAATTGAATGATTTAAGAGATATTGACGAGTTTCCTTGCCGAGGAGCCTATATCTACTCTCAGAATATAAAAATGCCCGAAATAGAAAATACCGACTACTTATTTGAATAGTACACTCTATTGTTGTAATGATACTAATGGTTTTCCGAAGGTTTAAGTAGAAATCTTCGGTTTTTTATTTCAGTATAAAAACGAATCGAAAAACTGGTTTGTCGAATCAATTAACCGGTTTATCTTTTAGGGTCTTTATTAGCTTTTTATGGCTCTATTTTTACTAATAAATAAAACTTATAAAGTTATGAGAAGGAATATGATACTAACAGGTTTAATAATCAGCCAGCTTTTAATTTGGAGTTGCTCCAAGGATGAAACCCAGGAGTTAACTGATATAGTGGATGATGATGCTGAACTTAATTTGATTGTAGATGGATTTGAATTTGCTGAAGGGCCAGCATATTATTCCGGGGATCTTTATTTTTCTGATATTGAAGCCAATATAATTTATAAATGGACGGAAGAGAGCGATGGGCTTGACATATTTAATTTAAATTCAGGCGGTAACAATGGATTATATTTTGATAATACCGGAAACCTTTATGCCTGTGAAGGTAACAATAAGCAGGTTGTCGTTTACAAAACATCCGGTTTAAAACAAACCATTGCTTCAGAATTTGATAATGCTGCTTTTAACCAACCCAATGATTTATGGGTAGCACCAAATGGAAATATTTATTTCTCTGATCCCAATTATACAGGAACTTTGACTCAAGAAGGTGAACATGTTTATTTAATTACCGAAGATGGAACCATATCAAGAGTAGTTGATGATTTGGTACGCCCAAATGGTTTAATAGGTACTTCCGATGGATCGACTCTTTTCATTACAGACCACGGTGCAGGAAAAACGTATCGATATTCCATTGAACCTGATGGAACTTTAAATAATAAGGAACTTTTTATAAATGTTGGCGCTGATGGTTTAACTATCGATGCTTTGGGAAATGTCTACCTGGCAAGCGTTGATATTTTGGTTTACAGCTCATCAGGGATACTAATTAAAACTGTTTCTGTACCGGGCACGCTTACTAACCTTTGTTTTGGCGGGCCTTCAAACAACACTTTGTTTATAACTACTCATGATGCACTTTATAACTTAGAAATGAATGTTCAAGGAAAATAAAATATATAACAATAAACATAAAATCAACTAATTATGAAAAAGGAAAGATTAAACACGGAAAATATCAGTTTAAATAAATCAAACAACTGGAAGAAGGTTTCTCAATTTTTATCTTTAAATGTATTATCAATACTATTTTTAATGGGATCCTTAATAATGATATCATGCGAAAAAGATGATCCTGAAATAGAAGATACGGATGATAGCGAAGTAGCAATAACTGGTGAGCCTTTTGATAATCCAAGTTACAATACAGAACAAACAGTTTCCGATGAAGCTCAACAAAATACCATTGCCTTTGATGCTCTTGGTTTTTATTGTGGCAACCTTGGTGCACAAACATTTTTACCTCCCGGAAAAGTGGCTGATTATAGCGGGTTTCAGTATTTTCGCGATAACGACCAAACCGGTTTAGGGCATAACACCAGCTTTGTAACCATCATTGCTCATAATATGCTTAATATATTAAATGATGAACAAATACAAATGTATGTTGATGCGGCTTACGGCCAGATTGATATGATCAATGAATATGCTTATAAAAGGTTTGAGTTGTGTAAAGCATTCAGAAGGTTAATTGAAGAAGATTTACCATCAGGTACTACAGGATTAGATAAAGATGCGATTATGGATTATTCTGCTGAATTATATAAAATTGATGGAGAAATCAGTTATTTCAGGGCTAAACTGTTTGGGGAGATAGTAAGTTCCTTAACTTATGAGCAAAAGGCAGAAATTAAGGCCCTTTACGACCTTAAAGGCGTTGGGAACTGGCCATCCAATTTATCAGACCCTTTAGTTGAAATGGGGCTTGAACCTGATATTAATGTTGCAGTAATGACTTATGCCAGCGAAATGTATGCATGGTATGCAGGTTCGGTAACTGCCGATGTTTATTTCTGCCCCGAAAGGCAAGGAACTTATTTTGGATCATTTTATTTAAAAGATTGGCCGGCAATGGGAAATCCTGATTATACCATTGATGAGCAACTGACAGCAAATGCAGGGCAAAATTTCTTTAGTATTCTTACTGACGGTCAATATGATACCTTTGTAAGTGTTGTTGACTTGCAAAAATCGGCTTTACTTTCAATTTGTGATACCCGCGAACAGGTTTCAACTGAATTAAGGAAATTTCTAGATGGAGAAACAGCAAGTTTTGAAACTATCGAAACCCTGTCAGAAGAATATGGAAGGTACGATGGAGAAATTATTTATTATTACGCAACTTACTTTTCAGAAGTTTATCATTCACTAAGTGATGAACAAAAATCGCAAGTTTTAAGCTTAACAGATGGTTTAGGGTATGTTGATCCTTCCGGAACATTCTTATACTCAGAACTAATTGAAATGCCTGAAATAGATAACACAGATTTTCTTTTTAACTGATCATATTTCAAAGGCTGCTTTAATGGTTTTAAAATTGTTTTCATGGATAAGGTATAGTGTCAGAAGAGATAAAATATAAGGGCTAAAGCCCAATTAGAATGTGGAATTGGATTGAAAACATAACTAAAGTAAGGACATTGTTAGTAAGTATCTCAAAATCTATTAATTAAGTTTAAAATAATATTTATCTACTTAATGAAAACTTAAAATTTAGCGTTATGGTTTACCTTAAAAAATTATATTTCATTTTTATTATATCAATCATTTCATTTTCGGTTCAGGCACAAAGATGCGATGGTTATCATCAAACCGGAGACTGTAAAATATGCAGGTCAGATGGATTTGAGTATTACGGGCAATCTCGCAGTGCTTTATTGGAAATAAAAAAACAGGCTACATTTAAAGCTGTTTTTTATGGACAGCACGATTATAAAGTAGTTTTGTGTACGGACTACGGATATTATCCGATTCATTTTGTAATAAGTAATGCAGATACTAAAGAAATTTTATACGATAATAAAGA
>JANQHE010000020.1 GCA_028282785.1 Bacteroidales bacterium | reverse complement strand
TGCATGAGCTTTTGAAGGAAGAACTGTTTTTGCTCCTTCACCGGTATATCCGCCCCAAATACCGCAAACATCGAATGTTGGACGAATACCTGTTCTTTCATTCGTTGTAAATCCTTTTTCACCGAATAATGCTTTTACATCAATCGCTTTTTTGTACTCTTCTTCAGAGAAAGGAGCCTCAGCCATTTTCGCACGTTCAGCTTCTGTAACTTCTAATACATCATCGTAGAATCCGGGAATTGTGATGTGTCCATTTTCATCAACCATTTGAGTGATCATATTAGCTAAAACATTGATAGGATTAGCTACTGCACCACCGAATAATCCGGAGTGAAGATCCCTGTTTGGTCCGGTTACTTCAACTTCCCAATATGAAAGCCCGCGTAAACCTGTGGTAATTGATGGAATATCAGGAGCGATCATTCCTGTATCCGAAACCAAAATTACATCGGCTTTAACCAACTCTTTATTTTCTTTGCACCATTGTGGTAAACTTGGAGAACCGACTTCTTCTTCACCTTCTAACATGAATTTTACATTACATGGCAGAGAGTCAGTTTTGACCATTGCTTCGAAAGCTTTGATATGCATCATTCCCTGGCCTTTATCGTCATCAGCACCTCGAGCCCAGATCTTTCCGTCTTTTACTACCGGCTCAAATGGATCTGTATCCCACAAATCAACCGGATCAACAGGCATTACATCATAGTGCGCATAAACCAAAACTGTTGGCTTTGCCGGGTCAATGATTTTTTCGGCGTAAACAACCGGATTTCCGGTTGATGGCATCACTTCTGCTTTATCACAACCGGCTTTTAATAATAGTTCTTTAAGCTTATTAGCCGCTTTTTCCATGTCTGGTTTATGATCTTTAATCGAACTAATTGAAGGAATACGAATCAATTCGAATAATTCTTCTAAAAATCGATCCTTATTTTCCTCGATGTACTGTTTTACTTTTTCCATTTTAATTTGATATTTATATTTATTGATAGATTTTAAACGAATGCCTAAGATAAATATTTTCATAATTATTCACAATCTTCAATCTGTTCTGATTGTGCTAATTCTTTTTTATATGCCTCTACAGTTTCCATTAACTCTTCATACCAGTCCTCTCCATATTTTCTAGTTAAAGCATCTTTTAAAAATTCATATGCTTTTACTTTCTTTTTGCATCCATATTTTCTTGCAGGATCGCAAACATGCCAAAAATGATAATTCAATGCCTCCATATCATCACCAAGTTTTTTAATCCTTACCGGATATAAATGGCAGGAAATTGGTTTACGAAATGGAATTTTTCCTTTTAAAAATGCTTTTTCTATCCCGCACTTGGCAATTCCATGTTCAAAGATAGTATAAACACACTCTTTCCCCTTCAGTAGTGGTGTTACTTGTTCATTATCGCGCTTATCGATAACCGAATAACCAACTTTCTCTACTTCTCTTATAGACTCTTCTCTGAGAAAACGTTTAAATTTCGGATAATATTTTTCTATTTGCTCAGCTTCATCGCCTTCTAAGGGAGCGCCAGCCTCGCCCTCTACACAACAATGCCCTTTACAACTATCCAGGTTACATAAAAAATCCTCTTCGAGCAATTCTGTTCCCACAATACAATTGCCCACTTGCATCATATAATTCATTACAATAACTTTTGTAAGACAATTTAAACGATGTGATATTCAATAATTCATTTTGAAAAAATCAATTAACCAATATCAAACTTCAAATAATTTATAAATCACAATTACAAAACTCAAAATACAATATTTACAATCATATTAATCCAATTTGATGGATATATGACTTTTGATGTTGAAATTTTAGATTTTAATTGCTTTTCGTATATTGACATTTGTGATTTTATATTTCTTAATTTATTATATTTTAATTACTCAATTATTAAGTTTTTACCCGTCATTTCTTCTGATGGATTGATTTCCATCATAGAAAGAATAGTTGGTGCAACATCAGCTAAAATACCATTTTGAACTTTTTTAAATCGATCGGAAACCAAAATAAAAGGCACAGGATTTAATGAATGAGCTGTGTTCTCACTTCCATCAGGATTAACAGCATGATCGGCATTTCCATGATCGGCAATAATGATAGCTTCATAACCATTTTCCTTTGCAGTTTCAACCACTTCGCTTACACATGCATCAACTGCTTCAACTGCTTTTGTAATAGCTCCATAAACTCCTGTATGACCAACCATATCGCCATTTGCAAAATTAAGGCATACAAAATCAGCTTCTTGTTTTTTCAACTCATCAACTATTGCGTCTTTAACCAAATAAGCACTCATTTCTGGCTGCAGATCATAAGTTGCCACTTTAGGTGATGAAATCAGAATCCTGTTTTCATTCTTAAATTTTTCTTCACGCCCACCGGAAAAAAAGAATGTAACGTGGGCATATTTCTCAGTTTCGGCAATTCGGATCTGTTTTTTGTCTTCATTTGCTAATATTTCACCAATAGTATTATTTAGATTTTCTTTATCATATGCAATATGAACACCTTTAAAGGTTTCATCGTAACGAGTCATTGTTACGTAATGCAATGGCATGGTTTGCATTCCATGTTCGGGCATATCCTGTTGTGTTAACACAATTGTCATTTCCCGTAACCTATCCGTTCTAAAATTGAAACAAACAACCACATCATTTGGCCTGATTGTTCCTATTGGATTCCCATCTGGATCTACCTTCACAATCGGCTTAATAAACTCATCGGTTACTCCTTCGTCATAGGATTCCCGGACAGCAGCAACCATATCAACTACCTGCTTTCCTTTTCCATGAACATATAAATCATATGCCTCTTTGATCCGCTCCCAGCGCTTATCACGATCCATTCCATAATATCGACCTACAATTGAAGCAATTTCTCCATTTGAAGTTTTTAAATGATCTTCTAAATTCTTAATAAATCCTTTACCACTTCTTGGGTCAACATCACGACCATCTGTTAAAGCATGAACATACACTTTATTCAATCCATAATCTTTTGTTAGGTCACATAACTTATATAAATGCTTATCAGAAGAATGAACTCCTCCATCTGACACTAAACCAATGAAATGAACCGCTACTTTGTTTTCTTTGGCATAATTAAATGCGTTCACCAAAGTATTATTTGATGCAATAGAATTGTCTTTTACAGCTTTATTTATTCGAACCAGATCCTGGTAAACCACACGACCGGCTCCAATGTTCAGATGACCAACTTCAGAATTTCCCATCTGCCCCTCTGGCAAACCAACGTTATTACCGGAAGTTTGCAGTTGCGAATTTGGATATTTAATATATAAACTATCTATGTAAGGTGTATTTGCATTATAAATTACGTCTGATTTGCTTTTATCCCCTACTCCCCAACCATCGAGAATAAGCAGAATTACTTTTTGATCACTCATATGAATTTCTTTTCTAATATATTATTTAATTAAGCTGCTCTAATTTTGTTATCTGCCTGCCTATTTATCTGACAAAGGCATGACAGACAGGTTCGCTCTCATGAGCTTTGTACAATAAATTCTAGCGTAGTAAAATAACAATAATTCATTTGTAATAGTTGTACAAAATTATCCTTTTTTAATTGCTATTAAAATATTGAGATTATAAAAAAACAAAAAAAGAGAACAACTCTTAATTAAGTCATTCTCTTTTCACTAACCCTAAAAAACTATTTTACTTTTAACTTAAATTCCCTTATTCTTATTTTTGAACTCTAAATACTAACCCTAAAAATGAGAGCGCAAAATTAAACAAGATTTTAATATTTCCAAGCTTTTCTATATTTTTCAGTGAATTAAAGTGTATTTTTAATCGGCTGATATATTGGGTATTACAAGGTAATTAAACTTTCTTTTTGTAGAGTTGTCAAATTTAAGTTGTTTTTTAAAATTAAAAACACATATTTGTTAGGTTAAATGACAGTTTTCAAATACAAAAAAACAAATAAACCTCAGGACCAATGTACAAATTCAAAAATTAAATATTAAGATTTATTTGTTATTTGATTATTGTAATTTGGAGATTTTTAGGCCAATTACTATCATTTAAATTATAAAAAATACAAAATTGTTATGTCGACAAAAACGAGCGTATTTAAAAAATTCCCTAAAACTTTCTGGGTTGCCAACTCAATGGAATTATTCGAACGTTGGGCCTGGTATGGATTTTATATGTTATTAGCTAATTACCTGACCAAATCAACCGATGTAGGCGCTTTAGGGTTAAGCCAGGAAGAAAAAGGTTTGATCATGGGAATTGGAACCGCTATTTTATATTTTTTACCTATTATAACTGGTGCCATAGCTGACAGGTATGGTTATAAAAAAGTATTATTCTCCGCATTTATTGTATATGCCATTGGATTCTTAGCAATGCCTTACTGTAGATCATTTGGCTCTTTCTTTGCAATTTTTATTTTTGTTGCGATAGGTGGAGCATTATTTAAGCCAGTTATTACCGCAACCATATCTAAAACAACTGATGACACAACTTCATCCATTGGATTTGGAATTTACTATTGGATGGTTAATGTAGGTGCATTTATTGGCCCACTGGTTGCCCTTCAATTTACTAAGACATCTTATAATCCTGTTTTTTATATTAGCGCTTTACTTATTTTAGTAAATATTCCATTTTTGTTTTTTTTTAAAGAGCCCAAGAGAGAAAAATCGGATATTTCATTTGGAAAATCTCTCAAAATAATTTTTAAAAATATAGGTGTTGCGATCAGTGATTATAAATTCATTATTTTTCTAATAATCGTTGCCGGTTTCTGGTCAATGTATTATCAATTGTTTTACACATTGCCGGTTTTTATTGATCAGTGGGTTGATACACATTCTTTATATAACTTTTTAAATAACGTATGGCCCTGGCTGGCACAAAAAATTAGTTCGGATGGAACAATAGCAGCCGAGTATATAACCAATATGGATGCTATGTATATCATATTGTTCCAAATTGCAGTATCTGCTATAATTATGAAATGGAGGCCATTAACTTCTATGATGACCGGTTTTCTTGTTTGTTCCGTAGGTATGTCATTAACTTTATTTACAAACAATCCTTTTTTCATTATTTCTGCAATTTTCATTTTTGGAGTTGGTGAAATGATGGGATCTCCAAAAATTACAGAGTACATTGGAAAAATAGCTCCAAAGGACAAAATTGCACTTTACATGGGGTGTTCTTTTTTACCTGTAACATTTGGAAATATGCTAGCAGGATATATTTCAGGTGGTGTATACGGAAGAATGTCGGATAAAGTAACCTTATTAAAGAATGATTTAATTTCAAAGGGATTTGAGGTACCGGAAATTACTAATGGATTCACACAAACCGACCTTTATCATAAAGGGGCGGAATTACTACAAATGACCCAAACGGAACTTACCAATTATCTATGGACAACTTATAATCCGGGTAAAATCTGGATGGTTCTTTTAGGAATTGGGGCCGGAGCTTCCTTTTTGCTGTTTTTGTATGATCGTTTATTAATTAGAAAAAATTCATAATGAAGGAGGTGTCCAAAAAGTCTTAGTGTTCTTTGTGCCTGCTTTGTGAAACTCTGCCTGTCGGCAGACAGGTTTGTGGTATAATTATAAAAGGCTGTTACACAGAGAACCACAAAGAAGACACAAAGTTACTCAAAGTAAAAAATACGAACAAAATTTAACTATTGTACTTTTTGGACACCCCATTTTAATCCTTTTTCAAGTTTAAATTTCTCAATCCTGCTACCTGGTAATTCATTGTAGAAGGTATAACGGCATCTAAAAGCTTTACAGTTAACAATGGGAGGCTGCTTAAATTCTTCATTTTAAACCGGATAATGCTATCTTCCGGAACACCTTTTACTCTTTGAAATATTTCCTCCTTTAGAGATTCAATTGTATAATTATTATTTTCAAGAAATATATCTACCATTGGACGAGCGTATATATTTTTAAATTCATATGAAATGGATTTATCTTCTTTTATTGAAATTTCATAAAAACCTTTTTCCTCATCTTTTTCCGCAAATGCGGTTCTTTCAATCGAACCCGGATATAAAATGGGTTTATGATCGTTTGCCTTAAGAATTTGAGCTCTATGAATATGTCCGGACAAGATTAGATCGTACTCTCGAGGTAAATCATTTATAGGAATCACATCCTGGCCATAACGGAACGTGTAACCCGAAGGTCCGACTTTTGCTCCCTCTATGGATTGGTGCATACAAAGTAACTTAACACTTTCTTTGTTCAGTTGTGGTTTAATATCGTATGCTATTTCAGGAAATTTAGTTTTAACATCTTTTCTTACGCATGGAAAGCCAGCAATATTAATACTCAAATTCTTTAATTTAAATTTAAAAACCTGAGGGCCGGTGAAGTAGTAAATATTTGGATGATGCATAAATAGTGACACAGGTAATCTGGAACTTTCGTGATTTCCGGGAACGATTACAAATGGAATTCCCGATTCCGCGAATTTATAAATTCGCTCATAAACCATATCAACGATAGGTTCAGGAACAAGAGTCCTGTAAAACAAATCTCCGCCATGAATCAGTAAATCTGCTTTTACGTTTTTCGCATAATCCAGGATGTAATCGAAATTATTGAAAAAATCTATTCCTCTTCTTCTTTTTTTCTTTTTAGGACGAAGAGGAAAATCAAATCCTAAGTGGGTATCTGCAAGAAAAATTACTTTTAGCATCAACTATTTTTCTCAAAAATAAGAAAACTCCTTTAATCGAGGCTTTCTTCAATAGTTGGCTTTGTTTTCTTTTTAAACCAGTTCTTGGGGTTTAAATAAGATTTATACTTTGTAAAAAGCTCTTTACCAACCAGCAAGCCTCCAACCCAAAAAGAAATTTCCATTGCTATTAATGCAGAAGTAGAAATAATAATTTTTGTTTTTCCTTTAATATCAAGGAACGGAGCTGTTAACATGATTGCAAAAAATACACCGGACAACAATATAAGACTAATGCCCAATTTAATTTTCCAGTTTAGATTTTTCATTTCAGTAAATATATAGTGTATAATAAAAAAACCAATTTTGATCAAAATTGTTTAACCTCAAAATTATAAAATGAAAGTTATCAAAGGAATAAAAATACTTAGAATTGAATGCACTACTCTACTAAAAACAAGGTATCAACTAAGAATTATTAATTTAAATCCGCCATATGAGGCTGGGAATACGACTCAAAAATCTCGAATTGCTGCGCTTTCGGGATCAATTCCACTTACAAATAAAACTTTGCTTCGCTTGTTTTATTTGTATGTCATTGATTTAAAGTAATTTATCTTGCAAAGATATGATCTTATCTTTTGCATTATCCAGTTCTTGCTTAAGCCTTGTGTTTTCTTCCCTGGTTTTAGTTAATTCAGATTGCAGTGCCTTGATTTTTTCGTTAGCACCCGAATGATAATATGCTTTTGAGTCATGTGCCGTTGTAGTTTCATCGGTGATGAATGTACTTATGTTTTGTTTTCCGTTTAAGTTTAATGTGTACTTACCATCTTTTCTAAAAATATCTCCTTCTCCAATCACTAACCACCTTGCATCAACTCCCGGATAAACCGTAAGAACCTTTGTTAATACCTCGCCACTCACATTATATTTTTCTTTTTCTAAGTTTTGAATTGTTTGAACCGATACACCAATGGAATCTGCAAACTTTTTTTGAGATAAATCCAAATAGTTTCTTACTTCTGAAAGTCTTTTATTTATGGACATTACAAAATATATTACAATATTATTATGCAATTTTTATATTATTTTCTTGCATAATTGCCATATAATTCTTTATTTTGATATGGCAAACTTTTGACAAATATATTACAAACGCTTTACAAACACAATACCCAATGATGAGTGCAAGCTTAACTAAACATCAACTGAAAAAGATCAGAGACAGGCTCCCATTGCATTATATAGGAGAATTAACCAGCAGAGTAAATAAAGATTCCAGGAATCAAGGGAAACCAAGTGTTCAATCTGCAACAGTTCAAGCTGTCATGCTGAAAGAAAGAAATGACTATTACTTTATTGTAGATAATGCCATGAAATGGGGCGATGAAATCGAAGCTGAAGAAAAACGACTTCATAAAAAAACAAAACTAAATAAAGAAACCGTTTAACCGAGGGGGATGGCCCTCAAACTAAAAATTATGTAAGCCGCCTATATTCATAGTTCCAAAAATTTATAAAAAGGTTAGTCAATTAACACCAGGCGGCTTACTTTACCAAAAGCGATTAAAATGAAAACGCAAAATACCAAAAATAAAAACAAGCATAAAATGAACTTAAATTCCAAAGCTAGCGATTTGTCAGAAGCCAAGATTACTCCAGCGCATGTTAACCAAAATGCAGAGATGATTTGCGAAAACAAATCTTATAAGATAATTCATAATATGCAAGCTAAAGAATTTAAAGGTTTGCCAATACAAATGCGCCTCGAATTAATCAAGCTATTTGCAATTAAAGGTTATCCCGATACCAAGTGCCTTTATATGCTAGAATCGTATTTTAAATGCAATACTTACATGGACAAAACCATTCAATGGTTAAAATGCAACTTTGGCAGTTATGATAAATATCCTAATAACAGTAAAGGAGAAACTCTAATCAGTGAATATTGGGATTGCGGTAAACGAGGAAATTGTATAGCCGAAGGAGTTGTTTGTCGTCTATAAATTGTGGTTTAATAAAAACCGATGAAACGCAAAATCGAAACTACCAAACACCTTGATAACTTTATATAAAAAAATTGAATTACGAATGTCTATTAACCCTGCCTGCCGTAGGTGCGGATTTTTGATTGATAAAGGTTCCACTCACATCTAAGATCAACGTTCCTCGCCTACCAGACAGGCATGGCTAATTATTATCCATCATTCAGGCTACAAAACAAAAACCCCAACATTTCTGCTGAGGTTGTGGGAGTTTCTTAAAGTCTTTCGTGGCCATTTCAAAGAAAACTTCGATGCCAGAGTTATCAACTCTTTAACCGCCTTTTTCACAAAATTATTTATACTCTTCTTTTCTTGATTATTCTTCAAGAACATTAATTATTTTTGTGTATGTTTTGTCTTTTATTATAACTTGTACATGGTAAATACCTGTGCTAAGGCCGCTAATATTTATCGGAGAATTAACCTCTGATTTGCCTATTTTCTTAACCAATATTCCTGAATCATTATAAATACAAATATTCGATTCATCTGCGCCTAGAATATTAATAAAGTCTTTTGCCGGATTTGGATAGATTGAAATAAATTCATCTCCCAAGCCTTCAATGCCTGTTGAAGAACCTGCTATTATTTCCAATGAAGCAGAAGCACCATCTCCACATGCATTTGAAGGAGTTACTGTTACTGTCCCTGTATTTGAACCTATAAATTCAATGTCAATTTTATTGGTAGTTGAACTATAATATTGCCAGGGATCAGGAACTTCCCATTTAAAAATAACATTATCCTGATTTACAACAGTATATGTGTGAGTCTCGCCAACACCTACGTTCGTTTCTCCTGTGATTGCCCCTGCAGCTTCTGGAACAGAACCTGTAATGTATTCACTTTCTTCTAAAGTATATTGGCCTGTACCTCTCTCAACAGTTAATGTAATTTTTTTGTTTCCTGATGTTGAATAAGAAACAGTATGAGGCCCCTTACCTGTTGCAGTTGAAGGGATTGCCCCTTCTCCAAAATTCCAAACCCAGGATTCCGGTGAACCATACGAATTATCATTAAAAATTACATCATCATTAACACAATAGGAGTTTTTATCTGTGGTAAATTCCGTTGATATTAAGGTATTACCATAATGCCACATCCCTTTATTATTTTCATCTACGTTAAATGCTCCTGCCCAAATAGCATCTATTCCTGCTACTCCTATTGCTGAAAATTGGAAATCTTTATAAAATTCAGCATAATCAGTAAAAGTTATCCCGTCATCTATGCTATAAGATATCCCCATATATGGAGCCTGGTAATCTAAACCTGTTGATATTAATACATTCGTGCCAGGGACATAAGTAAAGTCAAACGTATAAAAATTGCCAACAGGGCTTAATGCTGTCCAATTTTTTCCTCCATCATTTGTTATGTATTGAACCTTATTATTATTTCCTGACCTCCTTACCTGAATGATACCCACACTTTCATTTCTGAACGATAAATCAAAAGCCTCTGTTAGTGGAGTTTGGTAAACACTCCAGCTATAGCCTTTATCTGTTGATTTAAATATTCGCCCTTTATTTGTAGAAAACCATACAATATCTCCATAAACGGCATAATAACCTGCTATTCCATATTCACCATCTAAATTAGCAGGAATATTTTCTTCAGGTACCCTGCCCCACTTATTGCCACCATCAGTTGTAATATATAGCTCAAAAGGGTCTCCCTGGCACCAGCCATTATTTGCATCCCAAAAGTGAACTATATTAGGGAAGCCATTAGGAGAAGCAAAAGCAGCACTTGACTGATGTTCCCAAGTTTTACCTCCATCCTCTGTTTTTAGTATTTTACCTCCACCGTTGGGGCTATAAAGTGGAACCCAGGCTGTGTTTTTATCAATAGCATGAATCATTGATGCACCATAATTATTTGTACCTTCCACATTTATGGTTCCTGCAACCCAATTATTTCCATCAATTGTCCTGGTAAATTCTTTTAAGTTTGCTCCATTCCCGGAACCATCATAAGCAATTGCCCAGGCAATTCTATTATCAACAACAGATATATGCTGAATTCCTCTAGCTGGGATTTGGAAACCACTGGCCTTTTTGGTCCATAACATTTCCTGGCCTGTAATTCCAGGTTGAATTCCAATAATCATTGAATTATAACTGGTAAAATCGTAGGAACTTGAAGCCATATTCGATAAAAGGAAATAACCATTATACGATCCGCCCCAACCCCAGTTCATGTGTACCATATTATCGTCGTCGTATCCATCGCATACCCATGCATGGCCTCCGCTACTACCTATCCCCGAATAAAAAATTGGCCGGTTATTATCAATCTCAAGCTTTATTTTATTTAAATACGCTGTTTCTTCATCAGAATCGTAATTAACATATTCTATAGTTGTGGGATCATACTTAAAATATGATGTCAATGCATACAATACATCTTTATCTAAAGCGCCGGAGGCTGTTGGGCCATAATCCATATTTACAGCTACTCCAGCATGATAACTTAATGTTGCAACAGCTTCCTTTTCTTTTGTTGTACTTGATTCGCTTAAATCAACCGGCATATTTTCCCAGTCGTATACTATTGATGAAAAATCTGCATATTGTTTTCCATACTCGGGATAGCTTTCCGGAATATATTTATGCCATCCGTTACCGGATACAGGCCATTTATGGTAATTCATTATTTGCGACATGGCTGTCGCTACACAACCAGTAGGTGCTCCTGATGGACAATATTGGTTATAATAGGGTAACTGATCCCAGGTTGTTTCCAATAAAGGGCCTACCGCTTTTTTCTCTCCTGATAGTTTAATTGTTCTTAATCTTTCCCATTCCGATTTAATATCTTCATTTTTTGTTTTCAAACTTTTTACATCCTTTATTTCTTGATTGTAACAATCAAACAGGTACCTTATGTTTGAGCCTATATTTTCTGAAACAGGGCTGTTAAATGAATATCCTAAAACAGGTATTGCATGGTCATCTGCGGAAATAATTACGAATCCTCCCTTTTCGAAACCATAAATGAAAAAGGATTCCTCACCTTCATATTTTTCTTTAATCAATTTATTTATCGAAGAACCTGCCTTGGACGATGGAGCATATGCATTATAAAAATTCTCTGCTATTTTTCTTGCCTCTTGCTCCTTTACCGGGTCCGAATAAACATTTAAAAGAGATATAAGCCCTGTAATAAATGTTATCAAAAATTTTCTCATGTTAGATTTTATTTAAGTTAATGAATAAATATTATTAAGAATTTTAATAAATTATCTTTTTTATTTTAAGAATTGGTATAACATGGCAGGGTATTTCTCCTTTTATTGAATAGTTTTTTCTATCCGTAGTTTTATCTTTCTTAAGAGATTGAATAAATAGGAAAAATGTTGTAATAAGTAAAATTGCAAATGGTATTAATTTTTTCATGATAGAATATCTTTATACGTTTTGAAAGGAACATTCTTCAAAATTCAATATTCTGAGAATGTTCCTGTGAGAAATTAACAATTTAAACTTGTATAGAAAAAATCTTAATGAACTATCACTTTTCTTGTTTCTACCTCGTTGCCAGCATCTAACCTAAGGAAATAAATTCCGGGGCACAACCTTTCTTCAGAACTATTTGTTACTGGCCATCTAATCTCATGTTCTCCTTTGGTCATTTCTTTACTACATATAATGTTTATTAATTGCCCGTTAATATTATAAACCGACAATTCTACATGAGATCTCTGACTAAGCGTGAAAGAAACCGTTCCATAATCTTTAACAGGGTTGGGATAAATATGAAATCGAATATTATTATTCTCTTTATCAAACTCTTGAACATCAACAGTTCCGATACCTTCAATAAGAAATGCAGGGCTGATCGTTTGGGTGGTATAATTACCGGCCAAATCCGTTAATTGGATTTTTATATCAAAATAAAGTAAGTCAGCGTATTGTGAGAAAAGCGAAGACAAATCACATTCGTAGTAAGTACCGTATTTCCTAGAATCAAAATTCTGAGAAATTTCCTGAATAGATTGTTCTGTCCAATTTTCAGAAGAATGTTCTTTATAATATAATTTAGCATCGGCCAAAGAATAAAAAAGGCTATCAGTCCAATTCCAGTCTCCTGCCGTAAAATTAATAAATAATTGATCCTCTGAATAAAATAATGTATCGATGAGGTTATCCTTATGCACTGCTTTAAAAGATGTAATTACCGGGCTATTTGCATCATTTGAACCCATATTAAAAACCATATCTTGATGTACTAATCCCCGCAATCCATTAAGGAAATAATTGTCGTTCTCAATACTAAGTGTGTATTCTCCCTGGTCAGTTACCTGATATGGTTGATAAAATTTGTAAATGGAATCATTTACTAATATTTCTGACCCCTTTTTTATTTTATATATAGCGGAATAGAAATCAATGTAACGAAGTTCATTTACCTGGCCCACAAAACCTGGAACAAGAGCTATAACCATATCCTTTGAATTATTATAGTTATAACTTGTAATAATGGGGCTTGTAATACTATACATTACCATATTTCCAGCAGGCATTTGATAATCTGCGGGTAAGAGGTTTCCCTCACAAAATGCAATATCTCCTTCTGAAGTTAAATATGCAGGTTTGGTAAAAGTAACAAGAGGAGCCCTGCCTCCCGGATAACTTAAAGGGTTTTCTTCCCAATACTCTATCGCAGCAGTGATGGTTAGCGGTTTTGAAGGGGATAGTACATTCGATATATAAACATCTATAGTATCTTGATTATTAATAGGGTAATCAAGGTTGACCAAAGAAACATATGAATATTGATAGGAACCTTCTATATTAGTTATTATACCATCTCTTAAAATAACATAGTTATCATTCGAAACAGGAGATTCTTTAAAATATGAAATATATTGTGTATATTCCGCGGGGTTACTTGTTAAGGTCACATCATTTGTTATGCCTGTTAAGTCTTCCAAATCATCAATAATATACAGTTCTCCTTGTTTGAGGCCTGTAATTGAAAAGTTTAAATTATACGAAGGGTCAATATCTGAAAAATATAATTTCCCGCTTGATAGTTGCATGAACTTAGATATACTGATATGTTGAGGAAATTCGATAGTTACCGTTACACTTTCATTAATTATATTTGGGTCTCCATACAACATTATTTGATTATCTTTATCTAAAGGTTCTAGCTTAATTTCGTGGATAGCTTTGGAATAATTAACCTTTATAGTAGTATCTGAATGAATAGATATTTCACTTAAGAAAACATATTTGGGGTTACCCATAAAAATTCCATCGCAAATTACTTCATAAACACCTTCCTCCATCTCAATTACCGGAGATCCAAATAATATTGGTTCATAATAAACATTGCTATTATTAAATGCTTGCACTGAACCAACCATAGGCTGTTGGTCAAATTGAAAAGTAACCTGGTGAAGTTGTTTTGCAACATTTTTTTTATCCTTTTTATTTTCTTTATCAATAGAAAAGTACCGAACAATTTGATTATTAGCACTAACATGTTCTTTTAGCATATATTGCCTTGGTATATCCAAATTATAACCGGGAGTTGCCATTTCATCCGGAACTTTAGGTTTGCGGGCCGATAATAAAGATTGCTGCGATTCTTTCGTCTGTGGATACCCTATTATACTTAAAAGCAAACATGGAATAATCCATAGTAATTTTTTCATATTTTATACGTTTTAAGTGATCAATTGAAATTTTTGAATAAAAGTAATTGGGGTCTACATAGCAGACAAATTTTTACCGTAGACAAAAGGTAACAAAGCTTATAAACTTATGTCATTTAATTACATACAAACAATTTATTTGTAATAAATTGCTATATACAGGTTCCTAAAGTGTTATAAATTTCGTATAAAATCTCCCAACTTTATATCTTCGCTGAGGTTCAGTTTTTTTCTGATACGATATCTTGAAGTTTTGACACTATCGGGAGTAATATTAAAAAGTTGCGCTATTTCTTTAGTGTTTAAATTAATTTTTATGTATGCACAATGGCGTAACTCATTTTCCGTAAGCTTCTGACACCTTTTTTTTAATTCATTAAAAAAACCTGTATTTACCTGTTCGAACATCTCTCTAAAATATAACCAATCTTTTTCTTGGCTGAGATTATGTCTAATTACATTTATAAGCTTAGATTTAGACACTTCATTTAAATAATTCTGTCGATTTGATTGGTTAATAATATCGAGCATTTCTTTAAGAACTTCATTTTTAGATACCAGTTGTAATGAAACTGCTACCATTTTTTTATTTTTTTCGGCTATTTCTACCTGAAGCTTTTGTTTTTCAAGCTTATTAATAATATTATCTGCTTTTGCCTTTTCAAGAATCTGTTTATTTTCAATAACCTTGATTTGCTCTGATTTTTTTAAGTTTTTATATGCAAGGCGAATAAATCCACCTATCAATGTGGTTATGATAACTACTGATATTAGAGCTATAACCAGAAAAAGATTCTCCTTTTTTTTGAATTTCAGTTGCTGTTGAAATAGATCTGCTTCCTGCTCCATTTTCATCAATTCAAAATTTGCTTTCAGGTTTGAAATTTCTTTTTTAACATCGCTTCCCATAATACTGTCTCTTAATTTCGTATATTTTTCATAATTATTAAGAGACTTTTCCCATTTTCCTTTATCTCGTTCAATTTTATATAAAAAGCCATATACTCTCATTATCCCGGTTCGGTCCTCAATTTTTGTAAATATTTCCAGGCTTTTAATAAAATTATCCTCGGCTAACTCAAGTTCTCCGTTTTGTGAATATATACTTCCAAGGTTA
Organism: Bacteroidales bacterium; assembly: GCA_028282785.1. Lineage (GTDB taxonomy): Bacteria > Bacteroidota > Bacteroidia > Bacteroidales > UBA12077 > UBA12077. The sequence continues at coordinate 134,403 of JANQHE010000020.1, read as the reverse complement.
TAATATGCAATACCACGAGATTTATGGTTATTTGTCTGCTGTGACAGCGCTATTGCTTCTTTTAAATTTTGTACAGCTAAAGTATCATTATCTTGTCCCAGAATGATATTACTTAGAACAATTTTCGCCGAAACAATTTTATTAGTGTCTTTCAATTGTCTGAATATTTCAATTGCCTGCTTTGAATAGCTCGAAGCCTTAAGATACTCTCTTTTTTTTTCATAACTGTTAGCAACATTTAATTTTGCAATACCTTCTCTGTTAGTGTCCATTAATATTTCAAAAAGCGATATAGCTTTTTTTAGGTATGAAATTGACATATCAAAATCTCCTAATTTTCCATATAAAATACCAAGCCCATTTAATGCTATAGCCTGAAATTTAAAATTTTGTAATTCTTCGCTAATTCTTAAAGCATCTATATAACAATTCATTGCATTTACATAATCAGATTTATTCAGGTATGCATGGCCCAAAATATTATATAACTTTATTGATATTGTATCATTCTTTAAGTTTTCTGCAATATCCGATATTTGTTTACGGTATAATATAATACTGTCGGTAACCTGTAATTCATAGAATGCATTAAGTTTCAAGTAAAGTGCACTTGCCAAAATAAGTGTATCTTCAAAAATAGTTGCTTTTTTTATTACCTGGTCTGCTTTTTCTAAAATTTTTGTTTGATTAATCCGAGAAATCTCATTTAAAGAATTCATGGCATTTAAAAGTTCCGTTTTAACTTGGTTAGAACTCTTTTGCCTGTTTTGATGCTTATGAAATATTTGGAATATAATAAATACCGATAAAATGAAAAACAAAAATGAAATCAATATCCATTTCTTTCTCTTATTTAATAAAATTTTTTTGTGAAAATTCAACGAAACTGAAACTATTTTGCAAAAAAAATTCTTTTTGAGAATAAAATTCCTATTTCTTTTCTTATTTATATCTTTACTTAACATTTAATCATAATCTTATTAGCGTCCAAAAACATAGATTCATTTTCGGAAAATCTTTATTTAAATTCAAAGAAAAGATAAAATTTAAACAGCATCTTAAATACATTATATTAGTTTGATTTGCAATTTCTTTTATGACAAAAATAAATTTATTTCTAAAATTCAAAACATTAGAAAGTGAGAATGTAGATTTCAAAATGGGATTTAGTCTAAGTCCCTGGTGCCGAAAAAATTGAAATCCCTGCTAGCATCAGGCAAGTGGGCCACAGGTACAAAAAGACAAACCTATGCGCCAAATCAAAAATATATAATTTAAATAATCAATGTCTGTTATTCGATTTGCTCATGAGAAAAGTTAACGATCTTTGATTTAAGAAGCATCTGATTTCCATCGAAATTCAATATTCGTTATTGGATATTCATTATTCCGGAAAAGAAACAAAAAACCCTAACAGAATCGTCAGGGTTTGGTGCCACCAGGTCCCGATAGATATGTAATATTATTTTGCTGATTTTAGTAAGAAGTTAAAATAACGAACATCGATTAACGATTTACAATTTATGAAGTTTTTTATCCATCTAAAATCAACATTCGTTAATCCCTGTCTGCCGAACAGGCAGAATTAATCATTATTCAAGCCATAAAATAAAAAAACCTCAACATTTCTGCTGAGGTTGTAAGGCCAATTTTATAAAGAAAAATTAATTATTTTACGAACAAATTATATAACAATAGAATTCCATAACTTGAAGATATAAAAAAACCCTAACAGAATTGTCAGGGTTGTGGTGCCACCAGGAATCGAACCGGGGACACACGGATTTTCAGTCCGTTGCTCTACCAACTGAGCTATGGCACCATAGCGCTCAATTGCGGATGCAAATATAAATGAAAATTTCCTTTTACAAAATATTTTCTTCCAATTTTTAAAAAATCTTACGAATCCTAAAACTTTAACCATTTTAGTATTTTGATTGTTAGTTTTTTATACTTTTGCAAAAGATACAATTTTTGAGATGGATTACGAGAGTTATACACTGGAGAACGGAATAAGGATCATTCATTTACAGACAAAATCAGCAGTTGGGCATTGTGGCTTGATCATTAATGCCGGATCGCGCGATGAAGAAGAACATGAACACGGAATGGCTCATTTCATTGAGCATACCATATTTAAAGGAACAAAAAAACGTAAAGCTTATCATATTCTTAGCAGGTTGGATGACGTTGGCGGAGAGATCAATGCGTATACAACAAAAGAAGAAACAACCATTCATACCTCATTTTTAAAGAATGATTACGAACGTGCCATGGAACTTATCTCGGATATCACTTTTAACTCTACCTTTCCTGGAAAAGAAATCACACGAGAGAAAGAAGTGATTATAGAAGAAATTAATTCATATAAAGATGATCCGGCCGAATTAATATTTGATGAGTTTGAAGAATTAATTTTCAAAAACCAACCTCTGGGAAAAAATATTCTGGGAAATCCGAAAGATCTTCGCCGATTTACAAAAAAAGATATTGAAGCATTTATTGAACGGAATTATCATACGGATGAAATGGTTCTTTGTTCGGTTGGAGATATTTCTTTTATCAAATTCAAGAAATTAGCAAATAAATACTTTGGCCAAATTATATCTAATCCCAGAAATAAAAAACGCATTGGGATTGGCAGTTATATACCGGAAACAAAAATAGTTGAAAAGAACACGTTCCAAACCCACTGTGTTATTGGCAACATTTCATATAACTCTTATGATGACAAAAAAGTTACCATGACATTACTTGATAATATGTTGGGTGGTCCGGGATTAAATTCAAGATTGAGTTTATTGCTTCGGGAAAAGCACGGATTGGCATATCATGTAGAATCCAATTATTCGCCGTACTCTGATATTGGTGTATTCTCGGTTTATTTCGGAACAGACAAAGAAAACTTTGAAAAGTGTATTAAACTGATCAAAAAAGAGTTTGAGGCTCTAAGAACCAAAAAACTGGGTGAAGTTCAGTTAAAAAAAGCAAAGCGGCAGTTGTTTGGGCAAATTGCAATTAACTCGGAAAATAATGCAAGTCTTATGCTTGCCATGGGTAAAAGCTATATGCTTTTTGATAAAGTTGACGATTTGCAAAAGATTAAAGATAAAATTGAAGCCGTTACTGTTGATGACATTCAAAATGTAGCCAATGAAGTTTTGAATATAGATAAAATGTCTATGTTGATTTATCAGTAAGTTAACAAGGTTAATCACACTTCGACAGGCTCAGTGTGACACATACCAATATATGCCATATTGAGCCTGAAGACAGGCAGGCAGGTTTGTCGAAATATGAGCATATAAATGTCAGATTTTTACTTTAATATAGAAGAATACATTTTAAATCATTCCGATTCTGAAGATCCGATTTTAGCAGAATTAAATCGGGAAACTAATTTAAAAATACTTCGTCCAAGAATGCTTTCGGGGCATTTACAAGGCAAGATCCTTGAAATGATAAGCAAGATGATCAACCCTGAGAAAATTCTTGAACTTGGAACTTATACAGGGTATTCAGCTATCTGTTTAGCCAAAGGGCTGAAAGAAAGCGGAATTCTTCATACTATTGAGATCAATGACGAATTAGAAGATTTCATTCTGAAATATTTAAAGAAAGCCGGACTGGATCAAAAAGTAAAACTTCATTTTGGGGATGCAAGAAAACTGGTTCCTGAAATAAACGAACAGTTCGATTTGGTGTTTATTGATGCCGATAAAAGAGAATACCTGGAATATTATAGCATCCTCTTTGATTTTGTTAAACCGGGAGGCTTCATTTTAGCCGACAATGTACTTTGGAGTGGTAAAGTAATTGAACTTGAATCGCCAGACGATGAGTACACCAAAGGCATATTCGAGTTCAACAAATTCATTAAAAATGACAACAGAGTTGAAAAAGTGATTTTGCCTTTACGTGATGGTTTAACACTAATTCGAAAGAAATAATTTGCAGTTGCAGGACATGTTTTACAGTATAATTTTATCTAATCCTCCTTCAATTTATCTTCTTGTACAACAGAAAACCCAAAAGATTTAATTGAACGCATATCAGGCGGTATTGAGAATATCCAATCAATAATTTCCTTGTATTCCACTTCTTTTGTGTATGGAACATCCTCTTTCATAAATACCATAACCATTCGGTGTACTTCCGATTTCTTATGTGTAAATAAAGTATAATCCATGGTCTCGGACGGAAAATTATATTGCTCTCCTCCCTTTAATAAATACGAAGGTTCGTATTGGTTGGGAAATAACTGAAAAGCCTCTGACTCTCCAAAAATAAATATCTTTAGATAAGCATCTTTTGATGGTTTTATTTTAAACATCAAATTTTCTTCATTCTGGTAAAACATGCCAACCCCGTTAACCCAGGCATCAAAAGTCATATCTTTCTCCGTAAGATATTTAATAACCGTACAGCTTATAATAACTTCTATTTTAAGCCTGTCTGATTGGTCAAAACCTTTTTTTGTATCTAAAACCTCTACATTTTTAACTGCACCTCGAATGTCTGAAAGTATATCTGATGTAAATAGCTCATCATAACTTTCGTTATCCTCGGACTGAAAATAATCACTAAACGATGAAATATTTTCTACAATGCCGGCTTTTTTTAAAGCTTCAACCTTTGCTTCATTAATTGCACGCTGAGTTATTTGATCTATTGTCTCCAAATCGCCACCGGTAGCAACTCCTTTAACTTCTTTAATTTTTATCTCCTTAACTTTTTTTTGAGCAATCGCAAACGGTTTCGAAGCAACAAAGAATAACAGTATAAGCCCGAGTAGATGTAACTTTTTCATAAGAATGTCTTAATAATTTTCATTAAAGTTAGAAAATAATCATCAAAAATATTGCCAAAAATTTAACAACATATTATTGCTAAAATGTTAATCAATACATTATTTTACAAATTCTTAAATTATAATCTTCATGCAAAAACTTGCTATAGGAATTGATATTGGAGGAACCAACATATCATATGGTGTGGTTACTGAGGATGGGATTGTTAAACTAAAAGAATCTTTCCCGATTAAAGAGTTTAAAAAAGTTACTCATTTTGTTGATTATTTGTCGGAAAGAATAAACCACTCCTTAGCAGGATTAAGTACTGAATTTCAATTAATGGGAGTTGGAATAGGAACTCCAAATGGGAATTATTACAAGGGTACCATTGAACATGCGCCAAATTTAAATTGGAAAGGAGTAGTACCGTTAGCAGATATATTAAGCAAAAAGACCAACTTACCTGTTCGTTTAACCAATGATGCTAATGCTGCTGCAATGGGAGAAATGATTTATGGCAGTGCTAAAAACCTTAAGAACTTCTTAATGGTAACGTTGGGAACAGGTTTAGGAAGCGGGTTTGTTGCCAATGGCAAAATGATTTTAGGGCATGATGGATTTGCAGGTGAATTAGGCCACACCATTTTTGACCCCAATGGCAGGCAATGCAATTGCGGAAGAAAGGGTTGCCTTGAAACTTATGCATCAGCCTCCGGCATCGTTAGGACTGTAAAAGAATTATTAACAGAATCTGATGAACCAAGTGTTTTACGCGATGTTGCATTGGAAAAAATATCAAGTGAAATGATTTATAAAGCATCCCTTGAAGCAGACCCTATAGCAAAAAAAGCTTTTGATTTTACCGCATATGTATTAGGAGTGATGCTAGCCAATGCAGTAGCAATCACAAGCCCGGAAGTTATCTTTTTGTTTGGAGGACTGGCCAATGCCGGTGACAGGATATTCAAACCGGTGAAAAAATATATGGAAAAGTATCTATTGAATATTTACAAAGGTAAAGTTGAATTAAAACCATCTGCATTATCTGAAAATGATGCAGCAATATTAGGTGCTGCTGCACTTGTATGGAATAATGGAGACTGCTGAAGGAATGAATACTATTGCCTGTAAACAATAGCATTAATACTCATTCCAGCTCCTACCGATGCAAAAATGATACTATCTCCTTTATTGATATGATGATTTTTAATTTGCCCATTCAAAATCATATCATATAACGTAGGAACTGTTGCAACAGAACTATTGCCTAACTCATGAATATTCATTGGCATTACATCGTCAATGTTAACTTGCATGCCATATTGCTTAAAAAACCGTTGCACAATGGCAGCATCCATTTTTTCATTTGCCTGGTGGATAATGATTTTTTTGACATCCTTAACTTGTATACCCGATTTATCAACTGCAACTTTTATTGCCTTGGGAACATTGAAAAGCGAATATTCATAGATCTTTCGACCATGCATTTTCACATACCTGATATTTGGATCGCTACCAGGTTTATTTGATTGCCCCAGATATAAAAAATATGCTTCATCCTTTGTATGTGTAACTGTTGCTGATGATAATACACCTGATTTCCGATCAGTATAAATCCCCTCAACAATAGCTGCTCCTGCTCCATCGGAAAAAATCATTGTATCGCGATCGTACACGTCCACAACTCTTGATAAAGTCTCAGCCCCAATGACTAAAACTCTGTTAGCTAAACCTGTTTTTATAAATGAATCGGCTTGTATTACTCCCTGAACCCAACCGGGGCACCCAAAGATTAAATCATAAGCAACGCATGATGGATTAATAATTCCAAGATTATGTTTAACTCTGGCCGCAAGGCTGGGTAATAAATCAGTTTGAATGGTACCTTCTATTACATCACCAAAATTTGTCGCCACAATGATATGATCAATCGTTTCCTTATCGATCTCGGCAGAATCAATTGCTTGTTTTGCTGCACTTGTGGCTATTTCCGAACAGGTTTGATGAGCCTTAACCCATCTCCTTTCTGCAATTCCTGTAATATCTTTAAATTTTGCAACTATTTCTTCACCGCTTCCTTTAATAACCGAATTGTCCTTTTCGAAAAATGTATTGGTAACGTAATCCTTGTTTTCAATTTTATATTCCGGTATATAAGATCCTGTTCCTTTAATTACCGTATTTAAATATTTCATAATTTGTTGTATTTATTAATTACCGACCAAAATATTTATTTTCTCCAGTCCATAAAATCTAATTTTGATCAGATATCCGAAACCCAAAGAATAAACTTCTGATATTAAGCTCAACTTGTATCAGCAATTATAAAAACCAAAAACATTAAGCTCAAACCTTTTTGTTCTCTTTAAAATGAAATCGTATTTACCGTCTAATATTCATTAAACTATTTAATTCAAGCTTTGTCAAATACTAAACAAATCTTTTATATCATGAGAAATTTATGGCTTTTTATCTCGCTATTTTTACTAGCTCCAATTATTGTGTTATCGCAGGAAACTCCACTTGAAAAAGGATTAAAAGCAATAACAAAGGAGTCTGCTCAAGCACAACTGGAATTTTTAGCGTCAGACTGGATGGAGGGAAGAGCTACCGGAACGAAAGGAGAATTTCTCGCAGCAGATTATTTAGCAAGTATGTTAAAGTTCATGGACGTGGATCCTGCCGGGGATAAAGACATAACTCAACCCACAAGGGAACAAAGGTGGAGCGGAATAAAAGCCGAAGAATATACTTCATATTATCAAAATATGTATATGATTAAGCAATTAGAAAGTAATTCCTCACTTTCCATTATTGCAAATGACATAGAATATACTTTCACTGAAAATGTAGATTATTCTTTATATGGAGGAAATTCCAGTATTAAAATTAATGCTGATCTGGTTTTTGTAGGATATGGATATACATCTGAAGAAACCGGTTACGATGATTTTAAAGGTATTGATGTTAAAAACAAGATCATTATTCGTTTAAATGGTTATCCCGGGCACAACGACACAAGCTCGCCAGGCTATAAAAAGTTTCATAAGAATGAAAGGTATTTCGAATATTATTTAAACAAAAACAAAGATAAAATTGCTAAAGAAAAAGGAGCTTTAGCAATTATTGATATTTATCCTAATCTGAATCCTAAAAACTGGATTGATAAGGAAGACTTCAGTAATCTAAGTCAAAATGAATCTCCAAAAAGTCCTATTTACGAGCACAGGTTAGAACTCCCGTCAGATAATTTTGATACCGGACCTTTAGAAATCTACCCAAATAACAAGCTGGTTAATAAGATTTTAGAAAATCAAGGAATAAATATTGAACAATTTGAAAAACAAGTTGCCAACTCATTAAAACCAAACTCCAAATCATTAAAAAACATAAAATTAAAAACCGATTACAAAGTTAAAACAAAACTACTTCATACCAGAAATGTACTTGGGGTAATAGAAGGAGAAAATAAGGATGAAATCGTAGTAGTTGGCGGACATTATGATCATTTGGGTGCTTCAAACGGATTTGTCTGGAGTGGTGCTGATGACAATGCTTCCGGAACAGTTGGAGTATGGATGTTAGCCAAAGCTTTTAAAGCGTCAGGAATAAAGCCCAAAAAAACCATTGTATTTGCTGCATGGACCGGTGAAGAGAAGGGGCTTCTTGGCTCAGAGTATTTTGCAGATAATCCGTATGGAGGTAAAATAGAAAATATCAAGTTCTATCTAAATTTTGATATGATAAGTAAGGATTCAGAAAATGATACGTTGAAAAACCAGGCTAGAATGGTATATACTTCCTATTTGTCTGAATTAAAAGCAGAATCTGAGGAAAATATACAAAATTACGACCTAAATCTGGACATGATTTACCGTCCTTCAGTAAAACCCAGAGGAGGAAGCGATCATACTTCGTTTTCAGCCAAAAATGTTCCTATTATGTATTTTATGGCAGGATTTCCGGTTACTTACCATACACCAAAGGATCAAACTTATGATATTAATTGGGATAAAATGTTAGATATAATTAAGTTAAGTTATTTGAATCTTTGGGAAATCGTTAACGAGAATTAAATTCAAGTGGTTAATCCGGAAAGCCGATGGTTGTTCATCGGCTTTTTTTTTACTAAAACCCTTATATTTGAGGGGGGTATTAAAATAAAAAAGGAGTAAAATTATATATTTTACTCCTTTAATTACATACAGCTAAGTTTTCTCATAACATTGTTTGTATTTTCAAAAATATAAAATTTAGTTACACCTTTTTAGACAAAGTAACCAATGGTTCAATTTTTAAGTTAAAATGTAAATTTGATGTAATAAAATGCATTTAACAGGTTAAAAAACTAAAAATCTTATTATATTTTTGAGATAAATTTGGCACAAAGAACGGCTATTAACTTTATACAAATTAAATATAAAAGGGTATTGTCATTCATACTTTTGCTATTTAAGCTTAAGTTATATATTTTATTGCTTATATTCCCCATCTCACTTTATAGTCAAAATTTTAGTTTCAGGCATTATACGGCTGAAGATGGTTTACCCAGTTCAGAAGTATACCATGTATTTCAAGATTCGAAAGGATATATATGGTTTGCTACCGATAATGGAGTTAGCAGGTATGATGGCTATGAGTTCCAAAACTTTTCCGAAGATGATGGTTTACCTGACAATACCGTTTTTGAGATTTACGAAGATTACAAAGGCCGTATTTGGTTTATTCCACATTCTGCTAGGTTTTCATATTTTTTTAATGACAGTATTTTTCATTATAAATTTAATCATAAGTTACAAGAAACTGTTCAATTTTACCCTAATCCTTTTAAAGGATCCTTTGCCATAGATAGTACAGAAAAACTTTACTATGGCGACCGTCGTAATGGTTCTTTCTATATTGATTCGATAGGAAAAATTACAGCAATACGCGAAGAAAAGAACTTTCATGCGGTCATAGGTATTAATGAGAGGTTTATTATTAACAGACCTATAGCAAAACTTTCAGAAAAAAAGAAGTTTGCAATAGTTCGAAATGGAATTGAAGTTTTCAGTTCAGACACAAATGGAATATTTTCTTCAAGTATAAAAAAACAAGATTATTTCTTTATTCTAAATAATAATAATAATGATTTCTTTGTTGCTGACGATGTTTTAGTTAAAATCAAAAACTTAACAGATACGGATATAACTTTAATTCCTTCGACGGGAATATATTTGTATGTTGATGATCATAATAATTTATGGGTAGGCACAAGAAATGGAGTATTATTTTTTAAGAATTCAGAGATTCTTGCTTCTCCCAATATTTTTTTAAAGAATCGAAGTATAACTTCAATACTCAAAGATCATGAAGGAGGATTCTGGTTTACTACCTTACTAGATGGTGCTTACTACATTCCAAACCTATCAGTAAAATATTTAAATAATGATCCTCTTTTTAATAAAGGAGCAAACTCTTTATATATTCAAAACAAAAAATTTTGGATAGCTTCTAACAACTTACTATATGAAATTTCCTCTGAAACGAAGACAATCCAATTAGATAAAGAAGATATCATAATAAAGAAAATTCATTATGATAGTTTAAACAATAAAATGTGGATTTTATCACGTTATTTGTATTCAATACAAAATAATGAAATAACAAAAGCTAACTTAATTTACAAAAATATAATTATTAGCTCAGCTCAACCAAAAGACATTATAGTAAATCGAGACGGAAAAATCTGGTTAGCAACTAGCAGAGGGCTATATAAATTTGCAGGAAAGAACGAATTCATCTCAATTAAAAATAATAAATCTATTAAAATCAATGCTATTTGCTTTAATCAAGACGAGAATATTATTTATTGTGGTACCAATGATGGATTATGGCAATATAGAACGGATAATAATTCATTTGAATATGTAGGTGATGAACTAAATCTATCCTCACAAATAGAATGCATTTTAAAAAACAAATACCAACAAAACATTTGGTTTGGAACAAAATCAGATGGCATAAAGATTTATTCAAATGATACTGTTGCATTAGAAATAACAACAAATGAAGGCTTATCTAGTAATAGTATAACTACTCTTAATCAAATTGGAAATATTATTTGGGTTGGAACTATCAATGGATTAAACAAAATTGAACTCGGTAATCCGGATAATATTTTAGATTACTCTATTACAAATTATAGTAAAATTCATGGTTTATTATCTAATGAGATTCAAGATGTTTTTGCAAATGATACTGTTTTATTTATAGCATCTAAAAAAGGAGTGAATTTAATTAAACATAAAAACTTGACAACTAATAAAACCCCTCCAAATATTTACTTTAAGAATATAAAGATACTTGATAAAGATACAATAGTCAAAGATTATTATGAGTTACCATATAACCAAAATTCAATTTACATTGAATATGCTGGTTTAATGTATCGAAATAATGCTGAAAAAAGGTATAAATATAAGTTAAATCAAAAAGGGGAAGATTCGAACTGGAAAGAAACTAACGACAATTTCTTAAGACTTTCTTTCTTACCTGCAGGCAGTTATTATCTTAAAGTAAAAGCTATTAATGAAGATGGTGTTGAAAGCACTCATCCTGCCGAACTAAACTTCACAATAAACCCTCCATTTTGGAAAACCTGGTGGTTTAGTTCATTATTGATTCTTTTCATTGTAATAATTACTTATTTCTTGTTTAAGTCAAGAGTAAATGAGCTGAATAAACGGAGTACAATAGAAAAGAATTTGCTTAAAGAAGTGAACAAATTCAGGCAACAAGCTTTAAGTCAACAAATGAATCCTCACTTTATTTTTAATACGTTAAACTCCATTCAATTCTTTATCTATGAAAATAACAATGATAAGTCAGTCCATTATTTATCTAAATTCGCTAAATTGATGAGAACTGTTCTGGAAAATTCTCAATATGAAACAATTTCAATTCAGAAAGAACTTGATGCATTGGCACTTTACCTGGATCTGGAATCCCTCAGATTTAAGGATGGATTTAATTATAAAATTGATGTTTCATTGGAAATTGATACTGAAGTTTATCATATTTATCCATTAATTTTACAACCATATATTGAAAATTCTATTTGGCACGGATTATACCATAAACAAGGAGAAAAGAATTTACTCATTAAATTCGAAAATAATGATGAGAATTTCTTATGTATTATTGAAGACGATGGTATTGGAAGGGAAAAATCATTCGAGATAAACAAAAATAACCGTGAAAAGCATAAGCCCTTAGGAACCAAAATTACAAACAAACGTATTGAAGCAATAAATAAACTTTACAATCGCAATTTCAGTATTGATTATATTGACCTAAAGGGTCAAAATGGTGCTCCTGACGGAACCAGAGTATTATTGAGAATTCCTAAAATTACAGATTAAAGTGTTTGAGATATGACCACAGCAATTATTATTGATGATGAAAAAAAGGCCAGAGATTTTATAGAAATGATCATTTCCAGAAATTTTCCGGATATAAAAATCTCAGGCAAAGCTTCATCTGTTGTAGAAGGGATAAAATTGATAAATCAGGTTTCACCTGATCTGGTCTTTCTTGATATAGAAATGCAAGATGGAACAGGATTTGATTTATTAGAAGCCTTACCTGATAAAAACTTTGATCTGATTTTTGTTACAGCATACAATTACCATGCTGTTAAAGCATTTAAATTTAGTGCAGTCGATTACGTTGTAAAGCCTATTGATATCGAAGATTTTAAAAATGCCGTTGAAAAGGTATTAAATAAAAACCAACTTTTAAAAAAATCACAAAGTCTTGATATTCTTAAATCTAACTTACGCTCTAAGGCTCCATTAAAGATTGCAATTCCTGTTTTAGAAGGAATTGAATATATTGAAACGGCATCTATAGTAAGTTTTAATGCTGACGGAAGATATACAAGAATATTTGTTGAAGGTGGCAGAAAAATAATTGTTTCAAAATCATTAGGAGAATTTAACGATTTAGTAGATAATATTACCTTTTTTAAACCGCACAAATCACATGTTATTAACTTAAATCATGTGAATAAATATATTAAAAAAGGATCTTATCTATTAATGTCAGATGGATCTGAAGTTCCATTATCAAGAGGAAATCGAGAGGGTTTTATAACCATTATGTCTGATTAACTATTACTGAGTAAATATACAATCTTACTTTAAATTACAATTCCTAAATTGTACTTATCAAAGCATATTTTCTTTTACAAAATCATTACCTGGAGAATTTCCGCACTTCCTGCATTCAATATTATACGCTCCATTCATTGTATTGCACTTCTGACATGTATAGTAATCAAACATTTCAACAAACCATTTTTCCCACCCAACTTCTTTTATTCTTGCTAACGACTTCCACATATTTTTTCTATGAGGCATTTTCTTTTGAAATTCTTTTAATTCACCGCAAGGATAAGTATCACAATCTATACAGAATTCTACGCCTTTTTCCTCGGCACATTTTGCGATAAAGCAATTAACACAACTTCCGATTTTTTCATTAGACCTGCAACCATAACAATTTACTTTATCAAATGGGATATCTAGCTTCTTTGCAATTTCTTGTAATTTTATAAAATCTTTTTCCTGTGTTGCATAGAACACTCCACAAGAAGCACAAAACAGTCCACAAACCGAAGCCAACTCTTTATTCAACATGCCTTCTCTCCTTTATAATTTCATAATTTACAGCCACCTGCACGTCTTTGTTTAACATAGATATAACAGGGCAATACTCTTCCTTAGATTTCTTAATTACACTTTCCATTTCTTGATTTGTAAGGTTTTGGGAATCTATTTCAATATTAATGTCAACATTCCTTAACCCTGTAGGGTGTTCTTCCTTCCTTATTCCACTTGCATTAATATTTATAGTTGAAATAATCTTATTCTCTTTTCTTAGAAATATCAAAATTGTGCTTGCTATGCACGAAGATATACTGAATAAAAACAGCTCAAGTGATGTGTATCCCAAATTATCTCCCAAAGGAGGTATATAATCTATGGATATTGGCTCATTTTTCCTGCTAACTCCTTTAAAGTGGAGCTTTTCATTAATCAAACCAAGTGATACTTTAAGTTCCTTATTTATTTTCATATCTGTTTTTTTCAAAATTACAATATAGAAATCAAATCCTATTTTGATATTTGTCAATTTTTAAAAGTACTTTTCAATGCTTTATTAAAACTGACTATCCACTCATTTTACAATTAACATTAATATTAATTACCAATCTATTTAATTTGATTAATATCATTTTATAGTTACTTAATTTGAATAATTTTGTAAAAAATTGTTATATCATGCAGGGTTTTAAAGAAACATTACAAAAACAATTTAATCTTTCAGAATCCGATTGGGAGATTACTGAAAAATATTTTAAGATTGAGGTTATTGAACCGAAACAGTTTTTTGTAAAAATTGGGGAAGTTGCCAATAAACTGGGCTTTGTTAAATCAGGCATATTAAGAAGCTATACCTATGATCATGAAGGTAAAGAAGTAACTTTACAATTTTTTAAAAAAGGAACGGTGGTGATTGTTCCATATAGTTTTAATGAAGGTGTTCCCGTAAATGAAAATATTATTTCTTATGAACAGACTGAATTAATAACAACTACATCGGAAGAATTTACGGAATTGTATAAAAAAGTAAGTTTATGGCAGCATATATGTAAAGGAGTTTCTGAAATTAAAAATGACCAGTTGTTAGACCGGGCTGTTCAGTTCCAAACGAATAAAGCAATTGACAGGTATGAAGAATTTTGTAAATGTAATCCTGAAATACTAAAAGTAGTACCTCTTACTCATATCGCATCGTTTTTAGGAATAGATATTGCCACACTTTCTCGATTAAGAAACAATAAACAATAAAATTATTAATTCCAGGTATTGAATAAATATGTTAAAAAAGGATGTTATCTATTAATGTTAGATGAAACGGAAGTTCCTTTATCAAGAGGAAATCGAAATTCTTTTATTTTAATAATGTCAGATTAAAAATTTATTGAAAGGATTGGTTATAAATCTTAACGGAATTAATCCCTCAAGTTGAACTGATAACTGGGATTTTAATTTCAACTAAAAAAAGAAAATCAGTGTCACCCATTTTTAAAATTTTGGTGTTTATATAGTAAGAATTAAAAAAAGTATTAATATTGTAGAAGAAAAATAAGGCAAAATGAATTTACAATTCGTACATACTGTTCATTATCACCATCATCATGCTGGAACGGGAACAGTATGCAATATTTTGTAGATTCTTAAAAATATATCAATAGTATTAAAGGGCTTGCAAATTTTGCAGGCCCTTTTTTAGTTTAAATAATTACCCCTTCTCTAAAGGGAGTCTTCGACTCCCTTTAGAGAAGGAGCAAAACGAAAAATCTAAAATAAAATGAACTTGATACATTGTCATACCCATCATCATCGAGTGAAAACCTCACCCGGCAGAAAATGCTATGGCAAAACTTAAGTTCAAGAAAATGAAATTAAAGGCCTGCAGAAATCTGCGGGCCTTTTTTGTTTAATCACAATTAATTTATCATGAAAAAACTAAAAATTGCAGTACAAAAATCAGGAAGGTTAAGTGAAAAATCGATTCGGTTATTAAACGATTGTAATATCAAACTAACGAATGGAAACAGGAAATTAATTTCCATATCCTCTAATTTCCCTATTGAGGTCCTTTTTTTAAGGGATGATGACATACCACAATATGTAAATGATGGTGTAGTAGACATTGGGATTGTCGGAGAAAACGAATACCTGGAAAAAAATTATTCCTTATCCATTTATGAACGACTGGGATTTGCCAAATGCAGATTATCCCTTGCTATTCCAAAGTCTGAGGAATATAAATCATTGGATTATTTCCGGAATAAAAAAATTGCCACCTCCTACCCTTTTATCCTGAGATCATTTTTATCTTTAAATAAGGTAAATGCCGAAATACACGAAATAAGCGGCTCTGTGGAAATCTCACCAAGTATTGGACTTGCAGACGGTATATTCGACATTGTAAGCTCCGGAAGTACATTAATCAGCAATGGCTTAAAAGAAGTTGAAAAGGTTGTCGATTCAGAAGCTATTATCATTGGGAGAGAAAACCTGCCAAAAGAAAAGGCAAGTATCCTGAACCAACTTTTATTTAGAATCAGGTCATTGCAAGAAGCCAAATCCAATAAATATATTCTGTTAAATGCTCCCGAAGAGAGCCTGAAGGAAATTAAAGAAATAATACCTGGCATGAAAAGCCCAACCATTCTGCCATTAGCTGAAAAAGGATGGTTCTCATTACATTCAGTTGTAAACGAAGAAGCTTTCTGGGAAATTATAGGACAGCTTAAAAATGCAGGTGCACAAGGAATACTGGTAATACCCATTGAAAAAATGATTATTTGAAATTAAATATGGATTTTCTTCAATTGTCCTAACCCTAAAGCCTGCCTGACGGCAGTCAGGGGAGCAAATTGATTTTATAATTAAATAAAAATTTAGAGATGAAAATATACGACAATCCAACTAAAACTGAATTAGTTGAAATCCTCCAACGTCCGAATTCTGATACCGGTCAAATAATTGAATCAGTTAAAGATATAATTAAGCTTGTTAAAGATAAAGGCGATAAGGCATTGTTTAAACTAACATCGAAATTTGATAAGGCAGATATTCAAAACCTTAGGTTGTCAAAATCATTAATTGATAGTTCCGAAAAGTTGCTAAGTAAAGAATTAAAAAACGCTATAAAAATTGCAGCTCTCAATATCATTAAATTTCACAAGGCCCAGGTTCCAAAGGAAATTTCAGTTGAAACAATGAATGGGGTCCGCTGTTGGCAAAAGGCTGTACCTATTGAAAAAGTGGGTTTATATATTCCGGGAGGAACAGCACCTTTGATTTCAACCGTTTTAATGCTAGCCTATCCGGCAACTCTGGCAGGTTGTAAACAAATTATTTTATGCACTCCACCAAATAAAGAAGGAAAAGTAAACCCGGCAATTCTTTATGCAGCCAAAATATCAGGAATAAAAGAAATTTATTCATGTGGAGGGGTGCAAGCTATTGCTGCAATGGCATATGGCACTGAAACCATTCCAAAGGTGGATAAAATATTTGGACCGGGAAATCAATATGTGACCCTTGCAAAACAGTTGGTTTCAACCGATGGAGTTGCTATTGATATGCCTGCCGGACCATCGGAAGTTATGATATTGGCTGATGAAATTGCAAATCCTAAATTTTTAGCTGCGGATTTACTATCCCAGGCAGAACATGGCACAGACAGCCAGGTAATTTTGGTAACTAATAATAAAACAATTGCCAATCAAACATTGATTGAACTTAAAAATCAACTAAAGAATTTATCTCGTAAGGAAATTGCAAAGAAATCTCTGAAATCAGGAGCTATAATAATTATGAATGATATACAGGAAATGATTGATATATCAAACAGTTATGCTCCTGAGCACCTCATAATTTCAACCAGGGATTATTCATCTGTAGCTTCAAAAATTACAAATGCAGGTTCTGTTTTCCTTGGAAATTATACGCCTGAAAGTTTGGGTGATTATGCATCCGGAACCAACCATACATTGCCAACCAATGGGTTTGCCAAAAGTTATAGCGGGCTTAATATGGATGCCTACTATAAGAAAATAACTTTCCAGGAATCCACTAAGCAAGGATTAAAAGTTATTGGGCCATTTGTTGAGATCATTGCTAATGCTGAAGAACTCCAGGCACATAAAAATGCTGTTTCAATAAGATTAAAAGCTTTAGAAGATGAAACCTTCATGACAATATAGTATTGACGTACACGAGCATGATTATATTGGCATTATCCCACATGATCATACAACGAGGGGAAAGTCATGAAGGTTCACGAGCGGGTTGTGTTTGTGGCCAGCGGGAGCGAGTAACTAAAAAAGATTGTTGCCAGGAAAGGCGTGTTAGTAGTTAACACAAAATCAATTGAATAAAAATATAAACGAATGATGACAAAAACTGAATTTGATATAAATAAATTGATAAGGCCAAACATTAAAAACCTTAAACCTTATCAATCAGCCCGGGAAGAACTGAAAGATGCCAAATCAATTCTTCTGGATGCCAATGAAAACCCTTTCCCTATTGGATATAACAGGTACCCTGACCCTTTTCAGAGAGATTTAAAAAAGGAAATCTCAAAACAAAAAGGAATCTCTGTTGAGAATGTCTTTTTAGGAAATGGCAGTGATGAAATAATTGACCTGTTAATCAGGGCGTTTTGTGAACCCGGCAAAGATTCCGTATTGATAAACATTCCAACATACGGGATGTATGAGGTTTGTGCAAATATCAATAATGTGAAGGTAATCAAGGTAAAACTAGATGAATCATTTCAATTAGATTTGAAGGCATTGTATACCAGGCAGCAAAATACCAAAATTATTTTTGTGTGTTCGCCAAATAACCCTACGGGAAATTTAATCCAGAAGGAATTAATTATTGATTTACTGAATAGTTTTAATGGATTGGTTGTTATTGACGAAGCTTATATTGATTTTGCACCTGAAGTAAGTTTTGTAAACGAAATCGTTAGTTATCCTAACCTGGTTATTTTACAGACTTTTTCGAAGGGCAGGGCCAATGCCGGCATACGCTTGGGAATGGCATTTGCTAATGCAGAAATAGTTGGAGTTCTTAATAAAATAAAATATCCATACAATATAAGCCAGTTAAGTCAAAAAGCAGCATTAGATGCTTTGCAAACTCAAAATTTAAAATCAAACATCGATTCAATTCTTGAACAAAGAGAATGGCTGGAAAACAATTTTAATTCTCTTAAAAGTGTGGTAAAGATATGGCCTTCCGATGCAAATTTCCTGCTCGTGCAATTCAAGAACCACAAGAAAGTATTTATCTATTTAAAGGAAGCCAAGATTATCGTTCGCGAAAGGTCCGGTGAATATAACTGTGATGGGTGCCTCAGAATTTCCGTAGGTACGCCAACAGAGAATAAACAACTTATTGAAAGTTTAAAAAAGTATGAACAAACAAAATCAAATTGTTATGAAGAAGATATTATTTCTTGACAGAGATGGAACAATCATTAAAGAACCAGCAGATGAACAAGTCGATAGCCTTGAAAAACTGGAGCTTGTTCCGGGAGCTATCCGTAATTTATACCTGTTAATTAATCGGTTTGATTACGAACTGGTCATGGTTAGTAACCAGGATGGGTTAGGGACTGCAGCCTATCCTGAGAATGTATTTCATTTAGTGCAAGAGAAACTGATAAAAACTTTACAGGGAGAAGGCATTGAGTTCACTGAAATTCTAATTGACAAATCGTTCCCGGAAGATAATTCGCTAACAAGGAAACCCGGAACAAGGCTTGTGGGCAAGTACCTAAATGATACTTTGGATTATGATAAATCCTTTGTTATTGGAGACCGCATTACAGATATTCAACTGGCCCAAAATATGAAGATTAAAGGAATTATGCTTTCTAAGGATAGTCCGGCAGTTGATGAAAACTCATTTGTATGCAAAAACTGGGATGAAATAACAAATGTTATTCGAAAGAATTACAGATCGGCTAAAGTTTATAGAAAAACCAATGAAACAGATATTGAACTTAATCTTTACCTCGATGGTAATGGAAGTTCAAAAATTTCGACCGGGCTTAAATTCTTTGACCATATGTTGGAACAGCTTTCCAAACATTCAGGCATTGGCCTTGAACTTAAGGTTAACGGAGATCTGGATATTGATGAGCACCATACGATAGAAGATACTGCAATAGCCCTGGGTGAAGGACTTAAGATAGCATTAGGCAATAAAAAAGGAATAGAACGATATGGATCCATTCTTCCAATGGACGATAATATTGCTCAAGTGGCACTTGATTTTGGAGGACGTCCCTGGTTAGTATGGAGTGCAAATTTCAAGCGCGAAAAAATTGGTGATACGCCTACTGAAATGTTTTACCATTTTTTTAAATCACTATCGGATTCGGCCCAATGCAATCTTAATATAAAGGCTAAAGGTAAAAATGAGCACCATAAAATTGAAAGCATTTTCAAAGCTCTTGCAAAAGCAATAAAGATGGCTGTTAAACAGGATAACACATCCTTTCAGGTGCCATCTACTAAAGGGAAGTTATGAGAATATCAAATGAAATTGAATAGTGAGATTTTCAGTTACTTTTTACCCCATACCCTAAAGAGTGTAGCAACTGAAAATCAGGACTCCATTTAGGGCTGTGGTAAATCCTGATTTTCAATTAAAAATTAAACCATATGAAAATATCAATAATAAAATACAATGCAGGCAATATAACCAGTGTAGCATTAGCTTTAAACCGTTTGGGAATACAACCTGAAATAACAGATGCCCCTGAGATTATTCAGAAATCTGATAAGGTAATCTTTCCAGGTGTCGGAGAAGCATCAACCACTATGAATTACTTAAAAGAAACTGGTTTAAATACGTTAATTCCAAAATTACAACAGCCTGTCTTAGGCATTTGCCTTGGAATGCAACTAATGTGCGCTTTTTCAACTGAAGGCGAAACACCCTGTTTAGGAATATTTGATGAAAAAATTCAAAAATTCCCTCCTAAGGAAAAGGTTCCACATGTTGGATGGAGTAGTATTTCTAATCTGAAAGGGCCTTTATTTAAAGATATCCCCGAAAACAGTTTTGTGTACTTTGTTCATAGCTATTTTGCATATAACAACAAATACTCAATTGCAAGCTGTAATTACATTGAACCTTTTTCTGCTGCAATGCAAAAAGGTAATTTTTATGCCACACAGTTTCATCCTGAACGAAGTGGGAGAACCGGAGAATTAATACTAAAAAACTTTATTGAATTATGATAGAAATAATACCGGCAATAGACATAATAGGTGGCCAGTGTGTTAGGCTAACACAAGGCAAGTACAATCAAAAAACAATCTATTCAAACAATCCTGTCCAGGTTGCTAAAACCTTCGAAAACCAGGGATTTAAACAGTTGCATTTAGTTGACCTGGACGGGGCAAGATCAGGGAAACCTGAAAATTTAGGTGTATTGAAAGATATCTGTATAAACACAAATCTTATCGTTGACTATAGCGGTGGTTTACGAAATAAATCTCAGGTAAAAGCAGCAATTAAGGCAGGAGCCCAATATTTAGGTATTGGAAGCCTAGCCATTAAAGATCCATCCAAATTTATTGATTTAATAGATGAATTTGGATACGAGAAATTCATTTTGGCTGCCGATGTACTTGATAACCAGGTTTACATTAACGGATGGGCAAAACCAACAGGCATTGCGATAGGCGAATTGATAAACAGCTACTATAATTTAGGAATTCGCAGGTTTATGTGTACTGATATTTCTAAAGATGGAATGCTTTCAGGTACAAATGTCGAGTTGTACAGAAACTTAAAACATCAATTTAAAGATTGTTACCTCATTGCAAGTGGTGGTGTTAGTTCTAAAAAGGATATTTATGAACTGGATAAATTGGGGATTGATGCGGTGATTGTTGGAAAAGCATTTTATGAAGACACCATTCAATTTGAAAATAATACCATAGAGTTATGTTAGCAAAACGTATTATACCATGCCTTGACATTAAAGATGGCCAAACTGTCAAAGGAATTGAGTTTGAAAACCTGATTGATGTTGGCGATCCGGTTGAATTGGGCAAATATTATAGTGATAATGGAGCTGATGAATTAGTATTTCTGGATATTACGGCTTCTCACGAAAAGCGCAAAACCCTTAGCCGGTTAGTAACCAGGATTGCAAAACAAATTAGCATACCTTTTACTGTTGGTGGCGGTATATCAAGCATAGCAGATGCAGAAACTATTCTTTCCGCAGGAGCAGATAAAATATCAGTCAATTCTGCAGCCATTACCAGTCCCGGGCTAATTGAAGATATTGCTAAAAAGTTCGGAAGCCAGTTTATCGTATTGGCTGTTGATGCAAAACCTGAAGATGGCAAATGGATAGTTTACAAGAATGGGGGCCGAATAAAAACCAACCTGGAATTATTTAGTTGGGCCAGGCAAACCCAAAGTTTAGGCTGTGGAGAGATCCTTTTTACATCCATGAACCACGACGGCACAAAAAATGGCTTTGCTTTAGACCCATTAAAAAAGCTAACTGAAACATTAAATATTCCGGTAATTGCATCAGGTGGAGCCGGAAGTATTGATGATTTTATCGAGGTTTTCAACTATTCAAATGTAGAAGCAGCACTTGCAGCAAGTGTCTTTCACTATCAGGAGATTGAAATTTCAATACTAAAGGAAGGCCTGTACAAAGAAAAAATACCAGTAAGAATTTGAAAGTTTTTAGCTAGAAGCTAATAGCTCTCAGCTTCCAGCCATAAGCTCAAAACTTGAATAAAGAACTAAACTAACAGCAATGAAACAAAATTTAAATTTTAATAAATTAAACGGTCTAATTCCCGCTATAATTCAAGATATAAAAACAAAAGAAGTTTTAATGCTTGGTTTTATGAACCAGAATGCATATGATAAAACAATTAAAGAGCAAAAGGTTACTTTTTTTAGCAGGTCAAGAAATATTTTATGGACAAAAGGAGAAACCAGTGGTAATTATTTAAATGTAAAAGAAATAGTACCGGATTGTGATAATGATACTCTTTTAATTTTAGTAGAACCAACAGGCCCGGTATGCCATACAGGTAGAAAAACATGCTTTGGTTTACAAGAACAAACTTTCGATTTAAACTATTTACAACAAGTAATTGATAAGCGTAAAATAGAAATGCCGGAAGAATCCTATACTACCAAACTTTTTGAAAAAGGCATTAATAAAATTGCTCAAAAAGTTGGTGAAGAAGCTATAGAGTTAATCATCGAATCCAAAGACAATGACAATGAATTATTTTTAAATGAAGCAGCCGACCTGATTTATCACTTGCTTGTTCTATTATCAGTAAAAAACCATAGCATTCAAGATGTGATTAATGTTTTGGGCGAAAGGCACAATAGATAAAAAAGCCATTCCGCACATATATGACTTTCGGTTTAGAATAAATTTATTCTAAACGCTGCAAAACCATTTTAAAATATTTAAATAAAGAGCGAAGTAAAACTGATAAGTGAAAAGAATTTTATTGAATTATTAACCTATTAATTCAATGGACCTCGCTCTTTATAATTATTTACCAATTAAATCATCAATAAAATTATTTATTAAAAAGAGCGAAGTATAATTACGAAGATAACGTTGGTGTAACAATATAAAGAAACTCTACCTAATTTTACTCTAAAAGGACTTCGCTCTTTGTGCTTAAAATGAGAAGAGATAGTCCGGAGTTACATTATCTATTAACCAACCATTAACCTAAAGTTTTTCAATACCCTAATTACCTCTTCTCTAACTTGATTTGTTTTTATTATTATTTTTAATTCAATTCATTTTAGAATCCAAACCTGGGATTCACAATAGTATTATACATGGATCCAAACGAGAAATTAAGTCCCATGGTCATATAAAAATTATAACCTGATGTTATCTGTTGTTGTTGCAATAATAATTCCTCAAGTGTTAAGTCACCCCCGGCAATATTTAACTGGTTGTTGTTAATACTGTACGATGCGCTAAAACTCACGGATAATCCTTTGTAAATTCTAATATTTGTATATAAACTAAAATTCAGTGCGTATAAATCTGGGTCGTGTAAATAACTTTCATAAGATGCTTCGCCGGATAATGTACCCCATTTTTGGATAACACTTGCACCCAAACTCAGGTTATGTTCCCAAAGGAATTCAGATTCTTTCAGGAAAACAGTTCGCTCCTTATAATCGTTATGAATTCCGCCTATGCGATATGATAAAGTTACTTGTTGCTTTGAAGCTTCTTCATAAGGAAAAAAACTGTACTCTATGGCCGGCTTAAAAGATATATAAAGATCCATATTTTCATAATCCGAACTACCTGTTTCTAAGAATGCCCCCACCGACCACTTATTTCCTAAACTAACAGCATCACTTACCTCTAACTCTTTACTTTCCTTTTCAGATGTAATTTTTGTATCGCCATATTTATATTCGGACCGGTTATTGCTCAAATTTGCCCTTAGATAAAACTTATTTTTCTCAGTTACCTGTTTTGCTGAAACCGTAAATCCATAAGTACTGCTTTTAGAGCTTTCCTCTCCACTAAAATTTCCGTTTGCTCCAACGTTAAAAACCCAGGCATTCCATTTATCTTTTTCTTCTACTGATTCGGTAACAACAGCCTGAGTTGTATCTTCGAGGTATTTATCGCGAGCTATAAAATAAGCTTTACCAAAAAAGGAAGATATTCCAAGGTATAAATGGTTTAACATTTCTTCCCTTTTCTCACTGGCAGTTTGAGTTGACAGTGTACTGAACTTAACTCTATTATAAATACTCATAAAAGCTCCCTGCCCAAAAATTTCGAGTTCATATTTCATGCCACCGCTTCCGGTTGTTTGTGTTCTTACCAATATATATATATCTGCGTCGGTCTGATTCCTTACAAAATTAACATAACTCATTTTCTGGATAATGTAACTCATATCGCAAACAGTACAATCCAGATATATTTTAAGTACCGGAACTTGAAATTTAGACTCCTGGCTTAACGCTGAAATCATAATTCCAATTAATATGATTATTATAACAAGTATCTTCTTCATAACCTACTTTTACAATTTTTCTTTTTTTAACAAATAAAAGGGAGCACTTCAAATTTACTCTCTCCTTTTATTTATGGTACTTTGAAAATAACTCTTCCAATTTCTCATCCAAAGCAAATCCTTTATTATCATCACCTAAAGAAACAATTGTATCACCTTAGCTAATTAAAAAACTCACTAAACTCCAAAAAGCACCTATGAAAAATGGAAACTTTCAATGCATTGTTACAAATAAATTCTTTATAACTTAAATCTATTTGGTTATATCCAGCATCCATTTATACCCTCCTGTTTCAGTAAAGAATAATTTCTCTTTGTTCTTCTTAAACCACTTTCGCCATTCTTCAGCAGACACAAATTTTTCAGTGGTGTATTTTTCCAGCAGTTTTTGAGCCAAGTCTGTTTGCTCATTCGTTTCAAGCATTGTGATGCACTTCTCTAACAATTGAATATCGTTATTGGCAATACCTAATTTTTGAAGGTCCTTATCAATTATTACATCCCAATAGCTAAAACCATATTGTTCTTTTGGTTCTGATAAGCCCAGGTAGCCAATATTATCCTCATAGTATTTCAAGTAAGCATTCCAGTCATCTACGTATTTTTCAATGATCTTTTGAGGAACATTAACCAAATGTTTGGTTCTGTCAGGAAATTTTGAATCACGGTTTAAGGTATATTTGTCAAATTCGTTTGGCTTTCCTGCCAGCTTTCTTGCCATAGCAGCATTTACATCATTGTGCAGTCGTTGCATAAATTTCATTTCACCGGCATAACCCTTATCTGAAGCTTTATACACTTCATCCAAAGCTACCAATCGATGTGGAGCAATACGTTTTACAAATGGCTTTTGTCCTTTAAACTGAGCCATATAATGGATGGTATTGATCAATGTCAATTTTCCTTCTTCGGTTAAATGTTTTGGAGAAGCTCGATAGCCCCATTGGAAGAAATTACCATGACGGCCCAATGCTGTTGCCTTGATGGATTTGATACATGGCCCACCTGAAATAGATTCGGCATCAGGAGAATCCCCAAAACCAGGGTTAGCAACAATTCCGGGAGGGTAACCTTCCATATGATCTACATTTTGCACACGCCACATCATTTCTTCCTTAGGTGCATCCTTGCCACTGTAGTAATGGAAAACACCACCCTTGTGTTTTTGCTTTTCCTCAGTTAAGGTCACCTTGTAAGGTGTATTGAAAATGGGATGAGTTTTATCCATATCAAAAGCGTGTGAGTACAAACAATTACATAACCAATCAATTTTTGTTTCCTTGTTCCAAAGGATGGCTCCTCCCACTCCGGCGATAAAAATCGTAGGAGCATCATAATCTTCACTTAAATAATCAGGTGCCTGATGCCCATTCCAATATTCTAACTTTTTACCATCCTTCTGAGGTATTAATGCATCAATAACGGTTACATCATTTTTGTAAGACATTTCTTCCTTGTATTCCTCTCCGTAAACCATGGTCACGGTCTCGAAATATTTTTGGAAGAACTGGTAAAAATCCTGTGGCCTGTCCTTTTTTAAGGATTTCCACAACTCCCTGTTTCCACCAAATGAATATCCATCCGGCAAATCAGGATTTTGAGCTACATACAAAATCTTTAGTTTTGATTTTTTTATTTTTTGTGCGTGTACCGGAAACACTAATAGTAGTGCCAATACTGCTAATATTGTATTTTTCATTTGTTTTTATTTTTAGTACTAATGAGCAAACACCAAAATTTCTTTTCTGAAAATTTCTTTTTGCTGTATTACCCCAACCCTAAAGGGAGTCATCAAAAAGCAATTTTTCAAAAGTCCCCTTTAGGGGATTTAGGGGTAAATACGGAATACTATTACATTCCTTCTACTTTTAATTCATACTTCACTGTTATTTCATTTGGAGGCAAACAGACATATGGATCACATGGCTGGTAATACAGTGTTGTCGTGATCTTGTGTTCTCCTCCAGTAAGTTCATCGCCTTTTAGTTCATATACAAAGAGTAAATCTCCCTTGTAAAGCATAATTTGAGGATCGGCATCATAAGCTTTTGTTTTCGGTTCTTTTACCAAATCAGCTTCTACCCCTTCAGGTAAATCCAATTTAATTTCCGATTGTATAAAAAAACCTCCTTCAGGCACATAAGCATAAATATGCCAGTTCTCGTGCACATTTACCTTGACTACTAATACATTTTTCTGTGTAGCACCTTCATCTGTAGAAAACACTTTTGCATTCATGCTTACTGGAGCTTCAGGACTGGTGGCTTCTATTTCAAGCTGACCTGCCAGACTCTTCAATGTTGCATCATCTATGCTTTGCGAAAAACATGGAATGGCAAGCAGCAGTAATGCAAATATGAATAATTGCTTCATTGTTTCAGTTTTAAAATATGTATAAAAAATATACTCTTAGAGCTTACTTTCCTAAAAGTTCTTCCAGCTTATGATCTAACTTCTCGCCACGAAGATCCATTGCAATTATCTTACCACTGGTAGCTTCCACCAGGTAATTGGCTGGTACACCTTTCACACCGTATAATTTTACAACCGGACTTGTTCGTGCCAATAAATCTCCGGTATTAATCCATGGGATTTGATCTTCATTTGATGCTTCTTCCCATTTCTCTTTATTATGATCCAAGGTAAAAGACACAATCTCGAATCCTTTGTCTTTATAATGACTATAGGCTTTCTTCATATGCGGGATTTCAGCACGACAAGGACCACACCATGAAGCCCAAAATTCCACCAATACATACTTGTTTTTCGTTAGCACATTTGATAAGTGGAAGTTTTTTCCTTGTAAATCTTTTGCTTCAAAATCCTTAATTACAGTACCAATGCCGATTGATTTCTGAGCCAAACTGGTTTCGCGTCTCATTTTAACACTAAGCATGGCAACTTTAGATTGACGATGTTCAGGTCCTACTTCAGCAACCAAACCTTCTATAACGTCATTCATATCAACGTTCTCATCTCCCCAATACCCCATATCATACACCAGTAATTTAAGTAAAGGATCTTGTGCATTTGTAAAAACATCGCCTAATATTTCTTGTTTCAGGTCATTCACCTTTATCATCCTAGACATAGACTCTTTACGTTGTGCTTTATCATTATAATCAGTCACTTTGTAATTTACCAATGCGTTAAAAGCTTTTTGGTAGTCCGAATTAGTATTCCATGAGTTTACTAAGTGCTCACCATATTTTCCACCTTTAAAATCGAATGTTCTTTGCGAGGTAAAATGAATATTAATAGCACCAGGCTCTAAAGGAAATGTCACCCTCATATAAGGCTTCTCTGAGTCAGGTTGAATAACATCCACAACTATGGTATGCACTTCATTTACTTCACCTTTTAATTCAAATTTACCTTCGACAAATACACCTTTCTTTAGTATCTCAACAGATTCAGGGGATTCCACATCTTTTGATCGGTAAACCGCCACTCTGGCTCCTTCCGGAAAATTCTCTTCTCCGCTTACTTTTATTGTATAACTGTTATTTTCCTTTTTTTCTGAATTGTTACAACTTATTATAGTAGTAATTGCCAATAAGGCTATCGTTAGTTTTTTTAAATATCTCATAATTCAAATCTTTAGTAATAATTTAATCGGAGGATATACACTGTTGATTATTGCATTTATTCGAATAACTCTTCCAGCTTCTTATCCAGTTCTTTCGACATTCCCATTTGCTTATAAACAATAATCCCATTTTTATCGATTAGAAGACTATAAGGAACGCCGGCAACTCCATACATCTTTACAATCGGGCTTTTATAAGCTAACAAATCAGAAGTGTCAATCCAAGGCATATCCTCTTCTTCTGAAGCTTTACGCCACATATTTTCTTTATGGTCTAAAGAAAAGGATACAATCTCAAATCCTTGTTTATGATATTTGCTATACAATTCTTTCAAATGTGGAATCGCTCCCCGGCAAGGCCCACACCACGATGCCCAAAACTCAAGCAATACATACTCATTTTTCTTCAATACTTTCTCCAACCTGAACTCTTTACCCTTTAGGTCTTTAGCTGCAAATAGCTTCACTTGCTTACCAATTGCAGTTGATGCCTCCATCTCTTCTCTTACCTTACTCTCCATCATGTGATGCTCTATTGTTTGCAGTAAGTAATGATCACCTAAATCTGCCTTTAACTTTTGTATTTCCTCTTCTGCATTATCTTCCCACCAAAGATTACCTACATAAAAGGCCAGTAACCTTACCATTGGATTTGCATCATACGTATACTTACTTTTATAATACTCCTTTTCAATATCAACTTTGGTCTGACCGTATTTGAAAAGTTCTTTTCGTGCTTCAGTATCTTTCAGATCCTTTTTCTTAGCATAGAAATCATCAATAGCCTGAATAGCCTTCTTGTAATTCGGCATATCCCTTAGGCCCTGGTAGGCGTAATAATTATACCAGCCATTTTCAACTTCCAGGTCGCGTCCAACTAGTTTTACATTAAACTCTCCTGGTTCAAGAATTATATTGCCTTTGGTTTTCATATCGTCACCATCGTATACACCCCACCCACCTGGCATTGGGGTTTTTACATTACCGGTAATTGTGCATGAACCATTAATAATTTCAACAGCTTCAGTTTCCACATGGCTACCGATATCTGCTGCACTGGTATAATACAACTTAAAGGAAAGTCCGTTGAATTGCTCCAATCCTGAAATATGAAAAGTATAGTCACCTTTCTCAATAATTTCTATTCTCTCTTTAATATGTTTTATTGCAGATACTACCGGATCTTCTACTCCCTTTTCCTGATTATAGTCAGAGGCTTTTTGGTAGTAACCTAATGCCGTTTTTAAATCACCTGCATCGTAATAAGTTCTTCCTATGTAAGAGTTGACCTCTGACACTTTGTAATCTGAAGCAATCAATTCTTCCCCCACCTGAATCATGTATTTTTTTATCTCGTTTTTTTGGTTGGCAAATTTATTGGCTTCTATAAATACAGTTCTGTACTTTGTAGCCGGATCATTTACGGCATAATTCTTCAGATACAGGGGTGCTTCTCTTAAAAAACCATCATATTTACCTTCATAATTATAAGCGGTAAGTGTAACAGTTGCTTTTAATTTTTCTGAAAAATCAAATCCATTATCTGAAATCTCACCATATATAGGCTCAACTGATTCTTTCATATTTTTAGCTGAATAAACTTTTGATAAATACTTTTTATAGAAATAGTTGTCTACTTCGTTTTCTCCAACGACCTTTTCAAAAGCCTCTTTATTGTTGTAGATTAAATCAAAGGTGAAACCTTCGGCCTTTCTTCCACCCAATTCAACCATCAGCTCGTAAGTTTCCTCGGTTAAAAGTTCCTTTTTCTTTAGTGATTTGATGTACGCCTCATATTTATCATTATAAGGTAATCGTTCCGCACTGAGTTTACGCAAATGAGCAGGCATATCCGTAATACTCCCTTTATCTTCTTTCAGCAAATTCCCCAACTGTTTATTAGGATCCAATGCCGCTCTTCCCAATTCGATAAATGTGGCTTCATCCATGCCTCCCACTCCCTGATGTAAAAAGTCACCATTTGCATTTGTAAATACAAGGGTAGGAAAGGCTTTAACTCCATACTTTTGAGCCAGTTCCGGCCCTTCACCTTTTTCGGCATCGATTTTATAATTAATAAAATTTTCATTATAGAAATCCCCTACTTCTTTTTGAGGAAAAATATTTTTAGTAAGTATTTTACATGGTCCACACCAAGAAGTATAAAAATCTATAAAGATGATCTTGTTCTCTTGTTTTGCTTTTGCCTTCACACTGGACCAATCTCCATGCTCGAATTTAATGCCTTGCGCCAAAGAGGCTAATGCAAAAAACATCGAAATGAAAATTGATAAAACATTTTTTTTCATTTTTTTATTTTTTTATGTTCAATTTATCTATCCTGCCTACATTTGAGCAGTAATTCCAATTTGCATTTAATTAGACTAAAAGGTTTCGGCCTTTCTCCGAAACCTTTTACAATTCTATTCTTCAGCGCCAATATAACCCGGATTTTGCACCAGATTAGGGTTTCCATTCAAAGTAGATACATTAAAAGGGTAAGTTAATCGATAATCATCAATCTCGAATCCTCGTATTGTAGAAATATCTATGTCTCCTATAAAATGATAACGTACCATATCAATCCATGGTTCGCCCCATTCCAGATGCAATTCCATAATTTTCTCTATACGGATTGCTTCAATAAGTTCAGCTTTTGTAACAGGTACTAATGGAGCTAAACCTACACGGCCTCTTATAATATTCACTTTTGCCACTGCCTCGATAAAATGAGGATCGCTAGTATTATCAGATGCCAATCTTGCTTCAGCTTCAGCATAAATATAATAAAGCTCGGCTAAGCGAAGGTAATGGTATGAATTACCAGGATCACCCATATTCCATTTGGGTGGAAATTTACCATTAGCCCCTCCCGGAGGCATTACATCCCATGCATGTGAGTTAGCATATCGTGGATCATACCCTACACCAGTAAAATCATCACCATTTCCTGCTAATTGCTTAAACAAATCGTTAACATTACTGGTCCATGCATTTGAATGGCTGAAGTATTCGTCATAATTAATGGTATATGGTGAAAAAATCACTTCTTCTGACTCATAACCTTCAATAAAAATATCAGCATAATTAGCTTCCAATGTAAAACCACTATTCTGAATTATATCAAGTGCCAAACTTGAAGCTGTAGCGTAATCTTTTCGATACAACGCCACTTTTGCTTTTAATGCCTGAGCAGTTAATTGGGTATATTTCTGTCGGTTAATACCTTCCGGAGCCGCTGTCATTGCATCATCTAAATCGGCATATAGTCCATCGTATACTTCTTCTACCGTATTCCTAAACGGAGGCTCTGTAAGTACAGTTGTAACATAAGGTATACCGTAAATTGAATTAATATCATAGTGATAAGCAAACACTCTAAATACTTCAAAATGCCCCATTGCCCTGGCAAATTTTGCTTCTCCAATTATTTCATCCCGTCGTTCAAGTGTCAAACCTTCTATCTCTCCTTCTTTAACGTCTTTTAAGTTTTTAATTAAATAATTGGCTGCAGATATTTGTTTATACCAATCTAAATAGATTCCCTCTGTTCTTATATCTTCAACTGTCATTAACACTTTAGTTTGGTCCGTTTCCAGTTCCCAGGCAGGATTATACAAACCCGCCATTTGACCGCCATACTCAGCTACGTAAGAAACAGAGAGTCCTCTTGAAGCGGCATACATTCCACTTACATTTGAATTAATTCCTTTTAATGTTGAGTACGAAGCTTCTTCGGTTTGTTTGTAATATGGTTTGGCATCATCTACATCATACCATAGCTCGCAACTGCTTATGGTCAATCCAATAAGCAATACTATTATTATTAAATTATATTTTTGTTTCATTTCAATAATTTTTTTAATGATTAAAATGTAAGTTTAATACCCATGGTATAAGTTCGTGCCATCGGGTAAGCATCAGCTCCTCTAATACCAGATAGTATATAACCGGTGTCGCCGGGATCGCTATAAGAGCCACTCATTCCTTCCGGATCTAACCCTTCATATTTAGTGAATGTGAGTAAATTGGTTGCTCCAACATAGATAACCATTCCATCAATATGCAATTTATCAACTACATTTTTAGGCAATCGATAACTTAGGTTAACAACTTTCAATCTTAAGTACGATGCATCTTGAATCCTGCTATCAGAAGCGCCCATGAAATAAGAATTATTTCTATTTCCGTAAGTTAGCATTGGATATTTTGCGTCTTTATTGTTTTCTGTCCAGGTATTATACAAGGCATCTTCTCCCATATTAGCAAATGCTCCGGCAAACAGATACATGTAATCGGCATTTTGCCAATCTTTTTCGTTACCAACAGAATATTGAAAACCTGCGGTTAATGAAAATTGCTTATACGTTAAATTGGTTGAGAATCCACCAAAGAAATCAGGTTCCTGAGATCCTATAACTACCCTGTCTTCTGAAGTAATTTGACCATCTTCGTTGGTATCAATATAAAGATAATCACCTACACCCGTTGTTGCATCCTGATAATATCCATTTGGTGCGGCAGCATTTAAGGCATCTATTTCTGCCTGATCCTGAATAATATGCGATACTCGCTGTCCATTGATTACACCGACCGGCTCTCCCTCAACGTAACTACCAACAACCCATTGACTAATGGCATTACCTTCAATACTTTCTAAAATATTACGGTTGTAAGCAATATTAAAATTAACACTCCACGTTAAATTATCCTTTCGAATAATATCACCACCTAAGTCAAACTCCATCCCTGTATTGCTTATTTCAGCACGATTATCATACATGATACCGGCACCTGCTGCAGAAAAAACTGGTGTTTCCATAATGGCACCATCCGTATATTTATCATAGTAATCAATACCTCCATACAAACGATTACTGAATAAGGCAAAATCTATTCCAATATTTAATTCCCTTGTAGTCTCCCACTTAATATCTTCATTAGGATAAATATCCTCAGGTAAAAGTACATTTTCACCCATATAACTTATTGCATTCCAGGGCGTAGACCAATATCGCAGATACGTAAAATCAGAGATATTAGCTAATCCTGTTTTACCATAAGATGCTCTTAACTTTAATTTATCTAATACATTAAGACTATGCATAAAATTCTCTTGTGCGATATTCCAGCTAATAGCACCTGATGGAAAATAACCTCTTTTATTACCGGGCCCAAACTTGGACGATTTATCCGAACGCATGTTGGCAGTAATAGTATATTTGCCTTTATACGAATATTGGAGCCTTGAATACCAAGAATTTATAACGTTCTCTGATTTACCCTCACCCGAAGTGTTATGGGTACCTGAATCAATGTTAGTCCTATAGGTATCATCACCCATATCAGAAAAATTGTGATTCTCATACGCTGATCTTATTTTATTTGAGGATAAACCAGCCATTATGTCAAATACATGATCCCCAAATATTTTCATATAATTACCCTGAAAATTTAACGTCGTTGATAAATTATCTGTATGAGAAATGTCTTTAGAGTTATAATTATTTGATGTTAAGCTATAATGGTTTGCCTCAATCGGTAAGAAATTTTCACTTTTACTGGTAAAATTGACTACATTCAATTCTGATTTTAGTTTCAGGTTTTTTAATGGCTCTATCTCGAGATATGCATTCCCTAAAACAGATAAAGATCTGATTGTTCTTCTGTTTAATGTTGAGGCAACAGGATTTGGTTCCAAACTAGTATAATTGCCTCCAAGGGCTGATGCTCTGAAATTATCCGGATTAATCTGACGTATGTAGTTACCATACTCATCGATAACAGCCCAATCGGGCCGAGCTCTCAGCGCTTCAGTCATCGGCCCAAAACCAGAAGTAGTATTTCGACCTGCAAAATTCTTTGCACCACTTACATTTATAGATGTTCCTAAACGCATCCAATCATTTACATCTGTATCAACAGATAACCTAGAACCATACCTGTCTTGATAATCATTTATCATCAAACCTTCAGTACTGTTACTATATATACTGGCAGCATAATTCGTACTTTCGGTACCTCCAAAAAAAGTTAAGTTATATTTTTGAATGGGAGCATTTTTATTATATACCTCTTTTTGCCAATCAGTATTTGAATTTCCCCACATATCTACATCCATACCTTGTTGAAGATCGTAGTATGCATCATTAAATTGTCCTGTTCCCGAATTGTAAATAAGATTTGCCAGATCATTTGTTGTCCCAAACTTCTCTGTCGTATTAACAGCAATCATCTGATGTAATTGCTTAAACTCTTCACTATTTAATAAATCCCATGTTTTTTGAGGATTTGACATAGAGTAAGAAGCATCAAATGTTACCTTTAATTTACTGTTTCGCCTACCGCGTTTGGTAGTAACTATAATTACTCCATTAGCACCTCTGGAACCATAAATGGCCGTTGCACCTGCATCTTTAAGTACAGTAATACTTTTGATATCACTGGGGCTAACGGATTCCAAAGGATTTTGAGCCATTGATGAGCCAACTGCATCTGTATTAAACTCAACCCCATCAATCACATACAAAGGCTGGTTATTACCTCCTGAGAATGGTGATGTAATACCTCTTACACGTATTACTGATGCTGAACCAGGAGCACTTGAGCCTTGGGCTACCTGAACACCTTTAATACTACCACCAAGCATGCTTTCGAAACTAGTTATGCCAACAGATTTCTGTTCAATTTCCTCCGATTTTATCTCTGATATTGAACTACCAATACGTTCTTTGTTTTGGATTCCATAACCAACTACAACAACTTCTTCAAGCCCTAAAATATCCTGTTCTAATGTTATGTTTATTACAGATTGTCCTGCAATGGTAATTTCCCGGGTGATCATCCCAACAAAACTGTAAACCAATACTTCTGCGCTTGGTGGCACATCAATAGAATAATTACCATCAACATCAGACATAACACCAATGGTAGGAATGCTTTTAACCACAACACTAGCGCCGGGAATCGGTGTTCCTTCTTCATCTACGATTTGCCCGGTAACTTTAATTGCTTGTTGAAATTTCTCTTCCTTTTCAAAGACCCGCTCAATTTTCTCAGGTGCTCTTGAAACCAGAATTACATTATTTCTTATGCTATAAGTAAACTTTGTTCCTTTAAAGATCTCACTTAACGCATTTTCGATTGTTTCATTGTCGAACTTAACATTCAGGCCTTTTACTTTCCGAACTTCCCTGTAATTGTAAAAAGTTCCCAGGTCAGTTTGCCTTTCAATTTCTTTTATACATTCTAATAAACTTGCGTTTTCCAAATGCATGGTAACTTTGTTCTGGCTAGTTACTTCAGCATAGATCTGTAAGTTAAATACAAATAAGAGTAGTACAATGTTTTTCATGATAAACCAACTCCTCCTCTTAACTTTACGCAAGAAAAATCGCGTCGATAGGTTTTTTTTCATAATTTTGTAATGATTAATTTAACATATGAATACTTATGTATTCGTTATTTTAATACCCTGGTTATGTTGCCGCATAATCAGGGTTTTTTAGGGTCTTAAGATTTTTTAATTACAATTGTTTTTTCATTTACATCAAATTCTACATCATCAATAGTTTCTAACATTTCCAGAATTACATTAAAATCCTCAAATTTAGGAAGCCTTCCGCTAAAGGTTTTATCACTTGTATTTTGTTGAGCAAAAAATACGTCCAGGTCATACCATCTTTCAAGTTTTTTAAATATGTTATCAAGTGTTTCGTTTTCGAAAATCAAATAACCTTTTGTCCAGGCTGTATAAAGTTCGGTATCTACTTCTTTAACTTCTATGCTCAGATTACTTTTATCAAATACCAATTGTTGATCGGGCTTGAGTGTAATTTTTTTATCCATAGCCCCATTTATCGAAGTTATCTCTACTTCTCCCTCAACTAAAGTTGTATGTACCGTTTGATCATTATCATAATGACTCATATTAAAGGTTGTTCCCAACACATTAACATTATAATCTTTGGTTTCAACCATAAATGGCTTTGATTTGTTATGTGCTACTTCTAAATGTATTTCTCCGCTTTCCAGGTAAATTCTCCGTTCATTTCCCAAGAATTTTTCGGGATATTTAAGTTTTGAATCAGCATTTAAAAATACCCTGGTACCATCCGACAGCACTAATTGATATTCACGTCCTTTTGAAATTACGAGTGTATTATATTTAAGTGATACATTTTCGCCAGGTTCTTCTTTCTCTTTATATTCTATTTGTCCCAGTTCGTTGTTTATAATCGTTTGGTACGTTTCAATTTTTGAGGTTTCTTCTTTGGTAAGATTAACGTGTTTATTATCAGCTAAAATTAATAATGCTTTCTTTTCTCCCGGTTCAATTTTTTTGGCATAATCATATTTATCCAGGGTTTTTACATTATTATAAACGAGAACAGATATGGTTGTCAATATTGCTATACTTGCAGCAATTCTCAACGCATGCGAAACCATTCTTATTTTCCGGGTTTTCTTGATTTTACCAATAAATTTCTCATACGCTAAATTGGTGTCATATTGAGAATGTGAATTAATTTTTGATTTTAAACGAGATTCGGATAATATTCTTAATATTATTTCCAAATGTTCTTTATCATGGCTTATCCACTCCGATAATTCTTTTTGCTCTTTTTCCGAAATTGTCGAGGATAATTTCTTAAAGAGTAAGCCTGAAATATTTAATAAACTTTTAACTTTCATTATATGTGTTTTTGTTCAATTTATAATATAAACGAACACAAGTCAAAAAAGGGTGGAGCTATTATTTGAAAAAACAGGGAAATATTAAAACGTAGTTTTTTCTCAAAAACTATTTGAGGAGGTTTAACAAGAAAATCCAGAGAACCTGACCTTCCAATAATTCTTTAAGTAGTTTAATTGCCCTTGCCCGTTGAGATTTTACGGTATTAATAGAAACATTTAAATCTTCTGCAACTTCTTTATACTTTAGCCCTTCAATACAAGATAATTCAAAAACTTTTCTGGCTTTTTCAGGAAGTTGATCCAGAGCCTGTCTAAGTATCCCGGTAAGTTCTTCTTCAATTAAATGCTCTTTAAAAAAACTTTCGGTTGAAGTTTTCTTAATTTCTTCTGAGTGCTTAAACGAAATATTTTGTTTTCGTAAATAAGAGAGAGACTTATTTCTTACACTAACATATAAAAATGCTTTAATTGATTCAAAGCTTTCGAAGGTTCTTTTTTTTCTCCATAACTCATACATTACATCGCTTACCACATCTTCCGCAGCATTGTTATCATTTACATATTGATTGGCAAACGCACATAATCTGGGATATAACGTTTGATAAATATACTCAAATGCCTTTTCATCATCCTTTCGAATTTCATTTGATAAAAACCTCCAGTTAAGCATATGTATATACGTTCTTGTTTGTCAGCAAATATAGAAAAATTTATAAATCTCAAATTTTATACTTAAATTTTTTGATAAATAACTTATTCAAAAAGCTAAACAAATACCAATTATTTATACCATAACCATACGTATTTTAACGACTGAAAATTACAGTGGGTAAGTTCTAATTTTGGTAATTTCAATACCATCGGCATAAATTTCAAACATATCCTGAAGGTACATAACATCCTTTTGATTAAATACAATATAACTTAACTTTCCTGTAAGTTGCAATGGTGTATTTGCTATTCTGATTTTTTGTTTAAAGGTTATGCTTTTCTTAAAACATGTGATACAATTATTTTCTTTTATCTGTTTTTTTGTTGTTTCTCCAAAATAGATCAGATCATCAGCGATTTCGAAGCTAAGATCATCAAAAATGTATATCCCTGAGTCAAATTTTCTATAATCAAATTCATCAAAACATAGCGACCAATTCTTTTCAAGCTTTATTTTAAGTATAATTTCGATCTCATCACTAACTGAAAAATTATTGTGAGACAATTCAATATCCCAGGTAACCGTAAATGATTGAGCATTTAGTTGGATACTCAAAAAAAGTACTAAAATACTTACTGTTATATCCCTGCTATATGTTTTAATTTTAATCAAAATGATGCACTTTAATTTCGCTTATAAATCTCCTTCCTATTAAAAAAACACTTTCATTTAAAAATAGGGTGTATTTAAGTAAAATGAAAAGGAGGTTGTCTAAAAGTAGAATAGTTGAATTTTGTTCGTATTTTTTACTTTGAGTAACCCTGTCTGCCGGTTTATCAGCCGAAGGCATGACAGGCAGAGTTTCAGAAAGTAGACACAAACAACACTAAGACTTTTTGGACAACCTCTTTAATCTATAAATCACCTAAAATATAATCTGATACCCAACGGCCTATTTCACTTGTATTATAATAGTTATTAGCTGATAAATCCTGGGTCACGATACCAGCCTCAAGAGATTTGTCAACGGCCTCTTTTATTGTTTTAGCTTCTTCAAACAAACCGAAAGAGTATTCCAACAACATTGCTGCAGAAAGAATTGTTGCCAGAGGATTCGCTATATTTTGGCCGGTTGCCTGAGGGAATGACCCATGAATTGGTTCATAAACTGAAGTATGTACCCCCAATGATGCTGAGGGCAATAATCCAATAGACCCTGTAATAACACTTGCTTCATCAGTTAATATATCGCCAAACATATTTTCTGTAACAATTACGTCAAATTGCTTTGGGTTCTGAATTATTTGCATGGCAGCATTATCAACAAACATAAATTCAAGTTCAACATCTTTATATTCTTTGTGTAATTCCTGAATGGTTTCTCTCCACAGCCTTGATGTAGCTAATACATTTGCCTTATCAACTGCCGTAAGTTTTTTATTACGGTTTCTGGCAAACTCAAATGCTTTCCTGGAAATTCGTTCAATTTCATCAACGGTATATACATTAGAGTCGAATGCTTTTCTGCCATCTTCTGCCCTGCCTCTCGGCTCTCCGAAATAAATTCCTCCCGTTAATTCCCGGACAACCATAAAATCAACACCTTCAATAAGATGATTCTTTAATGGTGATTTTTCTATTAAACCGGGAATTGCCATAACAGGACGCAGGTTTGCGTACAATCCCAGTTCTTTCCTCATTTTAAGCAATCCTTGTTCGGGCCGTACTTTTGCTTTTGGGTCATTATCGTATTTAAGGTCGCCTATTGCTCCAAATAAAACGGCATCAGTATTCATACAAAGATCATGTGTTTCATTTGGAAAAGGTTCTCCACATATATCTATTGCATGTGCACCAATAGTACCCTCTGTAAACTTAAATTTGTGGTTAAACTTTTTTTCAATAGCTACTAAAACTTTTTTAGCTTCTCTTACTATTTCAGGGCCGATACCATCACCTGGTAAAACCGCAATTGTTTTTTCCATTACTTAACTTTTATTCAATTCAAAATTTTCGATTTCCTCTTTTTTAGATAGCAAATAATCAATGTCATCATAACCATTTAAAAGGCATTTTTTTTTGTATGATGAAATTTTAAAACGCTCTTTATCATCAGTGCCAATAATACTAACATACTGCTCCTCTAAATTAACCATCAATTTCATTGATTTTTTAACCTGCCATAAATCGAATATTTTTTCCAAAAAATTTTCTGAAACTTCAACAGGCAATAATCCAATATTTAATGCATTATTCTTAAAGATGTCTGCAAATGAACTGGAAATTACAACCCTAAAACCATAATCATATATAGCCCAGGCTGCATGTTCCCTGCTTGACCCACACCCAAAATTCTTTCCGGCTACTAATATTTTGCCTTTAACTTGAGAATCATTTAAGATAAACTCTTTTATTGGTTGGCCATTCTTATCGTATTTCCAATCTCTAAATAAATTATCCCCAAACCCGGCTCGGCTTACCGCCTTTAAAAATCTTGCAGGAATAATTTGGTCAGTATCAACATTTTCAACGGGCAAAGGAACAATTCCGGAAGTTAGTTGAATAAATTTCTCAAAACTCATAATAATATTTTTTAGTTGTATTCCAACTTGTATAGTTTTTAACTGCTATTTTATGTTTTCTCTCATCAGAAAAGCTGGAATAATGGAATGATGGGATAATAGAACATAAAATACCCATTATTCCAATATTCCAAAAATCCTGCATAAATCATGTTTTAGAATTTAGCCTAATCTTCATAAAAAATCTCTTGGGTCTGTTATATGGCCATTTATTGCACTTGCTGCAGCAGTTAATGGGCTGGCTAATAATGTGCGTGCCCCTGGCCCTTGCCTTCCTTCAAAATTTCTATTCGAAGTTGATACGCAATATGCACCTGAAGGGATTTTATCTTCGTTCATTGCAAGGCAAGCAGAACACCCTGGTTGGCGTAATTCGAAACCTGCCGCTTCAAATATCTCTTGTAACCCTTCTTCCACAGCCACCTTTTCAACTAATTTGGATCCCGGAACAATGTATGCATTTACCTCAGGAGCCTTTTTTCTGCCTTTAATAATATTGGCTGCTTCTCTCAAATCTTCAATTCTCCCATTTGTGCAACTCCCAATAAAAATATAATCTATCTTTTTTCCAATGATTCTTTCATTCTTTTCAAAACCCATATAAGATAAGGCTTTCTCAAAATCTTTATCCTCTCCATTTTTATTAGGAATATTATCGCCAATTTTAATTCCCATACCCGGGTTGGTTCCATATGTAATCATCGGTTCAATATCTTCTGCTTCAAAAAAATGAATCTTATCAAACTCTGCTCCCTCATCTGTTTTTAAGGCTTGCCATTCTTCTACTTTTTTAACAAACTCCTCTTCTTTTGGTACAAATTGCCTTCCTTTCATATATTCAAATGTAACCTCATCCGGCGCAATCATACCACCTCGTGCACCCAGTTCGATACTCATATTACACAATGTCATCCTACCTTCCATCGATAAACCTTTAATAGCAGTTCCTGCAAATTCAATAAAATGCCCTGTTCCTCCCGAAGAAGTAAGTTTAGATAATAAATAAAGTATGATATCCTTTGCAGATACTCCCCGGTTTAATTTTCCATCAACCTGAATAAGCATTTTTTTAGGCTTTGCCTGTATTAAACATTGAGAAGCCAAAACCATTTCAACTTCACTTGTGCCAATTCCAAATGCAATGCTTCCAAAAGCACCATGCGTTGAAGTGTGGCTATCGCCGCAAACTATTGTCATACCTGGCTGAGTAATGCCTAATTCAGGCCCGATCACATGCACAATTCCATTATAAGGGTGCCCTAACCCAAAAAGTTTTATTTCGTGATTAACGCAATTCTCTTTCAGTTTTTCAAGCTGAACCCTGGATAATTCCTCCTTTATAGGTAAATGTTGACCCTTTGTAGGAACATTATGGTCAGCAGTTGCTATCGTTTGCTTTGGCCTGAAAACTTTAATCCCCCTGTTATCCAAACCCGCGAATGCCTGCGGGCTTGTAACCTCATGAATAAAATGATTATCTATATAAAGGATATTTAGCTTGTCATCAATCTTACTTACAACATGCTTATCCCAGACTTTATCAAATAGCGTTTTACTTTCCAATTTTTACAGTTTTATTTTAGTAACCTAATTTTTTTCTTAATGTGTATTCACCTCGTAAGCCTGCTTTTTTTCCGGAGTCTTTTTATATTGTTGAACAACCTTGGATAATGCATCCAAATAAGCCCAGACCGAGGCGGTTAGAATATCTATATTTGCCCCAAAGCCATGGTAAGTTATATCATTATAAGATATTTGCACATGCACTTTGCCTATTTCATCCGAGCCCCTGGTAATAGCCTGCACAAGGTATTCTTCCAATATGACTTCGACCGGAACTATTTTATTAATAGCCGAATAAGCAGCATCAACGGGACCTACGCCAGTAGATGATTCAGTTATTATTTTTCCATTATAATTAACCGTAATGGTTGCGGAAGGCACACAAGATTTACCGCAAACTACCTGGAATTCATCAAGCTTTAAAATCCGTTTTTCCTTTTTCTCATGCCCAACTAAAACTGCCAGGTCTTCATCATTGATTTCTTTTTTAGAGTCAGCTAAAACCAGGAAGTTTTTATAAATGTGATCTAATTTCTTTTGATTCAGGTTATAACCTAAAACTTCTAACCTGTGGTTAAGGGCAGCCCTTCCGCTACGAGCAGTTAACACAATACTTGACTCCTTTATGCCAACATCTGCCGGATCAATAATTTCATAGGTTTCCCTACTTTTTAAAACTCCATCCTGGTGTAT
Organism: Bacteroidales bacterium; assembly: GCA_028282785.1. Lineage (GTDB taxonomy): Bacteria > Bacteroidota > Bacteroidia > Bacteroidales > UBA12077 > UBA12077. Next base: position 92,126 of record JANQHE010000020.1, on the reverse strand, counting down.
ACCCGATGAGTGAGCAAAAGCGTTTCGGCCAACAATAGCTTTATTGGCTTGCACAGGCATACGCATTAAAGTAGAAACCAATTTACTGGTTTTCATAATTTGCTTTGAATCAATTCCCGTTTTAAAGTTCATGTCCTTATGGCTTTGAATAGCCATAACCACTTCTTCTAAAGCAGTATTGCCAGCACGTTCCCCAAGCCCGTTTAAAGTAACTTCAACCTGGCGGGCACCATTGATAACACCTGATAAAGTATTTGCAGTTGCCATACCCAAATCATTATGGCAGTGCGTAGAAATTACCGCTTTATCAATATTAGGGACATTATTTACTAAATAAGCTATTTTTTCTCCGTATACCGAAGGCAAACAATACCCGGTTGTATCAGGAATATTTACTACCGTAGCTCCGGCAGAAATAACTGCCTCAACAACATAAGCCAAATATTCATTATCTGTCCTTCCCGCATCTTCTGCATAAAACTCCACATCCTCGACAAACCTTTTGGCATATTTTACGGCTTCAACTGCCCGTTTAATTATTTCTTCGGGGTTTGAATTCAGTTTTTGGTAAATGTGGTAAGGAGAAGTTCCAATACCGGTATGAATCCGGCCCCTTTTAGCAAACTTAAGTGCATCAGCAGCTACTTCTATATCTTTTTTTACAGCCCTTGTTAAGCCACAAATAGTTGGATTTATAACTGCTTTTGAAATTTCAACTACGGAGTTGAAATCACCCGGGCTCGAAACAGGAAACCCGGCTTCTATTACATCTACACCCAATTTTTCCAGCTGCTTTGCAACTTCAATTTTTTCAATTGTGTTCAACTGGCAACCCGGAACCTGCTCTCCATCGCGTAGAGTAGTATCAAATATTATGATTCGTTCATTCATAACATTATTTTTTAGTTTGTAATCAGCAGGCAAAAATATTCCTTTGATTACATAAGAAAAGCCGTTTTTTTTTGATTCTACGACACCTAAATAGAAGTGATGTATAAAATCGTGTGTCATAATTTTTTAATTTACAACATCATACAAAATTATCTTTTGTGTAAGAATTACAACTGCAAATTCGAATTGATTAATTACTTATAGAAAAAAATGAGAATTTGATTTTTTTTATCACCCTTTTTTTAATTTAAGGTGTTTTATAGAAAAGTATGAAAAATAAAACTGGAATTTTGAATTAATTATTTAATTCATACTTTTACAAAACAAAATTTAAGTATGAAATGAAAAACCTATCTATGATCATTACCATTATTATTGTCGTGATAGTTCAAAAGGCTAAATGGGAATACTATAGATAATTAAGATTTAAATACAAATTAAGAAAGCCTTCCCATCAAAACGGAAGGTTTTTTTATGGATTTAACTAAACATGAATTTAGATATAATAAATATTAGACAGAAAAAAATCAATTTTCTCTTTAGGGCTAGGGCAGAAATTGATTTTTTCGACTCCCTTTTAGGGTTGGGGCAATACGAAAAAATCTTTACAGATATAGCTTTTATAAGAAACATAAAAAGTATAATAATGCTAAACAAACTTAGAATGATTCTAAAAAACAAAATAAAAAACCTAAGTTTTTCAATTTATGCATGGTAATAACAGAATATTCTTACTCGCTAAAAAACAAGAACTTAGATAAAATCACTTTTAAGATGGCTATCGTAATTACAAAAAAAATAAGTTAAATACTAAGAGAAATTAATAAATACTTTGCATGAAACACAATGTGTTTGATGCCATTAAAAAAGATTTTGTTTAAAAAATGGAAAAATTAAAAAGCAATGAAGTAACACAAGGAAGAAGAATGGCAGGTGCCAGGAGCCTTTGGAGAGCTAATGGCATGAAAGAAGAACAATTTGGCAAGCCAATTATTGCTGTTGTTAACTCTTTCTCACAATTTGTTCCGGGGCATGCGCATTTAAAGGAAGTTGGAAGTTTTGTAAAATCAATAATCGAAAACCTTGGTTGTTTTGCTGCTGAATTTAATACCATAGCTATTGATGATGGCATAGCAATGGGGCACGATGGAATGCTTTATTCATTGCCTTCCCGGGAAATTATTGCAGACAGCATTGAATATGTTTGTAATGCACATATGGTGGATGCAATGATTTGTATAAGCAATTGCGACAAAATAACTCCGGGCATGTTAATGGCAGCTATGAGGTTAAATATTCCAACTGTTTTTGTCTCCGGTGGCCCGATGGAGGCAGGTTTATACAAAGGGCAAAAGCTGGATTTGGTTGATGCCATGGTAATGGGGGCAGAAAATAAAATATCCGATGAAGAGCTGAGTGAAATTGAAAAATTAGCCTGCCCAACCTGCGGGTCATGTTCAGGTATGTTTACTGCAAACTCCATGAATTGTTTAACAGAAGCTTTAGGGCTTTCGCTACCTGGCAATGGAACTATTGTGGCCACACATAAAAACCGCAGAAAATTGTTTGAGTCAGCTTCCAAAAGAGTTGTTGAAATTACAATGGATTATTATCAAAATAATAATGAACAAGTTTTACCCAGGGCAATTGCAACTAAAAATGCTTTTACAAATGCAATGGCTTTAGATATTGCTATGGGAGGCTCAACCAATACCATACTTCATTTGCTTGCAATAGCACGCGAAGCGGAAGTTGATTTTACTATGAAAGATATTGATAAACTTTCAAGGAAAATCCCTTGCATATGTAAAGTTTCGCCTAACTCAAAATACCATATTGAGGATGTAAACAGGGCCGGAGGAGTTTTATCCATTATGGGTGAACTTGAAAAAATGAACCTGTTGGATATGTCTGTTAACCGTGTGGATGGCTTAACTGTTATGGAAGCCATAAACAAATACGATATTACCAGGAAATCAGCAATTGAGCCGGCATTTCAAAATTCAAAAAGTGCAGCTGTTAATGTGAAGCGAAACCTAAGGTTTGCTTCTCAAGGAGAAAATTACAACACGTTAGACTTAGATAGGGAAAAAGGCTGTATACGCAGTATTGAAAATGCTTATTCTCAAGATGGTGGCCTGGCAATTTTGTATGGCAATATTGCAAAAAACGGATGCGTAGTAAAAACAGCAGGAGTAAATGATTCTATCTTAAACTTTAAAGGCAATGCCAAAGTATTTGATTCGCAGGAATCTGCTTGTGATGCCATTTTAAATGATGTAATTAAAGAAGGTGATGTTGTGGTTATTCGCTACGAAGGCCCGCGAGGAGGCCCTGGTATGCAGGAAATGCTTTACCCTACTTCATACCTAAAATCAAAAAGCTTAGCAGAAAAATGTGCTTTAATTACCGATGGAAGGTTTTCCGGAGGAACATCCGGTTTATCCATTGGGCATATATCTCCGGAAGCTGCATCAAAAGGAGAAATTGCATTAATTAAAGATGGAGACATTATCGAAATTGATATACCTAACCGTAGTATTCATTTATCGCTTGATAATGATGAAATGAACCAAAGAAGATTAAAATCGGAATATAAACCAGCTAACAGGAACCGTAAAATTTCCAACGCATTGAAAGCGTATGCATATTTTGCTGAATCAGCAGATAAAGGAGCTATAAGAATAATAAAATAAAATGCATTTAGAATGAGCTTATTACATCACATATTATTTGTCCTAATTATTGTCATTATTATTATTCCACCGTAGGAATAAGAAGGGATTTTATACATGATTTTAAGCCTTTCTTATTCCGGTAAGAAAGGCTTTTTTCATTAACAAAAATAACAATCAATCAAACCAAATATTTAAAAGAAATAATTACAAACAAAAACAGAGAATTATGTCACATTTAACCCAGCAAGAAGAAACTGCTAAGTATTACAAACCTGAAGAAATATCGGGTTCGGAGGCTTTAATCAGGACATTTGTAAATGAGGGCGTTGAAACTATCTTTGGCTATCCTGGAGGCACAATCATGCCTGTCTATGATTCACTATTGGATCATTTGGAAGAGTTAAAGCACATTTTGACAAGGCATGAACAAGGAGCTATACATGCTGCACAAGGTTATGCCCGTACAACGGGCAAAACCGGTGTTGTATTGGTTACATCGGGGCCGGGAGCAACCAATATTGTAACTGGTTTAGCCGATGCTCTTGCTGACTCAACACCACTGGTATGTATTTCGGGGCAGGTACCATCTAATTTGTTAGGTACAGATGCATTTCAGGAAGCTGATATCATAGGTATTACACTGGCTGTTACCAAATGGTCTTACAGAATAACAGATGCCAATGAAATACCATTTATATTATCAAAAGCATTTTATTTAGCCAATAGTGGAAGGCCCGGCCCTGTAATACTTGACATTACAAAAGACGCCCAAAATAGTAAATTCAATTTTTATTATAAGAAATGTAATTCTACAAGAGGGTATAAAATCCCTGCGAAACCTGCATTAACTGAAATTAAGAAGGCAGCAACCCTTATAAATAGTGCAAAAAAACCATTTTTAATTTTCGGACAGGGTGTTAAAATAGCAAATGCAAATAAAGAATTACTGAACTTCCTGGAAAAGACAGGAATACCAGCAGGATGGACCATGTTAGGGATATCATCTTTACCAACCAACCATTCCTTAAATATGGGAATGATGGGAATGCACGGGAACTATGTTCCTAATAAAATGGCTAATGAATGTGATTTATTAATAGCCGTTGGGATGCGTTTTGATGACCGTATCACAGGTAACCCAAAAGAGTTTGCTAAGGGTGCTAATATCCTGCATTTAGACATAGACCCTTCTGAAGTAAATAAAATCATGAAAACTTATCATTCTTTAGTGGGGGATGTAAAAACCGTTCTTCCGATATTGACTGAATTTGTAACAAAAGGAAATCATAAATCATGGATTGATAGTTTTAATGAAGGCAGGGCGTTAGAGCAAGAAAAAGTGAAATCCAAAGACTTTAACCCATCAGGAGATAACCTGACAATGGCAGAAGTGGTGAATCAAATAAATCAACTTACAAAAGGAGATGCTATTATAACGACCGATGTTGGCCAACACCAAATGGTAGTTTGCAGGTACACCAAAATTTCGGAGAAAGGTATTTTAATTACTTCCGGCGGAATCGGAACAATGGGGTTTGGTTTGCCTTCGGCCATAGGGGCTAAAATAGGAAACCCGGATAAAGAAGTTATTGCTATAGTTGGCGATGGAGGAATACAAATGACAATCCAGGAACTGGGAACCATTATGCAGGAAAACCTGGATGTTAAGATCGTGATTTTAAATAACCAGTTTTTGGGAATGGTACGCCAGTGGCAGGAACTATTCCTGGATAAGCGCTACTCTTATACAGAAATGAAAAATCCTGATTTTCCATTAGTTGCAGGTGCTTATAGTATTAAAGGAAGAAGAGTTGATGAAAGAAGCAGTTTAAAACCTGCAATTAAAGAAATGCTTAACCATAAGGGGGCTTTTTTACTGGAAGTAAAAGTAGCTGAAGAAGGAAATGTATTCCCAATGATCCCTTCGGGAAAGAGTTTAAACGAAATAATTTTTGAAAAATAATTTTTACTAATAAACCATAATTATGAAAACACAACTAAAACTAAATGTTATCACAGAACAGGATTTAAGCTTAACGGCCAAGCTGTTGCTTATCCTTAACAGGAAACAAATAAAATTAAACGCTATGAATGTTGATTCTGATTATTCAGCTGGTTTTTACAATTACCAGTTGCAGGTTAGCGGAAACAGCAATATGCTCCAACAGGCCAGAAAGGTTATTGCAAAACAGATCGGGGTTTTACATGTAGAAGAAAATATTGCGAATTTATACCCTAGAAAGAAGATGGCTCTTGTTTAACTAGCTAAATACAAATATTTATAAACTTATAAAACTAAAAAAATGGCAAAATTAAATTTTGGCGGACTACAAGAAAATGTAGTTGTAAGAGAAGAATTCTCTTTAGAACAGGCAAAAGAAACATTAAGTAATGAGGTAATTGCAGTTATTGGTTATGGAATCCAGGGTCCGGGCCAGGCACTAAACCTCCGTGATAATGGATTTAATGTAATTGTAGGGCAACGGAAAAATACTTCATCCTGGTACAAAGCAGTTAAAGATGGCTGGGTTCCCGGGAAAAACCTATTCTCCATAGAAAATGCTGCTAAGCACGGAACACTGTTGATGTACTTACTTTCAGATGCGGGACAAATTGAACAATGGAAAGTAATTTGCCCGTACCTAACAGAAGGTAAATCACTGTATTTTTCTCATGGCTTTGGCATCACATTTCATGAAAAAACCGGAATTGTACCTCCAAAAGATGTTGATGTATTTTTAGTTGCACCAAAAGGTTCGGGAACCTCATTACGAAGGCTTTTTGTTCAGGGAAAAGGTATTAATTCAAGTTATGCCGTTTATCAAAACTATACTGGAAAAGCTGTAGGAAAATGCATTGCACTTGGAATGGGAATTGGTTCCGGGTATCTGTTTGAAACCAACTTCCAAAACGAAGTTTATTCTGACTTAACCGGAGAAAGAGGAATTTTGATGGGTGCTTTGGAAGGTTTATTTGAAGCACAATACAATGTGTTACGTAAAAACGGGCATTCACCTTCAGAAGCTTTCAATGAAACAATTGAAGAATTAACTCAAAGCCTTATGCCTCTTGTTGCAGAAAACGGAATGGATTGGATGTATGCTAACACATCTGTTACCGCCCAGCGTGGAGCCCTTGATTGGAGGCATAAATTCAGGGATGCAACTGCTCCTGTGTTTGAAGAGCTGTATGAAAAAGTAAAATCAGGGCAGGAAGCCGAAAGAGTAATTTCATTAGGCAAAAAGCCTGATTACCGCGAGAATCTCGAAAAAGAATTAAAAGAAATTCGTGAAAGCGAAATGTGGCAGGCCGGAGCGCAGGTTCGAAAATTACGGCCGGATAATGATCCAAACGAAAATGAAATAAGAATTGAATCTGAAGACAGAGTAATGTTTTAGTAATTAAGTTTAATGAAAGGGCTATTCAAAGCAGTCATTCCGAATCCTGACATTTATCGTCAGGATGAAGGAATCTTTGAACAGCCCTTTCTCAAATAACACCAAACACATGGATACAGATGCCGTTACCAAAAATTTGATATTAAAAGAAAGTGTTTTTGTTGCAGCCGAAAAGCTTAAAGGCATCATCAAACAAACACCTTTGGAAAAAAACACGTATTATTCTCAAAAATATAATGCATCTATTCATTTTAAACGGGAAGATTTACAAGTTGTAAGGTCATATAAAATAAGGGGTGCTTATAATAAAATTTCATCCCTGCCAAAAGAACAATTAATCAATGGGGTAGTTTGTGCAAGTGCAGGAAACCATGCACAGGGGGTTGCATTATCATGCCAGGTATTGCAAGCAAAAGGATATGTTTTCATGCCCGTAACAACACCCAAGCAAAAAGTTAACAGGGTAGAATTATTAGGTAAAGGGTTTATAGAAATCATTCTTACAGGTGATACATTTGATAAATGCAATTTGCAAGCACTTGAATTTGCACAAAGCCAAAATGTACCTTACATATCTCCATTTAACGACCAAAAGGTTATTGAGGGGCAAGCAACTGTTGGAGCCGAAATCTTAAACGAACTGAATAAAATCGACTATATTTTTGTACCTATCGGTGGTGGTGGGCTTGCAAGCGGTATCATTTCATTGTTTAAAGAATTGAGCCCTGAAACCAAAATTATTGGAGTTGAGCCCCAAGGAGCACCTGCAATGTACGAATCAGTCAAAGAATCAAAAATAAAGAAGCTATCTAAAATTGACAAGTTTGTTGATGGGGCTGCAGTGCAACAAGTTGGAGATATATCTTATAACATTTGTAAAGAAGGGTTAGATGATATTTTATTAATTCCTGAAGGAAAGGTTTGTAGCACTTTACTTGAGTTGTATAACCAGGAAGCAATTGTAGCCGAACCGGCAGGTGCTTTATCGGTCGCTGCATTGGATTATTATAAAGATGAAATTGCGGGAACAAATGTTGTTTGCATCATAAGTGGGGGGAATAACGATGTGATGAGAATGGAAGAAATTAAGGAAAGGTCTCTTCTGTATGAAGGCTTAAAGCACTATTTTATGATAATATTTCCCCAACGGCCGGGTGCTTTAAAAGAATTTGTGAATGATGTTCTTGGCCCGGATGATAATATTGTTTTATTTGAATATTCTAAAAAAACAAACAGAGAGTCAGGCCCGGCTCTTGTTGGGATTGAATTACAAAACAAGGAAGGCCTTTCACCATTAACTAACCGGATGAAAAAACTGAATTTTTTTGGTGAATATGTAAACAGCAATAAGGTATTGTTTGAGTATTTGGTGTAATCCGATTTTTACAATAAAATATAAAAAGCCATCCCTTTAGACCGGGATGGCTTTTACATCTATTAACCATGAAAGAATTAATCTACGATAGAGCTAATATACAAAGTGTTAAAAGAGAAAGTAATATATTAAGCTGCACCTTACATTTTGGTTACCTCCTTATTTTTCAAATTACTTTAAACCCAAAATTTATTAAAATATCATCAGCAAATTAGATACTTATATTCATTAATTTATCCAATAGTTTGCTTTAAACCGCTCCATTTATTATATCCAATATTTTCTCATTTTCTATGATAATCATCCCATGGCGGTCATCCGTAATCCCATCTACAAATTTGTATGGATAAGTAGGGACCTTTCCTCTCATTTCCGTAGGAAGGTATTTAAAGAACAAGCGGTCATTCGTTTTTCTTAAAATTTCACCTGCTTCCATAATATGCGTCGAAATAATATAAGATCCTTTTCGTTTTGAAAATGCGTCTACAATGGATACTGTTCCATCGTAAGCATCCTTTACATTTGTCCCTTTGAACAATTCATCGAAAATGATTACCAATTGTTTGCCTGATGCTACTTCCTCTGCCACATGCTTCACCCTTAAGACCTCGGCATAAAAATGACTGTAGCCCTTTGCCAAATCATCGGGTACATTGATCGAGGTATAAATACCATCGTGTAAGGCAAATTCCATCTCACTGGCTGCAACGGGGAATCCCATATGTGCCATATAAACCGCAATTGAAAAGGATTTCATAAATGTCGATTTTCCTGCCATATTAGCTCCGGTCAAAAAGAAAACATTCTTCTCCCCGTCAATTCGCAAATCATTATCTATGGCGTTTGGGATACACGGATGATAAACTCCTTTGATGTCAATGTATTTTTTATCTTTACCCAAGGCCACAGCATAAACAAATTTACTGTTCCGTGAAACATTGGAAACTGCTATGTAAACATCCAGCTCGTAAATCTCTTTCAATAATTCTTCGATCTTATCATGCAACAAGGAACGAAAAATATAATCCAGGCGTAAAACATTTCTATAAAGAAGTGGACTTTTCCCTTCACATTGATAAGCAAAATCCAAATATTTACTACTTAACAAACCCAATATTTTTACAGCTTTTTCATAATAGGGTGTTCCCTTTGATTCGTTCGCTATCTTTTCCATTAAAGATTTTAGTTTGGAGAATAGTCTTATAGAACCCTCCAGGCCTGTACGTAGTACAAGGTAATCTTTCTCATTGGCTATGAAATTCAACACCCTGCTTCGTGTGATATTAAATGCCGCCATCAAACGATTTCTCGATTCTGCATTTCTTAAGTAGTTTTCTACAATTTCATATTCTTCCGCTTCAAAAGGCAAGTTTATATGCAGTTTCTCAAAGAAATATAAGATATCTGTTCTTTTATTGATTGCTTCAACACGATCTAAAGGTTTCTGGAACATTCTTTCCAATAACCTGCTGCCTCCTCCGGTTATAGTATGGTTGAATAAACTGAATATTGAATTTTTCTTATAACGACCCAGGATATTTAGATCTTCTAAGGTCTGTTTATCGGTTACAAATCCCATTTTTTCCTAGTTTTTTAAAATGTCTAATATCTTTTCGTTATTAATGATGATCATTCCATGACGATCTTCGGTAATACCTTCGGTAATCTTGTAGGTATACTTTGGCACTTTTCCTTCCATAACCGTAGGCAGGTAAACAAACATGATATTATCACGCATTTTCTTTAATTCCTCGCCTGCCTCTATAATATGCGTAGAAATGATAAAAATACATTTGTGCTTGTTGGCAAAAGCATCCATCACGGCAACCGTGGCATCATAAGCATCTTTTACATTGGTGCCCCTGAAAAGCTCATCGAAAACAACAATCAAACGCTCATTGTCTTTTAAGCTCTCAGCAACTTTCTTTACCCTAGATACTTCTGCATAAAAGTGGCTAAAACCTAAATTCAGGTTATCTGCTAAATTAATAGTAGTGAACATTCCGCTCTGGATGCTAAACCTGATGCTTTCTGCCGGTATTGGAAAACCTACATGGCATAAATAAACAGCGATGCTAAAAGTTTTCATAAAGGTAGACTTGCCGGCCATATTAGCTCCGGTTAAAAAGACCATGTTGTTTTCTTCCGTTATGGTAATATCATTGGAAACCGCGTTGGGTACCAAAGGATGATAAACGCCTTTCATTTCCAATATATTAGATTCTCCACTGTCTATTTCTGCAAAGCTAAAATTATGTACCTCTGCTACTTCAGCTACGGCAATATAAACATCAAGATGATAGGCCTTGTAGAGTAGTTTTTTGATATCATTCCGAATGGTAAAGCGAAATAGTTGATCGTATTTAGCTGTTTTTGTAAAATTAATCTTGCCTGCTTTTTTTAGTGTTTTTATAAATCTCAGTTCTGGTTTTTCAAGGTATTCTTTGATTTCCCGGATATCTTTATTGAATTCTGTTGTTAGACCTTCGGTATTTACGCTTGAAATAAATTTATTCATCTCAATAAAAAACTCCAACGTACTTACAACTCCTTTGTTGATTTGCCGAAAATCTACATCGGCGCCTATTAAATTATTGAATTTTCGTTTTAAAGTATCCTGATGAGCCGATAAACGGGTACGCTCATCGGTATTACTTAAGTAACTTTCTATGGTGTCAAATATACCCGCCTGAAAAGGAAACTTAAGATCTTTATTCTTAAAGTATTTAATAGTATTTACCCGGTTGGTAATCTCCTCTGCATGCGAACGGGGGTATAAAAACATCTCTTTTAAAATTTTCGTTCCTCCACGGGTCCTGGTCCTGTTGTAAAGACTGAATATATCATTGCCTTTATTGCCACCAATGATCTTGAGATCATTGATCGTCTGATTGTCTGCTCTAAAAGCCATATTTTTTACTATTTATCAAAGTTTAAAAATTTGATGTTGAGGGTATCCATAAAGTTTATCTTTCTTGTCTGCAGTTCGACAAGCCTGCCGGTCGGACAGCAAGGCTCAATATGTACAACTTTTTCACTTTTTGGATACCTTCATTATCTTTAATTAGCTTGATGATTAACGGCCCCTGCGACGTAACCAAATCAATAAGTAGATTAAACCCAATAGAGCAGGGATAATAATCTCATATAAATTATTAAGAAATGATAAAGCTGATTCTTTAGTATATATATCGTTATCAGGAGGCTCCGGACGGCGCACATCAATAGGTGCCTCGTTATCTGTTAACCAGAAAAATATACCATGTGCCATATTAAAGTTTCTTGCATTAATCCCTTTTCTGTATCTGCCTATTTCTCCGTTACTAATGCAATCCGCATCTCCCAGGATCATGATCTTCTGATCTTTATTTCCAACTTTGCGTTCCAAAGCCAATGCCACGGTAATGGCTCCTTCAATTTCACCATCTTCAGGATTAAATGTGGCTAAATCATCAATAAAATCCGTTGTTTGTAGTTCATTCCAGGAAGCAATATATTCCTCCGAATCACCTAAATCTTCCGTTTCTCCTTTTTCTTTTGCAAGTACATCCAAATGAAACTGCTGATCCTCAGTAATAATTTTCCCTTCCCTTTTAGCTTCCTGGGCCTTTTTCAGTTGTTTCATAAAAGTCGGATTATTTAGTTTGGGAAGGTTTTCCATTTTATCTGAAATCAATACCGGTGTATATTTAAACTCATTGCCTTCTTCTTCATAGTCAATTCCTACAACTCCTTCCATCGAAATCAGGCCGTTTCTTTTTATAACTTGTTCAAATTGATAAGCTAAATGCTCTGCTTCAGGAGTTATTGCAGCTGTTATCAAATCCTGGGTATAACCTTTGTTATATTCAACAACCTGCCCTTCCATAAATTGAACACCAAACCTTTCAAGCAATGGATTCATTACTTGCTGGCGTTTCCTGTCACCTGCTATAAGCAGGTTTCCTCCCCTGTCTATATAGGCATTCAGGTTTTTCATCTCAGCTTCGGTATATGAATATTTAGATTCAGCAATAACCATAATATCCACACTCGGATCCACAGGTTCCGAAAGGTCCAGTACCATAAAATCAAATCCATTATTAATCAAGGACCACCTGAACGGTTTATCTTTTGCAAATCCTTCATAACCCAGAGTTCCAGAATTATTGACACTTCTTTCATCGTGCCCGCTTACAAAACCCACCATAGGCAATTCCCTTATTAACCTTGTAAAAGTTGCCGTTTTCTGGCTTTCAGTTGCGAATACCTCTACATCATCGTAAGTACGTACGATAGCAGATTTGCCATCTTCCGTTTCTATTTTTCTTACCAGACGGTATAATTCAGATTTAAGGTTTATTTCATTTGCATAAGCAGAAGCCGGTTGGAAAATATTTGGGTCGACATCATATACTTTACTAATTTTTTTCAAAGCCTCTTCGTTGGTTCCACTTCCCCAAGTTGATTTGTATTGATTCAGAAACTTTTTTTGTATAGGCAAAGCATAATAATACTTATACTCCATTTTGATATCCGGTTTAAACCTGATGTACTGATCATAACGTTCCTCGTCATAATTTAGATATTTAGGAAGCACACTTCCAGGAGCATTTCCAAAAACATTGGCATAAGTAGTAATGGTTATTTCACCTTTTATCTGTTCAATTACCTTCTGGCTGTTGGGTGTCAGGGTATTCATTTTAGTCCTGGTAGAATCATGGTATTTCATTAGATAGGGGATAGTACTCACGTATCCCAAAACTGCAACTATAGCAAAAGCACCGGCATATCTTGCGAATGAAATATATTTAGGGCTTTTTTCCCGAATTCCCTTTAATTTAAAAATGGTAAATGAAATAAACAATCCTGATACCAGTATATAATATAGAAAATCTTCGGTACATATTAAACCATTAATAAAAGTACCAGCCCTGCCTGACAATGATAACCAAAAAGTAATATCACGTACAAACTCTATGTCTTGCCACATACCTCCAATCATTCGCAAAACAAAAAAGGTTGCAAAGGTTCCCATAGCTGCAACAACCTGGTAAGAAGTCAATGAAGACATGAACAAGCCTATGGCTGCATAAGTACAAATTACCAAATACATACCTAACAAACCGGTTAGTACCAATGGGAAATCATACATCTTGATTGAAAAGAAACCATACAAAACACAGAAAAACATGATCAGCACCATTGCCAACCCGAATACCATCATGGAAAGGAATTTACCCAAAACAATTTGCCGGTTGGAAACAGGAGAAGAATACAATAACTTGATGGCACCTGAACTAAATTCTGTACTCATTAAGCCCATTGTAATTAAAGGCAAATACATATATATATTATTTGCAACACTAGCAAAAAAGCCCCTATCTGAAAATATCCTAAAGGTAACATTACTAAGAAGACTACCTAACTCTTTACCTTCGACCAAATATCCAAATTTTCCCATAAAGTTTATACCGGATTGTACTGCAAAGATGATTAATACTAACCATGCTATCGGAGAATAGAATATTTTCTGAAGTTCCATTCTCGCTATTTTGAATGTCATTTTCATTTTCTAAGATTTTTTTAATTTTTTGATAAAGCTGAGAATACATCATTCAATGAATTCTTTTCTGCACGGATTTCATCCAAACGCCAGCCATTTTTTACACTCTCTTCTACGATACGCTCGGTTGCACCTGACAGGTTTGAAAACTTCAACCGATAATCAGCCCCCCCTAATTCTTCTACATCTTCAATGCCATCTATCTTCATCAAGTCAGTTACCGAAGGCATTTCTAAAAACCTTGCAAAAATGGAATTAGGAGCCAGGTAATTATCAAACTCCTCTGTTTTACCGGAAAATACCAGTTTGCCATTTTCTATCATAAAAATATAATTGCAAATAGCATGCACTTCGGTAAGTATGTGGGTTGACAACAATACAGCCCTGTCTTCTGCAATCTCTTTTATTAAACCTCGAATCTCTACAATTTGGTTCGGATCCAATCCATTGGTAGGCTCATCCAAAATGATAAAAGCCGGCTTATGTATAATTGCCTGGGCAATACCTACACGTTGTTGATAACCTCCTGATAAATTGCGTAGCAGTCTTTTTCTGAAATGGGTAATGGAACATTTTTCCATTACTTCTTCAACAGCTTTTTTTACTTCTCCTTCTTTAATCATGCGTAAATGCGCACAATTAATTAAATACTCTTCAACGGTCATATCATTATACAAGGGTGGTTTTTGAGGTAAAAAGCCAATTTGTTTTTTCGCCTCAATCGGGTCTTTTGAGATATTTATGCCACTTACATACACATTACCCTGGGTTTGCTTTAAAACACCACTCATAATGTTCATTGTTGTTGATTTGCCGGCACCATTTGATCCCAGCAAACCATATATCCCTTTTTCAGGAATATCAAAACTTACATCTTTTATAGCCCATTGAATGCTATATCGATGTGACAGGTTTTCTACCTTAATTAAAAAATCATTCATAACTATTATCTTTTTAGAATTGAAAGTTTTGTATTATGTTTATCATTTTACATCTTATTGCCAAGTTGACTGATCATTCTCCTTACATCAAGAATTTCTAATAGCCTCATTTTTGAGTCTTATATGTCTCTTTTTAAATAATAAGTGTTAATCTTATTTTTTAGTAACATTATTTTCCGGTTAGGTTTGAAGAAGCCTGTTTTAATGAGGCCTTTCATCTGCCTACTATCAGCATTTAAATTCCAAAAAAATAATGAATACCTGCCGAGAAGTACAGTTAATCCCTGTAGGCTAAGTACCTATACGGTTCTTTTCTCATTTTATTCATTAGTACAAAAAACAAATGAGTATTAATAATCTCTTTTATATATACTTCAGGTCAACAACTTTAGCATCAATATTATATCTTGCTAATTCGGTTCCTTCATTTAACAGATCAAGCATAATTAATGTCGAACCACTACCATTATCAATTACAATAGCTAATACATTACCATCATAATCGATGCCTATTTCTTGAATATCTGCTTCCATGCTTAAATAATCCAATTGGACTCCATCTGTCTGTCGGTTAAAACGATGAATTTTGTTTCCTTGTGTTAAATAAGTAAAAGTAGACGGGTTATTCACAAACCTGGAATTATCGTCGATGCTACCTGCAGGCAATGCCATCTCGAATTCGGCGGTAAATCCATCAAACCAACCTTGCCTGAATTTCTGTAAATAATAAACCCCGGCATCGTCTTTTAATATTGCTATAGTAGGATGGTCAGCACCTACCCATCCATTATTTGCAGCAACAGTTTCCATCCATATACAATCCTTTTCTAAATTACCAGGGTCAAATGCTGCGGTGACAGGATCATTTACTGGTATATCAAAGATCTCATCGATGCCACCAAACCAAATATCCATGGAAATATACCTCCTGTTTTTTTCGTCAAACAAAATGATATAATTTTCTGTTCTTGACACACAATTGCTTACCGAATAATCTGCTACAACCGGAACTTCCCACCAGGACTCATCAGGGCCATAACCGCCTTTTGCATAAATTTTACCTCCGGCGAAAAATAATGGCTTTGAATTGAATCCATGATTATTCAAAAAACCACCAGTGAATGGTGTCTCCAAATGATCGATTGTTCTAAAACGGTCAAGCACATCAAATATCTTTTTCCAAGATGATGCTTCGAAAAAAGCTCCGCCTTCATCAGTTAATACAATAGCAAAGCTATTAATATCCCAGTCAAACATATCTAATTGTAATGGTTTTCCGTTTAAGCTTACCTCCGAGATATTAGTTAAGACATCTTTATAATGGCCTTCAATGGTTTCGGAAATAAAGTCAAGTTCTGCCATTCCATTTTTCTCTTTCAGTATTGCCCATCCTGTAGTAAAGGGTGTAGTTACATCGACTTTCATTATTTTATCATAACGGGCATTGTTTTTTATATCATGCACAGTATAATACATTACGTAGTCATTGCCTGCAGGCAAAGGAAGTACAACATTCAAATCTTTCTCCACACTAAAAGTATCAACAACATAGACAGAACTCCCATGATGTTCTATAAAATACCAGGCATATTCAAGGTCTGATTCGGGAATTGTGGTAACTATATCTCCCTTGACAATGAGATTGGCTCCAAGGATTGCATTAATATCATCGGGCATTTTAGAAAAGTCCACCTCAGGCAATTCAATATAATCATAGTTTCCTTCGTCTTTCTGGCAGGAAACAAGTAAAATTACTACTACCAAGCCGTATAATAATTGCTGTAAATTTTTCATCATTTATTGAATTTAATAATTGAACGTATTCAAAACCAATTCATCATTCTCATCATAATAGGGTGCTCCTTCAGAAGTTTCCAGCCAGGCTCTAAAAGCGATAACAGAAGCTTCTCTTTCCGCTCGTTTGGGGTATGCGCCTATCACATCGCTGTAATTCGTGTAAGTGTCATTATCCCATGGGTCAGAACCATCAGTTACCCCCATGAATTGTAAAAATAATCCAGCTTTAACCTCTGTAAAAGGGCCTATATGAGGAAGCCATGGGCTATCGTACCACCAATCGGGTTTTGCAAAATAACTAGTAACTTTTATAATGATGACCGTATTAATTTTGGCTATAAAAGTTTCATTATCAACAATTTTAACACCTATCTGATAAACGGTATCTTTCATGTCTGCAGTTTTTAACAGTTTAATTATTGCATTTCCTCCGGTAGAGTCTCTGGGAATCACCTGGCTTGCCTCATCAATGATAAAGTGAGTACTTTCCGTGGCAGTAGTAAGTGTATCAACAATGCATAGTTTGAAAATCCTGTCCTGGCCAGGCATTTTCCCTGAAACTTTTACAGGAACTTTATAATTTTTCTGAGTTACCGTATCATTTTCAAATACGAAAGAAAAAGTAGTGGATGGATATGTTTCATCATCTTTTGCTTCTTTTTCAAAATAGATATAATTAACATCTCCATAGGTAATTAACTCTTCTTCTGCACACGATACAAAGCAGAAAAGAAGTATTGCTATTATAAATTTATTCTTTGTATTCATTTTTTTAATTTTGATTGTTGTTAAACTCGAGTTCATTATCAGGTAAAGGGAAAATAAAATCTTCTGCTTCAACGTCCTTCGTAGTATTAGTATCATCCATAGTAGGGATCGTAGTTAGTCGCATTCTTTTATACAGATAGAAAACCTGGCCTTCCAGGTAGGTTTCTTTACGGAACTCCTTTATAAGGCTATTTAGAAAAACCTGGTCGTCGGATAAATCTTCCAAAAGTACATCCCTTATTCCTTTCAATTCATTCAGAATTGTGATTGCCTGAGGTTTGTTATTCGTAAAAAAATTAGCTTCTGCCATAATTAGCTTCATTTCGGTAATTCTTATCAGGGGAACAGACCTGTACTGTCGTCGAAAGATCCAATTCTGATTGTACTTTGTAGAAATTGCAAGTTGATTCTTTTTAGTTTTACGAAATAAAGCCAGGAACCTCTTGTCATTAATACCTGGCCCGGTTATCTCAAATACACCTGCTGCAAAATTCGTTTCAGAACTGGCAGCGAGATAAGAATAGGAGAAATCTTCTCCAAAATAAAAATCATAGTAATCATCTAATTTTTGAACATTTAACGCTGTAATAACTTCGTCAAAAAATAATACATCTTTATCAATAACCTGATCCTGTATACCTTCATCGTTTACCCAATCCCATTCAAATTCATTTACAACCCTGGTTGCATAATCCAGTGCATTAGTATAATCAGCCATGGTTATATACACTCTTGCTTTTAATGCCAAAACAGCATAATAATGGAACCGGTACTTTCTCTTGTTAATGTCAAATAAGCTGCCATCATAGTCTCCTGAATAAACGGGGTCAGAAAGTTTTAGTAATTCTTCTGCCATATTCAAATCATCCAGAATTTTAGCATACACTTCGTTGGAAGGAAGACGTGGAAAAACTTTCCTTTCAAAAGTATTTACATACGGAATTTGAACATCCGGATTTGTACTCCCTTCATAAACATCTCCAAATAACCTCAATGCATCAAAATGTGAGAATGCCCTTATGGCTAATGCTTCTCCCTTTAGCATATTAAAATCATGCGTATTAAAAAGGTCCTTTTTTGCATCAATATTATCCAGGATTGTATTGGCATTTGCAATGACATTGTATAAACCTTTCCAAATTGCTGCAATCTGTTCTTTTGCTTTTAAGTTTTCATAATTAAATTTTATGAATGGACGTCCGGCACTATAATGATTTTGTGCTGCATCTGCAATCGTACCATACATTAAATGATGGCCATATAGGTTTTCTCCTGCCATATTCAGGTAAACCCCATTCAACATTTCTTTAAAACCTTCAGCTGAGCTTATCTGCTCACTTAAATCTATATCTGATTTAGGTTGTACATCCAGCCAGTCATCACAAGCAATAAATGACAGGCATATTGTTATCAATAATAAAAAAGTTGGATTTTTCATCATATAATATTTTTAAAAATTCGCATTTATACTTAGTGAAAATACACGGGCATAAGGATAACTGAACCCCCGTTCTCTTTTAATTGTTGACCAGTAAGCTATAGCATTCATATTTAAAGACAGCCTAAAGGATTCCATGTATAATCTGTGGCAAATCTCACCGGGTACATTGTAATTGATATTTACAGCACTTAAGTCAACAAAATTATTATCCTGGATAAACCGGGAACTCATTTTGGTAGTGACATGCTTTCCATATTCAACATTTGTTTTATACATCACTACATCTCCTGGTTCTTTCCAGGTTTCTTCAAGCACTCTTCTATCTACATTATAGTGTTTATCGGAATTCTCTACCCTTTCTAACACAGTGGAATTATAAAGCTGGCCACCGAATTCATATCCGAATGTTATACCTAAATCAAAATCTTTATAGGAAACACTGGTACCAAAGGTTCCTCTTAGGGTTGGTTCCGTATCACCCACAATTACTTTGTCTTTTACATTATACTCAAAAGTTGGTGTCCCATCTTTAGTAAGGAACATTTCTTCACCGGTCATCGGATCGATCCCCAATGAGCGTACAGCGTAAATAGCTGTATTGGATTCTCCCTCAACAAACCTTACAAAGAAACCCTTTTTATCACTGACTTCATTATAAGCCTTTAATGAATTACCAATTGAAAGAATCTTGGATTTATTCTGAGATCCAGTTGCATATACATTCCATCTTATATTTTCTTTTTGGATAAGGCTTGTGTGGAGTGTAATTTCAAATCCATAGTTTTCCATTTTACCCAAATTCTCCGTATATGAATCAAACCCTAGAGAAGGAGGTGTGGTAATTGAAGTTACCATATCCTTGGTTGTCTTCCTGTAATGATTAAAAGTCATACTAAGCTTATCTTTAAATAGAGCAAGTTCTAAACCTAAGTCTATATTTTCTGTTGTTTGCCATTTAAGGTTATCATTACCTAAACCTACCAGATAAGTTCCTAAGCCTCCGGTATATCTTACATCAGTATAATACTGAAGTATGTCTTTGGCCTGGTATGCAGAGAAGTTTACAGAACCTGTCTCTCCATAAGACCCTTTAATTTTTAATTGGGAAATAATTTTACTGTTTTCAAGAAAATTTTCTTTATGAATGTTCCAACCTAAACCGGCACTAAAGAAGCCTGCTGTTTTATCGTTGCCACCAAATTGAGAAGACCCGTCCGACCTGTAGGTCAGATCCATTAAGTAACGGTTTTTAAACGAATAATTGACACCACCCAAAACGCCTACTAAGCGGGTTGTACCTTCAATTGAAACTGGTACTCCATCTTCTTTATAACCATATGCATACGATGGGTCTGCTAATTTTTTGGCTGCAAAACCTTGTGCCTGAAAGCCGATTGTTTGTATTTGAGATTCGGAAAGATTGAGTCCTAAGGAAGCATTGATGAAATGCCCGGAGAATTCCTTAATGAAAGTAAGTACAGCATTTCCATAATATTTTTCGGTTGTTGTAGTAGTATTTCCATATAACCCCTTACTTTCAGGGTCTTCTGTATTTGCATAAAGAGATGACTCCGGTGACTGGAACTTTACATCATCCTGTATATTCTGCGTATAAGAAATATTAGCTTTGAATCTTAAAAAAGGTTTAATATACCAATCCAAAGCAAAATTATTATTGATATCTACATATTTGGATTCGTCTAAATTCCCAACACTTGCCTCATACATTGGGTTATAGTCAACATCAAAATTGTCATATTGATAATTAATAGGATCATAATACGTATATTGCCTGATTAAATATCCATTTTTGTCATGAATAGGAAAATAGGTAGGCATTCTTACATACTGGTCAAAAGAACCATACGGAGAAGCTGTTTGATTATTCTTATCAACAGATAACCTGTTTCTGAATACAAGTTTATCATTCAAATTGTACGATAACGTTACTGCCAACCCTCCGGTTTTTCTTGAAGAGCCTTTCATTACACCAGGCATATCTGAATAGTTAAGGTCAACCATATAACGCATATTATTGTCACCACCCATTAAGTTTAAGGAATGTTTCTGGCCAACCGTATTTCTTACAGGTTGAGCCATCCAATCTGTATTAGTACCTTCCGCAAGATATTTCTCAATTTGTACGGTATTAAATCTTTCATCAGGATCAACATATGAAAGTAATCCCAAGTCCTTTTGAAGTTCAAAAAGCTCATGGCCTTCCAATAAATCATAGGAAGAAAGATCGGGAAAGTTAAAATCTGTACTCAAGCCATAACTAACTTGTAATCTGCCTGCTTCAGGCTGTATGGTTTTTATTACGATTACGCCATTTGCGGCTCTTGAACCATAAATAGCCGTTGCAGCGGCATCTTTTAAAATCGTAACTGATTCGACCCTGTTCATATCCAGGTCTACTACTTTTTCAATGGTCGTTTCAAAATCATCAAGAATAAATACGGGGAGGTTAGGGTCTCCGACGAGATTTGACCTTTCGATGCTTTCAAGTTCGGGTGCAGAAAATACAGCTTCGCCACGTAAACGAATTTCAGGTAATACATTAGGGTCCGAGCCTGCGATATTATTTTCCCTTATATTCAAAGAAGGATCAAATAAACTCAAGTTTTTAAGTAAACTTTGAGTTCCCATAGCCTTCAATTCTTCGCTTTTAACAATGGTAGCTGTACCGGTAAAACTTTCTTTTCTGCGTGTAAAAATACCGGTAATAATAACTCCTTCTAGGCCCACTGTTGCTTCTTTTAAAGTTATATTGATTAAATTTTTACCTGAAATTTCAATTACCTGTGCTTCAAATCCTAAAAATGAGAAAACCAATGTTTCTTGTCTCTCGAGAACTTTGGTAATTTGATATTTACCATCTATATCTGTTGCAGTACCAATTTCAGGAGTTTCTTCAAAGTAAACCGAAACACCCGGTAAAGGATTTCCATACTCATCAAAAACTATTCCCCTGATATTTACAGTGTCAAATTGTTGAATAAGGTTTGGCTGTGGTTGTGGCAGTGCTTGTTTTAATACGACCACATTATCTATTACCTGGTAAGTAAGGTCGGTATTCTTCAAACAATCATCCAGTATTTCTTCGACAGTAGCATTCTTGTAATG
The DNA here is from genome assembly GCA_028282785.1 of Bacteroidales bacterium. Classification (GTDB taxonomy): domain Bacteria; phylum Bacteroidota; class Bacteroidia; order Bacteroidales; family UBA12077; genus UBA12077. The sequence continues at coordinate 70,166 of JANQHE010000020.1, read as the reverse complement.
TACATCAATGTTTTTAATACCTTCCAAATCTTCAAGGTCATAAACAAAAGTAAACTCACTGTTGTTCCTGATTTCCTTTAAAACATCCATCAACGTTTGGTTCTTCATATTAAGATCCAAACGTGTATTTTGGGAATACACACTTGCCTTTAACTGAATAGTAAACATCACTATTAAAATGATCGTGAATTTCATAATCACCAGAAGTTTTTTAAGTTTCTTCCAGGAGAAACCCAGAGTTTCATTAAAATTCATAAATTTGTATTTTAGAGTTAAACATTTCAATTCTTCGTACGGAATTGATTTTAATGACTTTGGGGCAAAAGTTGCTGGAACAATTTTTGCCCGTTTTTTATTCCATAACAGTTATATTATTTGAATTTATTTCAAAACGTACCTTATTGGTAGCAGATAAAATATCAAGTACTTCATCAATATTTTCATACCGTTGCACTTCTACACTAAACCGTTTGTCTTTAAGGGAGGGATTCAGGTAAAATATATTTACATCATACCACCTGGATAGTTTTTCCATGATTGTTGATAAATGCTCGGCTTCGCAATAAAAAATACCATCTTTCCATAATGAATGGTTCTTAGCATTGACCTGACGTACGGTAAAACCTTCGCCTATGGTACTTGTTATTACTTGCTGATCAGGCTCAATAATTAATTCTTCTTTCTCCTTTTTAAGTTTAACACTTCCTTCGACCAATGTTGTGATTACAGATTCATTTTCGGGATATGCTTCAATATTAAATTCTGTTCCCAAAACTCTTACTTCAACATCTTTTACATTTACAATAAAAGGCTTTTTTTTATCGTTTTCCACATCAAAATAAGCCTCACCACTGACCCAAACTTTCCTGTTATTTTGATTGAACTGAACCGGGTATTTAATTTCAGAATCGGAATTTAACCATACTTTGGTACTGTCTGATAAAACAAGCTGGTACTCTCCTCCTCTTGGAACTTTTATGACATTATAAATTGTTTCGGTTGTATTTAAAGAGGAATAAACTAATTGTCCTTTACTGTTGCTAATTAATGTTCCATCGGCTTCAAAAATGCTATCATTTTCTTCAAGTTCTAACTGAACTGCTTCACCGTTATCAAGTAATAAAAGTGCTTTCGATGATCCAGGTTGAATCTCAGCTTCGGTTACCTGAGTTGAGGTTAGAATAGTATTCTTAGCGATATAATACAAAACTCCGCTAAAAAACCCTATAATAAGTACTGCAGCAATCCGTGCAATCCATGTTTTTAAAGCAATCGTTTTTCGCTGTGGAGCAATATGTACTTTTAATTTATCCCAGGCTTTCCCCGTTTTAATTCTTGATACATACTCATTTCGGACTTTCCAGTTTTTACCACTTTTAATACGTTTATATAGTTCTTTATTTTCTTCAGCTTTACTCAACCAACCTTGAAGAATAATTTGTTCTTCCGGAGTAAGTCCTCCGGTCATCTCTTTCGAAATTAATTGAGCAATTTGGTATTCTTTTTTGTAATTCTTCATTTTAATTCGCCTTTTCTGTTTTTATGACAACTGAATTTTAAAAGAAGATGAATGAAATGTTAAAAAAAATTTAAATCCTATCTTTTAAAATAATATTATACGTAAATGCATGGAGTGCCTAAACAATCATCAACTTAATTGTTACGTTAGGTATACATTGCTAAAGTTGTTATTGGAACCTGATTATCTTATTACAGTTTAATAAAAACAGGCATTAGGTTAGGTTATTTTATTTCTTTCAATAGAAGAATTAGGATAAAGTAGTAATCTTTAAGCGTAACCCTGAGTGTTTTTAAGGCCCTGTATTTAAGTGTCTTAACCGTATTTATCGAAATCCCCAGATTTGATGCTATTTCCTGGTTTTGTGCACCTTGCAGGCTAAGTTTCATGATTTTTTTACTCTGTGCAGGCAATGCATCTATTGCCTGGTGAAGTATCCGGTATGTTTCTTCTTCAATTATTTTATGACCGAAACTCTCAACCTGCCTCTCTTCAACTGAATCCTCATATTTTTTATCCAGTTTTTCCCTTCTGATCCGGTTTAAGCTGATGTTTTTAACCATTACATATAAGAATGATTTTAAGGAGCTTATGTTTTCATAGTTTTCCCGGTTATTCCAAAGCTTGATAAATGCTTCCTGGACAATATCTTCTGCAACTTCTTCGTCATTAACATACGATTTGGCAACTACACACATAGAAGGATACAACTGCTCAAACAATTCTTCAAATGCTTTGACATCGCCGGATTTAATTTTATGAAAAGCTGAATTTACAGACATAGGGTTTCAAAAATAGAAATTGAAAAGAGAATTCCAAAAGTAAATGAACATATTTTGATAAACTTAGGTTAAAGCAGATAAAGTAATTATCATATTAGGGCCTGTTATAAATTATATTTTAAGGGTATTAACCGAAAAAAGCCATCCCGGGCAAAGATGGCTTTCGGTTTAAATTAATGAAAGAATTAATTTAATCTACAATAAAAACTAAAATCGTTTTTAAATTCAAAGAGCGAAGCTTTAAAGGGATGGAAAGATATATTGGAATTAACCTAAATTTTATTAAAAGGACTTCGCTCTTTGTTATAAAAAGAGAAGAGCATTATTCGATTCGGTATATTTATTAAACTATTAACTTATGAACCTAAAATTTTATATAATACCCTAATCTCTCTTCTCTTAATTTTCAATATTTAATCGAATACATTATTAAAACACATTTGTCTTCAATTTGGGTGACAAATAGTTACACTTTTTTTGATTTATTTCACTTTTAGGGATTATTAAAAAAATCCACCTTTGAATAAATTATTCTTTAGGTGGATTCGAACAAACCAACATAAAGTGTAATGCAAAAAAGAGTGAAGTTTAACTGATATATTCGGAAAGTATGTGCTTAATACCTATTTAAATTAAAGGCACTTCACTCTTTTTTATTATTTTAAAATTCATTTGTTTACTTACATAATTCAGAGAGAAAATTTTCTCTCTGAATTATACCCTAATAATTAACCCAAATTACTCAAATAACTAACTACCTGAATTAACCATATTTCTTTTCTTATACTCCTGAATGCCAGAATCCAGGAATTTAGTAAAGTTGGTTGGATCCAAATCGTAAGCCTTTGGCTCTGTCAACATTTCCTCATTTATATCTAGTAAGACATAATAAGGCTGTGCATTTACATTATATTTCTTTATCTGGAAATCTGCATTTTGTTTTCCAATGGTTTTCTTTATTTTCCCATCATATTCAGAAGTATACCACTCACTTTCCGGCAATTTTGTTTTATCATCCACATACAAAGCTACAACAACATAATCATCTTTTAGCCTTTTTAGTACTTTAGGGTCCGACCATACTCGTGCTTCCATCTCACGGCAGTTTACACAACCATGCCCTGTAAAATCAATAAAAACCGGTTTATTCTCTTTTTTTGCTACTGCCAATGCTTCTTCGTAATCAAAATAACCTTCAAGCCCATGTGGCAGATGCAGAAAATCCGAATATTTTGCACTTTTCTTTTCATGGGCTTCTGTACTTACAATACTTCCTTTATTTTCTTTTATTAATGAAATGAGATCAAAATCGTGTGTAGTTTGCGGTGGCAAATACCCTGCAAGGCCTTTTAATGGAGCGCCGATCATTCCCGGTAAAAGGTATATTACAAATGCGAATGTTACCAAAGCCATTAATAATCTTGGAACTCCAACCTTTTCCATTTTACTATCGTGAGATAAGCGTATTTTACCAAGCAGGTAGAATCCTAAGAAAGTAAATATGATGATCCAAAGTGCTAAATACACTTCGCGGTCAAGAATTCCCCAATGGTATGTTTGGTCGGCTACACTTAAAAACTTTAAACCAAGTGCTATTTCCAGAAAACCTAACACTACTTTTACGGAATTCAACCACCCTCCTGATTTTGGCAATCCTTTTAACCAGCCCGGGAAAAATGCAAATAAAGTGAAAGGCATTGCAAAAGCCAGTGAAAAACCTAACATTCCAATAATCGGTTTTAAGATCTCACCCCCGGCAGATTCAACTAAAATTGCACCTACAATTGGTCCTGTACAAGAAAATGAAACCAGTACTAATGTAACAGCCATAAATACAGAACCAAACATTCCTCCTTTATCAACCTGAGCATCAGACTTGTTTATCAACCAGCTGGGTAAAACTATCTCGAACATTCCTAAAAAGGATGCTGCAAAAAACATAAATATTAAAAAGAATAAAATGTTCGGAAGCCAGTGCGTACTTAAAAAATTAGCGATACCGGGCCCTGCGATAACAGCCAAAATTGACCCTACAAATGTATAAATAGCAATAATTGAAATACCAAAAACCATTGCTTGAAACCTTCCTTTTCCCTTACTTTCTTTATCCTTCATAAAGAAAGTCACTGTCATCGGGATCATAGGGAAAACGCATGGCGTTAAAATTGCGGCTAAACCTGCCAAAATAGAAATAAAGAAAAATCCCATGAACGATTTGTCTTTTGTTTGACCCTCAACAGTATTAATTTCTTCCGCAACAACTTTTCCCTCATCTGCAATTTTTGCAGAAGCATCGGCTTCTTCGGGTATATCAACCTGTTTTTCAACGATGGTTTCAATTTCGCCTTTTTTAACACTACTCTCCGAAACATTTTCCTTTTCCGCTATTAATGAACTTTCTTCGACATTTCCTTTTAAAGAAATTGAAAATTCATCATCAAATGGAATACATTTTTCATCTGTACATACCTGGTATTCATAGGTTCCGTTTATGTTAACAGGAAATTCCTTTACTTTTATTTTTTGCCGTATCTCTGCTTTCTTTCTAAAATAAGTAATATCTCCCTCCCACAATTCATCGTATTTTTTCTTAGCACCTACAGGTACAACATCACCTACCAACTCATATGAATTGTTTGCTTCAAAAATAAAAGTAGTCACTTTGGGCCCGAGTTCTTTATCAAAATCAGTTGAATACAGATACCACCCCTCTTCTATGGCCACATTAAAAACTATCTCAATGACATCATTCACTTTAGGATTTTCATCAGTTATACTATAATCCCATTTTGCAGGTTGAAGAACCTGTGTAAAAACTGATGTTGTAATAAGTGCATTGAGCAAAATAAAAACTAGTCTTTTCATAAATTAAATTCCTCTTTTAAATGTTTCTTTCATGTTTAAAACACCTTTACCATTAAAACGGGTGACTACATTTTCATTTTATTTTTTCAATTATTTCAGCAGGTTAGAATAGGTTCTATTTATATTTTCCGAAAGTATAAAATGGAGCTGCACACCAGGCAACCCCGTTATCTATTCTATACTTAACCTACTGATTTTTCGGATTCATCACTACCTCAACCAAATCGTAATCTTCAAACAACTTATTTGCAAACCTTTTAACCTTTTTAGAATCAATACTATTTACAAGTTTATTATATACTTCCTTATTTGTGATAGGTTCATTATTCATTAATGATGCCTCAATTACCTGTAACCAGAAATTGTTCATTTCTTCTGCTTCTTCCCTGTTTTTAATGTAATTCTTCTTGATTTCTTCAAGGTCCGTTTCATTTACTGTATTTGTAATTGCCTCGATTTCCCGATATACTAATTCACGTAACCTTTCTTGTTTTTCAGGGCCGCAATCAAAATTAATTGAGATACCTGCATGTTCGTACGGCCTTTTGTTAATGGACGGCCTTACACTTACACCATACGTTCCTCCTTCTTCTTCGCGAATTATTTCCATATAGCGCTTCGATAATAATTCTGAAATTACACGAACATACATCCTGGTTTCTAAATTATATTCTACTTCATTATTTAATTGGAGGTAAACAGTAGTTTTTGGAACCTGCATTTCTCTTTCAAATATATTTTTAGAAACTCCCTCAGCCATTCTTACGTTGCGATCTATCCAATTTTCATTACGGTTTTCTGAAGAAATGTTACCAATGTATTTACGAATTAATGGTAAGTGCTGCTCTTCATCAATATTACCGACAAACACAAATGTGAAATCGCTTGCATCCCGGAACCTGTCCAGGTAAATGCGTTTTGCTTTTTCAAAATCAATCCTATTTATAAATTCCTCGTTGAAAATTAATGCACGCTCATGGTGATTTGTCATCATCTGGCCAATTGTATCCTGTAAAGCCTTTCTATTATCTGCTTTTGCATTTTGTAACATATTCTTCATCATCCCAACCTGGGCATGGAAAGCATCTTGGTCGAAACGTGGATTTTCGAAATACTGATAAAGTAATTGCAGCATGGTTTCGAAATCTTTTGGTGAAGCCGACCCTGAAAACCCTTCGGTGTATTCATTAAGCCCTGGTTGTATTTGTATTAATTTACCTGCTAATTTCTTTCTTAGCTGTATGGCATTAAATTCACTAATCCCGGAAACTTGAGCCAGCATAGTAGCCATTGCTCCTGATTCGAGGTTTTCTCTTTCTAAAAGTGAACTTCCTCCAAAACTATAAGCGCTGAATAAAATCTCATCTTCGCTGTAATCAGTTGGAAAAACAACCACTTTTGCACCATTTTCCAATTCATATAATTTGGCTTCTGTTCTTTCCACAACTGATTCGGAAACAAATTTCTTTTCAGTCAACTCTTCAGTAACCAATGGAGTATCGCCTGTTTCATCTTCGTAAGCAGCAATTTCCGACATCATTACCTTTTGAATCGATGCAAACAATTCCTCTTTCGTTGGGTATTTAATTTCAGCTTTATCCGGACCGCTTAAAGAGAACACACTGTTATTAACATTTGCATACCCTGCCATCACAGAATTAACTTCCTGAAGGGTTATGGTTGGAATTACGTCTTGTGCAAATTTAACCTCCCACTCAACTGCTGGTGCAGGTTCTGCAGCTAGGAAATGTTTTTGGAATGTTTCCGCCCAATCATCATTAGAGATCTTATCTTTATTTTGAAGGTATGATTCATAACTTCTTAAAAACTGAACTTTTACTCTTTCCAATTCCGATTCGGTAAAACCATATCGTTGAACCTTTACAAACTCGGTCATGAATAATTCAAAAGCTTCAATTTCTTTGTTTTCTTTTGGAGCAACACTAATATAGTTTGCTGCTTTAGTACGGCACATTTCGAAATTACCAACCTGCATTCCTACTGCCGGACACTCCGGTTTTTGAATTAATTCACTCAACCGGTTATTCAACATATTGTTAAACATGGCTTGTGCAAGGCTTTCTCTAATATAATTTTCGTCACGTACGGTATTGATAGGTTTACGAAAAATCCAATTTATTGAAACCGATTTAGCCTCTTTATCTTTTGCAACAATATACCCTGGTTCTTTTGAGTCTTCTACAGGATAGTAAATTCGTTCCGCAGCATTCTCCTTTGCAGGAATCTTAGAAAAAAGCTCCTTAACTTTGGCTTCTACCTTATCAGCATCGAAATCTCCCACAACAACAACTGCTTGTAAATCCGGCCGGTACCATTTTGCATAGTAGTCACGTAACTCCTGGTGTTCAAAATTGTCTATCACATCCAGCGAACCTATTACATCTCTTTCGGCATATTTTGAGTTATAATAAATAAAAGGTGTTGACTGATCCATTAGTCTTTTACGAACATTTCTCCTGGTTCTCCATTCTTCATGAATTACTCCCCGTTCCGCTTCAATCTCACTGGCTTCCAACAGCAAGCCCCCGGACCAATCATGTAATACTAATAACGCAGAATCCAATAAATTTTCATTATTGGTTGGTACTTTGCTAATATTGTATACCGTTTCGTCCTGTGCAGTATAAGCATTAATTTCCCTGCCGAATTTAATTCCATTCTTTTCCAGGTAGTTTAACATATTTTTGCCAGGGAAGTTTTCTAACCCGTTAAATGCCATATGTTCCAAGAAGTGTGCTAAACCATTTTGAGAATCTTCTTCAAGAATTGCCCCGACATTCTGAACAAAGTATAAACTTGCCCTGCCTTTTGGCTCTTCATTGTGCATTACATAGTATGTCATTCCATTGGAAAGTTTACCATGCCTAACCTCAGGAGTTAAAGGAATGGTAGTTGTGTTTTGTGCATAAACTGGTATTACTACAGTAATCAAACTAAGTAATAAGGTTAATAATTTTTGTTTCATAATATTTTCATTTTTAATTTATTACAAAGCCATTTGCAATTCTTATTCTTCTTGCTAATAAGCTTTTTGTTTCTATTAATATTACATTTACCCTATATAACCCTTAAGATTTTGAACTGGGTGACTTTTCTCCATTTTAAAAAGTGTTAAAAAATATTAAAATCGATCTGTATTAATACTATATTGAGATGAGTATAGAACTTATATCCAAATACAGATTAATCACGGTTAGTTAAAGTTGATAAACCGGAATTCGGTTTAAAAGGATAACCATGGAGTTTTAAAGACTATCTGCATTTTCAAAAACTTTTTGTAAAAAAAGAATATGCAGAACCAGGGAAAAGCAATGATCTAATTTTTATTAAGTGTTTTAAGCTCTAATGAGCAATTCTGCTCAGGATTACTGTGGTAACTTAAACATTTTTTATGATCTATAATCATTTCAGACTTTTCTTCTATCGATAATTCATCCCATATTTTGATTGCATCAATAACCGGAATTTTTCTTAAATACCTGAAAGGGCATTGTTTTTCTTCCTGTTTTTTTGTACAACCAAAAATTAGTCCTAAGTATTGTTCCATAATGAAGAGTTTAAATGAATAAATCCTCCCAATCTCTATATTATAAAACACAGAAATCTTTGTTTTGGGTGACACCTATATTAAAAAAATGTTAACTAAAATATTTAAATACTTGATAATATGAACCATAATTAATCTAAAGCATTTATATAAATTTGTTTTCTAAAATCATATGTTTGTTCCATTCTTCTAAATAATTTGTTTGCCTCATTGAAATTTAGGCTTTGCTGCCCATCAGAAATTGCTTTTTCCGGGCATTCATGAATTTCCAGTATTGCACCATCGGCACCAGCCATAATTCCCGCTAATGTTATAGGTTCAACTATATTCCTGTTTCCCGTGCCATGCGAAGGATCAATTATTACAGGCAGGTGGCTTTTTTCTTTTAATACAGGAATAGCATTAATATCAAATGTATTTCGGTATGCTTTTTCATAGGTTCGAATTCCTCTTTCGCAAAGAATGATTTTTTCATTACCTCCTGAAAAAACATATTCAGCAGAATGCAATAACTCATCAATTGTTCCGGATAAACCTCTTTTTATCATAACCGGCTTATCTACTTTTCCTAATGCATCAAGCAAATTGAAGTTTTGTGAATTCCTGGCGCCAACTTGAAAAACATCTATATATTCATACATTTCTTCAATTTGTTCAGGCTCCATTACTTCAGTTATCATTTTGATTTTATTGGCACTACATATCCTATAGAACTGCTTTAAACCTTCGATACCAACTCCCCGAAATGAATATGGCGAGCTTCTTGGCTTGAAAACACCTCCGCGCATAATTTCTATATTATTTTGGAGAAGAAATTCAACCATTCCCTGAATTTGATTTTCATTCTCGATGGAACAGGGCCCTGCCATAATGGTAAATCCATTACTTCCAATATGTACGTTATCACCTAAATCAATTTGAGCCGGTTTTACTTTCCATTTGCCTGATACCAGTTTATAATCATCATCTACTTTATGGACGTCTTTTACGCCATTCATGTTGCCAATTAACCTGATGTCGAACTCATTTTTACCTATAGCTACCAAATAATCGGATATTTGTGTTTTAACTTCTCGTATTTTGAAAGAATTTTTTGAAAGAGCCGATAATACCTTATCCTTATTTGCCTCTGTTATATTTTTTTCTAACTGAATAATCATTTTTTTAATTTTTAATCTTATTTTGTTTATTTTCCTAAAACAACTAATGATTTTCTAATTCTTTTCGTAGTTTAGACTTAAACATATGGGTAATCTTTTCAATTTTTAATTTGATGAATAAAATTTCTAATTTTCTCTTTTAATTCTCCAGTTTCAGCTATAGCTGTAATAAAAGAACTTCCTATAATGGCTCCGTTAGCATAGTTACAAGCAGAATGAAATGTACTTTTATTTTTAACTCCAAACCCTATTAAAAAAGGTTTTGAGATGGTGTCTTTTAAACACTTAAAATACTCCTCCTGTGCTTTAAAATCAGCTACTCCACCTGTTGTTGAATTTGTTGATACTGCATAAATAAAACTTGTTGACGCATTGTCTATTTTCATTAATCTTTTTACTGAAGTTTGTGGGGTAACCAGGAAAATAAAATGAATATTGTATTTGTTGAAAATACTTTTATAACTTGATTCAAATTCATCTAATGGCAAATCCGGAATAATCACCCCATCTATTCCTGAAGTATTACATTCTTTACAAAATTTCTCAACCCCAAACTGAAATATTGGATTAAAGTATCCCATCATGATTTTAGGGATTCTACCTTCATTATTCTTTGGCATTAGTTGTTCAAATAGTTTTTTTAAAGACATTCCGTTCTCTAAAGCTGCCGAATTACTAAATTGTATCACAGGCCCGTCAGCAACGGGGTCAGAAAAAGGAATACCTATTTCAATTAAATCCGCACCATTTGCTTCTAACGCATCAATAATTTCCTTAGTATCATTTAGTTTGGGATAACCCGCAGTAAAATAAATGGATAATAAATTGGTTGTTTTGTTTTTTAATAATCTATCTAGTTTATTCATCTTTAACATGTTTTAAATAAGTATTTAGGTCTTTGTCTCCACGCCCGGAAAGGTTTATTACCACAATATCATTGGGTTTAAATTCTAATTTTTCTAATAAAGCTAACGCATGAGCGGATTCCAAAGCAGGAATAATTCCTTCAAGTTGTGTTAACCTGAATGCAGCAACAAGCGCTTCTTGGTCTGTTACACTTATATAACTGGCGCGTTTAATCTTATTCAAATACGCATGTAATGGCCCAACGCCCGGATAGTCCAATCCTGCGGAAATAGAGTACGGTTCAATAATTTGCCCGTCTTCTGTTTGCATAAGCAATGATTTACTTGCATGCAATATTCCTGTTTTTCCTTTACTAATTGTAGCTGCATGTTCATTGGTTTCTACTCCTTTTCCTCCTCCTTCCGCAGCAATTAATTTTACATTTTCATCGTTTAGATAATGGTAAAATATTCCGGCTGCGTTACTGCCGCCACCGATGCATGCCAAAATATAACCTGGATTTGGTTTACCGGTTTTCTCAATTAGTTGCAACTTCATTTCTTCGGAAATAACGGACTGAAAACGAGTTACCATATCCGGGTATGGATGTGGCCCGACTACAGAACCAATAATATAATGTGTGTCTATTGGGTTAAAGATCCAATCACGCAATGCTTCATTTGTCGCATCTTTTAAAGTTTTGTTTCCCGATGTTACCGGGATAACTTTGCCTCCCAGCATTTTAATTCGTGCCACATTTGATGCCTGGCGCTGTACATCCTCTTCGCCCATGTAAATAACACATTCCATATTTTTTAATGCGCAAACGGTAGCTGTAGCTACACCATGCTGGCCTGCCCCGGTTTCCGCAATAATCCTTTTTTTGCCCAGTTTTTCTGCAAGCAGTATTTGCCCTATTGTATTATTTATTTTATGTGAACCGGTATGATTTAAATCTTCGCGCTTTAAATAAATATTTGTTTCATAATGCATAGATAAGCTTTCGGCATAAAATAAAGGGCTTGGCCTTCCAACATAATCTTTTAATAAAGATTTGTATTCCTTGATAAATGAAGGCCCTTCTATAATTTCCATATAGTTATCTTGTAACTCCTTAATATTTTCATGCATCATTTCAGGAATAAATGCCCCGCCGAACCTGTCGGAAGACAGGCAAGATTCTCCGTAATAACCATTTTTATCTATCTGTATTTTCATATTACTCTTTGATTTATAGGTTTAATGCTTCTAATAAATTTTTCGATATTTTGCACATTTTTAATACCCGGTTCAGATTCAAACGAACTATTTATATCTACAGCATATAACATCTCGTTAGGTAAGTCTTTTATTATATCTGCATCATTGGGTCCAATTCCTCCACTCAAAAAGAAAGGGACGTTTAAATCATAATCTTCTATTAGGCTCCAGTTAAACTTTTTTCCATTACCCCCAGGCATTATTCCTTTGGAATCAAATAAAAAGTAACTACAGAACGGCGCATAAGTATCAAGTTTTTTAAATTCGAATGTATCATCAAAACTAAATACCTTTATAACAGGGACATTAATTAAAAATAGCCTGATACAATATTTTGGACTCTCATTCCCATGCAACTGTACATAATCCAACTTGTATGTTCGAAAAATCCTTTCTACCTCGTTAATTTCTTCATCAACAAAAACTCCAACTTTCTTAATACTTGAAGGAATTTTTGACAGAAATTCAGGAGAAATGTAATTTGAAACATACCTTTTAGAACCAGGGTAGAAAATAAATCCAATATAATCCGGACCTAGACTAACAATATCCTCTACATTTTGAGGATTATTTAATCCGCACACTTTCAGTTTCATAACTCATTTTTTTAGTTACATTTTTTTTACATCTATTTAGTTCTGAAATAAAGCCCCGGCAAGCTTTGGCAGGGTTTCCGGAACTCATAAAATTCCCGCCAATTAAGAAGCCTTGAAATCCATTAGCCTTTAGTTTAAGAATATCTGATACAGTATGTATTCCACTTTCAGATACTTTTATTAATCCTTTTGGAATCTCGGAGGCTATTTCAATTGATTGGTTAATATTGGTTTCAAATGTTTTCAGGTTACGGTTATTAACTCCAATAATCGCAATTGATTCATTCAGCTTTAATAGTTCCGCTGCTGAATGAACTTCAAAGAGTACTTCCAGTCCAAGAGATACAGCAAGCTTTGCCATACTTCTCAACTTTGTTTTTGATAATACGGAAGCAATTAATAGAATAGCGTCTGCACCAATAGACTTAGCTTCAATAACCTGGTATTCATCAATAAAGAAATCTTTTTGTAGTATTGGGCAGTAGTTATACTTCCTGGCAACAGTAAGGTTATTAAAACTTCCTCCAAAATATTTTTTATCAGTAAGTATTGATAATGCCGATGCTCCGGCCTGCATATAACCAACACTTGTCTTTTTGATATCAGCGTAAGGATTTATTTCTCCCCGGGATGGAGATTTAGTTTTAAACTCGGCAATAATGCCGTCTTTGTCCTTTCTTAAAAGATATTTCTTTAAAGAAACAGGCTTTGTTTTAAAAAAGATGCTTTTTTCGAGCAGCTTAACCGGGTATAAGGATTTCCTTTCGTCAACCTCTATTCTTTTATTTTTAACTATTTGTGATAAAATATCCATTGTTTTAGTTCATTAAATTTTTAAAACTTTCCAATGCTTTGCCCCCTAAAAGAGAGCTTTTTGCCAACTCAATACATTCGGTAATTCTTTTAGCCGGATAAATACAATGAATTGCCAAACCGGCATTGGCTATTACTACATTTTTTTGGGCTGTAGATCCTTCTCCTTTTAAAATATTTAGAAATATTTCAGCAGATTCCTTTATTGACCTTCCTCCGGTTATTTCCAATGGATCTACTTTCTTAAAACCAAAATCATCAGGGCTGTTAATTGTATCTTCCTTTTTCGATTGTATCCTAAAATCTCCTGTTAAGGATATTTCATCATACCCATCCAGGCTATGCACGATGGAATAGTTTCTATCCAGATTTTGATAGATGTAGTTATAAATGCGTGCTAGCTCCAGGTTAAAAACTCCAATCAATTGATTTTTTGGAGATGCCGGGCTTACCATTGGCCCTAACATGTTAAAGAATGTTTTTACTTCAAGTTCCTTACGTATTGGAGCAATGTTTTTCATTGCAGGATTAAATTTCGGAGCGTGTAAAAAACAAATTCCTGTTTCCTCAAGTTCCTTTTTTAGTTTATCCTGGTTATTTGAAAATGTATAACCAAAGTACTCCAGAACATTGGAAGAGCCACAAACCGAAGACACTCCGTAATTACCATGTTTAACAACCTTTTCACCAGCACCGGCAACCACAAAAGAAGCAAGGGTAGATATATTAAATGTATCCTTATTATCGCCTCCCGTTCCACAAAGATCCACGGTATTATAATCAGAAAAGTCAACTGAAATACACATTTCCAGCATTGCATCACGAAAGCCTTGCAACTCATCCAAGGTTACATTTCTAAGCTGAAAAACTGTTAAAAATGCTGCCATTTGCGAAGTATTGTATTCTCCATTAGCTATTTTTATTAGTATATCTTTCGAGTCGGCCCTCGAAAGCGTATTATTTTGAAAAAGTTCATTTAATATTTGTCTCATAATCGTTCGTTTTAGCAGAATAGTAAATTTGATTTTAGGTTTTTAATTTCATACTCTTCAGAACTATTTGACGGAAGGTTTAATTTGTTCGGATTGTCCTTAAATAACCAATTACCTATTATTTGCGCACCATATTCGGTTAGTACTGATTCAGGATGAAACTGAACTCCATGAACATCATAAGTTTTATGAGAAAGTGCCATGATATTTCCATGCAAATCCTCAGCAGTTATATCAAAACATTCCGGTAAGCCATCTTTAGCAACTATCCACGAATGGTACCTTCCTCCTAAAAATTTTTCAGGAATATTTTTGAAAAGGGAGCTCTTTTCAACTACCTTAATTTCAGTTGCTATACCATGGTAAACCTCTTCGATATTTATTAAGCTACCTCCGAAAACTTCTGCTATAGCCTGAAGTCCCAGGCAAACTCCAAAAATACTTTTTGCTGAAGCGTACTTTTTAATAAGCTCTTTTAATTTACCGGCTTCATCAGGAATACCTGGCCCGGGAGACAATAGGATCTTATCATACTTTTCAACCTCATCAATTTCAAATTCATCATTCCTTTTTACTTCTGCCACTTGGCTTGTAATCGATCGTACAAGGTGAACCAAGTTATATGTGAATGAGTCGTAATTGTCTATTATCAATATTTTCATAATTATTCGTTTTAAGTTTCATATTTCAAATTACCGGTTACTACTACTGTCAATTAATTCACCGTTCCACTGATTTTCATTACTTTTTCTTTTTGGTTATCAGCCCTTTGAATAGCTTCTTTTAATGCTCCAAGTTTATGGTTCACTTCTTGTAACTCGTTTATCTCATTTGATTTGGTTACAATTCCGGCTCCTGCCTGGTAGTATAAGTGGTTGTTTTTACTTAAGAATGTCCTGATCATAATGGCATGGTTTACATCACCATTGAATCCGATAAATCCGATACAACCTCCATAAAAACCCCGTTTGTTGGGTTCATATTTATCTATTAGCTGCATGGCACGGTATTTAGGCGCACCACTAAGAGTCCCGGCAGGGAAAGAGTCTGCCATAACTCTTATGGAATTTCGATCACCGTTTAATTCGCCCGAAACTTTTGATACGATATGGATAACATGAGAATAAAAATGAATCTCCTTGTAGTTTTCTACTTTTACATTGTTGGTATTGCGGCTCAGGTCATTTCTGGCCAAATCAACCAACATAACATGTTCTGCATTCTCCTTAGGATCTTCTGATAATGCTTTAGCCAGTTCCTTATCCTTTTCATCTTGCCCTGACCGAGGGTAAGTTCCTGCAATTGGATTTATGTAAGCTTTATTATTCTTTATCTCAATTTGTGATTCAGGCGATGAACCAAATATCCTGAAACTTCCATAATCGAAATAAAACAGGTATGGCGAAGGGTTTAACGACCTTAATTGCCGGTAAACATTAAAGTCGTCACCCCGAAAAGCGTGAGAAAATCTTCTGGAAACCACTAATTGAAAAACATCGCCTCTTAAGCAATGTTTCTTTGCATTTTTTACAATCTCAATAAATTCATTATCTGCTAAATTTGTTTGCTCTTCTCCCTCCAGCCTAAATGGATAATTTGATACTTTTCCATTATTCAGCAACGATTCTATTTTCTCCAGTTCTGATTCTTCACTATCGAATAAGTTCTCCAATAAAATAATTTCGTCTTTAAAGTGGTTAAATGCAATAATATACTTAAACAAACTATATTGTATTTCAGGAATAGAAACCATATCAGGTTTATTATTCAACTTTACTGTTTCAAAATACTGAATAGAATCATAGCTTAAGTACCCAAAAAAGCCATTAAATGAATATTCGTTATTTTCAGGAATAAATGATTTTATAAAACCGTGTAATTCTTCAATTACACTTGTTTCACTATCAATAGGCTTTTTACGGGCGTCACCATTTACTTTTGTAATGATCTCTCCCTGAACTATAAATTCAGCCAATGGACTAATACATATAAAGGAAAAACAGTTTTCCAAATGATGAAAATCAGTGCTCTCTAATAGTATAGATTTGGGGAACCTGTCCCTGATTTTCAAATAAATACTTACGGGTGTCAAGGTATCTGCAAGTATTTTTTTTGCTTTTGTTTTAATTTTTCTCATTTTCTTATTTTTCTTGTTAAACTAAAAAGGCCCGTCGTGGTAACGACGGGCCTTCGATTATTTTGGGCATGGCACGTTTACTTCACGACAATTCGTAAATTAATATGTACCACCACCATGTATTATTCATTATTTTTTGTACCATAACTTTCGTTTTTAAATTAAAAAAGGCTCACCGTGGGAACGATGAGCCTTCAAGATTTTATATAGCATAGCTCGCTTACCTCACGATTTAACCGTAAAATAATTAAGCCACCACCAATTTCTGTTCTGTAAATTCATTTTATAGACTTTTCGATTACAATAATAAGAATTTTTTCTCATTTACAATACAAATGATTAAAATTTAAAAATGGGTGACAAGATTTTAGATTTTATTTTAATGCATGTAAATATAAAACATCTTTTAATCAAAGGTTAAACCAACATATACAATTTACTATTTGATTTGATATGGGGTCGTTAAAAAATATAAATAAATATAAAGATTACTATGAGTAGTTAAAAGGAGCAAATGGATAATAGTTGGGTAAAGTCCCTGTTAGCAATAGAAACTGATATATTCTTTTAAAACTATAAAAAGGCAGTAAATATATTTTGCTGCCGTAATATAGTTTTATATATTTGTATTAAATTCGCAATTATTACTAAAGATTCTTTACATATAGCAATTTTAAAAAGAACATTTAAGGTTGATCAGGTTATTTCCATCCTTAATCTCCGCAATTTTTATAAATCCTTTGAACCCGATATTACTGATACAACTTTAAACTGGAGGATTTATACACTTATTCAACTGGGTATATTAACCAGGATAGGACGGGGCAAATATATAATTGGGAGAAAAAATAATTTTATTCCAGAAATTTCTAAGAAAATGAAATCAATTCATAAAAAATTGAAACCAAATTTCCCTTTTCTAGATATTTGTTTATGGAATACCTCGGCATTTAATGAATTTATGCGTCATCAACCAGGTAGGTTTTATATTATGGTTGAAGTAGATAGAGATGCAATGGAATCCGTTTTTTTCTTTTTAAAGGATAATAAATATCATGCATTTTTAGCTCCAGACCCAGAAATAATTTACCATTATTTCCCTGATGAAAAAGAAGTAATAATTGTAAAATCCTTAGTTACTGAAGCTCCAACTCAGGTTCTTTCGAATATCACCACTATTACTATAGAAAAAATGCTAGTTGATTTATTTTGTGATCCTGTTAATTTCAATGCTCAACAAGATTTAGAAAAAGACAGAATATTTAAAGAAGCTATTGAAAAATATACTGTAAACGAAAACTCTATGTTAAGATACGCGGATCGCAGAAGCAAAAAGAAAGAATTTGATGAATATCTAAATAAAGTTTCTAAATTCCGGCAGCAATAGCTATTTACTGCCAATATATAGCAATTATGATAAGCACCAAAACATTAGATATTGATTGGATAAATAAAGTTTCTGCTGAAAACAGAAAAGCTGATAAAATACTTGTAGAAAAAGTTATTCATGCATTATTTCTTCTTGAAGGACTGGTTAAAAACAAAATCGAATTTGTTTTTAAAGGAGGCACTTCCCTTATGTTATTATTAAATTCTTCTAAACGTTTGTCAATTGATATTGATATAATTTTACCCAAAGAATATGAAAACCTTGAAGATATTTTTGGAAATATTGTTAAAGAACAAGGCTTTACAAAATTCGAATTACAAGAAAGAAGTGTTAACTCTCAAATAAAGAAAGCCCACTATAAATTCTTCTACGAACCGTTGCACAAAACATATTCAAAGGAAGAATACATTTTATTAGACATCCTGTTTGAAAAAGTAAAATATAAAAAACTTATAGAACTCCCTATTAATCATCCATTTCTTATAACAGAAGCAGAACATACAATGGTATCAGTTCCATCACATGAAGATATACTTGGAGATAAGCTTACCGCATTTGCTCCAACCACAACTGGAATCCCTTATAAAAAAGGCAAGAAAAGCATGAGCATGGAAATTATTAAACAATTGTATGACATTGGAAATCTATTTGATACCGCAAATAATATAATTACTGTAAAAGAAACATTCTCAAGTTTTGCCAAAACTGAACTTGAATATGGAGGAAAACCTGAACTTAAAGAAAGTGATGTACTTGAAGATTCATTTCAAGCTTCTCTTACCATTGCTAGTAGAGGAAAAGCAGGCACTGGGAATTTTAACGAACTTCAAACCGGTATTCAGAGACTTGTTAGATTCATTTTTTCTGAACCTTTTCATTTAGATAAAGCAATAACATTTGCATCAAAAGCAGCATATATTACTAAAATAATAAAACATGACGCAAAAGTGATTGAAAAGTTTAATGATCCAAACCAACTAAAAGATTGGAGTATATCAGAGCCATTATGGAAAGGTGCTAATAAATTAAAAAAATCAAATCCTGAAGCATTTTTCTATTGGTACAAAGTTCATGAATTAATTTCTTACTGATTACTTTAAACGATATATTTATATAAACTATGTAATCTTGACAATATACACCGATACAGAGAATTTAAGTCGGAAAATTTATTCATGAAAAATTAAAAAAAGAAGAGCGAGAAACCTGCCTGACGGCAGGTAAGACAGGTTACTAACACCCTCGACAGGAGTTTTATACGTTTAAAAAATTTGATTTGCCTCCATATTTTATACAAATGAAGAAATAAAACCATTATAACAGGGATGAACAATAAAGAGTCCACCCCTGTGCTCAAATGATTACCCTAACCATTTATGTAAAATTTATTGCTTATTATAATGGCATGAATAATTAATTGTATCAGTTGTAAAGTAGTTTTCAATTAATTTATATAGGTCCGGATCATATACTCGCAATTCTTCGCGTGTATTTATATGGTTATGTTTACCATCTGATACTTCAACTTCGGCATTTACATTAAACCAACATTGAACACCTTCTGCCCAATATTCTTCATAGTTAGTTGAAGCATAGGTATTATGCCATTTTCCATTGGCTAGTGCTTTATCAAGCATTTCTTGTAACATTTCATTAAATTCCGGATTGTTTGGAACAATACCAACCAAATGAATGGTATGAGCAAACTCATGTATTAAAATATCTTCGGCGTGATATTTATCAATCTGGTAACACAAAACATTTTCTTCAGCACATGAAGTTAGCGGCAGTTCAGGTGTTCCACCTAATCCACGGGCACGAACATCCCAATTAATTGTTGTGTCATGCGCTAAAAAAGCATACTCAGGAATATCTGTTGTACCTTCGTAGCGAGCCATTACAACAAGCTTAACCTGTTGTTTAATCATTGTATCTTTCACTTTTAAAGGTAATTCCGAAATGAGCATTTTAACAACCTCTGCAGCTTTAATTAATGCAATATCAGGAACTTTACCAGAACTAATAACAGGAATACCATTGGCATCAATATACTTTTTATAAAAAGGATCAAGTTTAAATTTAGTTGGCGGAGATGTGACCATCTCATCCTTTATTATGTTGTTTATCGGTTGAAATCCAAAAAAAAGATATACAGAAATCAGAAGTATAAACCTAAATTGTTTCATTTTAATTGATATTAAAGAATTATTATTTTATCACGCGTATACTCATTGCCTTTATGAATTTCAATAACATAAATGCCCGGGTTAAATACACTTGAATCTATTGAAATACTATTTGTAAAAAAATCACTAAATACACAATTTCCAGAAAAACTATAGAGTGAAACGTGCATTAATTCAGTGCTGTTAGAATATATACTTAAATTATCAACCACCGGATTTGGATAAACCTTAACTTTTACGCCATTCATAATCAGATTCACATTTGTAGTAGCATCTGTAGTAAAACTCCAAATATTTCCTTCTGTGGCACCCAATGCATTTATCCCATCAATTCGCCAGTAATATGTAGTATTGATATCCAGTTGTCCCGGATTATATGAATTATCAGCCTGGTTAGTTATTTTTTCAGGAGGATTTGACTTGCTAAAATATACATCATGTGATGTGGACCATTTTCCAGCTGACCACGATAGAATAATATTTTTATCTACATTGTCAGATTCATTTACCGGATAAGGATTTATAGCTTTCCCGGGCAAATCTGACTCTAATCTACCATATATCGAAACACACAAATCGTATCCCGATTGATCATAAACATACAGTTCATCACGGGTATCAATATTATTATGTACTCCATCCCCACCGGAAGGGCCTTCATAGTTGCAATCAAAATATGATTGGGTTAACTCTGCCCAGTATTCTTCTTTATTGGTATAGGCGTATGTATTTATCCATTTACTTTTATTCGAATCATATATATTTTGAAGCCTGGTATCAAAATCCGT
The DNA here is from genome assembly GCA_028282785.1 of Bacteroidales bacterium. GTDB lineage: Bacteria > Bacteroidota > Bacteroidia > Bacteroidales > UBA12077 > UBA12077. The sequence goes on along the minus strand of JANQHE010000020.1, from coordinate 49,264 downwards.
ATTATTTAATCCACACAAATGAATCCCATGTGCAAATTCATGAATCAGGATATCTTCACGGTAGATTCCGCTCCCATCTTCCCAGAATAAATTGATCGCTTTAACACTTGAAACAGGAATTGTTAAGGTAGCTCCGTATCCATAGGTGTCAGGAAATGGCGCATAACATTGAAAATCACTTGTTTCTTCTCCTTCTCCGATTAATAATAATATATGATTATTAGCTTTTAACTGCCCCAATATATCATTTCTATGCCCAATCATCATATCCACCTTTTCAATGGTAATATCATATAACGAATCTTCTACCATATGGGTTGAAACAATAGCAAAAGTATCTCGCCAGTTATACCATTTCAGTTCTTTATCAGGATCAACAATATCTTTAACCCACTGTGGTGCAGGTGATGTTGTAACCTGAGATTTTACGCCCAAGCTAAATATCAATATTGATATTGCCAGCACAATATATTTTTTCATAGTCAATCCACTTACAAATAATAAATTACTTTGCATGTTATCTGATGTATTTATTACCGATTTGCCATAACGGTGCTTGTTTTACAACGGCTTTTTGCTCATAAATATCCTTATTTACCTGCATCCTGACAACATATATCCCAGGCTTAATTCCATATGTTTCCCATCTTGTTATGTGCATACCTGTTTTTTTATTAATGTCTAGCTCTTTAACCATATTATTATTCAAATCATATACTTCTAATTTTATTTTGCTTTTTGCCTTTAGTTTTTCATTTATATAGTAGTAAATAATAATTCCGTTAGGTTCATTCGGAGTATATAAATGATTATCTCCTAATAAATGATAGCTCCCCCAGTATGCCTGCTCTGAGTAATTCCTTACAGGTTTTGGCTCAATTTCAAACAAATGAACTTCCTTATTTAAGATTTCTTCATTAAGTTGCTGTAAAAGAGAAATATCAACAACATAGGCTCCTCTGCCAAATGTGCCAACAACTAAATCATTTTCGCGAGGGTGTATTTTTATATCTTTAACGGGAACAACGGGCATATTTAATCTAAATGATTCCCAAATTTCACCTCCATTATGAGAAACAAATACTCCTTTATCATTTCCTAAGAATAATAGTTCACTTCTTTTATGATCTTCTACTATCACATTTACAGGAGCATCAGGCAATCCTGCAGTGATTTTTTTCCATGTATTGCCATAATCCGTGGTTTTAAAAACCAGTGGAGTAAAATCATCATATCTGAAACCAGACTTACAAACATAAGCCGTACCTTCATCATGTTGCGAACTCAAGACTCTACTCACCCACATATCTGTTTTTTCTGCTACCTTAGCAATGTTTTGTGTCACCTCTGTCCAAGTTTTACCATGGTTTCGGGTAATATGTACTTTTCCATCATCGGTTCCTACCCAAATAAGCCCTGGAGTTAATTTTGATTCAGAAATGCTGGTTATGGTACAATACATCATGTGTCCTTTTCCTGCAATCTTCTCAGGTTGGTTAGTTGTCAGGTCAGGGCTAATTTCTTCCCAATAATCTCCTCTATCCAGAGATCGAAGTAATACTTCACCGCCTGTATAAAGTATATCCGGATTATGTGGTGATAATTCCAACGGTGTGGTCCAGCAAAAGCGATAGGATTCTTCACCTTCTTTTCTTTGAGGCTGAATATTTACCCTTGTCTCATCTAACTGGTCAATCCGGTGGTGCGAGCCAAATTGAGTTGTAATATAAGCCCATCGTGTATTTTCAGGGTTAACTTTTGTATACATACCATCCCACATTCCAATAATATTCCAATCGCCGGAACTTATTCTGCCTGACCATCCATTTACCGGGGCTTTCCAGGCCTCATGATCTTGTAGTCCAACATAAATATGATAGGGATCTGCATTATCTGTTTCAACAGTATATACTTCTCCCAAAGGAATCTGATATTTATGATCAACTGTTTTTCCTCCATCCCAGGTAACATATAAACCTCCATCGCTACCTATCATCATATGATTTCCATCCCGCGGATTTACCCAAAACGATCGAATATCTCCAAACATATTTACAAACAGTGTTCTCTTTTCCCAATCGCAATCAAACCATGTCTTTCCTCCATCCAAAGAATTAATAAGAGCATCACTGCTAACTATTATTCTATTAGGGTTGTCAGGGGAAACCAGTATTTTATTGAATGAATAAGCAGCTTTAGCACTTACATTGCATTCATCTTCATTCATCTTTTGCCAACTTTCTCCATTATTATTTGAACGATAAACTTCTCCTCCGATCATCTGGTCAAAGTAAGGATCGCGCAAATGATTCATTTGAGTATCCTGGTTTATTTTAACTCCCGGCCTGGGGTTTAGATTTTCAATAACAGTATAAACTATTTCTGGTTGATTATAACAGAGGGCTAATCCTATTCTCCCCAACTTACCGGAAGGCAAACCAGCTGATAATCTTACCCACGATTTTCCCCCATCTTTAGTTTGGTATATTCCGCTATGTATTCCTCCAGCTTCGTAATGCCAGGGATAGCGGTATTTTTCGTAGGTTGCTGCATAAAGTATATCAGGGTTTGAAGGATTAATCACCATATCAATTACACCTGTATTTTCATCCACAAATAACACTTTCTCCCAACTTTTGCCTCCATCGGATGTCTTAAAAACCCCCCGTTCTTTATTTGGTGTAAAAAGACGGCCCATAGCCGCTACAAAAACCACTTTCGGATTTTGCGGATGTACGATCACTTTAGATATGTGGTGCGAATTTTCTAATCCTTTAAATTGCCATGATTTTCCTCCATCAGGAGAGAAATAAACACCGTTACCTGCATGTGTACTTCGTGTATTAAATGCTTCGCCTGTACCTACCCAAACTTGCTCCGGTGAAGATGAAGAAACAGCAATATCTCCAATGCTACTCATTTCTACCGAATCAAATATGGGAAAAAATGTAGTTCCGTTATTCGTAGTTTTCCATACACCACCACCCCTTCCTGCAACATAATACGTATTTCTATAGTTTTCATCTTCCGTATCCGGGACACATATGGAAGAAATCCAAGAACCTACTCTATGTGGTGCAAAATTCCTATAATGTACAATATCATTTAAATTAACCTTGTCTTGCCCGTTAAGGTTTATAGTCCATATCAATAATATTGAAATAAGTAATAAATTTAGTTTTTTCATCCAACTTTTTTTAAGATAAATTCTTTTCTACAATTTTTAATTGATTATTATATGACGATAGACAAGGTGCTAAAAATAGCACCTTGTTGAAACCTAAAAAAATTAACTATTTCCCTTGATATGAAAATGTCAAATCTACAGTATGGTTATCTGCACTCCACCATGCATCTGTTAAAGGAACATCTTTAAATGTTATGGTTTCCGTAGAAGGATCATAATATCCTACTTTCGTTCCTGAATAAATATATGGCATTACCCTAATTAATTTAGTAACCTCTGCTCCAAATCTATCTGTATCGGTTTGACTTGTACCTGTATCAAAACCACTTCCGAACAAATCAATAATGTAACGTGGATCAGCACCTTCAGGACATTTAATTTTAAACTCAACGGTATACCACCATTCATACCAATTTGACCAGTCTAAGCCAAAATCAGAAAGCCAATACCTGCCGTCATCCTCAGTTTGAAAAGGAGAAGGGCGCTGCAGTTCAACAGTTTTTGAAAATCCGGTTGTGTTATTGGTAGCAGTCCAGTTACCTGTTGGAAGAATCACAGGCTCTATTAAGTTAATTATCACTGTATTATCGACTTCATCAAGCAAATAAGTCTCTCCGTTATCAGCTTCTATATAAAACTTATAGTTAACTGCATCGCCATGTTCCAAGAGTGCTGAGTTCAAATCAAAGGATTCTAATAATGCCGCTTGCGTTGTATACTGGTATCGTTTAGCATTAGAATCCAGCGTATCAATCATTTTTATTTCACCATGCGAAACAGATGAATATTTTCTAACAACATACGCTATATCCGTTAATGAGTTTGGATCAAGCAACTCAAAATTCACATCAAATGATAAATCAGTTTCCGGAGTACATAAATTTCTATCCAGGTTGAAATTAATCATGCTTGTTGTGTTAATATCAATATCCTCCTCGGCATTATATACAATTACTTCTATTTCGCTTGTTTTGGTTTCATAGTCTCCATTATACGCAGTTACTTTTACAGTATAAACGCCTTTTTCTTCAATTGTCACTTCAACTTCTTCTCCTTCTGCTCCCATTGGCAAGGTGGTTTCCCCTCCATTAACGGTCTTTTCATAATCGAAATTCCAAATAAAAAATTCGGCATTTTCCGCAGTTGCAGTAAAAATGACAGTAGTAGGTGCTGATTGCAAGTTACCTTGTGTACTAATAATAATTGTTCCAATTTCTCCAAAATTCTTGCTTTCTTCATCATCGCAAGAAATTATAATTAAAAGAATAAAGAGAAAAGAAATGGCCTTATATAATGTTTTCATATTCTTTATATTTAATTCATTAATATCTATTTACCTATATAAGTAAAAGTAAGGTTTACTGTATGGTTATCTGCTCCCCACCAGGTATCTATCAATGGAACATCTTCAAATATTATTTCTTGATTCTCCGCATCATAGTATCCTACAATAGTATTATCTTCATAGGCATATGGCATAACACGTATAAGTTTAGTCTCTTCCGCCCCACTTCTGCCTGTACCTGTCCATGTAGGGCCCGGATCATAATTACCGTCTGGCAAAAGCTCAATTACATATCTTGGGTCGTTACCAGCAGGGCATATAATTTTAAATTCTATACAATACCAAACGTCTTCCCAATTTGACCAATCTAATCCAAAATCGGTTATTAAAGCCCGTCCATCATCTTCTCCGGTAAATACAGGCGAAGGTTTTTCTACCCATACAGTACGCGTATATAAAGTATTATTGTTTTTTGCGAGCCAATTTCCAGTTGGAATTTCCGGTAATGAGCAAAATCCATTTAAAACAGGAATTAAAATATATTCACCATATAAGTAATGCATTTCTGTTCCATCACCTAGCTTAAGAATAGCTTCAAATTCTATGGCTAATTCCGGGTCTAAACTATCCGGTGAAAAATCGAGCCCTTCATATAATTCAGCTACTGAGTTTGCTATAAAAGTTGTATCAAGAGGTAAACTTTCTTTGCTAAAAGTTGCATAAATATAATCTTCGATAATATCTCCATCTGAATTGACGATTCTTTTATGCAGTTCTAAAGCATTAAAATCTCTGGTCAATTCAGGAATAACATATTGAACCGAGACATTTACCGAGTCATAAACAAGTGTATCCAGGTTTAAGTCTATGGTTGCCTCGACATATGTCGTAGCATATAAATCCAACCAAAAACCAGGCTCTGATGTATCCAGTAGGTCAAACTCATTTTTTACACATGAATATAAAATAGCCAGTCCCAGAAAAATCGATATAATTAATTTGATATATTTCATAATCTTAAATTTAAGTATTCAAATTATTAGTTCATCCACCAAAGTTTAGAGTCCAATTCATCCCCATTACTAAGTTTAGCAGCTGCACCATCCTTGTTTTCTTTATTCAAAACATCTTCAGATTCGGGGTAAAAAAACCGATAAGGAATAACATCGTAGAGAGCATTTAAAGGAATCTGCAAATCAGGAACTTGCGTTCTTCTTTGTTCAGCCCATGCTTCATATCCCTGCATGTAAAGAGCTACCCATTTCTGCCAGTAAATCTGGTCAAGGGAATTATTAAAAGCACCACTTCCTGCTAAGAATGTAGTTATACCAGCAAGAGGCACTCCAAACTTTTGACAAGAGCCATTAATAGCGTTATTATAATATTGATATGCATCTGCAACAATAAATCCTTTTAAACTTGCTTCTGCCAAAAGAAACATCAATTCTGAGTATTCATACAGCTCAATTGTTCTGTCTCTTGCGCCTAACTCAGTTTTTAGGTTTGAAAATGCATTTGCCACTTCGTCACCGGTTGTTGCTATAAAATGAGACAAACCTACATATTGTCCTTCATAATTGGTTTCGGCATAAAATGGCAATCGTGGATCATTTGTAGAAAGCATATAATCTACAAGTGTTTTACTAATACGGACACCGCCTGTAGCAAGGTTATTTTCAAAAATTGATGCTAAAGGATAGTCATTTCCAACTCCATTGCCTGAATACGTATAAAAAGCCGATTCGTCATTATTTTCAAATAAAGGAAATTCATCAGGATCGTTAATGATAGCTGACAAATCGGAACTGATATCCATTTTTGCAGACGCACGCATGAGCATACGAACTTTTAAGGAATTAGCAAACTTACGCCACATCAGTACATTACCATCATAGATTGGGTCATACCCATCATCTAAATTAACATTATCAACTGATTTTAAAATTGAGTTTGCCCTGGTAAGGGTATCAATTAATGCCCTATAAATTAACTCCTGGCTATCATAAATTGGTTTATTTATACTTTCACTACCTGTTAATTTCAAAGCTTCTGTATATGGAATATCACCAAAAGCATCCGTTACCAGTGAGAATCCCAAAGCGTGTAATGTTAATCCAATTCCATAAAGGCCGGGTTCATTCTCTTCGAGTGCTTTTTTAATTAAAACATTTATATCAAGTAAAGCTCCGGTATACATAGATGTGAACATATACATCCTGAATTTATCGACTTCAAAACGTTGCATAGGATTCCAATCGTTATATATAGCTACATGTTGCACCCAATTATCCGTACATTGAAGCATCTCATAACTGGAATTCATCCTGTCCGCTATTTCTTCAATGGTTCCTGGCAAAAGATATGCAGCCGGGACATCAATAACTGCATTTGGGTTAGTGTTTATATCATCAAAATCTCTTTCGCAAGCTCCCATAATGAAAGCTATTATCATAAGAAAAATCGATGCTTTTAATATTTTTCGTTTCATAACTTGTTTCATTTAGGGTTAGAATTCAACTGTTAAAGCAAAACTGACCGACCTCCGTGACGGTACATTAAAGATTTCCCATCCCTGTCCACTATCTAGCGAATTTAGAGAGGTTTCAGGATCAATATGCGGCACATTAGAATAAAGTAATGCCAGGTTCCTACCTGTTACACTTATTCTTGCTCCATGCAATAATAGTTTTCGAACATATTTCGTGGGAATTCTATAGCTAAGGCTTACTTCTTTTAATTTAATATAAGAAGCATCAAATATCATAGATTCATCCAAATAAAAGTCATTTGTTGTAGCCAGGAAAGTTGAGAATGGAACAGCTACATTATTTTCAACCCAAACAGGTTCGTCATCAGTACCTACATTCATAACTCCGTCAATAATTACTCCATTTTCGCGAGCCAAGGCATCGTCGGTTTCAGAAGTTAAACCATCTCTTCTTAACCAATTAACAGATGCACTTTGCATGTCACCACCCATTTTAATATCTATTAAAACGCCAGCCGTAAAATTTTTGTACCTAAAAGAAGTACGGGCACCACCAGTCCAGTCAGGCATAATGTTCCCCAATGGTATTAGCTCATCTGTGCGCGGAGTATAACCATCTTCTGTAATTATTCTTCCTTCTTCGTTACGCTGGAATCCGTAGCCATATATTACACCATACGGTTTCCCCGGTTCAGCATACGACCTTGCAGTATATATTCCCCTACCGATTTCCAGCCTTTCAACACCTTCGGCCAATTCGACAACAGTGTTAGTGTTCCGGGTATAATTGAATCCAATTTCCCAATCAATATCCTTAGTTCGTATTGGAACTACAGAAGTTGCAATCTCAAGCCCCTCGTTATCCATCTGCCCAACATTTATTACTCGAGATGTATAACCAGTGGTAGTGGATACATTAATACTCATAATCTGATCATAAGATTGGCTTGTATAGTATGTGGCATCCAAATTCATCCGGCCGTCAAAGAGCCTTGCATCCAAACCAACTTCCCAAGAAGTGGTTCTTTCGGGTTTTAAGGTTGGATTTAATAATGCATCTGATATAGTTGCTTCGTATATACCGGTAATCTGGTTTCTATTACCAAAAACCGGGTCAATATAATATGGCGGTGCAGCATTACCTACTTCAGCCCAGCTACCTCTCATTTTTAGGAATGATACCCATTGAGGAAGTGCAACTAATTCATTTAGTATAACAGCTAATTTTACAGAAGGATAAAAGAATGATCTATTGTCTTTTGGCAATGTGCTCGACCAATCATTTCTAGCTGTGAACTCGAGGAATAATGCTTTTTTATAACCTAACTCCATACTACCGAACAAAGCATTACTTTTTCGCTCACTGGTATATTTTGAATTTAAAATTTCTCCGGCTGCATTTGAGGGGTGAAAGAAACCAGGAATTGTTAGTTCTCCGATATTGTAAGCATCTGAGAAATACTTATTTTGAAATTGTTCTCCACCAACAAATGCGTTCACTGAAAACCGGTTATAGTCTTTAGTGGCCCGCACCATAAAATTCATGGTAGTATTATCTCTTTTTACATCTGTGTAGTTATAAAACCCCTTGTAAGAATAAACTGACCCTGTCCAATGTTTTATTCCATTATTGGCTTTGTCTTCATACGTTTGATTATTGCTTTCCTTAGCAATTCTAACAGAGCCTGATAACCAATTAGTAAATTGATAATCCAATGCACCTATTAATAAAAGCTTGTCGAATTCATATTGAAGTAGTTTATTATCCAAAACGTAAAAAGGATTTGTATAATAATCAGACCTGTCATAATTTAAAGCTACCATGCCTTCGTTTGTGCCCGGATACACAAAACTGGTCAGTGGAACTCCAAGGTTTGAATGATTTTCATAATCTTTTAAAAAATTGAAATCATAGTTAGCAGGCATAAAAAGGGCGGTTTTAATTGGATTTTCATTATAGTTTCCTCCATAAGTCCTGTTATCACTACCACCAGTATGATATTGAACATTCGTTTTTACCTTTAATTTATCAGTTAAATCATATTCACCTGAAAGAGTTAAATCATGTTTATGATAATCTGTATTGTATACAAATCCATCTGTTGCTGTATTTGTATACCCTAATCTTGCGCTAAAATTCTCACCACTTTTATTAACTTCAAATGAATTAACATAATCTGTTCCCAATTCAAAAAAATCATCCATATCCCTTTTCGCTTCCCATGGTAAAGGTTGAAAGACCGGAATTCCATTTTCATCATATAGTATATTTCCATCTTCATCTCTTAGCATTGGGCTATTCATTTGAACAAAATATTGTCCGTCATTTAGTTTCGGACCAAATGCGTCAACAGTATTTCCTGTCCAATAATTATAATTGTTCACATCATCTCCGGCCCCATAGGAATTTTGATAATCGGGCAAAATAAATGGCTTATACAGGGTCAATCTTGATGTGAATTTTACTCCGATTCCTTTGGCTGATGCCCCTGATTTAGTTTTTATGACAATTACACCATTTGCAGCCCGAGACCCGTAAAGTGCAGAAGCACTTGCTCCTTTAAGTACAGTTAACTCATCAATATCTTCCGTATTGATATCATTAAGGCCAGACCCCCAATCGATAGTAGTGTTGGATGCTGAACTGTTATCAATAGGTACTCCATCAATTACAATTAATGGCTGGTTATTACCACTTAAAGAGGACACTCCACGAATTGTAATCCTGGTTGAAGAACCGACATCTCCTGATGTAGATGAAATTTGCACCCCGGCAACTTTACCAGCTAAAGCATTAGCAAAATTGTTTTCACTACTTTCGGTAATCTCTTTACTGTCAAGTTTAGTAATTGCATACCCCAAAGTTTTGGCTTCTCTTTCAATTCCAAGAGCAGTTACAACTACTTCTGCCAAAAGGACACCTTCTTTTAAAGTAATTGCAAAGTAGGTAGAAGATCCAATCTCAATTTCCTGAGTTTCCATTCCAATAAATGACACAGCCAAAATTTGATCTCCTTCAAGAATCTCCAAGGTAAATTCACCGTTAAGGTTGGTTGATGTTCCCCGTTGAGGAAAATCTTTCACAATAATATTCGCTCCTGGAATAGGGAGGTTATGTTCATCTACAACCTTCCCTTTAATTATTTTATCTTGAGCCATTACTCCCAATGAGAGGACACAGAGATAAAACAACAATAAAGTTTTTTTTATCATAGGCCTAAAATTTATAAGGTTTAGTTAGTCAATTTGTATAAATATAGGAATGCCTATTAATGCATGCATGGAGATTTAAATCAAACATTGGGAATTATAAAAAAAGACATGGAATTATTCGTCAAACGATTGGAAATATCGTTCATTCTGCCTGTAACATTCTTATTTAAAACAACTTATGACTGCTCATCAAAATTACTGAAAGATGACGGAGGTTGCCCATATTCATTTGTGAAGCATTTAGTAAAATATCCCGGATCATTAAATCCTACCTTATATGCGATTTCTGAAATTGTTAAATCAGACTCTGCCATAAGCTGAAGAGCTCTTTTTAACCTTACTTTCCGCATAAAAGATGAGATGGACATACCTGTGTAGGATTTAATATTACGATATAACATCGTTTGGTTTATTTTCATTGTTTTACACAATTTCTCAACATTAAAATCCGAATCGTCGATATTTGAATCGATAATATCCAGTACCTGGTTAAGAAATTTCTCTTGTTTTGATTTAATAAGAGTTTTTTTACTATGTAAATATTCCACCTCTGATTTTGTTTCGGATTCGGTTCGTTGTTCTTTTGATTCCCGATAGTGAAGGAAATATTTTTGTTGTAACCTAGTTTGAATCATCCTTTCAATTTTTAACTCTCTCATTATTCGAACCTTCACATATAGCTTAAAAACCAGAATAATTACAAAAGCAAACAATAAGATATAAATAATAAAAGCAACAATAGACTGGTACCATAATCTCTCTATTTCGATCCCAAAACAGGATACTTCAGTCTCTTCACCATGCCCAATTCTTGCCTTTACCATGAATGAATACCTGTCCGGATCCAAATTTGTAAATGTAGAAAACCCTTGTCTGCTCCAATTGCTCCATTCTTCCGAATAACCATCTAAGTAATATGAATATTCAATCTTTTTGTCATCGCTATATATTGGTAAAGAATAATTTATAGAGAAGTCTTTTTTCTTTTTAATAATATTTTCAAAATCATTAGGAAAACAAGTATTATTATAAATATAATGAATCGTATCAGCTGTAACCACCGAACTAATTATCACTTTAACCTCCTGATGATTCTTATTCAAATTTGACCGGTCATAAAGAAACAAACCTTTATTTCCACCTATCCAGGTTTTATCATTGCCTGCATGCAGAAAAACAAATGCATCATTGTCATCCTGGATATTTTCATATGGTAATTTATATAGAGAATATGATCCGTCCTGGCGATTTAATAGAATCTTGTTTCCTCCTAACCAAATATTCCCAATATCATCTTCAAACAATCCGATAATTGGTTGGTTTAGGTTAACCATATCCTCACCAAATAATGTACAACGGATTAGCATATCCTGTTTTTCGTCATAACTGAATAATCCCTCTACATTCGTAAAATATACTTGGTTTTTATAATATATTGGATCAGTAATTCTACTTGTTTCCAGTGTTTTCGCATTTATTGAAATATCCCTGTTATTTATCCAACTTAATATCTCACTCTGATCAAGCCGTATTATCTGGTTTGCTCTTGTGCCAATCCAAATATCTTTATCAATTGATTGTGCAACTGACCTAAATTCATTAAAAAGCCCTGAAATTTTTCCCAGGTATGTTATTTTAGCATCGTTTAAACTAAATACCAATATGTTGTCCGGTGTAAATCCTAAAAGATATTTACCATTGATGTTCAGTTGAAGAATTCTTAAAATCAGTTCATTCTGGTGTATGTGCTCAATAGTGTTCAATCCAAACCTATATAATCCATCAGAAGAGGCTATCAAAATAATATCGTCATCCAAGTTCTCATCAACACGTAAGATCTCCCAAATTTCCGTATTTAGTAATTTCGAAATTTTTGCTGCGCTATTAGTTGGATCTGGTAAATAGTAAAGACCTCCCAAGCTACCCACCAGGATACCTTCGCCATAATTCATCAAAGTTGAAACGATACCTTCAATTCCATGGCTTTTATCCCACAAAGATAAAGGAGAACAAATATTCATAGCAGAACAACCAAGAGGCGTGCCCATCCATAAATTATTATCTTTTGATACGTAAACCGAATAATGCTTATTTTCATTAACTCCGGTTTGCCCATTCAGATGTTTAAGTTTTTTACCTGTTGAGTTTGTTATCAAAGTTCCGTCCAGCAGGGTTGCAAAAGCAATGTTACCATCAGGAAGAGAAATCATATTATACAACTTATTTCTCTTTAAAAAATTAATGGTTTCTTTGTTTCCTTTAAATGCAGGAACAGCTCTACCCGTCTCAATATTGTATTTGTATAACCCTGATAACCTGGTTCCAATCAAAGTGGTTCCCGGATCTAATATCAAAGATCCTGAAATTGTTTTATCCTTAAAAAAACCACCGCCCTTCAAAGGGACAAAGTCTTGATTAATATATCCCAAAAGCCCTACACCCTGACTGTTTACAATATATAAGGAATCAGATATTATAGCCCGGTGATAAGTATTTTCTATATTGTAACATTTTACTCCATCTATCTCATTATAAACAAAAATCTTATTCCTGGATTGAAAAAAAATATTTCCGTCAAGATCATTTATCGACCACACGTCTCCAAAGCTTCTATAATCTTCAGGCAATAATTCCCTAAATGATTCATTATAAATACCTTTTATTTTTGATTTGGATATTTTTCCAAAATCATTTACTGAACCATACCAAATTCGCCCTTTAGAATCTTTGAAAAGACAGCGAGTCGGGTCACTTCCAGTTTCTATTAATGTCCAATTATTTCCATCATAAACTGTAAAACCTTCTCTTGTACCAAAATATAGATAACCCAATGTATCCTGAACTACACTCCAAACACCATTTAAATACTGATTATCATAATTTCTTACAATATATTTAGGATTTTGAGCTTTTGAAGACAAAAAACCCAATATTAAAACAATTATACATATAATCTTTCTCACTAAGATATTATATACGTTCTACTTTACAATAATACAAAAGATATTCATCTTAAAGTCGATATTGATATAATAAAGTTGTTTATTCCAGAAATTAAAGCAAGATATTGAATATTTTATAATTTTCACGTGTGGTATTAAAGTTAGGAGATACCTTTTTTATCCTACCAAAATATGAAGTGATCCTTTCTTTGCATATAAAAATGCATGTAAATAAAAAAACGCAACTATAATTCATTGAATTACAGTTACGTTCAAACTTTTAAGTACCCAGGGCGAATTTTGAACCTATTTGACTTATTGTTACCGTATTTTATTAGAATAATCTTATCCTGTTACTTAATAATTTCTCAAATTAACAATTTTAATGCATTTTATTTATTATTTGCCCCCAATTCATATATTTGTTTTTATCTGAAAACATCAATGTTATGGCATATATCAACTTCTATTTAAACTCGCAAAAAGCAAACAAATCTGGTAAAATTCCTGTAATTGCACAAATCGTTGTCGATTATTAAAAGTATAGAAAAAGTTTAGGTATTGCTAAATCAAGGGATTGGAATAAAAGAATACAAAGACTTAAATTAACTTCTGTATCTGAAAAAGAATACAATTCTAACTCTAAGTTAAATCAACTACTTGACGAAATCGAAAATCAAACTAAAGATTTCAATAAAGCATTATTAGAAAAAGGAAAGTTAACAGAAAGCAAAACTAGAAGCTTGTTCTTTAACTCCACGGAATTAAATAAAGATGATAATTCTTTCTTTGTAAGATTTGAAGAATTTATAAATAAAAACAAACCGGTTCGAGCAGAAAGAACAATTAAAGGATATTTAACCGGTTAAAATTTCCTTAAAAAATTTCAAAAAGAAAAAGATTATTTGGTTACCAGGAAAACTTTAAATCTGGATTTTCTGGACACTTTGAAAACATAAATGTTCATTGAAAATTCATGGCAAAATGGTTATCATGCGAAAATACTAGCCACTCTAAGCATTTTTTTAAGATGGACAAAGCTGGAATTATTACCATGGAGACTTTTATGAAAAATTAAGAGGAAAGGAACCTGAACGAGAAGTAATTTTTTTTAACATTAGATAAATTATTTACTCTTTAAAACTATAATTTCAAAACTGATCGATTAAATCAGGTAAAAGATGTATACTGCTTTTCATGTTTAACAGGGTTAAGGTTTAATGATATTATTTTATTGCAATGAGAGCAAATAAAAGATGAATACCTTTTGAAATTCCAGCAAAAACAAAAAAAATTTCATATAATACCATTAAATAAATTTGCAATGGAAATCATAAATAAATACAAAGATTTTGAGAAACCCTTACCGGTAATTTCTAGCCAAAAAACAATGAATATATTAAAGAGTGCTGTAAGAAGATTGTAAAAGATCAAAAAGAAGGAGAAGGATTTAGCCAAAATATTATTTTACGAAAAGAAATAGGAAGCAAAAGAATTGAGGAAGCAATTCCAAAGCATAAAGCCATAACATTCCACACCACACGAAAAACCTTTATCACCAATAGTCTTATGTTAGGTACAGACATTGAAGCCTTAAAAGATATGTAAAGATTACTGAAAGTTATAAAAAGGAGCAAGTGGATAATAGTTGGGGTAAAGTTTCTATCAATAGGGAATCATAATCTTTTATTACAAACCTGTTTCATTGATACTTAAATCATATATAAATCATTAAAAATGTCAAGTAAATGGCGCCATTTACTTGACATTTTAATTTCTTTTATTACCTTTGTTTTTATTATGACAGTAGCCAAAAAAATAGAAAAGAAAATAAATCAAATTAAAGAAGGAACAACTTTTAGGTACCAACAACTATCCATTGCTCCTGAAGAATATGTTGCTGCCACAAAAGCAATTGAGCGACTTATAAACAAAGGAATCATTAAAAGAATTGCTGCTGGCGTATTCTACAAACAGAAACAATCCATTTTTGGAGAACTCAAACCTAAAGAGGAAGAGCTATTAAAACCTTACCTTTTTGAAAATGGAAAAAGAATTGCATATATAACCGGACTTTCTTTATATAACCGAATGGGCTTAACCACACAAGTACCAAGAACCATAAAAATTGCTAGTAGAGATAAAAGAATCAGAGTAAGTGCTGGAAACATTAAGGGGAAAGCTGTTAAAAGTTATGTTGATGTAACAGACTATAATTTCTACTTATTAGAAATACTCGACGCATTAAAAGACTTTAACAAAATTCCAGACATCGATAAAAAATCAGCAATAACAATTTTATCAAATAAAATAAAAAAGCTTAGCGAAAAAGAAACAAAACAATTAACTAAATATAGTTTATCATATCCACCAAGAGCAAGAGCCTTTTTAGGGGCAGTACTTGACCAAACAAACTCTTCAAAAGATTTAACTTCGCTCATAAAAAGTTTAAATCCACTAACTACATATAATTATGGAGTAAATGAAGATTTATTACCAACTTCTAAAAAATGGAATTTAATATGACGTTACACGAAAACAAAGAGCTATTTGAAGAAGCTATAATTGCTACTGCACAACAAAAAGGAATACCAGAGATATTTATTGAAAAAGATTATTGGGTAATACTTGCTCTAAAAACTATAATTGAAGATGAAGTTGGAAAAGAATCTGTATTTAAAGGCGGAACTGCCCTATCTAAATGCCATCAAATAATAGATAGATTTTCAGAAGATCTAGATTTAGTTGTATTAAAAAAAGAAGAAGAAAGTAACTACCAACTATCAAAGAAAATAAGAAGAATATCCAAATGTATTGAAGAAGTTCTACCTGAAATAGAAGTAGAAGGAATAACTAATAAGTTAGGTATGATCAGAAAAACAGCTCATAGTTATACTAAAACATTTGATGGTAATTTTGGTCAAGTTAGAGATTTTATAATAGTTGAATCAACTTGGCTAGGAAATTCTGAGCCTAATACATCAGAAACCGTAAATACTTTCATTTATGATATGATGGTCCAAAATGAGCAATTAGAAGTTGCTAAAGAGTATGGAATGAAACCATTTGAGGTAAGGACATTAAGTATAGAAAGAACCTTATGTGAAAAAATTATGAGCCTGGTCAGATTCTCTCAAACCGAAGATCCGCTATCGAATCTAAAATTGAAGATAAGACACACATACGATATTCATATGATACTACAAAACAATGATTTAGACAGATTTTTTAAATCTAACAACTTTGATGAAATGCTTCTTATAGTTGCTCATGATGATGTAATAAGTTTTAAGAATAACAATAACTGGTTGGAAAACCATCCATCAACCGCAATGATTTTTTCGAAAACAATAAATACCTGGGACCAGATTAAAAATACATATTTAGTCGATTTTAAAGAATTAGTATTTGGAGAATTACCTAATGAAACATTAATAGAATATACACTCTTAAAGGTTGCAGAAAGGTTAAAAGGTATTAAGTGGAATATTAAAATTACTGACTAGGTTATTAAAGGCATTATCCATATTTTCATTTATGCAGATTTTAGGAAACTACCAACAAAAATATAAAATATTATTAACAAAATAGCCGGTGAAAAATCACCGGCTATCTAAGTACCCAGGGCGGGACTTGAACCCGCACAACCAAAATGGTCACTGGATTTTAAGTCCAGCGCGTCTACCAATTCCGCCACCTGGGCATCTTTAAAAAAAGAAGAGCGAGAAACGGGACTCGAACCCGCGACCCCGACCTTGGCAAGGTCGTGCTCTACCAACTGAGCTATTCTCGCAATATAATTGGGTTTTCAATAATTTTAAGTACTCTTTGCTATTCTTGCGTTTAGCGGATGCAAATATATTTATTTTTTTTGTACTGCAAAAATATATTAAAAAAATCTTACAGTTTTTTCATGATTCATTTAAGCCCTATATGCTTTTTAATTTCATTTAGTTTGTTAAGTGCTTCAACCGGAGTTAAATTGTTTATATCAAGATTATTGATCTCGTCTCTAATTTGCTTTAAAACAGGATCATCTAACTGGAAAATTGTGGTCTGCAATCCCTCTCGATGTTGTGCAATTTCACCAACAGGCTTTGCCAAACTATCTTTTTGTTCGGATTTCTCAAGGTCCTTTAAAATTTCATTTGCCCTATTCACAACGCTTTTAGGCATTCCGGCCATTTGTGCTACATGAATTCCAAAACTATGTTCACTACCTCCTCTTTTTAATTTACGTAGGAAAATCACTTTATCATCCAGCTCTTTTACCGAAACATTATAGTTCTTTATTCTTTTAAAGGATTTTTCCATTTCATTCAACTCATGATAATGAGTGGCGAAAAGTGTTTTTGCTTTTGCCGAAGGATGTTCGTGAATATATTCTGCCATAGCCCAGGCTATTGAAATTCCATCATAAGTACTCGTTCCACGTCCAATTTCATCCAAAAGAATTAAACTCCGGGGCGATAGATTGTTTAATATGCTTGCAGCCTCGTGCATTTCAACCATAAACGTTGATTCTCCCAAAGAAATGTTATCAGATGCCCCAACACGGGTAAATATTTTATCAACCAAACCAATTTTTGCGGATTCTGCCGGAACAAAACTTCCAATCTGCGCTAATAATACAATTAATGCTGTTTGACGCAATAAAGCAGATTTACCGGACATATTCGGCCCTGTAATCACTATGATTTGTTGTTGATCATTATCCAGGTAAACATCATTCGTAATGTATGATTCATCAATTGGCAACATCTTCTCAATTACAGGGTGTCTTCCATCTTTTATATCAATAATATCAGAGTCATTTATTTTAGGGCGTACATATTTATTTTCTGCTGCTATAAAAGCAAATGACAACAAACAATCCAACTTAGCGATCAGGGAAGCATTTAGCTGAATGGCTGAGATATAATCTTCTAAACTAGTAACTAAATCCAGAAATAGTTTCTGCTCTAATTCTAATGATTTTTCTTCTGCTCCGAGTATTTTTACCTCATACTCTTTTAATTCTTCCGTTATGTATCTTTCTGCACTAACCAAGGTCTGCTTTCTGATCCATTCAGGTGGCACCTTATCCTTATGAGTATTGCGTACTTCAATATAGTATCCAAAAACATTATTAAAGCTTATCTTTAATGAGGGAATACCTGTTCTTTCAATCTCCCGCTGTTGAATTTGTAATAAATAATCCTTTCCTGAAAAAGCTAACTTTCTAAACTCATCCAAATCAGCCGAAACACCATCAGCAATATAGTTTCCTTTGCTTAATAATGCAGGTGGGTCAGGAAACAATTCTTTTTCTATCCTGTCCCGAATATTTAAGCAAGGATTTAATTGATCCCCAATCTTTTTCAATGCTTCGTTTCCCGATTTTAAGCAAGCATTTTTGATTGGTTCAATAGCGGTCAGAGCATGTTTTAACTGAACCACTTCTCTTGGATTAACTCGTCCTGTAGCAACTTTTGAAATAATTCTTTCCAAATCGCCAATTTCTTTGATATGCTCTGCTAATAAATCCTTAAAGTCTACATCATTTAAAAGAAAATCAACTACATCATGCCTTTCTTTAATAGGTTTTTCATCTTTTAACGGAAGAGCAACCCATCGCTTTAATAATCTTGCTCCCATAGGAGATATTGTTCTATCCATTACATCAACCAAGGTTTTTGCTCCTTCGTTTATTGAAAAGAACAATTCCAAATTCCGTATTGTAAATTTATCTAACCAAACATAGCGATCTTCCTCAATCCTTGACAAAGTTGACACATGTTGCAATTGCTCATGTTGAGTAATTTCAAGATATTGTAATATGGACCCGGCCGCGATAATTCCAAATTGTAAGTTTTGTACTCCGAATCCTTTTAATGAAGAAGTTTGAAAGCGTTTTAATAATTTATCCGTTGCATTTTCTTCTGTATAAACCCAGTCATCCAGCTTATAGGTATAAAATTTCTCTCCAAACAGATCTTTAAATTGTTGTTGTTTACTTCTTTCCAATAAAACTTCTTTTGGCTGAAAGCTATTTAAAAGTTTATCGATATAATCAAAACTTCCCTCTGCGGTTAAAAATTCACCTGTTGATATATCTAAGAATGCCACTCCGGCAACCGATTTCTCCAAATGAACAGATGCTAAAAAGTTATTTTCTCTATGCTCCAGCACATTATCATTTAATGAGACTCCCGGAGTAACCATCTCTGTAACTCCTCTTTTAACAATCTTCTTGGTCTTTTTAGGATCTTCAAGTTGTTCGCAAATAGCAACCCTTTGCCCGGCACGAACTAATTTTGGTAAATAGGTATCCAATGCATGATACGGAACCCCGGCTAATTCTACAAATGAAGCAGCTCCATTTGCTCTTTTAGTTAAAGTAATACCTAAAATTTCAGCAGCTTTTATCGCATCTTCCCCAAAAGTCTCATAAAAATCACCTACTCTAAATAACAATATTGCGTCAGGATGTTTACTTTTTATCTGATAATATTGCTTCATTAACGGAGTCTCTGCATATTTCTTTTTCTCTGCCAAAATATTCGATTTTTAGTTTAAAACGATTCTAACAAAAGTAAGATTAATCGTGTATTTTACAATAAATCACAAAGTAGATTTATTAACAGGATATCAGATTCGAATTAATAATTATTTAATAATTTACTCACGCTAAGTTTTAATAACTACAGTAATTTTGAGAGCACTTTAATTTGTATGGTAAGTAAGGACGTTTACTCATTACAAAAACTGAATAAAAAAAATAGTCCTTGTGGTTAGCAAGGACTTAAAAATTTCAACATTTCTAGGTAAAATTTTTAGGGGTTAATTTTTTCGTTGCTACTAAATTAGCAACTTTTTCTTAAAAACAAAAAATAGTTATTTAAATTTCTTTCAAATTGAATGTTGAATGGAAAGGCTGTTAAAAGGGTAAAACTTTTAACAGTTTTTTTTGTTATATGCTAGTTCTTTATATTTTTATTATCAACTTGTTAAAAATCAACCAATCTAAAATTATTGTAGTGTGAACATAAAAACTGTCTAAAACCATTTTTCTTCTTTAAATATAATTTTACATTAGCAATACGAATAAAATTTATTAATGAAATAAATACTCTATGAAAAAAATATTAATACTTGGAGCGGGTTTATCATCCTCAAGTTTGATAAAGTATCTTCTGGATCATTCAAATCAGTACGATTGGAAAATACGAGTTGGGGATATGTCTCTTGATATGGCTAAAAGAAAAGTTAACAATCATGAAAATAGTGAAGCGATCGAATTTGATGTACTTAATGAAGAACAAAGGATTGAAGAAATAAAAAATGCAGATGTGGTGATTTCGATGCTTCCGGCAAGGTTCCACCTTTTAGTTGCAGAAAAATGTGTTGAGTTTGAAAAACATATGATTACTGCCTCATATGTATCTCCTGAGGTTAAATCTCTTGATGAGGAAGCTAAAGCTAAAGGGTTATTGCTTTTAAATGAAATTGGTGTTGATCCCGGTATTGATCATATGTCTGCAATGAAAGTAATTGATGAGATCAAAGCAAAAGGTGGTGAATTGGTTTCATTTAAGTCAAGTACCGGAGGTTTAATTGCTCCTGAATATGATAATAATCCATGGAATTATAAATTTACCTGGAATCCAAGAAATGTTGTGATTGCTGGCCAATCAGTTGCTCAATATATTGATCATGGTAAATATAAATATGTTCCTTATCAACAGCTTTTCAGAAGAATTGAAAAAGTGTCTGTGCTAGATTTAGGAGAATTTGAGATGTATCCGAACCGCGATTCATTGAGCTACAGAGAAACTTACGGGTTGGAAAATATCCCTACTCTGTTAAGAGGCACCTTACGTAGACCCGGATTTAGTGAAGCATGGAATATTTTTGTTCAACTTGGTGCAACCGATGATACATTTCAGGTTGAGAATACAGAAAAATTAACTTACAGAGAATTTATCAATATGTTCTTACCATATGATGAACAAGATACAGTTGAACAAAAACTTTGCAACTATCTTTCAATCGATATGGATTCTAAAATAATGAGCAGACTTAAATGGTTAGGAATCTTTGAAGAAAACAAAATTGGAATGCCAAATGCAACTCCTGCTCAAATTCTTCAAAAATTATTAGAAGAAAAATGGGCATTAGGTCCTGAGGATAAAGATATGATCGCAATGCAACATCAGTTCGATTACAAACTAAATGGTAAAGCAAAACGAATTACTTCTTCATTAGTAGTAATTGGAAAAGATCAGGTTCATACTGCTATGTCAATTACAGTTGGTATTCCTGTTGCAATTGCGACTAAACTTTTCTTAACCAGTGTTATCAACCAGAAAGGAGTAATTGTTCCAACTATGAAGGATGTATACGAACCGGTCCTTAAAGAACTAGAAGAATATGGTATTTTATTCGTTGAAGAAGAAAGCGAATTAGATTAAAAAGAAAGGTAAAAATCTTTAGTCAGATTTTTATAAGCTTCGGAATATTCATGCCGTTTGTTAAGTTCTATTATCATTTCTTGTTCAACAAGCGGCTTTTTTACTTTCATAAATTCTAATAATAATCTTTTAGGTTCCTTATTTGGTTTGGCTAATACTTTAGTCTGTCTAACACAATATAAATCCATCTCTGAAGCCTTTAAAATAAACATATTTCCCTCAAGATACGGAAGAATGATACTTAAAAATCCATCTTGATTTAATAGCTTCTTTGAACCAACAAGTAATTCTTCCAATTGCAAATTTGAATTATGGCGGGCATCTGTTCTTTTTTGATCCGGTGCAAAAAGTGAATTCTGGAAATAAGGAGGATTAGTTACTATCAGGTCGTATTTTTGGGTTATTGATTCAGAAAAATCCTGGAAGGACCGGTTTAAAACATTTATTCTCTCAGCCCATGGTGATTTTTCAATATTTTCAAGGGCCTGCCCGGAAGCTTCATTATCAATTTCAATGGCATCAATTTTTGCACTTGAACGTTGGGCAATCATTAAAGCTATAAGTCCGGTTCCGGTTCCAATATCCAAAACATTTTTAGATTCCTCACAGTTTGCCCATGCTCCAAGTAAAACTCCATCTGTTCCAACTTTCATGGCACATCTGTCCTGATGAATGATAAATTGCTTGAACTTAAAATAACTATTTGGCATATTTCCTTTTTTTTGGAACGCCTATGAAACAGATAAAACCGCTGATTATCGCAGGTTTTTTCTTGAATTCTCAAAAATAATTGTGAGTCATTCCATAAATCCGCGTTTGAAAATCCGTCCCTATAGCGATCGGGATTTGCGTTCTAATTTAATCAATTTAAAATTTTTCAAAAACTCCTAATCCGAATAACGCAAAATCATATTTTACAGGATCGATGGGATCAAAACTCTTTAACACACTTGTAATTTCCTCAACTGCTTTCCAATCGTTTTGCTTCCTTTTTAATAATCCTAATTTACGTGCTACATTTCCCGTATGAACATCTAAAGGTAAGTACAATTCCGACATAGGTATTTTTTCCCACAATCCAAAATCGACTCCACGATTATCCTTTCTTATCATCCAACGAAAAAACATATTCAGCCTCTTTGCAGATGCTCCTTTTAGCACATTAGAAAAATGCTTTTGTGTTCTTGTGGGATATTCAATTTCAAAAAAAACTTTTCTTAATCCAGATAATACTTCAAAAACATCCTTCTTTTCCAAAAATATATTCTGCACCAAATCGCCTATACAACTATGGTTTAAATAGATATTCTTCAGAGATTTAATAAAAAATTTACAATCCTCTCCGTTAAATGTTCGATGTTTAAAATATGATAATCGCTCCAGATCATTCTCTGAATGATTCATTACAAAATCGTAAGGGGCATGATCCATCAAAGCCATCAGTTTTTGAAGGTTTTTAATAATTGTGACCCGTTGCCCCCAGGCAATGGCAGACGCTAAAAAAGCAGATATTTCAACATCGTTTTTTTCTGAATATTGATGTGGTATTTGAATTGGGTCCGATTCAATAAAATCCGGATGATTATACCTATCAGCCTTTTCGTCAAGAAATTCTTTAATATTCTCTATTTCTGTCATTTCTTACGAAAGAAATAAACCATCTTTCATGGTTAGTTTTTTATCGGCCATGTTTGCCAGATCATCGTCATGCGTTACAATAACTATTGAAGGATTATATTTTTCTCGTAATGAGAAAAATAGCTCATGAAGTTCTTTTTTATTTTCCGAGTCAAGATTTCCTGACGGTTCATCTGCAAAAATGACAGAAGGTTCATTAATTAAGGCTCGCGCTACTGCAACTCTTTGTTGTTCTCCTCCCGAAAGTTCCTTGGGTTTATGATCAATTCTATGATCCAATTTTAAAAAAGTTAATATCTCTTTTGCTTTTTGTTCCGCTTTATTTCTGGCCATTTTCCCTATGAATGCCGGAATACAAACATTTTCCAAAGCTGTAAATTCAGGTAAAAGATGATGGAATTGAAATACAAAACCTATGTTATTATTTCTGAATGAAGCTAATTGTTTATCCTTAAACCTACTAACATGTTGGTTCTCAAATAATATTTCTCCTGAATCCGGGCGACTTAAAGTTCCCAGGATCTGTAAGAACGTTGTTTTACCTGCACCACTTGGGCCTACAATTGATAGTATTTCTCCTTTTTTAATTTCCAGGTCTATTCCTTTTAGAACCTGTAAATCACCATAAGATTTTGTTATATTTTTTGCTGTTATCATCTATGCTTTAGTATTTTATTTTCTCGCAAAGTTCGCAAAACTTAACGCAAGTATTCGCAAAGATTGCTAGAGATTATTAACAATTCTATGTATACTGTCTTTAAGAACTTTTTTATTGAAATTGATTAATAAAGCAAGTTTCAAACCTGATAATCTCAAATAACTTAGCGTTTGAGCATAATGCACAGGAGCTAATGTTTCGACAGATTTAATTTCAACAATAACTTTATTATTTACAAGTAAATCCAAACGATAACCTACATCTTGTTTTATATCTTTATAAATAAATGGCATAGGGACTTGTTGCTTTACATCAAACCCTAATTCCTTAAGGTCATAGGCTAATGCATTTTCATATGCTGATTCTAACAATCCCGGACCAATATTCTTATGTAAGTTGATCGCAGCACCTATTATCTTATAAGAAATTTCGTTCTCTTTCATCTCAGCGTTTTTTACGATTTCCTTAGCGCTCTTTGCGTGACAACTAATTAAATAAGTCCGGTTGAAAAGGCTAAATAAATATAAAGCACATAAATACTTACAAAAATCAATCCTTTCCAACGTGTTACCACTCCTTTTCGCAACGGCAAGATAAATAAAAACAACAATAATGATGTTCCCAACATCCAAAATATATCGAATTTTAGTACCATAGGGTTGATATCGATTGTTTTTACTATGCTGGTTATTCCCAGGATAGCTAAAATATTAAAGATATTTGACCCAATAATATTTCCGATAAAAATATCCAACTCCTTTCTAATAGCAGCAGCTATAGAAGTTGCCAGTTCGGGTAAACTTGTACCCAAAGCAATTACAGATACTGAAATAATTCTTTCATCAACACCTAACTTCAATGCAATGTTCGATGCTCCTTTCACTAAAAACTCAGCACCATATACTAACCCAATTGCTGCTAAAATAACTAACACAATAGAGAAAAACATATTGTGTTGTGGTGGAATAGATTCCTCCAGGCTTTTCAATTTTTCTTTTCGTGATTTACGAATTGACCTATAGATAAAAGCTGTAAGAATAGTAACAAATAAAAATCCTTCAATCAATTGAAGCTTGAAATTTAAACAAAATGCATAAAACAACAAACTAATGAACATCATTACGGCCCAATCGAAATGGATGGCTTTTTTCTTTACTTTAACCGGAAGAATAATCGCGGTTAATCCCAGTACCAGAGCAATGTTCGCAATGTTAGAACCAATTACATTTCCAATAGCAATATCAGGATGTCCTTTAATAGCTGCATCAAGGCTTACCACAAGTTCCGGTGCTGAAGTTCCAAATGAAACTAAAACCAGTCCGATTACTAATTTTGAAACCTTAAAATGCCCTGCTAATGAAACGCTTCCTCTTACCAGAAAATCTCCTGCTAACATTAACAATACAAAACCAAGAAAAAGATATATAATATCCATAAACCGAAGTCAAATATTTATCCTTTTAGATCATCTTTTGTCTTACCAATCTCATCTTTCATTTCCTTAATATCTTTTTTCAAATCACCTGTGTGATCATTCATTTCTCTTTTAATATCATCAGCTGCTTTTCTAAATTCGCGCATGCCTCTTCCAAGTCCTTTAGCTATTTCCGGAATTTTATTTGCTCCAAATAAAAGCAGTACCACTAAAAGGATTACAAAAATCTCTTGTCCACTTATAAAAAGAAAATGACTTGTCATATAATCAATTTGTACAAATATACATAATTGAACAATAAAAAAGCCCCTTGGTTGAAGGGGCTTTTGATATTATGATTTGATTTTTATTTTTTCTTAGTGTTTGCTTTCTTTTCTCCTTTTTTATGAACTGTATCATAAACTACCGGAGTTGCAATAAATAGCGAAGAATATGTACCTACAACCACACCAACCAATAATGCAAAGACAAATCCTCTGATCACCTCACCGCCAAAGATAAAGATGGTTAATAACACAACAAATGTACTTAATGATGTACTGAATGTACGACTTAATGTACTATTTAAAGCATCATTAATAATGGTTCCCCGTTCACGCTTTGGATAGAGTGTTGTAAACTCTCTAATTCGGTCGAATACAACCACAGTATCGTTAATTGAGTAACCTACAACTGTTAATATTGCAGCAATAAACGCCTGATCAATTTCCAATGAAAATGGGAACACTCCCCATGCCAATGAGAAAATACCTAATATAATGGTTACATCATGTAATAATGCTGCTACTGCACCTAAACCATACTGCCAGTTTCTAAATCTTATGAAAATATAAATGAACATCAATACAATAGCAAGAACAATAACAACCAATGATTTGTAAAGAATATCATCTGCGATTGTAGCTCCTACTTTGTGAGAGCTCATCTTATAATTTGTATTGAAATCTTCAAATGTAACATCATCACCAAGTGTTGATTTTAATCCTTCGTATAATTTAGTTTCCACATCTTTATCAACTTCTACAGCATCCTCATCAATTCTATATTTCGTCGTAATTTTAACCTGGTTATCATCACCGAATATTTTAACATCCGGTTCACTACCATAAACTACGTCCAAATGACTCTGAATTTCAATAGTACTTACAGGTTGCTCAAAACGTACAACATATGTTCTACCACCAGTA
This sequence comes from Bacteroidales bacterium, assembly GCA_028282785.1. GTDB lineage: Bacteria > Bacteroidota > Bacteroidia > Bacteroidales > UBA12077 > UBA12077. The sequence goes on along the minus strand of JANQHE010000020.1, from coordinate 22,778 downwards.
AAGTCAACTCCCTGATTTAATCCTCTTGTTACTAATGAACCAATACTAATAACAATAATAATTCCAGAAATTACATAGAATAATTTACGTTTTTCTAGGAACTTAACAGCTGTATTTTTAAATGCACCATCAGTTAACTTGGTTGCATAAGTAATTTCTTTGTTGCGTTTTAAATACCATTCAAAAATTAAACGGGTTAAGAAAATCGCAGTAAACAATGAAGTAAGGATACCTATTAATAATGTAGTTGCAAAACCTTTAATCGGGCCGGTACCAAATGTATATAGAATAATTGCTGTTAATAATGTTGTGACGTTTGCATCAATAATTGCTGAATATGCGTGCTTATAACCGTCTTTTACAGCTAATTTAATGCCTTTACCAGCTGCAAGTTCCTCACGTATACGTTCATAAATAAGAACGTTTGCATCAACAGACATACCAATTGTTAATACAATACCAGCGATACCCGGTAATGTTAGAACTGCTCCTAACGACGCAAGGACTCCCATAATGAAGAACATGTTTGCTATCAGTGCTAGGTCGGCAACTAAACCTGCCTTACGACTGTAGTAGAAAATCATGTAAACCATTACAACAATGAATGCAATAAAGAATGAATTCAAACCTGAATTAATTGCTTCCTGCCCTAATGAAGGACCAACTATTTCTTCCTGAATAATTCTGGCGGGAGCAGGTAATTTACCTGACTTTAATATATTAGCTAAGTCTTTTGCCTCATTTACCGTAAAATCACCGGAGATTGACGAACGGCCACCGGTAATTTCCTGGTTAACACGTGGCGCTGAATATACATAATCATCAAGAACAATAGCTATGAAATTACCAACATTGTTTTTAGTTAATCTTGCCCAGGTTTTTGCACCATCAGCATTCATTGCCATGGTTACTTCTGCATTACCGGTATTTTGATCGAATTCCGATCTTGCATCTGTTACAACATCTCCATCTAACGGAGCTTTACCGTCACGACCTGTTACTTTTATTGCGTGTAACTGATAATAGCTTTCCGATTCATCGTATTTGTATGCTTTAACGTGCCATTTAAACTCCATATCTCTTGGGAACACAGATTTTACCTGTTCCATTTTCAGATATTCATTAACTTTCGCAGTATCAGAATAATGCGCCATACCAATTTCAGAGCCCTCCATAGGTTGTCCTGTTTGTGGATTGATACTTGGACGTAACACTGAGAATAATGGATACCTTTGCGTAATTTGAGCTTGTGTCAGATCAGTTGAATCTTGTGCAGCTGAATCGGATTCTAATTGGTCAAGTAACGCAAGCTCCTCTCCCTCTTCCTCATCTGCAGATGTTAAAACTTCCTCTGCAATTTCTTCTATAACTTCCTCTACTTCTTCAGCCTTTGTAAGTTCTCTTTGAGCTTCTTCTATTACATAGATCTCTTCATTTGCCTGAAGAAGATAACCATAAACCTGCAAATTATTATAGGTTTCCCAAAATTCCAAATTAGCTGTTCCTTGTAATAAATCTCTTACCCGCTCCTGATCTTTTACTCCTGGCAATTCAACCATGATACGACCGGCATTGCTTTCTAATCTTTGGATATTAGGCTGAACAACACCAAAACGGTCGATACGGCTTCGTAAAATATTAAATGAATTGTCTATCGCATCTCTTGATTCTTCACGAATAACTTTTAATACGTCATCGTTGGTTGAATTAAAATCAATTTTATCCTTTAATTCAATTGTATTAAAAATTGCTGCTAACTTTGCATTTGGATCAACCTCATTAAATGCTTCTCCAAATAAATCAACAAATTCAGCTCTACTATTTTTACTTTTTTCTCTTGCTAAACTAAGTGCTTTTTGGAAAGTAGTATCCTTACTATTGTTTGCCATTGCCTTGATAATATCTTCAACGGATATTTCAAGAATAACATTCATACCACCCTTTAGGTCAAGGCCAAGGTTAATTTCTCTTTCCTGACACTCTCTAAATGTATATTTTCTTATCCCAAGGTTGTATACCTCTTCACTTGAAATCGAATCAAGATATGCGTATTCCTTAGCAGGATCTCCCTGAGCATATTGCTCCGCATCTTTTTTAATTCCATTCGTAACCCAAGTAAATGATAAGTAATAAATACAAATCAAGGCCAATGCAATGGCCAAAAATCTAATAGCTCCTTTAATCTGCATTTGTTAAACTATTTTATTGATATTATTATTATTATTCTAATTAAGTAAATTGTCGTGCAAAGATAAAATTATTTTTTAGAAACACACTTTTTCAATGAATTAACATTGAAATTAATAGATAAGCGCATAAAATGACTCTAAAATTATCTATTCAATTAACTTATTGTAATCCGTATCAAGTGATTCGTCTTTGATGAAATCATAAAGTGTAATTTTTCGAAGGTTATAGAAGTTTGACCAGTATTTTCGAAGAGCTGCTATGTAGCTGCTTTTTGCATTATCTTTCTCTGTTAATGCTACATTTAGATCCAATACATCAACTTTTCCAATTAGAAATCTTTGCTTTGTCATATCATAGCGTTTTTGAGCAATGGTATCCGATTTAGCAGCAATCATTAATTGATCATCTTGTAAATTAAATTGCATAACGTTTAGATATACATTTTGCACAAAATCTGTTCTTGCTTGTTCTACAGTTGTTTTAATAACTTCCTGACTTGATTGCGCCATCTTATACCTACCTCGTCCCAATCCCCAATCAAGCAAAGGGACTTCCAAGCCTAATGTTATTCTTTGCTGTTCCTGCGGATTTACATAAACATCAGAAAACTCTTCTGATTGTTGGGTATAACCAATACTTGCATACAAATCGGCTTGTAAACCTTTTTCTGACCTGGCTTTTGCCACAGCACGCTCAGCCTCTATCAATTGCCTTTCAAATCCTATAATATCAGGATTATTCCGACGGGAAATTTCTAATGCTTTAGCAACATCAACTGTTAATTCGGGGATCTCTCTTGGTATGATTAATTTCAGATTCACTTTCTCATTAAATCCTAAAAAAGATCGTAATTGAAATTTCTTTATTTCCAAATCAACAAGAGATGAATTCAAAGATGAACCGGCATTTAATAAACTTAATTCCATTTGCATCAACTCATTTTCTGCAATGGTTCCAATGTTATAACGGCCCGTTGCTATCTGATACAAGGTATCGGCATTTGAATAATTAATTTGTGCAACTTGTAAATTTTGTTGAGCTAAAGCTAAATCAAAGAAAAATGCCACAGCTTTTAAAGAAACATCTTCAAGTGAAGAAATATAAGCTTTCTTGGCTTCTTCATATTTTAAAGGCTCAATTTTCTTTTGCCACTTATATTCGTTATAAAATAAAACAGGTTGTCTATATCCAATACTTACGGGAGTAGATAAATATGAAGTCGATTTATCATTTCCAAAAACATCTAATCTTGCTAGATTTGATGTGGCAAAAATCTGCCCTCCGGTAAATCCTACATTTTGCCGAAGGTTTAATTCAGCCGAAGTTGTGTTTAAATTGTCCTCAACATATGTATAGGTCCCATCTGCGTTTTGATACTTTTTAATTGCTCTGCTAAACTCAGGAAATGTCGTTCCTAAGGATAGGTTTGGCCAATAATCCGCTTTATAAGTTCTATATTCCCAATAATTTGCACGAAACTGGTGTTTTGCCATTATTGCATCAGGAGATTGTTCGCGAGCTAATTGAATAACCTCTTCGAAAGTTAATTCCTCTACAATTTCTTCCTGGCATAAAGAAGAAAAAGAAATTAAACTTATCATAATAACTATAAATATCTTAAATGAATCCATTGATTTAAAATTGAAATTATTCATATCGTAATGATTCTATCGGATCCTTTTCTGCTGCTCGTTTAGCCGGCGAAATTCCGAATATAACCCCTATAATTGCACTTACTCCAAACGCTATAATAATTGATCCCGGAGAAATAATGGTAAGTATTCCGGTAAATTTCATTATAAGTTTTGAAAAAACAACTCCTAATACTACTCCTATTAATCCGCCAGAAACACTTATCAGGATAGCCTCAGAGAGAAATTGCGCAATTATATCCGCCTTTTTTGCTCCTAGCGCCAAACGAATTCCAATTTCCTTTATTCTCTCCATAACCGTTGCGAACATGATATTCATAATACCAATTCCCCCTACGATTAATGAAATACCGGCTATAGCTCCTAACACAAAATTGAAAATATCTTTTGTTCTTTGCTGCTGTTTTAATAATAACTCCGGAACTGTAATTTCAAAATCCTTAACATCCATATGACGGCGCATAAGCATCCTGCTTAATATCTCTGTTGTAGTTGTTAATTGTTCTGTTTCTTCAACTTGTACAATAATTTTATCTAATTGGTGATAATTTGAGGTTGTTGTCTCCTGGCTCCCCGAAAAAGAGAAAAACCATCCTCCCCAAAAAGAACTACCACTACTTATACTTTTTGAATTTATTAAAGCTCTGTTCTGATATCGCAACAACATGGTTTGAACCGGAATAAAAACGTTATCATTTACAACATTTACTCCTGCATTATCAGCAGCTGAAAGGCTTACGCTTGTTTTCTCCAAAACTCCAATTACTTTCAACCAAACATGTCCAAACTTAAGGTACTGATTTATTGGATCAACATCGCTAAATACCTTTGAACTAATATTTGCACCAATTACACAAACCGGAATTCCGTTATCAGCCTGGTAATCGTTAAAAAACTGTCCTTTTTCAAGGTTAACATTATATAAATCAAAATAATCGTTATCAATACCAATCACCTTGGCAGCCACTCTTCTTCCATTTTGTACCACAAAAGAATTAGCCACTATTTCAGGTGTAATTTTCTTTACAGAAGGAATTATTTCTTTGATAGCCTGCACATCATTCATGGTTAATCCCGGAGAAAATTTCTCCTGCTTACCATTTCCGTTTTCAGATGTTTCTTCATCATTTTCCCCGGTCCCTGCGAGATCTTGAATTGGAGATATAACAATATTGTTTACTCCAACCATTTTAATTTGATCCAGAATTTCCTGCTGAGCACCATTTCCAATGGCCAGCATACTAATAACCGCTGCAGTACCAAAAATAATACCTAAAGCAGTTAATACGGATTTCAGCTTATTTCCGAGTAAAGACTCAATAGCTATCTCAATATCATGAAAGTATCTGCTAAACATAATAAATTTTAATTAGAACCCGGCCTTCGTCTTTTCTCATTGGGTCTTTTAAATTCCCTATCCTTCTTATTTCGTTCTTGCTCTTCAGCTCTTTTCTTTTCTTCTAATTTCTTTTGAGCTTCCCGTTTCTTTATGATAGCGATCAATTCTTCGCCTGATAATTTAAATCTATCTACATTTTCAGGAACAGATAGGTATACCTCTTCCCCTTCTTCCAGTCCTTGCTCTACAATCATATGGTTCTCGTTTGTTCCCCCGGGAACAATAATTTGTTTTCTTCCGTTCTTAGTATATACATAGCTTAAACTATCCTCGTTATGAACAGCCTCTAAAGGAATAAACAAAACATTGTCGTAAACATTAGTTATAATCTGGTTACTGGTTGTCATTGACGGACGCATAATACTATCCGACTGATCAACACGAATTATTACTTCGAAAACTTTAGCATCTGTATTTTGTAATTGTTCTCCTATATTTGCAACCTCGACAACTTCACCGGTATATTTCTTTTCCGGAAATGCATCAATTCCCAAACGAACTTTTTGCCCTTTTTTTACTCTACTAATATCTATTTCGTTTACATAAGTCTTTGAGTTCATTTCCGAAAGATCGGGCAATGTTGCAACAGCCAGATCCCATGGGCTTATAGTTGAACCTACCTTTCTTTTCTGACCGCTCCATTCTTTTTTATAAATAACCATACCAGCCTGCGGAGCATAAATGGTAAATTTATTTATAACCGATTTAATCTTGATAACTTTTCGTTTATGCTGACTCAGATTAATTGAATCCTGGCGCATACTAGCCTCAGCTTGTTGAACTTTTAATGAATAATTATCTTTGGCTTGATCATATGAGCGTTGGGCTTTTTCCAAATCGATCTTTGCCTGACGGATGGTAGCGGGTGGCTCAAACTTACTTTGATCTAATACAATCTGTTTTTCTTCAACAGTAAATTTCATGTTCACCAACTGATCTCGTAACTCTCGTAGTTGCATTGCTGTATCAAGCTGAGTTTTAAAAAGTTGAGATTCTGCTGATTCAACTTCATCTTCCAAATCTTTCTGGTTTGTACTTAATTCCGTTTTATCAAGAGTACCTACGTAATCTCCTGAATCAACAACCGTTCCCTCCGGTACTAAATCCTGAATTTTTATTTCACGAATTCTTAGTTCCCGGCTATTACGAAGTTCAGTGGGTCCCATAATATCAACAGAACTAATTGCCTGTAACTCACCTGTTACAGTAACCAAAATTTCAAATTCGCCTTTTTCAACTTTTACAGTTAATTCTTTTAGAACATCTCCTTTACCTGGTCTAAAAATCAAAAACAAAATAATCACAGTTGCTATAGCTGCAATTATTAATAAATGTTTCTTCTTCATCTTTTATACTAACGACTTTATCTCATTTATAATTTTATCCGCAAGTTCATTTGCGCTATTTTCATCTTTGCTTTCCGCATATATTCGTATGATTGGTTCAGTATTTGATTTTCTAAGATGAACCCATTCATTTTTAAATTCTATTTTAACACCGTCGATATCTATTATTTCCTCTTCTTTAAATTTCCATTTAATGGATCCCAAAACTTTGTCTACATCTATTTCAGGTGTTAGCTGTATTTTCTTTTTAGCTATTACATATGCCGGGTAACGTGCCCTTAGCTCTGAACATTTTTCTTTACTTTTTGCCAGATGGGTTAAAAATAAAGCTATACCAACTAATGCATCGCGTCCATAATGTAAGTCAGGATATATTACTCCACCATTTCCTTCCCCTCCGATTACTGCATTATTTGATTTCATTATTTCAACAACATTTACTTCTCCAACAGCAGATGAGAAATACTCTCCGCCATAATTTAACGTAACATCTTTTAGTGCCCTGGAAGATGATAAGTTTGAAACCGTATTGCCCTTTTTATTTTTAAGAATATAATCAGAAACTGCCACCAATGTAAATTCTTCTCCAAACATGGACCCGTCTTCATTAATAATAGCCAAACGGTCCACATCAGGATCAACTACAAATCCTAAATGAGCATTACTCTGTTTAACCAGCTTTGATATTTCGGTTAAATGTTCAGCTAAAGGCTCCGGATTATGGGGGAAAATACCATTTGGTTCGCAATATAATTCTACAATTTCTTTTACTCCCAAAGCTTTAAGTAATGTTGGTATTGCTATTCCTCCTACGGAATTCACCGCATCCACAACAATTTTAAAACCGGCTGATTTAATTGCATCAACGTCTACTAAAGGTAAATTCATTATTTGTTTGATATGAATATCCAAATAATCTTTTCTTTCAGTGACCTTTCCTAAATAGTCAACCTCAGCATAGTCAAAATTTTCTTTTTCGGCGATCTCAAGAATCTTTGCACCATCATCTGCAGATAAGAACTCGCCCTTTTCATTTAATAATTTCAACGCATTCCATTGCTTTGGATTATGACTTGCAGTTAAAATAATTCCTCCCCGGGCACTCTCGGCCGGAACAGCAATTTCAACTGTTGGAGTTGTTGCCAGGCCAATATTTACCACATCAATTCCCATTCCCATTAAAGTGCCAATTACAATTTGGCTCACCATTTCTCCGGAGATCCTGGCATCCCGCCCTACAACAACCTTAACCTTTTCTTCATTTGATCTATCCTTAACCCACTGACCATAGGCTGACACAAACTTTACAGTATCCAATGGACTTAGTCCATTACCGGCTTTTCCGCCGATCGTTCCTCTAATTCCTGAAATTGATTTTATTAATGTCATACCACTAAGACTTTATATAATTCGACAAGTTTAAAATTCGAATAAAGATAGGTAAATAGCATAACTTGTTACGGATTTTAATAAATTTTAACACTATTGATCAGAAATTCATTTTAATTGGACCAAAAGGATAAATTAATATACTAACTTTGCGTTCTATCAGCAATGAAATTAACATAAAGTAAATCAACAAAATGGAGAGAGAGAACAGGCGAAGCAGAAAACCGGAAAATTCAAAAAGAAGATCAAGTTTTAAAAAAGATAAAAATGATAAAGGTGATTCCGGAAAGAGAATTTCAAAGTGGAACGAACCTTTACGATTAAATAAATATTTGGCAAACTCTGGTATTTGTTCGCGTCGGGAAGCAGATGAATTAATAAAAGCGGGAGATGTTTCAGTTAACGGAAAAATACTTACGGAATTGGGAGTAAAAGTCTCTCCAAAAGATGATGTCAGATACAAGGGTAAAAAAATTACCCGAGAAAAAAAGGTATACATTCTTCTAAATAAACCTAAGGATTATGTAACAACAGTAAAGGATAAATATGCTGAAAAGACCGTAATTGACATTGTAAAACATGCCTGCCCCGAACGTGTATACCCCGTTGGCAGGCTGGATAAAAACACAACAGGGGTTCTGTTACTAACAAATGACGGAGAAGTAACCAAACAACTTACTCATCCGAGTTTCCAAAAAAAGAAGATATATCATGTTGAATTAAACAAAGATCTAACTAAAGTCGACATGCTAAAAATAATTGAAGGCTTGCAACTTGAAGAAGACTATATTGAAGTTGATGCCATCAGTTATGTAAACGAAGAAGATAAAGCCCAGGTAGGTATTGAAATTCATTCGGGACAAAACAGAATTGTTCGCAGAATTTTTGAATCGCTTGATTACAGGGTGAAAAAACTAGACAGGGTATACTTTGCAGGACTCACCAAAAAGAATCTGCCACGAGGAAAATGGAGATTTTTAACTCCCCAGGAAATTTCTATATTAAAACGAAAATCGTTTAAATAATTTCAGATTCCCGCTCAAAAATGTAATATTTTATAATCTTTAATCACCAATAGTAAAAGCTATTATTTACGATGCTATGAGTAGAAAGCTTATTTTTTTTATTTCGCTTGCATTTTTATCAACTGGTTTACAAGCCCAAAACATTCGTGGGAAAGTAATAGATTCGAAAACCCGAGAGGCTTTACCTTTTGTTAATATTATATATGGAAATTCAAACTTAGGAACCACCACCAATATTGACGGAGAATTTTCCATTTCAGGTTCATTGCAAATAGATGAACTTCAGCTAAGTTATTTAGGGTATTTTTCTAAAACGGTTAAAATTTCTGATAACAATCCCAATAAAGAAATAGTAATAAAATTAGATCCTAAATTTTATAATTTAGAGGAAGTTATTGTATTTCCCGGAGAGAATCCGGCCGAGCAAATAATAAATAAGGTTGTTGAAAACCGCAACCTTAACAATCCTGAAAAAATGCAATCATTTTCTTGTAAAACCTACAATAAGATGATTTTTACGTTGGGAAGAGATACCAGTAATGTTAAGGACACTTCTAAGCATCAAAAAAGCCGCCTGGAAAGAAACCTCGAAAACTATCATTTATTATTAATTGAAACTATGAATGAAAAACAATTTATTCAACCGGATAAATACAATGAAAAAATTGTAGCATCCAAAGTTTCCGGTTTTAACGACCCCATTTTTTCTTTAATTGCATCACAAGTACAAGAATTTTCCTTTTATAATGAATACTTTGAGTTACTTGATAAATTTTATGTAAATCCTATTAGTAAGGGTAGTATAAAGCGTTATTTATTTCTTTTGGAAGACACTTTATACAATGAACAGAAAGATTCGATTTTCATTATTTCTTTCCGTCCAAGAAAAGGAAAAAGCTTTGATGGCCTAAAAGGTTTCCTTCACATTAATACGAACAGATATGCTATTCAATCGGTTGTTGCGGAGCCTTTGGAAGAAGAACAAGGAATGCGGGTTGAGATTCAGCAAAATTATGAGTTTGTGGAGGGTAAGCAATGGTTTCCAAAAGAATTAATTACTAATATAAGCTTTGTGGATGCAATTTCTGCTTCTGATGGTGATGATTTCGAAATGATTGCCAAAGGGAGAAGTTATGTTTCCGATATATCATTGAACCCTGAATTAAATAAAAAGGATTTTAACCATGTTGAAATAAAAGTAGTTGAAGGGGCCAATGAAAAATCGGAGCAATATTGGCAAAGCCAAAGAACTAAAGAACTCTCTGAGATAGAAAAAAACACATATTACAAAATTGATAGTATTAGCAAGGCAGAAAAACTGGATAAAAAATTGGCAGGACTCGAAGCATTCATGACTGGCAATATACCGGTGAAATACTTTAACCTTCCTATAGGCAAAATAATAAATTATAATAAATATGAAGGTTACAGGCTGGGGCTTGGATTAATGACCAACAATAAAATATCAAAATACTTTTCAGTTGGCGGGTATTTTGGGTACGGTTTTAAAGATAAAGCATGGAAATATGGTGGAGACCTGATTCTTAACCTGCATCAGGATTCAGAATCCAAACTTCATTTTTCATATTTAAATGATGTAGATGAAAAAGCCGGTTACAATTTCTTTGAAACTATGGATCTTTCGTCTACTGAAGTCTACAGAAAGTACATGCGTGAGAAAATGGACCTAATTGAAAAATACCAGGTTTCGTTTAGCTTTTTAAGCCTGCAATACTTAAAAACAAAGGTTTTTGTAAATCAATCTTATATTACAGATACAGATGGCTATTTTTATGGCCCGGCACCAATTGATGCAACTAATAATTTCGCATTTGCCGAAGCCGGTATCCGGTTTAGGTATGCCTACAACGAAAAATACCTTCAGACTTTAAGAAATAAATATTCACTTGGTACAGATTATCCGGTACTGATGGCTAACATAATTCGGGGAACCAACTGGCTGGACGGAGAATATAAATACACCAAATATGAAGCAAAAATTACCAAAACATTTAAAACAAAAACCCTCGGAAAAACTAAACTGGCAATAGCCGGTGGATTGGCAGAAGGCGATGTTCCATTAACAAAACTATATAATGGGCATGGTAGTTACCACCCATTTAGTATTGAAGCCGAAAATAGTTTCGGAACCATGCGAATGGGAGAATTCTATTCGGATAAGTTTCTTTCGGTGTTTTTCAAACATGATTTTGGAAACATTTTAATTAAAACAAGCTGGCTCAAACCAAAATTTGCAGTTGTTAATAATTTTGGAATTGGCGAACTATCGGAAAATAATTACCACCAACCTGCGGAACCCATCCAATCTATTGAAAAAGGGTACTATGAATGTGGCCTTTTAATTAATAATATTTTAAACCAATCCTTTTTAGGTTATGGCTTTGGTTTGTTTTACCGTTATGGCCCTTATGCTTTTGATAAAACAGCTGATAACTTTTCTTATAAACTGAGTTTAAGTATTGGGTTGTAAGTTTTAAAGACTTTCTCTGCCATTAGCTGTACATATTGTTACATGCCGTTTTTATTGTTTTTCTTATTTTCAATCATTATAGAATTTCTTTGAATATTCAAATCCTGTTGCTGATTTTTATCTTTCTCTGATTCAATCTTACCTTCTAACTTTTCTATTTCTTTATCCAAACGTTCAACCTCCTTATCTGTATCTGCATTTAGGTTGATTATATCCTTTTCGTTTTCTAAACTCCTTGAATCAGTCTTAGAAAGGTTTACTTGAAATGCAAAAAAGAAGTATAATAATGCGATTCCAGCAAAACTAAACACCCATTTAACCCAATTTTCTTCAAAATGTCGTAAGATTATGTCTTTTTTCGGTTCTTTTCTTTTTCTATCCGCTTTTTGTAGACTAAAATCTTCTTCTTTATCGCTTGAAGTGTCAAAACCTAGTGACTCGTCAATAGTCGGTTCATAGTTTTGCTCTTTTATATATCTGGTATAAAAGTCCTTTTGCATTTTCGATTTTGGTGTATGACCTGAATTTCTTCCCATTAGTCTAGATAATTTTTATTTAACCAAGGCAAATAATTTTTTGTATTAAATCCATCAACAGATTTAGAGAAATCCATGAATTTCATTTGGTCACAGTTCGTTAAAAATGGGTCGAAATATTTTTGATAATCAATTGACATAAATAATTCTTTAGCGTCAGAATGTTTTATTATGTTAAATATTGCATTCGTATAATCATAAATATCCTCTTTTACAAATCCATCTGCAGTTGGGAATTTCTTAGAAAATTGCAAATTAATATCATTTACACCTTCAAGTGTCTTTCCTATTGTTTTGTCAATAAAACTGTTTGCAAGTTCTTCTAAATCAAACAAGTATCGTTTTACCAGACCAATTCTATTGATTTCTGTAATCTTATATTTTTTCATAACTCCATCAATTATCTCGTCATTAAACTTTGATATGATGGAATCATAATCACCTTTCTGGAAAGTGTCGCTAAAAGTAATGTCCAAAACGATATTTGAATTATTTATTGTAAGCTTATCGTTTGTCTCTTGATTTACAAGAACTTTGCTATTAACATGGTTTTGAACGAATGGAAATTTTTTGGGTCCAAAATAGGATTTCTTGGAATATAGAATTTTATCCACAATTTCACCTAATGAATCTTCAATCGAGAAATTAGCTCGGTAGCGTATCCCAATTACAAATCCAACAAAGTAATTCTCTAAATCAGTTATCATATGTTATAGTTTTATAGATGCAGTTCTTTCTTCCAAATGGCATGTAACGGTTTGTGTATGGTGCGTATCCCGAAGGGTATGCACTATACACTTTGTTAGCTACTTGTTTATTCAGTAATACATCGGTTTTCGTCAGGAATATTAACAGGCTTGTCTTTAATTTGACTACCATATTTTCTAACAACACGCCAGCCATTTTTTACTTTATTGTCATAGCTCAAAACATTCTTTTCTGTTATTGGAACTATGAGAATAGCTCTTGAGCCACCGAATTCGGCATTTTTATCAACAGCACCAATGCTATTTACAAAAATAGATATGGTTTTCCATCTTCTTAAAAGTAATTTATACTCTTCCCAATTAAACGAGCAATTATATTGGTAAATGTTATTTACCGCATTTGCAACATCTTCGAAACGTGCAGTTTCGGCTAGTAAAAAGGCAAATACCTTAAGAGTATTTTGTCTTTCTTTTAGAGACAATTCCTTAAACCTTGTGGCATTGTCAAAGGATGTTTGAATACTAGCCATGTTGAGAATAATGTCTTCGTTTGTATATCTTGAAACATTTGAGGCTATTGCGATACCGTTGAATTCAATTAAATAAAGGAACCTGCTTTCCATCGTTATAATAACGGTGTCAAGGTTTCCATTTGATTTTTCACCTATTACACTGATGTGAAAGGTTTCACTTGTTCCACGACTGAATCTTTCTCTGATCTCATTATCAATAAATTCAGAGATATTCTCAAAAGTATAATAGTCTTTATCATCTACAGAAAATTTAAATGATGATTGCGCAATAGAAAGCTTAGCGAATAATATTAATAATAGAAAAGGCAAATTTTTCATACTTATCAGTTTTGAGTTATTCATCTACTATATGTTTTTCTTAAATTCATATTTGAAAATTTTGACATCTTTAAAAATCACATGATTTTTAGGTAATGGATTTGGAGCTCCTCTTTTTGGATAGTGTTTAGCACCTAAGCATAGATAAACTTCATCATTTAGTGATTCATTTTCAACAGCTCCAACACCAACCCAATTAGGGTTGTCATTATCTTTATAATAGCTACAGAAAAATTTTCCTTTTCTAACTAGTTTAAACCTAAGATCATTAATACTGCCATTACCTACATTTGGGTGATAAAAATTGTTATACCATTTATAGAAACCAGAGCCTTCCTTATTATTCGTCATTCTATTTCCATCATTTTCTTCATGTTCTATTAATACAAATGGTGGACTACCGTGCGTGTCGAAAACTGGGTGTTCAGTATTCCATCTCGGATTATTAACATTCCCGTTATCATCGAACCTACCTGCATGAGTTGGAAAAACACTTGTGTTTCTAAAACCAATAGCCATCATGGTTGCACGTTCGGGATTTGAATAAGAAAATGAGACTTCAACAGAAAATTCACCTCTTACTGGAAACTTTGCTACAACCCCAGCGCTAGCATACTGATCGCCTTCTTCTATATCAATATGCAGGCCGTCTTTAACGTAAAGCTTGGCATCAAATGAAGCTCTTGTATCTTCTGCAAGACGTGTTCCTTTTTCAGCATCAGCTAAAAGTCTACTAGGTAGTTCAAAACCGCATGATATTCCAGATAGCCAATAATCGTGTCTAATTGTATTCCCTTTAAATTCTTCACCAAAATATATTTTCGCGTCATTTTGATTCAATTTATATTCTAAAACTGAGCGTGTAAATCCTCCCCAACAATTGGTTGTTAAAGCTTCATTATCATCAAAGTTAATTGCTATTTTGAAATTTTCGAATGATGAATTCATTTGTTTAACTTCTCCAAAAACATAAAGTGATTTATTGATAAATTCACTTAAATCAGTTAGGTTATTTTCTGTGTTGAGATGAATTCCAATTCCTTCAATTTTAGAAGATGAGACTTGCTCTAGATTCTTAATTTTTTCTTTAGCTGATGTTAATATAATGTAACTGGATTGGTCATGAGTTTCTATCAAATCTATCAAATCACTTTCCAATCTACTATCAATAATTGGGTCGATATTGAGTATGAATTTAGCATCGGGACTATTTTTCTTTAGCAAATTTTCGAATGAACATATTGGAGCTCTAGACCTATATCTAATGCCATCTGGCGTGCGTTCATATGGTATTCTAACCTTTCTATAAGGAAAATCTTGATTCGGATTAAATGTATGTCCAAAATCAACACCTTTAAGATATTCCCAATCAACATTTTTAATCATTCCATTTTTGTCTGACATAAAACTAAGATCATCAAATTCAGAAGCAACAATTTGATTGTCCTTCGTATTATGAATATTTAGATATGTATAATCAGAACCTACGACAAAGGCAGCTAAAGTACCTGTAAGCATATGAGAGGGGTAATGTTTAGATTCCCCACCAAAAGAAATTATATTCATATTATTCATTTTAAATTATTGCAGCTAACGGCTCGAATATGCGTAGTGCGGGATTTCAAAGCTCCCACTTATCAAATCGTTACTTAGTTTCTTAAATGCATTAATGTTCAAAATCACCAAATCACCCCGCATTACGTATATTTATTGTTGTGGCTCGTTATTAGAATTGTTTTACTAATGCAACATTCAATCTACCACGATTTTCACCTGCAAGATTATCCTCGTAGAATATTTGGTCAGTGTAATAAATTAAATAGTTCTTATAATTTATTCCAATTGAATATTCTGAATACCAAAATCTTTGTTCTGGAATACTCAGGTTTTTATAAAATTCAGGAGTCCCTCCAACATTTTTAATATCAAATTTGCCAAAAAATGAAAAAGCTTCATAGCCTTCTTTTGTTTTCGAATCAAAATTAATTACAGGAATAAGTAATTTGTTTTCAATTCCAAACACATTAAATAAAGAAATGTCCTTTTCAGGTATCGAATTACCTACAGAAGGTAAATCTGCACTAATTTGGGCATACAAATCACTTTTAATCTTTATGTTTCTGGGTTCATTTCCCCAAATATTTAGTAATGGTGCTCTAAATTTCAGATTTGCTTCTCCACCTCCAGATATAAGCTTTAACAATGTATTGCTTTGAATATTTATACTATCTCTTATATTTACCAAGCTATCTAGTTGATTATCCGTTAATCCCTTTAGTAATTCAGGGTCAATTGTTTCCTGATACTCTCTTGACAATGTCGATGTTAGACTTGTTCTGAAAATCCACAAATAACCTGAAACAGCTTCTGTCTCAAAAGATGCATTATCTCCTCCAAAACTTAAGTTCGTATTTTGAAAAAAGTCAAACTTTTTATCAGCATTATAATAAAGCATGCTCATATAATTATTAAAGGCTGGAAATACTCTTACAGCTTTATATTTGTTTTCAGAATATAAAAAATCAATGGAATGGTAATATGCAATATCAGAATCCAACATACGCTCCTTTCTGATTTTATCTAAATCTTCAATGGTTAAATTGGCAATTAGACCTCTTCTGATTGAATCAAGCGTCGTGGTATACCACTTTTTGATTTCTTTTTTAGTTGCATTTCTCTCACTAACAACATCATTAACTGCTCCAAATATTTTTTGACTGTAATTACTAAATTGCTGCTGAATCTGTTGCTGTTGTTGTTGCTGATTTTGAATGAATGCTTGTGTTTGAATTTGCTTTTGTTGATAAATGAGAGTGTCTGTTTGAGAAAATACAGTACTACAAATCAAAAAGCCAATTAACAATAGTAATAAATTTTTCATAACAATAGGTATTGATTTATATTCTAAGCTTCAGTTTTTATCGGGTCTTAATGAGCCACAACTTACCGTTATAACAAATAAGTTATAAGTACTTGCTTTTTGCACTAGTAAGTTAACCAAGAAAATATCCCGGGAATGGCGTAATAAACTTTTATCGTTTTGAACCATTGTAATACTTTTTGCTCTCCCTTTCGTATTTGCAATAGTTCTTTGTGTAGAATTTCGGAAACATAAATTTACAAAATCAAATGAGCGATGTCAAGTTTATCATGTTAATATTTAGTTATTTATAATATAAATGTGAAGTAATAAGATGCTCTTATTAAATTGCAGGTATGGAGTAAAATCTTCTGAAAATCCACCTTGTCTTTTCAACAAGAATAAAAATCAATAATATTCTAAATCAAAACTACTTAGGTTATGGCTTTGGTTTGTTTTACCGTTATAACCCTTATGCTTTTGATAAAACAGCAGATAACTTTTCTTATAAACTGAGTTTGGTTATTGGGTTGTAGGTTTTGATAAAGGTGCGGGAAATAAAAAACATGCCTCTTCGAAACCCTTAACTTTACTGTCATTACAGAAGCACCCCATAATGTAACTATATTTTGGAAAAAATATAACTACATTTTTGGAAAAACATAACTATATTTTTGGAAAAATATAACTATATTTTTTTAGAAATGTAACTATGTTTTTTTAACCGGGCAGGCAAAAGTTGTTTTTTATGTGCCTGCCGGATTGCAAATCCGGCTCAGCTGGGATAATTTAATTTTATACTTTTTTTACGAAATTTAGTTTTACTTATTTTCACAAAGCATTGTCTAACATAAAATTCGATGGGGCGATTTTTATAAAATCCATTGTATCTGAAATTATTTATTCGTTTAAATACTTTTCAATTACTATAACATCCATGTTTGTTTTATTTGATATTTCTAATGGTGTCATTCCTTTTTGATGAAGTCTTTTAACCACACTTTGCATTGTTTCACCAACTTCTATTAAGTGATTGTCCGGATCATAAAATCTTATCGTTTTCTGCCCCCAGGATTCTTCATGGATATCATGCAGTAACTCAATATTATTTTTTTCCAGTAATGAAGAAATATCGTTGATATCATCAACGTTAAAAACCAATAAAAAATCTGTGCTTCTTGTTTTCAGGATATTATTTTTGCCAATTTTATTAAGTATAATATCATCATTTCCAAGTTCCCAAAGTCCAAAACCACTTTTAAAACTTAAACCTTTACCCATATCTTCATCAATTTCCAGTTTTAAGATATTTGTATAAAATTCCTTAGATGCTTCAATATCCTTTACAAATAGAATGATGTTATTAAATCTTATATCTCTCATATTATTTGTATTTTGATTTATATTGTTGATTTCACAATTTAATTTTACTTTATCATTATTTCTTTCAGAAGAATTTTTGCAATAAGTTATTGTAAAAAAGATTGAAACAAAACATAAAAATATAGTTAATCCTAAATATTTTTTTCTCATGTATTTATTTTTTAGTATTTATCATTTGCTTTAAACTAGGTTATTCTTATATAAAATACCGTCCTTTTCAAATGTCATATAAGGGTTTTGTATATTAAAAAGTAACGGATTTACACTCATAAGCTTTTCGGTTTAACACTGAAATTATGAAAATCACTTTGAAGTATGCACTTAAACCGCTATTTTTTATATACGTTGTTACTTGTCGTTTTTTCTTTCAGTCGTTCAATTTCTTTTTTTAGTGATTTTATTTCAATTTCAGATTTTGTTAATTCCATAGACTTCTCATAATGTTCTATTGCTTTTGGAATGTTTGACTGTGTATATAAATAACCCAATAATTCATGGTATTGATTGTTTTCATTTAGTTTCAACTTTTCAGCTTCCAGAATTGCCTTTTCTGGCCCATAAACTTTTGAAAAAGCAAATGTTCTGTTCAATGCGGTTATAGGTGAATATTCCATTGTTATAAGTTGATTGTACAATTGCAAAATGCTTCTCCATTTATTTTTATTTGCTGTTGTATGCCAATATGCTATTCCGGCTTCCAAATGATATTTTGAAATTTCCTTTCCAATTGTTGCATTTCTCAAATAAAAATTTCCTTTTTCAATTAGTAGTTTGTTCCATAATTTTCTGTCCTGATCATCAAACAATATGGCTTCTCCTTTTTGATCTGTTCTTGCCTCAAGTCGTGAGCTTTGAAAGCACATTAAGGCCATTAAAGCGTTTGTTTGGGAAGTGTTGGTCAACTTGTTATCGCTTAATACTTTAGTTAGTCTAATTGCTTCAAAACAAAGTTCTTTTCGAATTAGTTGATTGTTTGTTTTAGAAAAATAACCTTCATTAAATAACAAATAGATACTACTTAACACTGTACTCTGCCTTGATTCAATTTCTTCTTTTGTTAGTTCCCGGATTTGAAAATTATTATTTCTAAGATTTAACCTTGCCCGGTGTAATCGTTTTTTGATGGTTTCTCTTTTGGTCAAAAAGGCATTAGCTATTTCTTCTACGCTAAAACCAGAGAGAATTTGAAGTGCCAGTGCTATTTGACTTTCATAATTATTCGCAGGATTACAAACGGCAAAAATCATTGCTAACTGACTGTCTTTTATGATTTGTTCGTTGTACTCAAAGTCACTCTGTACTGATTTGTTTGAATCTAAATCACTTTTAACTTTACTCTCAAAAACAGAGAGATGCTTTATATAATCTTTAGTTTTATTTTTAGCAACAGTATAAAGCCAGGCAGTTGGGTTCTCAGGAATTCCATTGATTGCCCAATGTTCAGAGGCTTTTAAAAATGTATCACTGGCAATATCTTCGGCAATTTCAATATGTTTTAAACCAAAATGACGACATAATATTGCCGTCATTTTCGCATATTCCTGCCGGAACATGTGAGGCAAAAGTTCATTATACGATTCCGTTTCTTTCAAATATCAATTATATTTTAAAATTCACAAGCTACAATATTTCTATCTGGTTTAAAAATACTTGTCAAGGAATTCATTCTTTATTTTTTCATGCGAAGGATTGATTGTAAGTATATCCACCACTTTCCTATTGGCGAGCTTTAAGTTCCTCCGTAACCAGCTTTTCAATATACTGCCCTGATTGCTCTGTAAGTAGAAAGAACATACCATGATAGCGACATTTCATATATGTATGATTATCAAGCTCGAAAATAAGCCCCTTAATGCTTGTAGCATTACATCCCGAAGAACTTAAGCATCTGCAATCTCGGGATTTCTTCATTTTCGCATGCATATTTACTGGTAAAGCAGTAATTACTTTCTCATATTGTTTTAGATTGTCACCATATATCTGTGCAGTAATTCCCGATTTCTGAAACACCCATTTCATAATTGTTTTTCGATTTAACAGATAAGAAGCGGTGTGTCCGTGCTTTGCCTCTTTAATATTCACTGTACAACCTTGTTTTGTTAACTGTTTGTGCAGAGAAGACACAAATGACTTATGTTCCTCCGGCACATTTTTATAAAAATCTTCAAATACTACTGTCATTTTATCTCTCCTATTTTTATAATCCTTTAACCACTAAGAAATACTATGATAACTTAGCAAAAAGCACCATAGCTTAATAATAGCCTGAAATTACTGTCATTTTCGTATATTTCAGTCGAAACCTGGGAGGTAAAGGTTCGTTATATGAGTTTATCTCCAACAAATATCAATCTCGTTTTAAAACTTCACGAACTTCAACATTTCCTCCTATTTTAAAAATAGGATTAGTTTTAGCCATTTCAACAGCTTCATCAATATCTTCGGTTCTTACTATGACGTAACCAACAATAAATTCTTTTATTTCCGTGTACGGTCCATCAGTCACCACATCACCAGACCTTACAGTTTTTGCACTTTCTGCATTAGGAATAAGTGAATTTCCTTTGTCAACAAGTTTATTTTGCGAAGCAATACTTGCCAACCAATTCATTCTTTCCTGCATCTCTTCCGGCGAAGGTTTAACCTTTTCAAAATCGCTCATTCTGAAAATCAATGTGAATTCTTTCATCGTTTAAGTTTTATTGACGTTTTTTAGTTAATATAGGATTGCTTCTAGTTTTTCGTTTGCTATCTTCTTTTTTTCTTCGTGTTTAAACCGATTTTCATCTAGTTCTATAAACTCAATATCTTTGATTCCGACAAAATATAAAAAAGTAGTAATATAGTTTTTTGAAAAATCCATTGGACTTCCTAATGGAATACCTCCTGTAGTAATAACAACATATGCCTTTTTATTTTCAATTAGGCCCACAGGATAACCTTGATCGTTATATTTATACGTTTTACCTGCTCTGGCAACCAAATCAAAATAGGCCTTTAAACTAGCGGCAATTCCGAAATTATACATTGGAGCACCTATTACCAAAATATCGCTTTCAAGAATTTCATCAACAAGCTTATCAGATAATTGTGTTGCTAAAAGCTGTTCGTCATTTAGTTTTCCCTGATGAAAAATAGCCTCCAAATATTTATTATCCGGGAAGGGCAAATTATCGTATGCCACATCTCTGTTAATTATTTGCGCTTTGGGATATTTATTTAATAACTTTGAAATAATATCATCCACTATACCACGACTAATAGAAGTTGATTTTGCTGCACTTGAGTTGATTTTTAATATTTTCATTTTTTATAATTTAAAGTTCACCCTAATGACGTTTGATATTTTAAGATGGGGACATTCTTAAGTTAATTTTCTAAATGCCACACAACTTGTCATTATAACAAATAAGTTATAAATACCTGCTTTTTGCACAAGCAGGTTAACCAGGAAAATATCCCGGGAACGGTGTAATAAACTTGTATAGTTTTGAACCATTGTAATACTTTTACTCTCCCTTTCTTATTTGCAATAGTTCCTCCGTGTAGAATTTCGGAAACATAAATTTACAAAATCAAATGAGCGCTGTCAAGTTTATCATGTTAATATTTAGTTATTTATAATATAAATGAGAAGTAATAAGATGCTCTTATTAAATTGCCGGTATGGAGTAAAATCTTCTGAAAATCCACCTTGTCTTTTCAACAATAATAAAAACTTAAAGTATTTTGAACCAATCATTTATTGGCTGCCACTTTGGAGTATTTTACCGTTATGACTCCTGCCCGGTATAGTTTCCTAACTACACCGAACAAAAAAGCAGATTGGTCCATAATAAAATGAAAGGATAATACCAGAAAATCTTCAAAATGTTTATTGAAAACAAAAGTGATAAAAAAGGCACGGAAAATATTTTCGTGCCAACAGATTAATGGAGTATTTGTAAAAGACATATCTTTCAAAGGATTTATAGCGCAGGGATGGTTTTTGTAATCCTTTTTAGTTTTCTTAACTAATGCTTCCGGGCTTGACAGGCTTTAAAAAAATTAGATGAATATACCATATAACGAATCTTAAACTGCTAACTAATGTTATTGAAACATTGTTTTATTTGAGCTTAAAATTGCTGGATGATAGGATTTTAAGTTAATTTTTATTGTTTAAGGATAATATTTTTACTAACTTTAATTAAGGGGAAGTTAATAATAACTATACACAAGTAAAGATGCACAATCTGAGTATAAGCTAAAATAAAAGTTTGCTTTTAATTCAAATTTGATTATTTAAACCAAAAACTATGAAACAACATCTATTTGTTTATAAAATTTTATGCGTAATAATTTTATTACGCATAGCTTCATTTGAAGCACAGGCCCAAACGAATATAGCACCCACTGCTTCGGTAAGTATTTCCAGTAGTTTTGGAAGCGGTTATACTGCCAGTGATTTGATCGATGGTAATACGACGGCAGGTGATTGGACCGTGGGGTGGTATGCTGACTTTTTTAGTAGCACTGATCCACAATACTGTACTTTTGATTTTGGAGCAAGTGGAGCCATAGTTGAAAGATACGACCTTTACGGACATTCTACTACAACTGTAAATCCTGAATCGCATAAATTTCAGGCGCGTAATTTAATTTCAGATCCATGGACAGATTTGAATACAGTTACTACAAAAGTATCTACCGGACAAAACACTTATAATATCTCTAATACTACTAATTACCGGTATTATAGAGTGTTGATGACAGAAAATGGAGGCGCATCCGGAACAGGTGGGTTCCAGGAAGTGGAAATGTTTGAACCAGCTTGTACCCCGACGGCAGGCACGGCAACAATTACGGCTTGTGACAGTTATACCTGGATAGATGGAAATACCTATACTTCAAGCAACAATACGGCTACCCATACTTTAACCAATGTGGCAGGGTGTGATTCGGTAGTA
>JANQHE010000019.1 GCA_028282785.1 Bacteroidales bacterium | reverse complement strand
AATTCCTTCATGGTATTTAATAATAAACCTGATTAATCTTTTTTGACTTAGGTTTTTGAGTTTTCTTTCTAAAATAATAGCTTCTGATCTGGTATCTTTTGTTGTAAACCATACTAAATGCCAGGGAATTCCTTTTGAGGTAAAATCTTCAGCCCCCGAATTATGCCTTTTTAGCCTACTTGCAATATTTTGCGTTTGTCCAATATAGAATTTTTGGATTACCTCAGAATATAATATGTATACGAAGTATTTCATAATAAAAAAGATTGCTTTTAGGCAATCTTTAATTTTTTGAGCGGGAGACGGAACTCGAATCCGCGACCCTTAGCTTGGAAGGCTAATGCTCTACCAACTGAGCTACTCCCGCAAAGGAGTGGGGAGAGCAGGATTCGAACCTACGAAGGCGTGCGCCAGCAGATTTACAGTCTGCCCCAGTTGGCCACTTTGGTATCTCCCCAACAATTTTTTCAATAAAATGAGCCGATGGGCGGATTCGAACCGTCGACCTGCTGATTACAAATCAGCTGCTCTGACCAACTGAGCTACATCGGCAATATTATTAAGAACGCATAATTAATTTTAGCGATTGCAAAAGTATTAAAAATACTGAGACTACAAACTTTTATTTCGATTATTTTAACAAAAAATGATCACTGTAATTACAATACAGTGCAATGCTTTTGATTATGAGAATCTTAAATTAATTAAGAATTTTCTTCTTCAAACTGTTCCATTTCCAGTTGTAATTGCGCCATTTTTATTGCAGTAACAGCAGCTTCATCACCTTTATTTCCATGTTTTCCTCCGGCACGATCCTTAGCTTGCTGTAAATTGTCCGTAGTTAAAACACCAAAAATGAAAGGTATATTATAATCCATATTTAATTCTGTAATACCATGGGTTACACTTTGGCAAACAAAATCAAAATGACGCGTTTCTCCCTGAATAACACATCCCAGGCAAATAACCGCATCCAAATCGGCATATTCGGCCATAAATTGAGCTCCTAAAGTAAGCTCTACGGTACCTGGTACAAACTTTACCAGTATGTTTTCTTCTTTTGCTCCATGCTTAACAAAAGTATTATATGCACCTTCAAGTAAAGCATCGGTAACTTCTCTGTTCCAAACAGCTACCACAATTCCAAACTTCATTTCACTTGCCGAGGGTACAGAATTAATATCGTAATCTGATAAATTTTTTAGACTTGTTGCCATAATAAGTGATGTTTAATTTTTTTCAAAGTTAACTTTTACAAATAAAAAATCCTGATTTCTCAGGATTTAATAATATAATAATATTGGTATTTCCTTATTGCATTAAAACTTCTATTTGTGCAATGTATTTATCGATTTGACGGCCTTCTGTTGTATTAGGGAAATCTTTTTCAATTCTCATATAAGCATCTAATGCTTTATCATAATTGCCGTTTTGTTTATGTACAAATGCAACTTTCATTAAGTAAATAGGAGTAGTAAATTCGTTTACCGATGAATTAACAGCTTTATTATAAAAAGTTAAGGCATCATTCGCTTGTTCTAATTCCATGTAGGCATCGCCAATAGCTCCATATGCAATTGGAGCTATCATTTTATCATCCGACTCGAACTTTTTTAAATGTTCAATTGCAGGTTCATATTCACCCAAATGCAAATAACTAATTCCCGTATAATAATGAGCTAAGTTTGCCGATTTCGTAATCCCGTATTCTTCAATGATGTCAAGAAAACCAAGATAGTTACCATCACCGTCTAAAGCTAACCGAAATGAATCACGTTCGAAATATTGTTCTGCCATCCACATTTGTGTTTTTGCTTCATTTTCTTTTGGAGTCATTACAAATCTTTTGTATCCTAGATACCCACCAACAATAACTATAATAGCAGCAATAATAATTGTTAAACTTTTCTGATTTTCTTCAATGTAATGTTCTGTTTTACTTAAAGCATTTTCTACCGACTCAAACTGATCAGGATGTGTTTCTTTCTTTTTGCTTGTCATCTTTATAATTTAATTAAAATATTATGCTTAAATCATTTGAAACGCAAATGTAATTCTTTTGCGTAATTTTTAAAATATTTTGTTTATAAAAATTGATATTTAAATATGACCTATGCTTTTTATTTATTAGAATATTAAGAATCTTTGTATATTATTTTTCGAAAGATGTATTTGCAGGAACTATCATTAATAAACTTTAAAAATTATAGTCAAACCGAACTTGAATTTTCACCAAAGATAAATTGTTTTATTGGTCAGAATGGAGTTGGGAAAACCAATTTATTAGATGCAATTTATTACCTTTCAATGTGTAAAAGTTATCTTAATCCTATCGATAGTCAGAATATTAAATACAACGAGGAGTTTTTTGTGTTACAGGGTGATTATTTACTAAAGGAAAAGCATGAAAATATTTATTGTGGCTTAAAAAAGAATAGGAAAAAGCAGTTTAAAAGAAATAAAAAGGAATATCAGAAACTTTCGGATCATATCGGATTACTACCTGTTGTTATGATTTCACCATTAGATAATAGTTTAATTCTTGATGGAAGCGATGAACGAAGAAAGTTTATGGATAGTGTAATCTCTCAATATGATAAAGTATATCTTGATAATTTAATTCGTTATAACAGAGCTTTGACACAGCGAAATAAGTTACTAAAGGATTTTTATCAAAGTAGGACTTTTGATCAGGATGCAATTGAAATTTGGGATGATCAATTGGTTGCACTAGGAGAAAAAATTTATAATGTACGAGTAAAATTTGTTGAGGAATTAATACCAATATTCCAGGAGTATTATACACGAATCTCTGGAAATAAAGAACAAGTAAAACTTATTTATGATTCCCAACTACATGAAAGTGAATTCAAAGGTCTTTTAAACGACTCTGTTAAGAAGGACCGGATTGTACAACATACTACAGTTGGAATACATAAAGATGATTTGATCTTAACATTGGAAGATCATCCGATGAAAAAGGCAGGATCACAAGGGCAACAAAAAACCTATTTAGTTTCCTTGAAGCTTGCCCAGTTCGATTTTATTAAAGAAATAAGTGGGTTTAAACCGATTCTTTTATTAGATGATATTTTTGATAAATTCGATAAAATCAGGGTTCGCCAAATAATTGAATTAGTTGCTGAAAATCATTTTGGTCAAATATTTATAACCGATACAAGCCAGGATCGATTAGAGGAAATACTGAAAGAGATTAATATTCCGCATTACATTTTTCTTATTGATTCCACTGATAGTTTGCAAGTAAAAAAGGTTGAATAGCAATGAGAAAGAAAAATACTCAAAAAATTGATGATGTTGTCAGGGAATATCTTAAAGCCTTAAAAATTGATGATAAACTTAAAGAGGTTAAACTAATTAAGTCATGGGATGATGTTGTGGGTAAAACCATTGCAAGATCAACGAATAATATTTATATCAAGGATAGAAAATTATATGTAAAGCTTAATTCTTCTGTTATCCGCAATGAACTCTTTATGTTACGCGATGGCCTGAAAAAAGCTCTGAATGATAGAGCCGGAGAAGAACTTATTGATGAAATTATTTTAAAATAATTCAGGTTTTATTAAGATTTTTAACTCTAATATCAATCATTTTAATATGCTTCTCTTCCGTGATATTCGGATCTTTTAGGTCTTGGAACATTTGACAGGGCAGTTCCTTACAGTCACCACAGTTTTTATAGTTATTTTTAAGTATGGAACAATTATACAGTTGGCATATTCCATTAGGAGTATAATCTTTAGCCCAAAAAGTTTTACCTTCAACATTATAGCAACCCGAACAAGGGTTGTTATAAAATTGGCATTCTTTGCATTTTAATCCGCAAGTAGAAATCATATATTAAATTAATATCGTTCTCTTTGATTAAAAAAGAAGTCAGCTTCTCGTTTCATATTTTCAACTGAATCAGAACCGTGAACTGCATTTTTTTGTAATGATTCCGCAAACATTTTTCTTATTGTTCCTTCTTCGGCTATTTCAGGATTTGTATTGCCAATTAATTTTCGAAAATCTTCTATAGCATTTTCCTTTTCAAGTAACAAAGCAATAATGGGACCTGAACTCATAAAAGTACAAAGGCTATCAAAAAAATCTTTTCCACGATGCATTTCATAAAATGTTTCAGCTTCCTCTTTTGTTAATTTAGTTGATCTGATTGCTGAGATTCTAAATCCAGCCTGGTTAATCATAGCCAAGATCGGTCCAACATGATTTTTTCTGCAGGCCGAAGGCTTAATCATTGCAAAAGTGTATCCTAATGGCATAATATAAAGTTATTTATTTGATTAATACGAATTAAATTTATCAAAATAATTGATTTGTCCATAGTCTTAAATTGTGGGGATGATGGAGAATTGGATGAAATGGAAATTCATAAAAATAATATGATCCATTAATCCTTTTTCCATTAATCCGGGATAATTAAAAATGTTATTGAATCTTCTGTTAATAGTCAAACTAAGATATAAAAATTTCATTATTAACTTAAATTCTGAATGGATTATTTTATCTTTGATAATTACGAATTTTTAGAATAATACAAGAACGTGAGATCCATACCAGAAATAGATATCAACAGATTAAAAGATATAATTGTTCAAGCCGAACGACCTTTAATTATAACTCATTATAATCCGGATGGTGATGCAATTGGTTCATCTCTGGGATTTTATCATTATTTAGTTAAAAAAGGAAAAGAGCCAATTGTAGTAGCTCCAAATGATTATCCTGAATTCTTACATTGGATGCCAGGGAATGATAAGGTTATAGTTTATAAAAGAAATTGTGGTACTGTTCATAATGCATTAAGGGATGCAGACGTAATCTTTGCACTGGATTTTAATGATCCAGACAGAACGGAAGGTTTAGAAACGTATTTAAAAGATGCGCCTGGGAAGAAGGTATTAATTGACCATCATCCTGACCCCGGTGATTTTGCCGATTTAATGTTTTCTTACACCTATTATAGTTCTACGGCGGAATTAGTATATCATATCATTGAAAGCTTATCTGATGATAAATTAATTGATTCCATAATTGCGGAGTGTTTATACACCGGAATAATGACAGATACGGGGTCATTCAATTATAACTCATCTAATCCTTTTACATATTATGTTGTTTCCAAATTAATTGAACTAGGAGTTGATAAAGATAAAATATACTGGAATATATATGATAACTACTCGGCAGATCGCATGAGGCTTTTGGGTTATTGTATGCATAAAAAGATGGAAGTTTTTCCTGAATATCACACTGCTTTTATTTCAATTAGTCAGGATGAGTTGAAGGAATTTAATTTTAAACCTGGTGATTCGGAAGGTTTTGTTAATTATCCACTTTCTATTAAAGGTATTAGGTTTACTGCAATTTTTATTGAGAAGGAAAAACATGTGAAAATTTCTTTTAGATCAAAAGGAAAATTTTCTACCAATAAATTTGCTGAAAAACATTTTAATGGAGGAGGGCATATTAATGCTTCAGGAGGTAATTCTAATGAATCTTTAGCAGATACATTAGAAAAGTTTAGAAATCTTTTACCAAACTATAAAAATGATTTAAATGACTCGTTATAAACAACTAGTTGTGAATACTTTTATTTTGATCTTTATGTTAATTTTCTTTTCTTGTACAAGAGAAAAAGTAACTGAAGGTAAGAAGAATATACAGAATCCCAAAAAATCGTTAGAAGAAGTAAATAAGTTGCTGGTTGAAAAAGATTCTGAGCGAATAAAAAGTTATGTAGAGCGCAGGGGATGGGCAATGAGAGAAAGCGAATCAGGATTGTGGTTTATGATTTATCAGGAAGGAACCGGGAACTTAGTAAAGAAAAATGATTATATAACTTTTAATTATGAAGTGAATTTGCTTGATGGAACAAAATGTTATTCATCAGAGGAATCAGGTCCTAAAAGTTTTGTTGTTGGAAAAGGAGGTGTGGAATCAGGATTAGAAGAAGGAGTTTTATTGCTTAAAAAAGGTTCGAAAGCAAGATTTATTTTACCTCCTCATTTGGCGCACGGATTAATTGGCGATGAGAATAGAATTCCTGCGAGAGCAATAATAATTTATGATATAGAAATATTAGAAATCAACCAATAAATATAAACCCATGTTTAAGAGATTATTACTTGTTTTTACCGTCCTCATTTTTATAATTTCTTCTTGTGATTATTTTTCAAAATACCCTGGCTATAGTAAAACAAAATCAGGAACTTACTATAAACTACTTAAATTTGGAGAGAGTTCGATAAAAGCTAAACCTGGTGATTATATAACTGCAGATATTAAATATAAAACAATAAAAGATTCGGTATTTTTTGAGGGAAGGCGCAGATTGCAAATTACAGAACCTTCATTTCCTGGTGCGATTGATGAGTGTTTTTTAATGTTGGCCGAGGGAGAAATGGCTTCGTTTATAATTTCAGCAAATGATTTTTTCAAAAAAACATTGGAAACAACTCTACCGGCTTTTATTCAAATTGAAGACCCTATGATTGTTGATATTGACGTTATAGACATATTAACTGAGATGGAATATTTAAAAGAAAAAGAAGCTTTTTTACATTGGATTGAAGATTTTGGTGATTATGAAAAGGTAATTCTTCGACAATATATTGAGGAAGAGAGAATTGATATAAATCCAACTAAATCGGGATTATATCATCTTACCATAGAATCTGGTAATGGAAATAAAGTATTTTTAGGTGATACAGTAACTGTACATTATGAGGGGAAGTTCTTGAACAATAAGTTCTTTGATTCAACAAAGAGAAGAAATTCACCTTTTCAATTTGTATATGGTAGAAAATGGCAGGTTATTGAAGGTTTGGAGGAAGCAATTGGAAGAATGCAAGAAGGAGAACGGGCTTTGTTTATTATTCCATCGCAAATTGGATTTGGAGAAACAGGCTCATCAACAGGAATTATACCTCCATATACATCAACTCTTTTCGAAGTAGAGTTATTGGAGATTAAACCAGGATTAAGACAAGAAAATCCGGATTTAAACAAATATGATTAAAAAAAGCCCGGTTTTTTAATAGTAGGTATATTCATATCTGTATTGTATTCTGTATCGGTATAAAGCATAGTAAACTTCAACTTTTTCCAGCAATCCTTTACTATCGTAAAAATATGTCTTTTTGGAATTTTCAGAAGGATGATTATCATGCCATTGCTCTTCAATAAGTCTGCCGGCAGAATCATATTCGTAAATATTATTTACTACTGTTTTTCCTTTTGGTTCTTCTTTTATAACTTTAATGAGTTGGTCATTTGTGTTATACTCATAAATTTCTTTATATATAAAATTTTCTCCGGCAAATTTAGACTTCTCCTTAGCTAAGTTACCATTGAAAGTATATAAGTACTTTTCTTTAATATTTCCGTTAATATCATATTCAGTACTTTCGATTATATTATCATTATTATCGTACTTATTAATGATTTTTCCGATATTGTTTGATTGGTCATCTAATATAGATATCGTACAAATATTACCTGTATATTTAAATTCTCTTTTATGTTCTACATAACCATAAATATCAGATCTGGTTATTTCCGATAATTTTTCTCCTATGTAGTTGTATTTAATTATCTGATATTCAGTTCCATTAAATCTTTCTTCTCTTATTTTTTGCCCGGAATTATCGTAGGTTATATTTTGCTTAAAAAGTAGTTTTCCTTCTTCACCTTTATAATTTGCGTACTCAACCTGGTTATCTTTATCATCATATTTATAACTTAACTTTTGATCCACATTACCAGACTGGTAATATACTTCTTCAATTATATTTCCGTTAAGATCAAATTTTTTAGTATAATTTTTATAACCATCTTTTTTAGGCTTTCCTTTTTCGTATTTATGGTTCCATTGTGCCTGAGTTTGAACATGGTTTTTAATTAGGCTTTCTTTCCATTTTTTTTCACCTGGCAGCTGACCCAATACTACATTTGCTGAAAATATCAAAAGTACTATTAATACAGAGTTTTTCATTTTAAAGTTTAATCTATTACTATTGTACTAATTTAGTTCAAAATTATTAAATAAAATAATTGCCCTCAATTAAATATTAATACAAAAGATTTGCATAATTAGAGTAATACGATAATTAGTTAAAATTGTTTTACTTAACAAGTATTTAATGTAAATAACTCCCTAAAAAATTGACTCGCAAGTAATATTGTTTCATCTTGTTTGGTAACCGGCTGAAATAAAATATTTTATATTGAGTAAATTTTTCAACTCTTGTTGTTTTTTTCTAAATACAAATGGTCTCTTTTATAATAAAAAAATTAGGTATGAAAAAATTACTACTATTCGTTTTGATTCTTATGAATATAGCATTTCAGAGTGAAGAGAACAAATATTAAAAGAATTGGAAAGGTGCGTATTTATATCGGGCAGTTAAATAATAAGATAAAAGAGCTACATGAGAATAATAAGCAATTAATTGAAAGGCTTCATACTATTGAAAAAACTTAGAGTATAAATTGGAATGATATGCCAGAACAAGGAGTTAAATTAGGATTAATTGCTCAGGAAGTTCAACCTGTAATAAAAGAGATAATTGATATAGGAAGTGATAAAGGGCAAACACTTAGTTCGAGATATTCCGGTTTAATACCTGTTCTTAATTAATGGAATACAAGAACAACAAGAAATTATTGAATCTCAAAATAAGAAAATAACTGATTAGAAAAAAAGATTTTAGAAATAGAAAGAATGCTAAAAAACGACTAATCGTAAAACAAAATCGCTTAATAAAAAATTGCATGCGGTTATTTATTTGACTTGATTGTAAGTATGTAAAACGTTATTTTTCTATAACATTTAAGTTTATAGTTATGAGAGAGATAACATTTTTATTGTAGTTGTTTATTAGTGTCTGATTATTAGTTATTTCTAAGCAACCTCCAGGACTGTTGCAGGAATTTTTCTTTCATAATCCTGGTTAAATATTGTTGGTGGTAATGAAATAACACAGAACACCCTCATAGTATTTTTACGTTTAAATTTCATCATAAGTTGGATTTTGGGTTAATAATTAGTCAGCTTAAATTTTAAAATATTTTCAAGTTATAGTTTTTTAATACATGATTAAATACGATTAAGGATTTAAGATACCATTTTAATAACAGATGGTGGAATTGTGCTATGTGCCGATAAACTGGGCTTTTACGATTATTAAGAGAAATTATAAATAAATAATAATCTTAATAAGTTGAATACTAATACCATTTTACTTAACTTGAAAATCCCAAAACAAAGAATGTATATAAAGTCATAATAAATTAGAAACTTAAATTACAAGTTATGAAAAAGAATATCTATTTAACTTTTTTTCTTTTGTTTATTGTACGGCAAATTGTAGCTCAAGTGCCGGGAGGTTTTAATTACCAGGCAGTTCTTCGAAATAATGATGGAGAACTAATATCTGATCAGAGTGTGAATATTCGAATATCGATTATAGATAATTTACCTACGGGAACGAATCTTTATACAGAAACTCATACAACTACTTCAAATTCTTATGGTATTGTAAATTTAATCATTAGTGAAGGAACCGTAGTTTCCGGCATCTTTTCTGAAATAAACTGGGGAGAAAATGACAAATATTTGGGGATTGAAGTTGATGATGGAAGTGGATATGTTGATCTTGGTACAGTGCAATTACTATCGGTACCTTATGCTCTGTATTCTCAAATATCAGATTCTTCAGCTATCAGTAACCAGTCATTAAATGCAGATTATGCAAATTCAGCCTATAGCGCAGAAATTCTTGGATCAGAAGGTGTTTATACTCCTAATACAGATACTTTATTTGTTGTTAAGGATCATGATGGTAATGTTGTGTTTGCCGTATTCCCTGATGGAGCGGAAGTTATTGTTAATGAAGCCGCAAAGGGAAAAGTAGGTGGTTTCGCAGTTAGCGGACGTAATCCATCAAAATCGACTGATGTAAATATACTTAAAGTTACTCAGGATAGTACAAGAATTTATATTAGTGACACTGTAACGGCAAAGGGAAAAGTAGGAGGTTTTGCAGTAAGTGGTCGAAATCCTTCAAAAACAGATCAATCAGATATTTTAATTATAACTGCAGATAGTACACATATTTTTGTGAATGATGACCCTACCGGAAAAGGCAAAGTTGGTAGTTTTGCAGTAAGTGGTCGTAATCCCAGTAAAGGTACAAATGAACCCATGTTTATTGCAACAGCTGATAGTACAAGGATTTTTACAAAAGATTCTGAAGGAGGGTTTGGAGTACGAGATAATAGTTCAGGAAGTGCTGAAAGTTACTTACAACTATCATTTCAAAACTATTTTATTGGACATCAGAGTGGTATAAATAATACATCAGGCTCTAATAACTTATTTCTAGGTTATGAAAGTGGTCGATGGAATAATTCCGGTGGAAGTAATGTGTTTATAGGCCCAAATGCAGGTTATAATAATTCTACGGGATTTGGAAATATTTTTATTGGAAACCGGGCAGGATACAGTAATGCACACATTGATTCATCTGCTATGGTAACTACAGAAGGAAGTTATAATGTATACATAGGCTATAATTCCGGAGAAGAAGTTACAAGGGGTAGATATAATACTTATGTAGGATATGCAACATGTGCAAGTGGTATAACAGGAGAATTTAATACCTATATAGGTAACCAGGCTGGTAATCAAAGTAAAGGAGATAATAATGTGTTTTTAGGGGTAAAAGCCGGAGAGCTTTGCAGAGAGGGGAGCAATAATACATTTTTAGGTTATTATGCAGGTCAGCGCTGTTATGAAGGTTCTGGAAATGTTTTTGTTGGATATTTTGCTGGCTACGGAGCCGATGTTGATGATAAATTATATATTGATAATTCTTCAACTTCTTCACCTTTAATATATGGAGATTTTGATGACGGTAGTGAATTAGTACAAATTAATGGCGACCTATGTTATACAGGATCATTAGGAGCTTGTTCAGATTTAAGATATAAAATGAATATTACTCCCATTGTTAATGCATTAGGTATAATAACTAATTTTTCGCCGGTTTATTATTATTGGAATAAAAATTCCTTTATTGATTATAAACCTTCGGAAAGAAAGCAGATTGGCCTAATTGCCCAGGAAGTAGAAAAAATTTTACCGGAACTTGTATCAGAGAATAAGGAAGGTTACAAGGTGATAGATTATTCGAAAATTACTCCGATTTTAATTGAATCTGTTAAAGAACAACAAACTCAAATTGAAGATTTAAAAGCTGAAAATAAGGAGTTAAAAAACAGACTAAAAAAACTTGAGGAACTAATTCTTAAATAGCTTGTTATTAAATGTATGATGTTGAATTAAATAAACGAAACCATGAAAAAGTTTTACTTAATGTTATGTGTTGTGCTGTTATCATTTGATCTATTGGCACAAATTCCTGGTAATTTTAACTATCAGGCTGTTCTACGGGATGATGCCGGAGAACTAATTGCAGATCAAAGTGTAGATATCCGAATATCAATAATAGATAATGAGCCAACAGGATCTGCACTTTACCAGGAAACACATACCAAAACTACTAATTCTTATGGAGTTGTAAACTTGGTAATAGGAGATGGAACAGTTGAATCCGGTACCTTTTCTCAAATAAACTGGGGAGAAAATGACAAATATTTAGGTATTGAGGTTGATGCTGGAAGCG
>JANQHE010000040.1 GCA_028282785.1 Bacteroidales bacterium | reverse complement strand
TTCAACACTGTAATTTTCAGGAAATGACAATAGAAATTTGGTCGGATCTGTGGATGCTACCGCTTTTTGCTGGCAATGACCATGCAGTTTAATTTTTCTTTCTTCGGTTTTGAAAGCTTCCCGGTTAATGTTTCCGGCTTCTATTTCCCGTTTAAGGAACTCATCAATCATTAAAGCATTTTTACCCAATTTAACCGTTGTTTCTTTTAATTCACTTCCAACCAAATCAGGGGTTTTAATAATTCAGGGCAAATCAAACATTTAAATTATGCATGAAAATAATAAAAACGTTAAACAAACGGTACTAATGTTTGAAAGTTGTTTGAAGTATGTTAAAAAATGTTATTATACTATTCGAAGTACTGTATTGCATATCTTACTGAAGTAACTCTATGAAAATATGAGCATTAATATTAAACCTATGGCTAGTGCCAGATGAATAAAAATATTATGTTAGTTAGTTTACTTGTTTGGTAAATAAACTTAAAGGAGATTTTATTGAAACATTGCACAACTGGTAATTAATCTCTTCTTAATTAGGCCATGGTAATAAGAATCACTATTTCACTAATACTTTTATATTCCTCACGTTAATTATTGCATTCAATAGCTAATTATCAAATTATTTTTTAAAATCCCTTCTTAAAGCAACATAAACTCTTCCTGTTCTTCAAAACTACTGCTTTTTCCGGTTCAGGTAATTTTATAATCGATTAATCAGAAGAAGAGGCTCCTGTATTGTAAAATGAGTGTATAGAAGCCTCTGATTACATTTCGTTAAAACAATTAGTATGTGGCAATTACGCCATAATGGTCAGAAATTAAATTGGTACGGGCAACATTGTTCAGGGCTGTATTATTAACACCATTATTATCTGATGTAAAATAATCGTATTCATTATTTTGCCCTTGTGTAACTTGCCCACTTGTATTTAATTGGCCATTAGGGATAGGGTTTGCAGCATCATAAAGAGTATTTGGATCACAATTGAAATCGCCACCAATAACATAGCTTGCTGCTCCGGCTCCAGCTGCTGCTATCATCCCACTTACATATGCTCTGGATAATCCTACGGGCACTCCGGAGGGAGCATGCATAGAATAATATGTTGCAGCACCAACTGTTACTCCTATAATTGGCCTTGTTCCAGGTGCTGCGGCTACAGGGTTATGTACGGTTATATTGACTGACAAGTCATTTGATAGTTGCCGGTGATTTGCTGCATCCTGATTGGCGTTTGTGGATATTAATACGGCATAAGAAACACGGTTATTCTGTCCCCAAGCATGATGAGCAACAAAATAGCAATACGGATTATTGTATGTTCCAAAATTTTTAGAGCCCCTGGTTACATTTGCAGGTGCTCCGGGAATACCTGCCCATCCGGCAGGCGTAATCATACCGGGGACATCTGAACATTCTTGTAAAAAAATGATACGAGGTGCCTGGTTTAGCTCGTAGTTTCCAGGGTTTGTAATACGCCCCGCCAAATCAGCCCATTTACTTCCGTAGTTTCCCTGGCCTCCTTGCATATTCCAAGTTAACATTAATGGCATAATTTTATCTCCTATTTTTTAATTGATTAAATTGTATTACAGGCTGTTTTTAATTGCCTATAATATTCCACTATAATTGTAGTGGCTTTTATTTTTATGAATTATTATTATGTATCAATAACACCTAAACACAATGTCATTGAACCATCATTTGTGATCTATGTGATCTAACGCTTTGGGGGTTAATCAGGGAGGATATAAGTTCTCTGTAATTATCCCATGTGTTTGGATTAAATTGATACTACGCTTTAAAAGATGCATGGTAAAGCAGTGATGAAAAGTATACAAATAAGCATCTTTTTTAATCCCAGGTTTCGCCCATGCCTTGTCAAAGTTTTTTTGATAAATTTTAACTCTATGTTTATTAATACATTTCACTCGTGTTATAATCTAAATAACTAACCGTAAATTTAGCTTGTATACTAAGAGCCGGATAGTAAAAACCGGACTATTATTTCAAATGTTGTATTATTAAAGATGTTTGGTTTATTATTGTGAAATTAAAACCCGACGATGAGATGTTATTTAGAAAAATAGAACAAGCCTTAAAAAATCCTAATTTAATGGATGATAAAGAAGATTAATTTTGCGATTTAAGTTTTACACACATATCTCAAAGTTGTGAATTATAGCAAATTTAGTCAATATTTATATTCAGATTAGCAATTTAAGCCAGGATTGATTCTTACATGATTTTTATTTTTGCACATACTACCGGTAAGATAAAAATAGAATATTTTTAAAATTAAAAAATGGAAGATACATATAAGATTCAGAAAATTGGTGTAGTAAATGAGGAAAATGATATATACTCTATACAGCTTGATAAACAATATATACCCGGACTTACTAATATCGAAGGATTTAAATATCTACAAATTATTTGGTGGGGGCATCTACATGATACTCCCGAAGAGAGAGCATTCCTGACTATTGAAAAACCTTACAAAAAAGGCCCCGAACAATTAGGTATTTTCGGAACACGTTCTGAAATGCGCCCCAATCCTATATTGATTACAACAATACAGGTAATACAAATTGATATGCAAGCAGGCAAAATTTATACACCTTATATTGATGCAGAAGCAGGCACAGGTATTTTAGATATCAAGCCATATCATATGCTTGAGAGAATTAAGCATTGTGTAGTTCCCGGCTGGTGTCAGCACTGGCCAAAATGGTATGAAGAGGCTGGTACATTTGATTGGCAAAATGAATTTAATTTTTAAAGCTTAACGAATTTATTATTGACAAGTAATTTACTAATGGCCAATAATGATGATGATGCTAAAGTTATACATAACTTTATTAGAAGTTTTAAAATATTGTTTATTGGTTATGAAAATGATACTAGAAAACATTGAGAATTATTTATTCGAAAAAATTGATTTTTAAAATCTTGAAAAAGAAAAAATAAATACATAATTATTCGAGTACAAAATAATTACTATACATCAAAGTAAATCCTTTAAATAAAGGGCCTGCTAATTAAAGCTAAATTTGATCATTTAATAAATAGCAAAAATTTACTCGTGGTTATAACAAGTGGAAGTATTTGTGCATTTTCTAAAAATTTCATCTTATTTAATTCACCATGTCCGGCATGGAAAAACACGGATACAAATGAGTTAAATTATTTTCTGAATGAAGATTAAAAGAGAAGAAAGAAATTGAAGATTATTTTTTGCAAGATAATATGCATTAGTTCATGGAACCGCTATATTATATATTAAAAGCAAAATTGAATTAATTGGCGATGTAAAAATTCTTTGATTATTTTTATGAAAATAACCGGAATAAAATAGATGACAAATAAAGAAGTAATATTAAAATCAGTACAATTTATTGAATTAAACCTGAAAAATGACATTAATGTTTTTGAGGTTTCGAAAGAAATTTATTATTCTTTATATCATTTTATCAGATTGTTTCAAAGCACAACAGGGTTTTCGCCCAAAAACTATATGCAGCAAAGAAGGTTAAGCGAAGCTGCATTAGAGTTACGAAATACAAATAAAAAAATCTCTGATATTGCGTATGATTATCAATTTGGAAGCCCGGAATCATTTTCACGTGCATTTCGAAAACAATTTAAAATAAACCCGACAGAAGTAAGAAAAGGTTTTTCATTAACAAAGTTGCCCTTATTAAAATCAATCACTTCGGATTATCTTTATCAATCGGATAAACTTCGTAATGAACCTCCTGAATTAATTGAGAATACTGAGAAACTACTTGTTGGGATTTCTTTTTTCTATAGTAATAACAAAGAAATAAATGATTTGTCAAAAGAGTGGAATTTGTTTATGAATGAAGTTGGGACAATAAAAAATGTAACAAAACCAAAAAAATATTATCAACTTCAATATTGGTCCGATAATCAGGATTTAGATGGTATGTTCTTTTTTATAGGGATTGAAGTGTTAAAGTTGGAAGATATAAATCCTTTGTTTGTATTAAAAACAATACCTGCAGGCAATTATTTACGGTTTATTCACAAAGGATTGGCAAACAAAGTTGGTTACACCTACAAATATATTTATAATCAGTTTTTACCAAATACTAATTATATTTTAAATAAACCATTTAATTTTGAGTATTATGGAGAAAAATACTCAGGCCCCTTTAATGAAAAATCTGAGAGTGAAATTTATATACCCATTGGATAAAAGGAAAGCTTTGCTGGAACGAATAATGTATTTGTTCCAGCTTGATTTAATATACTAGAATTATTAAAAATA
The DNA here is from genome assembly GCA_028282785.1 of Bacteroidales bacterium. GTDB lineage: Bacteria > Bacteroidota > Bacteroidia > Bacteroidales > UBA12077 > UBA12077. The sequence continues at coordinate 763 of JANQHE010000040.1, read as the reverse complement.
ATAAGCATTACAACACTATAGAAAAAAATATAATTTTGAATGAGAGCTATAATATATATACTGGATTATTTTAGGATTGGCCGTTTCATGTAAAACCAAAGTACCAAGTAGAGAACTTCAAGAATTACCAACAATTTGGGATTTTAATTTTGATAATAAATCGCAAGCAGATGTTCTCAAAAAGAACCTATAATGAATTAAATCTAATTCTAAGGTCAGAAATCAATAATAAAGGAACTAAAATAATTTATGATCACGCTTATGACAACTATGGCAATCTTATTCGTGAAACACAGTTTGATTATGGGGGGTTTGCAACAGAATGGAATTATAAATATGATAGTTTACATAATAAAATTGAAAGTGTTTTCCTCAATTTAGGAGGGCACATTGAAACATATATGTATGAATATGGAAATATCCTTACAGAATCTGAATTTCTTGATGGAAACTTGAAAGGAAAATGGGAGTATATTTATGAGTATTTCGATTAATATGGATAAAAGAATTATCCATAACCGGGTAACCAATCTCTAATTTAAGAATATTAATGGTAATCATGTATTTAAATAACCGGCTGGTGCTTTAACATTAAATTCCTTATTGAGCTACATAAAATAAAGTATATGCTAAGGGCTTATTAAAACTACTTCAATGCCTCATATAAAACCTCTACCGGATGCAATGCTGTTTTTCCTGTTCCATCTTTGATCTGGTGGCGGCAACTGGTTCCCGGGGCAGCAATTAATACATTATTTTCCGC
>JANQHE010000049.1 GCA_028282785.1 Bacteroidales bacterium | reverse complement strand
CATTACGAGGAGGAACGACGAAGTAATCTATTGATTACAAGAATAAAAAGATTGCTTCACTTCATTCGCAATGACGTCTTCGAGTCTTTTTGGACAGCCCCATATTTTATTGTAGAATATATTTTTGAGAGGCTTGTAATACTTCTTTTGATTCATTTCTATAGACAAACGCAACTATTGATGAGTTATCCACAACCCACTTGTTGTTTACAATATACTCAAATGATTTGCTTTTAACATCATTAGCACTGATCTGACCATTTAATATTTCGTTACCCCAGGTGCCATTTAAAGCATCCCTCAAAACATGATTGTGAGGATAGAATTCTACATCTTGCTGACCTATTTCCAACGAATAGTCCTTTTGCCAGGAAACTATTGAATCCTCAACAAAATATACGGACAGCATTAAGTTGTCATTCATTGCTTCGATAAAAATAACATCTATATCTACTTCTAAATTTCTTGAGCCAGAGTTATAAACTGTTTCAATATCAATATCCAATACAGGTTCCTGTTCTAACAATTCCGAAACTGTGGTAAGCCAATATGTATCTTCGAGAATTAATCCTCCGCTATGTTCTTTGCGGTTTATTAAAGCACTTGGGAATTCAGTCGGGTTATAATACTCATCAATTGCCGAGCCATCATCAGACCTAAAATCATATGTGTATTTCCCTGATGAATTTGTATTAGCAAATACTCCCGCATGTATTGAAACAGGAATTATATGATCACAATACAATTTTTTTAACTGTTCAATTGCTTGATCTCCTCCGGGACAATAACCACATTTATGACCGGTAAACTCTTCAATTAATATTTGCTTAATTGGAACCGGTAAACTGGCATCGCCGCATTCCGTATTTGTTTCTTCAATAAATGGTTCTTCAATATCGTCGCAACTAAAGATAAAAACCATACTTATTAGTAACATTATTAATTTTAGTTCTTTCATCACTTTCTTAATTAAAAACTACTGGTTATTGAAATATTAAATCCACTTGATGCAGGAACATTTCTACAAACACCTCCAATACATACTACACCTTCTCTTTGACGACCATATCCGATTTGAATTCTGTTTGCTTTTTTCTTATAACCTGCCGCAACATTAAAATAATGAAGCTTGTCATCTTCATTACCATAATTGTATTGATCGGAAACCGCAACAAACCATTTCGGAGCTATTGTATACTCCAGCAATCCCATAGCCCAATTTCCCTTATCCTGATCAGTGAACAATCCTTGAACCTCCATCCTTAAAGAATGTCTTGGTTTAAATTTATATGTTGCATCAACTATTGCAATGTTTGCATCCAATGTACCAAAAGTAGAGGTTCCGGAATCATCCAAAATCAACCTCATAACATTATTATTGAATCTAAGGTTCAAATAGTTTAAATCTATCTTCCATTCTGGAGTTAATTTCTTGTAAATTTTCACGTTTAAATCTCTGTAATATACGTCATCACCTATTGCAAGATAATCACTTTCGTATCTATCAGTTGTTACAGTTGGTGTTGTTTTTATGCTATTTACCTGCGAAAAGTTAATTGTAACGTTCGTTCCGTAATTACCACCTATAAAAGTTCCTTTATCAAAATTATAAATAATCTCTCCCTGAAAACCAATTTCTCCATTTGATTGAGTAACATAAGGATACATTGCTGCTAAAGAATAGGTATGGTTTTTAGTAATAGAAGGAATATAGTTTATATGTAAATTATTTAAGGTAGCATTTCTGTCTGACCGGAAAGTCATGTTATCAACCCGCTTTGCACTTAAATAAATTCCTAATCCCTTTTTCGAATAGGATGTATTCACTAAAATTACGTCACCGTACTTTGTATTATAGTTGTATAGGTCACTTGCATCCGGATGAGGATCAGGATATTTATATGCATATTCCGCACTAAGGTTTAACCCTCCATTTGTAATAGAAAATCTACCTGAAAAAGCTCCGACATTTTCCGGTAAATTGTATACCGGATTTTCATCTTTTTGATATTTGCTAACAAAACTACCTCCAAGAATTATTTGTGAATTTGATTCTTTTAAAAACTCAAAAATATCGTTTACAAAAAGCTCTCCGTCAACTCCCCGGACAATTCCCGGGCCTAAATCAAAATATTTCCTCTGTTTACCTGTAAATCCTTTTAAATAAACTCCTTTGTATGGATTAAATTTAACTTTTATTCCATCCATTGCATTATCGTAACCTAGTGACTTGTCTTCGTAAGATCTAAAAATTAAACCACTTCCAAACTGTTCATAAAAATTACCCACGGTAATTTCCAGCTCATCGTTACGATAAGAAATAAAACGATAAGGAACTCCTATATCATTGTACTCTTCATCGTATCCCAATAAGGCATTCATATAACCTTCGTATCTTAATCCTGCTGTAAAATTACCTTTTGTATAAGTTAGGTTTGCATAAGAATTGAGTCCCATCTTTGAGGGTGGAACTTCTGCACCTATTGCAGAATCATTTCTATAAACTTGTGCATCGATCTGGAAATTTCCATGAATTTGACCTTCGTTATTTTGAGCTTGTGATATATTTATTGATAGTATTACTAAAATAATTCCAATTAATGCTTTAAACGTTCTCATTACTTTAATTGCTTTTTTCTTTAATAACATCGTACAGTTCATATTCATCTCCCTCTGTATAAGAGTTATGTTGCCATATTATTTTACCGTCCTTATCTAATAATATTGTATGGGGAATATTGACAACATTCATCGCTCGTTTAAAATCTTCATTTGGATCTAAGTAAAACTGAATATTATCCCATCTGCGTCCATTAACAAACGGGGCTACCCGGCTCATACTTCTGGTGTTATCTACTGAAATTGCAATTAATTTAACTCCAGTCTCTTCAGTCCATTCTTCCATATTTTCATTATAAGCATCAAGCTCTTTAATACAGGGTTTGCACCATGTAGCCCAAAAACTTACAATTGTTAATGACTCTCCATCAAAAAGTTCTTGTGTATTTACAATTTTTTGGTTTAAGTCCTTAATTTGAACCGAAGGAATATTTTGTGCAAATACGTTTGAGTTTATGATCGTGATTAAAAATACCAATACTATTTTTTTCATAATTTAAATATTTAAAAATGCACCGGGTAAAACCCGATGCACATATATTGTAATAATTAATTCAATTCTATCGTATTAAAACTATTTTCTTTGTTACACTAGCATTATCTATTTCAATATTAACAAAATAGATTCCATTAGACAGATCTTCTGTGTTAAGTTCCGCTTTTTGATTATCAGTGCTTATAGATTTTACAAGATAACCTGTTTGATTATATATTTTTATCCTTACTCTTTTACCTTCATTATTAAATGATATTGACAATTGATCTTTAAAAGGATTAGGATAAATACTTAAGTTTCCTATTTTATTAGCGAACATATTATCCGAAGATGCAGGATACGTACAAAAATCAATACTTGCAGAACTACCTGAATTAAAATCATCAATTGTTCCAATAACCTCGCCATCCATGTAAATATTTATATCCTTACCTGAATTGCCATCACCATATGAATCATAAAGAACAAAAGTATAACAGCTATTAGGATAAACACATACATAATTTGTATATGTAGAATTTGCATTGGTAAATCCGTTACCAGAAGTAAATGAATTACTATCATCATCTAATAATTCCCAACTGGTTTCTGTGGGGTAATCATCCGTATTAATCTGGAGAGTTAATGTTACTCCATCATCTATAATAATAAATTCGGAATCTTTTGAATCATTTGAATTTTCTTCATCCGTTTGTCCGTTCGGATCTTCAACAGTAAAAGTAAATGTATACTCTCCCGGATCAATATCGGTAATATCGTCCAGTACAACTTGTTCTATTTCGTATTGCGCAAGACTGCCTGTCCAGTTAAAAGTAGCTTTTACTTCGCCATCAATGATGGATCTTATATCAACAGAAGTAAGATTTTCGGTTCCATAATTTTGTATTGTTAATTTAGGACGAATTGAATCTGTACAAAAGGACCCTTTAGGGTCTTCAAATTCTAAAATTTTTGCATCGAAATTAGCTGTACTTAACCCGGGGTTTTCTCCAATTGCATTAACCATAGTCTGATATATGGTAGTAGAAGTACCCGAAACCTGTTTATAAGATCTGTCAGAATAAACTACATAGTACGTAGGAAAATACCCTATTTCATAATCTGAAGGAACATTAGTTTCCTCACACTCATCAAAAGTTGGACAAGTTATATTATGTTCATTCATAAAGCTTTGCAAAGCTGCAAGATCTGAATCCGAACGACCTGAAGATTCCAATAAAAACATCGTAATTTCATCCGTACCATCAGGTCCATAGTCTTGCCATACTCTTTCCACCTCGTTTGCGTTACTATTACATGGTCCGCACCAGGTTGCAAAGAAATCAAGAATAACAACTTTACCTTGATCCAAATAATCATACATAGTATGAGAATTACCTTCAATATCCGTTAAGGTAAAATCAGGAGCAATTCCACTTCCGTCTAACTGACTAAAGCTTAAAATCGGGTAAAAAAGAATAACAAAAAATAAGGGGTGTAAAAATTTTTTCATCGGTTAATAAATTTTAGATTAAGTTGAATTTAATATTAAAAGTTCCAAGATAGAATTTTATAAAATCATATACAATGATTTTAATATCTCTTTATCTTAATTTATGTATACATTGACAATTATAATTTTTATTTGATTTAAATATTTTTATATTTTTAACTATTATTTTGATAAATATGAAAAGATCTCTTTTAATATTATTAGTTGGTATCATGGGCATTCATTATAGCTTTTCCCAAACATTTGGTGGAGGGACATTTGCCGGGCTATCCGCTTCTCAGTTAGATGGTGATCAATGGGGTGGGTATTCCAAGCCAGGCCTGGTATTTGGAATCTATACCAATGCTCAATTAAATCAATATGTTGATGTCCAGTTGGAATTAAGATATATCCAAAAGGGAAGTAAATCGGACAGCAAAGATCAAAGTGTTTATTATGTCTCCAAATTAAATTATGTTGAACTACCACTTTTTTTGAAATATCATTTTTTAGGAAAATTTAGTGCTAATGTAGGTTTAACTGTAGGTTATCTTCAAAAATCAACTGAGAATAAGGATAAAATTGGAGATGAACCCGCTGATCCTGCCTTTGATAAATTTGAACTTTCAGGGCTTGCTGGTATAGAATACCAAATAACTGATAACTTTTTTTTCAATGTGCGGCTTAATTATTCTATTTTACCGGTAAGAGATCATCCGGGAGACCAGACATATTATTTAAACCGGGGACAATACAACAATGTATTGACATTTGCTGTTTATTATCAAATTGCAAGATTTGGGAAATGATTAAAAAGCATAAAATAGTAATTGCAGTAACAGGAGCCAGCGGTTCAATTTATGCAAAATCTTTATTAGATAAATTATCCAAATTAGAGGATCAAATCTCTGAAATTGGAATCGTATTTTCAAAAAATGCCAAGGAGATCTGGGAATATGAATTAGAAAACAACTCATATTTAAACTATCCCTTTAAACAATACGAACCAAACGATTTTTATGCTCCTTTTGCATCAGGTTCTGCCCGGTATGATACTATGATAATCTGTCCTTGTTCGATGGGAACATTGGGAAGAATCGCGAGTGGGGTATCTGATGATCTAATAACAAGAGCAGCTGATGTGATTTTAAAAGAAAAACAAAAACTAATATTAATTCCGAGGGAAATTCCATATAACCTGATTCATATAAGAAATATGGAAACAATTACGTTGGCCGGAGGAATTATTTGTCCTGCAACTCCTTCTTTTTACTCAAAACCTGAAAGTATGGATGAAGTAATTGCAACCGTAATAAATCGTGTTTTAGACCTTGCAGGTTTTGAAATTAATGCTAAACGTTGGGGAGAAATTTAGTTTATTTGTAAAATCGTTAAACAATTTTAAGCTACTGCCAATGTTGCAATACTTACCTTTGTATTTTCCAATTCCAGTAATGAATTTGTACATGCCTCAAGCGTAGATCCGGTTGTAACCACATCATCAACCAATAAAATGTGTTTTCCTTTTAAATTTTCTTCATTGGTAACCTTGAAAATATTTTCGACGTTTTTCCAACGATCAAATCTTGATTTCCGGGTTTGTGATTCTGTAACAACGGACCTAATAAACGATTTTGTATCAAGTGGAATTTTAAGCGCCTCGGCTAATCCTTTTCCAATCCAATCGCTTTGATTGTAACCTCTTTTCTTGAGTTTAAATTTATGTAAGGGAACAGGTATTACTATATCTACATCCTCAAAAACACTATTTCTTAGTTGATTCCCAAATGATTTACCTAATACAAAACCTATTTCTTTTTTACCATGATATTTAAACTTATGCATCATATACTGATAGTTACTTCCTTTGCTAAAGGAGAAATAAGCAGTTGCAAATTCAATTTTCGTACGACCCCAAAATAACCTGGAAACAGGATTGTCGATTTCTTTGTGGTAATTAGTTTTCGGCAGATCATATAAACACTTTGTACATATTAGATCTTCCTGATTTATTAATTGTGAATTACAAACAACACACAGATCCGGGAAGAATAAATTAAAAAAATCAGTTAAAAATCGGGTAATATTTCTCATTACATTATGATCTCTACGCTAAGTTAAGAATATGATTAAAGAACTAATAATCGTTAACGGTTAAAAAATCATTTATTCTATTTGATACTTTCCCACTCATCATAGAACTGCTTTAAGAAGTTCTCCATATATAAATGTCGTTCTTCTGCAATTTGCATTGCGGATTTTGTATTCATTCTTTCTTTTAAAAGTAAAAGTTTCTCGTAAAAATGATTTATTGTAGTTCCCTTAGAATTTTTATATTCTTCGAAACTATTATGCATTTTGATTTCAATTTCAGGATCGTATATCGGATTACCGAATTTTCCACCAAATGCAAATGTTCGTGCAATACCAATTGCTCCAATGGCATCTAATCTATCTGCATCTTGTACTATTTTGCCTTCAAGATATTCCATTTTGTCTTTAACGCCAGCTCCTTTATATGAAATATTTCTTATAATGAATATGATTTTTTGTTGGTTTGATTCTAATAAATCAAATTGATCCAACCAGTCTTTAATAACATTTATTCCTTCCTCTTCATTTTCATAAAATTTCCAGTCTGCAACATCGTGTAATAAAGCAGCCATCTCTACTATAAACAGGTTTCCTCCTTCTTTTTCATGAAGTTTTTTTGACATGTTCCAGACCCTGTAAATATGCCACCAATCATGACCACTGCTATCTCCTTTAAGTTTTTCTTTTACAAAATCAATTGTTTTATTGATAATCTCTTTACTATCCATAATCATTTCGATAAAAAGAGAGTGTCTAAAAAGTTAAACTGCATATTTTCAGTTACTTTTTGTCCTATTCCCTAAAGCCTGTCGGACTGGTAGGGATGAAGTAACTGTAAATCAGCACTCCCTTTAGGGATAGGGCAATTGCTGATTTACAAAACAATGAAAATTTCTAACTTTTTGGACACTCTCACAAATATATTACTACATAGTTATCCTCTTAATTTCTCTTCTCTAATCCATTCTACTTCTCTACCAATCACTGAAATTCCTATAAACCCTTTTACATGAAGAGTTTTATCATCGCCATCTTCAAACCACATATAACATTTATAGGTTTTTCCATTTTTAGGATCATAAATGGTTCCATTGATCCATTCCTGATCTTTTTCGTCGTATTTAAATGCTTTTAGAATTTGTAATCCAAGAATTGTTCTTTTTTGTAATTTTGGATCATCATTATGGTCATCTAATTTTGGAGAACCGTCTTCTTCGTTTGGTTCATCTAACCATTTAATATTACCATAATATTTTCCATTTTTAGCTCTAAATATTTTAACCTGCGAATCTCCATCCTGGGTTAACCAATATCCTAATATTTTATCTGCATCTTGAGCAATTAGATTTGGTGTTATAAATAGTCCCGCTATCAGAGAAATAAGAAATAGTTTCATTTTCATATCGTAAATTTTTTAGCCTGTCCGTTCTGCCTGCGGCACGCAGGCGACAAATAGATTTATAATAACAGCCAAGATAACAATTTTTTAGAGAATCTAATTTATAATAATATTAATCCAAATTATTTTCAACTCTATCCTTTTTTATCGAAAAACAATAAATATCATATTATAATATTTAAAATTATTGTAGCATTGTATATTAAATTAATTAAACAAAATTATGAAACTTAAACACTTATTTATTATTAGCCTAATTTTCTGCACATTACTTAGCTTGGGTTATGCGCAGAAAATTGAAGAATATACCTTAGAAAATGGTCTAACCGTGTACTTAAACGAAGATAAAAATGCTCCGGAAGTTTTTGGAGCAGTCGTAGCAAGAGTAGGATCCAAAGATGATCCCGCACATGCAACAGGAATGGCTCATTATCAAGAACATATGCTATTTAAGGGAACAACAAAACTTGGAACCACGAATTGGGAAAAAGAAAAAGTTCATATTGATAAAATTTTTGAACTTTATGATCAATTAGCCCAAACAAAAGATGAAGAAAAAAGAAAGGAAATTCAGAAAGAGATTAACGAAGAATCAATCAAAGCAAACGAATATGCTATCCCAAATGAATTCAGTAATATTCTAAAAAACATGGGTAGTAAAAATATAAACGCAGGTACGGGTCCTGATCAAACTATGTATTATAATTCTTTTCCACCAAATCAAATAGAAAGATGGTTAGAGCTTTACGCAGATAGATTTAAAGAACCTGTGTTTCGCGGATTCCAGTCGGAGTTGGAAGTTGTATATGAAGAAAAGAATATGTATTCAGACCAATTTATGTCAAATCTATTTGATGAATTTCTTAAAAGTTTCTTTAAAACTCATCCATATGGACAACAATCTGCTTTAGGTTCAATTGATCACTTAAAGAATCCGTCATTAACGACTATGTATGATTTCTTTAAAACATATTATGTACCCAACAATATGGCGCTAATATTAAGTGGTAATTTTGATTCGGATGTAGCAAAACCATTAATCGAAAAATCTTTTGGTTCGTTGGAAAAAGGTGATTTACCGGAAATAAATACCTGGGAAGAAAAACCTTTTAACGGAAGAGAATTGGTTGAAAAGAAACTGAGTCCGATTAAAATAGGATTATTAGGTTATAGAACTGTAACAGAAGGGCATCCTGACAAACTTGCTTTGGATATTGCAAATAATATATTATCAAACTACAGTGGTTCCGGTTTAATAGACCAACTCATTTTAGACAATGAGATGATGGAAGCAGGAGTATATTCCATACCATTCAAAGACTATGGTGCAACACTAATATTTTTTGTACCAAAAGTTGTTGGTCAAAAATTAATTACAGCAGAAGAACTAATTCATGCTCAAATAACTAAGTTAAAAAAAGGAGAGTTTGATGATTGGAAAATTGAAGCGGCAAAAAAAGAATTATATGTAGATTATCAATTTTCCTTGGAAAATCCTGAAAACAAAGCCTATCTAATTTCTGACATATTTATCAGAAATGGGAAACTAGAAGAAATTTATGAATATCCTAAGAAAATTAAAAAGATCACTAAAGAAGATGTTATTGATGTTGCCAACAAATATTATGGAGATAATTATCTTGCATTTTACTCAAAAATGGGATTTCCAAAACATGAAAAACTAGATAAACCAGGTTATGAACCAGTAGTTTCTAATACTGAAGAAAAATCTGAATTAGCGGAATATCTTGAAACAGTCTCTTTGTTACAACTACAGCCTAAGTTTATTGATTTTGAAAAAGATATTACAACTAAGCAATTGAAAGAAAATGTAGAATTCTATCATGTAAATAATCCAATCAACGATATTTTCAGCTTGGAACTAAGATATGGAGCCGGTGAAATAAGAATTAAAAATATTGAATATGCTAGTGAAATGATGAATTTTGCCGGAACTACAACCAAATCGATTGATGAATTAAAACAAGAATTCAGTAAAATAGGCTGTACATATTCAATTTATTCTGATGAAAATTACACTACCATATTTATTGAAGGTATTGAAGAATCATTAAAAGATGCATTGGTACTAATTAATGATCTTATTCAAAACCCTGTACTTGAAGAAGATAAGCTAGAAAATATAGTTGAAATGGCTAAGGCTGAAAGAAAAATGGAAAGATCTGATGCTGATGCTGTAGCCGGAGCTCTTTTTGATTATGTAAAATATGGAGATAAATCAGATTATCTTGACAGATTAACAGTTAAGGAAATAAAGAGTTTAACTACTGATCAGCTTCTTAAAACCTTTGATGGCGCAACCAGATATAAAGCTGAAATACACTATGTTGGGCAAAAAGAATCAAAAGAAGTTGCAGACCTTATTAATTCGAATTTAACTTTTGCGGATGAATTAAAAGATTCTAAATCACCGCAACAAAGAGAAGTAAAACAATATAATGAAAACATCGTTTACCTGGTGAAAAAGAAAAAAGCACTTCAAAGTAAAATTTATTTTTTTGCAAATCAGGTTAGTTACAAACCAGAACAACAAGCTTACATTGATGCTTTCCAAATGTATTTCGGTGGCGGTTTTTCCGGATTGGTATTACAAGAAATAAGAGAATATAGGTCTTTAGCTTATTCTGCCGGAGCAATGATAAAAACTCCCAAAAAGAATGGTGGACAAAATTATTTTCTTGGATATGTTGGAACACAAGCAGACAAGACTCTTACAGCTCTTGAAACATTTAATAGTTTGGTGAGAGAAATGCCTGAAAAACCAGAACGAATGCCAATGATCAAGAATTACCTGGTACAGTCTTCAGTTATAGATAAGCCAAATTATAGAGATTTAAGCACAACCGTTCTAACATGGAAAAACAAAGGTTTTGATCAAGATCCTGCTAAAGTAAAAAGTCCAACTTACGAAAATTTAACATTCGATGATATTGTTGCATTCAATAAGGAAAACCTGAAAAACCAACCAATGGTTATTGCAATAGTTGGAGACAGAAAAAGGATAGATATGGAAGAATTAAAGAAATATGGAAAAATAATTGAGATAAAAGAAACAGATTTATATAACGATTAAGATTAATGCCCGCTGTGAACTGCACCCCAAAAGTTGGACACCACATTTGGGGTGCTTTTTACTCATAAAAATAATCATCAAGTGTCCAGGAACATGCAGTTATTAACTCATTATCATTAAATACAGATTTGTTAAAATCCTTTATTAATTGCATTATTTCCTTTGCCCTGTTATCGTCAGAGAATTGCATAAATATTGAAGAATTATAACCTGGCCAAACTGCTGTATTAAAACGAGGCTCTCCCTTTACACTCTTTGCCGTTACCTGTTCAATTACCTGATAATCTTTTATATTATTATTTTCGAGCATTTTTAGCAAAGGTTCCCTAACGCTAATATTACAGGTAACATATATCATTTTCATATCTATAGAAATTAAATTTATAAACTATGCCTCTTTACGATGAAAGATACTGTAAATTGTCGGAACTAAAATAAGCGTAACCAGTGTTGAAATTAATAGCCCACCGATTACTGTTACACCTAAAGGAGAGTACATTTCACGACCCATACCTTTACTTAAAGCCATTGGTAGCATTCCAAGCATTGTTGTGAAAGATGTCATCAAAACAGGACGCATTCTTGAACGACCTGATTCTAAAACAGCCTCTTTTGTCTGATAGCCTCTTTTACGAAGTAAATTTGTGTAATCAACCAAAACGATTCCATTATTTACTACAATTCCCATAAGCATAATCACTCCAATAAAGGTTGTTACACTTAAAGTAATTCCTGTAACAAAAAATGCAAAAATAATTCCCACAAAGGAGAATGGAATTGCAAACATAATTATAAACGGGTCTCTCAAAGATTCAAACTGAGCTGCCATTACCATATAAACCAGCATTACCCCAATAATCAGAATTGTATACAGATCGGTAAATGATTCTCCCTGTTCTTTTATTTGTCCTGAAAGTACTACATTAACACCATCGGGAATTGGCATGGTATCAATTAAACCTTGAACCTCTTCTGCTGCTTCGCCCAATGATATATCAATTAGGTTTGCCATTACTTTTACAATTCTTTGTTGAGATTTATGCTTTATGGACAATGGACCTGTTCCGGTTTTAATTTCTGCAATAGCCGAAATAGGAATCTGTTCTCCTCTTAAATTCATGATCCGGATATCACCAATACTTTCTATCTTTGAACGATACATTGGAGCATATCTAACATTGATTTTATAATCCTCTCCCGATTCCGTATATTCACCTGCTTCTGAGCCAAAAATACTTTGACGTACCTGCATTGCAATCATTGCAGTATTTAGAGACAAAGCCGAAGCTTTATCCTTATCAATATCAATTTGTATTTCCAGTTTACCATCATCAATGGTTGTTTGTAAATCAGTAAGTCCTTTAACTTTTAACATTTTAGAATACAACAATCTTGCATATTCATTGATTTCGTGGTAGTTATTACCTGTAATTTCCACTTCAATAGGTTTTACGCTCCCGGTAATCGCTTCTGAAATGATACTTCCCGCAGTAATATGAAATTTATCAATTTCAGGAATTTCAGCAATTCTTTGTCTTAAAACCTCACCAATTTCAATTGCAGATCTTTCTCTCTCATCTGGTTTTACTAAATGTGCGATTACCGTACAAATATTTTTTCCTTCGTCAAATCCAACAGACTTTAATGTGCCTCCATCTGTTTGACCGGTAATTGAAGATAATGACCCTGGTGCCATTTCAGGAACTTCTTCCTCAAAGACCTGCATTACCTTTTGTGCAACTCTGTCTGTTTCTTCAGCGCTTGTTCCTATTTCAGTTTCAAAAACAAGCGAAATATCACCTGCATCAAAGGCCGGGATATAATCCGAACCTAGATTTTTCCCAAGTATAATGCTTATAATAAAAATTACAATTGCAATTGAAACAGTAAGAAATTTATGATGTACGGACCAGTTTAATGCGTTTTTGTACACACTTTCCAACGCTATAAATCGATTTTCTGTCCATTTATATAATTTTGTCCTTTGTTTAAAATCCTTCTCTTTTTTTAATCCTTTTAACAATTTTGAAGAAACCATAGGAGTTAATGAAAGTGAGGTTACCAATGAAGCAACCATAGTAACAGAAGTTATGATTGCAAGTTGCTTAAAAAGTAACCCAACAACACCACCTACAAAAATCATAGGAATGAAAACCATTAAGGTTGTGGTAGTTGATGCTGTAATTGCCATTCCCATTTCACCGGAACCAAAAATTGATGCTTGTTTAGGTCTTGATCCCTGTTCGATATGGCGGGTGATATTTTCTAAAACCACAATAGCATTGTCAACAACCATTCCAATGGCAATTACAATAGCCATTAAAGAAAAAATGTTAATTGTATAATCGATAATGAACATCACTATAAAAGCTATGATCAGAGAGAAAGGAATAGTTAGCAGAACAATTAAACTTGATCTCCATTCACGAAGGAATGCAAATACCACTAAGGTTACAAATAGAAGTGCCCACCATAAGGTTTCGGTTAAATTATCAATTGATTCAACAATCAATTCATCTGTATTTATTATTTCAAAAACCTCCATATCCGATGGCAGTTTATTCTCTATTTCTTCCATCTTGCTTCTGATACCATTGGCAACCTCCAGGGTATTTACTCCGGATTGTTTTTGAATTAAAAGTGCAACTCCCAAACCATTTTTTGACCTGGCCCACTCATCCTTTTCTTTATATCCATCCTTAACTATTGCAATGTCTTTCAATTTAATTATTCTTCCTTGATAATTAACCAGAACAATGTTTTCAATTTGCGTAATACTTTGAAACTTTCCGGGAACCTTTACAGCAAAATCATTAATTCCCACTTTAATATTACCGCCTGGAATAGTTATATTTTCTGCTTCTAAAATTGTTGATATCTGACTTATCGATAAACCATAAGCAGTTAATTTTTGAGGATCAACATTTACCTTTATTTCACGTTCCGGCTGTCCGATATAAACAACCGAACCAACACCCTTAACCATTTTTAAAGGGCTAACAATTTCGTCCTTAATGATATTATTTATTCCAAAGTAATTCTCCCTGGCTGTTACTCCATACACAAGAATTGGAAATAATGATGAATTTACTTTATATATAATAGGATTTTCAGCATCTTCAGGTAATTTTCTTTTAGTAAGCTCTAATAAGTCCCGGGCATCGTTGGCTGCTTCGGTTATATTACTTCCCCATTCGAATTGTAAAGCAATAAACGATATATTTTCCTGGGAATCGGATGTGATATCTTTTAATCCTTCTGTTCCGGCTAATATCTCCTCGAGAACTTTTGTAACCTGCTCTTCGACCTCATTTGCAGAAGCTCCCGGATAGATGGTCATAATGGTTAGCGTTGGGAGTTCCATTTCAGGCATAATATCCAAAGGCAGTTTTTTTAAAGAAACCAAGCCAAATAAAAGTATTGCAATAAATGCCATTGCAGTAGCTACGGGTCTTTTAACACTGGTTTTTGGTAATTTCATATGTTTTGTAATTTAACTAGAGAGTGTTCCTACTTTTCTTTAATTTCAACCTCCATACCGTCTCTTAATTTGTTTTTTCCTGCAACTACAATTGTTTCGTTAGGTTTAATTCCATCAACCGCAACTAATTCTTCTACCGTATAAAGTCGTTTAACCGGTATTTTTGTAACGCTATTTCCTTCGACTATAAATATGTAATCATTACCAGTTCCCGGTTGGCGATATATAGCTTCATTTGTAACAAATATTGCGGTAATTTTTTGTAACTCAATTAGTACTTTAGCATACATTCCGGGTTTGATAACTAAACCGGAATTATTAATTCTAATTTGTCCTTTAGCTGTTCTTGAAAGTGTTGATAAAATCGGATCGATTGTAATTAATTCTCCCTGATAAACCTTATCCGGATAGGCATCAAATATTACGTTAGCTTTTTGTCCCTTATAAACTTTTGAAAGATCTTTTTCGTTAATATCTATTTCAACATTAAGCACATCCAGTTGCATAAGTTTTATTATACCGGATGTCATAGAATAACCTGGTTTTAAGTAAGGCGCAAAGAAATAATTTTCTCCTTCTTTTACGATATGATCTACTACTATACCCGGGAAAGGAGCTCTAATTTCAGTATTTTTTTTCATCATTTCCGTTTTAGCAACAGAAGCATCGTATTTTGCTTTTATATGATCGTAATCCTGCTCGCTTAAACTACCTTTTTCTCTTAACCTGCTTACTCGGTCAAAATCCTTTTTTAATGCATTTCTTTCAATAAGTGCCTGCATATAAAGTTCAGACGAAAGTTCAACTAAAAGATCTCCTTTTTTAACTTTTTGACCCTCATCGAAATATATTTTTTCCACTTTTCCCGGAACAGCTGTTCCTAAATTTGCTTCCTTATTTGCAAAGGCTGTTCCTGAGAAAGATAGATCAGGCGTATAATCCTTTTCAATTGATTTTGAAACTATCACAGGAATTTTTACAGTGTTTTCCTGCTCTGTTTTTTCTGTATTCTTACAGGCTGCAAAACTTAAAGTTATAATTACAAAGATTATAATTGCTCTCATGTATTAATATTTTAGTTGTCCGGTTGCCCTCAATAGCTCAGATTCACAAATTTTGTTTTCTGTTTTTGCCTCTATGTATTCTGAATAAGCTTCTTGCCACATTGTTTGAGCTTCCAAAAGATCTGTTGTGTTTACAATACCTTCATCAAAACTATCTTGTGTAATATCAAGGTTTTCCTTAGCTTGTTGTAAAGCAATATGAGTTAATTCTAACTTTTTAACCGATTCGGTATATTTAAATTCGGTCTGTTTTACTTCCAAAGTAATTAATTCTTCCGCCTCCTCAAGTCGCTCTCTAAAAGCATTCGTTTTATGTTTTGTTGCCTGTAGTGTATGTTTTTTATCGTTCCAATGCCAAATAGGAATATTAACATAAACGCCAACATTCCAATCTCCGCCAAATTCATTATCAAATCCATTGTAGGGATTTGGATTCATAAATAAATAATTAGCAGACAAGCCTATATTCGGCAGATATCTTGATCTCATAATATTTTCTGCCGATTCTGCAATTTTTATTGTAGAATTCAACATATTTAATTCTGCCCTATTTTGAATAGCATCATTTGTTAATGTATTATTTTCTTGATACTGGTAACTCACAATAATAGAGTCAGATAGCTGCACAATTGTGTCTAAAGGAAAACCAAGGGTTTGATTCAGTGCCATTTGAGCCAAACGTAATCCATTTGTAGCCTTTAATAACTTTAAATCAACTTCGTTATATTTTACTTTGGCTTTTAGAACTTCATTATTTGTTATTATCCCTTCATCATAAATATTATAAAGATCAGTAATTAGGTTTTCGATCATTCCTTTATAAATGGTTGTTAGCTTAACCTTTTCCTGCAACGAAATAACATGCCAATACCGTTGGTCCGTTTCTAATATTACTTCTGTTTTTGTTATAGATTTTTTAGCCTTGAACAGATCTTCACCATATCGAGCCATTTTGTTGATTTCCCTTATTTTGCCTCCCATATAAATAGGTTGTTTCATACTTACATTAAATACAAAAATATTATCTAAATCCAGTGTAGCCTGGTCGGCTGGTAAATAGGCGTAATTTCTAAAAACAGGTGTTCCATTTTCGTCACGCATGATATTTCCATTCTCATCTAACACGAGAGTCTGTTCTAATAAATCCGGATTTCTTCCTAAAATAATTTCATTTATTACACCATTTGTAATTGCTTCCTGTGGTATAACAGGAAGAAAAATATTTTCGCTCAACAGGCTGATCTCTTTATTCATCCTAAGATATGCACCATTTGCTCCTAATCGTGGATAGTGTTGTGTTTTGGCAGCCTTATAAAATGAATTCATCATATGCTGATTCTCATCTGCCACTTTTATTTTTCGATTTCTTTGTAAGGCTATTTGTCTGCAATCCTCTAAGTTTAGAATATCTTGAGCAGACAAAAAAACAGGAATAAACAAGAGTGTTATAAGGAATTTTAGTTTCATCTTTCTATTTTACCATTCCATAAAATAAAATATGTAATATATCATCCAGATTTTTTTCCAGGCTTTTCATATCTAATTCCTGATCTATGATCATAGTTGTTTCCAGTCCCTTAAGAAATGTTACAAATGCCAAAGCTGCAAACTTTGTATTCTGTATATTAAATATACTTTGATTAACCCCTTCTTCCAAGATGTTTCTTATTGTTTCCTGCTCCTCTTTGTCATATTTTCTACGAATACGTTCTGTAAATGCCAGGTTTCCAAGGTAATCATTTTTTAGAGCTTCATAGAAGTTTACCATTTCTTTTAAGTATTTCATTCTGATAATGGTATAATTTCTAATCTTGTCCTTTGGGCTATCATGCACATTTATAACTTTCTTTTCAAGTTCAAGACTTAAAGCATGAGCTTCTTTTTTCACGACAGCTTCGAATATTTCTTCTTTACTTTTAAAATAATAATAAATTGAACTCTTTCCCATTCCCGAAGCCTTTGCAATGTCTTCCATAGTTGCTTTTTTAAATCCGAAGCGACTAAAAACATCAGATGCTATTCCCACAATTTTATATTTGATTGCTTTTTGTTTCTTTACGATATGTTCTTTTATCATTTTTCGAATATTTTTATTTCATATTCCAAAAATAACGAATAAAAAAACAGTCTCAAAATTCTTCGACTGTTTATTTCAAAAATTCTATTTTGTGTTGTATGACTTTCTTCTGTAACTTTTAGCCTCTTATTTATGCATCCATAGTTATAGTCGAAAATTTAGACTAATGTATAATCAAGCTGTTTCTTTTCCAAATCTGCCCTAACTATTTGAATTGTTACCGGATCTCCTAACTGATAAGTCTTTTTATTTCTTTTTCCAATAATCGCGTAATTATCTTCATCGAAAAAATAGTAATCATCATCCAGTTCCCTGATATGAACTAATCCTTCGCATTTACTATCGTTAAGTTCAACATAAAATCCCCATTCGGTTACACCAGAAATAATTCCATCAAACTCTTCACCGATGTGATCTTTCATAAACTCAACCTGTTTATACTTTATGGAAGCTCTTTCGGCTTCGGCAGCGCGATGCTCCATTTCGGATGCGTGTTTACACATCTCTTCGTACTTATTTTTGTTTTTACTTTTTCCTCCTTTCATATACTCTGTTAGAAGTCTATGAACCATCATATCAGGATAACGGCGAATAGGAGAAGTAAAGTGGGAATAAAAAGGAAAAGACAAACCATAATGACCAACATTCTTTGTTGAGTAAACTGCTTTAGCCATTGACCTTACAGCCAAAGTCTCAATTACGTTCTGCTCTTTTTTTCCCTGAACTTCATCCAGTAAATTATTTATCGAAGTTGTAATGCTCTTTTGTCCTGTTGTACTTATATTATAGCCAAATCTTTGTACAAACTGTGCAAGTTTTTCAAGTTTATCAGGGTCCGGTTTATCATGAATACGATACACAAATGTTTTTGCAAATTGTCCTTTTTCTACATTTCCAATAAATTCGGCTACTCGTTTATTTGCTAAAAGCATAAACTCTTCAATTAGCTGGTTTGATTCCTTATGCTCTTTGAAAAAAACTCCTAACGGTTTACCGTCATCATCAATATTAAATTTTACCTCGACCCTTTCAAATGATATTGCTCCATTTTTAAATCTTCCGGATCTGATTTTTTGTGCCAAATCATTTAAAACCAACAGTTCTTCCTTAAAGTCGCCTTCTCCGCCTTCAATAATTTCCTGAGCCTCTTCATAGTTAAATCTTCGGTCCGAATTAATTACAGTTCGCCCTATCCACTGATCAATTATATCGGCATTTTTATCAAGTTCAAATACGATACTATAGCAAAGTTTCTCTTCTTTAGGCCGTAAACTACAAATTCTATTAGAAAGCCTTTCGGGAATCATTGGAACAACCCGGTCTACCAAATAAACTGATGTAGCCCGTTCATAAGCTTCATTCTCGACAATTGTGTCAGGCGTAACATAATGCGTTACGTCCGCAATATGAACACCAATTTGCCAGTTCCCGTTACCAAGTTTCTGAATTGATAATGCATCATCAAAATCCTTTGCATCCGCAGGATCAATTGTGAAAGTTGTAATGTCCCTAAAATCCCTTCGTTCTTTATAATCTTTCTCAGTTATTTCATCGGAAATCTTGTTTGCTGCTTCGTCTACCTTTTTATCAAATGAATAGGGAAGATCAAATTCAGCTAAAATCGCATGCATCTCTGTATCATTCTCTCCGGGTTTACCTAAAACAGCTACGACTTCGCCAAATGGATTTCGATATTTCTCCGGCCAATCAGTAATTCTTACTGCAACTTTATCGCCATTTTTAGCGCCATTTAACTTAGGTAAGGGTATAAAAACATCATACGGCATTTGTTTACTGTTTGCTGTCATAAAAGCGAAACTTTTAGAAACTTCTACAACGCCTACAATGTTTTGATTTGCTCGCTCTATGATTTCAACTACCTCTCCTTCGGGTTGTTTTCCTCGCTTTTTAGCATATAAGAACACTTTTACAGTATCACCATTTAATGCATGATTAAGATTAGATTGTGTTACAAAAACATCTTCGCCTGATTCTTCCGAAATTATAAAACCAGCTCCTCGCATTGTTAACTGAACTTTTCCGGTTATATATCCTCCTTGTTGTATCAGTTTGAATTTCCCTCTTGCTGTTTCCACCAGAGTTCCATTATCGCGTAATTCGTATAAAATAGCTGTAATTAAGCCACGAGTTGCAACGTCTTTAATATCAAATTGTTTTGCTATTTGTTTGTAGTTGAATATTTTACCCGGATTACTTGTAAAAAAGCCAATAATTAAATTTGAAAGTATCTGCTTGTTTAGTTCTTCTCCTTTTTTCCTTCCCTTCTTTTTCTTTTTGTTCTTTCCTTTTACCATATTTTCTATTTTCTTACAATATTAACTAATTTAAAATCATGGTAATTAGCTAATTGTTAATTCTTTTTTAAATTTATCGGCAGTATCGGCAACACTATCGCTAACTGAGATAAATGTTTTTTTAATTGCTTCTTTAATCTTATTATTTGAATATTTTGATTTTGATAAACTTGCGCGAACTACACTGGTAGTAATTTCTTTTTTCTTAATTCTTAGCATACTTGCTATTGAGTCAAATATAAAAGCGATTTTTAATAATTTCTTAGTAGCTTCCTTTGTAGGTGATTTAACTTCAATAATATTTGAAATACGATCAAATAATTCTTTATAATTTAAATTCTCAGAATTAACGATAAATCTTTCACTGCGAATATCACTATTCATTAATTTTATCATGGAATCTGAAACGTCTCTCACATCAACAAAACCAGTTGAACCGGAAGTGTAATATTTCATTCCTTTTGCAACTTTTGCAAATAGTGAACCACTTCCTGAATACCAGAAACCCGGACCAATTATTACCGATGGATTCACAATTACAGCATTTAAACCTTCCTGAATACCTCTCCAAATTTCCATTTCAGATTTAAATTTACTAATTGAATATGCCGAATGATTTTTTGACGCAGTCCATGCGGTGTTTTCATCGATCAGTTCACCATTTAATGAATTACCTAACGAAGCTATTGAACTTACATGACACAATTTTTCCACCTGATGTGTCAAACACATATTAACAACATTTTCTGTTCCTACTACATTTGCATCTATTAATTCTTTCTTATTTTTTCCTCCGATTGAAACGATAGCAGCACAATGATAAACTTGCTTAACATTAGAAAAAGCTTTATTTAATGATACTAGATCTAACATATCTCCCTCAATCCATTCTATATTTCTAAAAAGTTCTTCCGGTTTATTGGTATAATATGAAAAAACTTTTTTAACCAACTCTATCTTGTTTTTATTTCGAATTAGAGCGCGTACTATTTTATTTTGTTTTACAAGTTCATAAAGTAAATGTGAACCAACTAATCCCGTGCCTCCGGTTACTAAAATCATATTATGATATTTTTTCAGATTCTTCTGTACCCCAAATTAGCTTCTTTCCAAAACCTAACCGGTTATCTGTAAATTTAAGAAAACTTAATTCAACAACCCACAAATGAGTTTTCATCAGCATAGCTACAGGAAATCTTTTTAAGTATTTTGTTTTAACTTGTTTTAATAGTTCCTCTTTGGGTTCAAACATCCGCCCTTGAAATTGAACTCCCTGGATCTTGCCTACCACATTAGTTTCTAAAACAATTGAACCTGCTACCGTGTCTTGTTGAATTGCATCTTGCGCATGTTTTGTAGTATGATCCGTAGTAAATACCAACATATTCTTTTTTTCATGATATACATAAAAACAATTAGCGCAATATGGTATATTGTTTCGTGAAGTTGCTAAGGTAAGTACATGGTGTTTGTTTATAAATTCAATTATTCTTTTATCAATATTATCCATAAATTGTATAAACAGTTATTTTCTTAATTAGTTTAACAAAGCTAATATATTTATTAAGAGAATTATTTGTTGCATCTATTAAAAATTATAGTATTCTTATATACCAATAAAAAATCCGAAGCGCATGTACTTCGGACTCTTTTTCTTTTATTATGTTATTTTTATTCGTACCGCAAACTTTTTACCGGGTTCGCCATAGATGATTTAATAACCTGAATACTTACTGTAAGTAAAGTTATTATTATTGAAAACAGACTTATCCAAAGTATTTGATTATAATTTATATCTTGTTTATAGTATGATGGATCTGCTTTGAATAAAAATACTCCGAAAGGAATAGCTATTGCATTTGCAATAATTATTAAAAGAATATATTCTTTCGTTAGCTTAGCATAAATTTGGGATGGTTTTGCACCTAAAACCTTCCTGATACCAATTTCTTTAACCTTTCTTTTACTACTAAAAGATACTAAAGTAAATAAACCAATAATCGCAATGATCATAGATATTACAGAAAAAAAACCAAAAGTTTTTGCCATACCTTCATAAATCCTTTCCGCATCAGTACTTAAGTTTTCATCAAACGGACGTAAATCAAAATTACTTTCCGGAAAATACTCTTCAAGTTTCAGTCTAACGCGCCTTTGTACTTCAACATTCGATTCGTCTTCAACACGAATTAAAATATTTTTCCACCCTGTTAAATATCCCGGATGATGTATTAATATATATGGTTTGATTCTTTCAAACGGAGAACGTTCATGAAAATCTTTTGATATTCCTATTATGGTGTAATCCTTATCCCAAACTCTTTTACCAATGGCCTCTTCATAATCCCAACCAATTATATTCACAAACTCTTCATTTACTATACATGCCGCAGAGTCTGCTGCTCGATTTGGGTTAAAATGTCTTCCTGTAACCAAATCAATCTTCATTGTATTCAGAAATGTTGCATAAGCTCTATTAAACCTAGAATTCATTTGTTCGCCAACCTGGCTGCCTTCCCAATTAACCATTCGCCCCCACGAGCCATTAAATGGCGAATTATAAGAAACTGAAGCATCTAATACACCCGGTATTTGTAACAGCTCTTCTCTTAAAGCAGAAAACTCATTAATTTTCACTTTTTCAGTTTCTTTAATTTTACTTATTAAAAGATTTTTCTTATCGAAACCCATATCCTTGTTTTTTAAGTATTTGAATTGTCCCGACACTCCTAATGTTGTTAATACAAAAACCATTGACATGACCAATTGAAAAATTATCAATCCCCTCCTCATTGAATACTTTTTGAGCTTATTACTCACGAAAACCTGGTTCTTAATAGTAAGTAGCGGATTTAGTGAAGATAAAACCAATGCCGGGTACAACCCGGAAGTGACACCGGTAAAGACTGTTATACCAACAATAAATAATATAAATTCCCAATTTTCGATATATTCAATATTTAATGGAACAGAAACAATTCTGTTAAATAATGGCAATGTTGCTTCTGAAATAGTTAATGCAACAAGCAATGAAATAAATACAATTATTAACGATTCACCTAAAAATTGTTTTATTAAAGTAAATTTAGAACTCCCCAAGACTTTTTTTACTCCAATTTCTTTTGCTCTGGTTAATGAATAAGCAGTAGTTAAATTTATAAAATTCATAGCCGCCAACGCGAGTGTAAACACGCCAACAATTCCGTACAGCACAACTGCAATCCAATATCCATCACCGTCTCCTTGCTGAACATGAACTTTCCAAATAGGTTTTAATTGTAATTCTTCTTCCCTATCTTTCAAAAAATCGTCTAACAAAAATTTAATTTTATTCTCAAATAACTTATAGTCCACATTTTCGTGAAGCTTTAAAAATATCCGAGTATCGTGCCAATCCCATTTCTGAAAAAAATCACTATTATATACATTTGTGTAAGTGCTAAAAGGAATTAAATAACTCAATTTTGTATTTGTATTAAATGGCACATCTTCAATAATGCCTGATACATGGTATGTTCTTTTGCTATCTACCAGAATATTTTGTCCCATTGGATCCGAACCGGGAAAAAGTTTCTTTGCAAGCGATTCGGTTAAAACGATCTTCATTGGTGCATCTAGTGCTGTTTCTTTATTCCCCGAAATAAACTTATAAGAAAATAAATCAAAAACATCAGGATTTGCATAAAATCCTTTAGGTTCTAAAAAAGTTCTTTCTTTAGAAGTTGATAAATATTCACCCCAAACTTCTCTTATTGCAATTGCTTCTTCAATTTCCGGGTAATTGTTCTCTAATTCAACACTTACACCAGCTGGTAACTGATTCCATGTATCCTGATCATCAGCCAAACTTACCAATTGCTCAACCCGATAAATTCTTTTATGATCATTATGAAAAGAATCATAGCTCGTTTCATATTTTACAAGAAGCATTAACATTATAAACGAAGCTAAACCAACAGAAAGACCAAAAATATTTATAATAGAATAAGTACTATTTTTAAAAAAATTCCGAACCGCTAATAATAAAAAGTTCCTAAACATAATATTCAAATTTAGTTATTCGATTTAGTATATGCCAATTTGAATGCCAAAAGCATATTGTGCTGAATTTATGTGATTTAACTATTCGACAAGTTAATTACCCGGGAAATTTTTTCCCACCTGTTGGGAAAACTATTCTCAGTTTAACTATGTGTAAATAATAAAACTGTAATAATATTATTCATACCGTAAGCTCTTAATGGGATTAGCTCTTGATACCTTAATTATTTGTACGCTTATTGTACCAATAGTAACAATAATTGAAGATAATAATACCCAAACAAACATTGAATAATTTGGTTCAGGTTTGTAATAAGAAGGGTCGGCGACTCCGATAAAAATACCAAATGGAATAGCAATTAAATTTGCTATCACTATAAGCTTAAAATACTCTTTGGCCAATTTCATAAAAAGTTGACTAGCCTTAGCTCCTAGAACTTTTCGAATTCCTATTTCCTTAACCTTTCTTTTACTGCTAAATGAAACCAAAGCAAGTAATCCAATAACTGCTATAACAATTGATATAAAAGAAAAGAAACCAAATGTTTTAATTATGCCTTTATATATTATGAAAGATTCTTGCGATATACTTTGATCATAATCCATTAATTCAAAATTACTATCCGGAAAATACTCTTCAAGTAAAGTTTTAATCTTTCCTCTTGTTTCTTGCGAATAATTTTCTTCCAATTTAAACAACAATTTTTTATAGCCGGTTAAATATCCTGAGTGATTAGTCAAAATATATGGATCTATTTTAGCAGTAGGTGTATTTTCATGAAAATCTCCCATTACTCCAATAATAGTATAGTTGTTATTCGAAACTCTTTTCCCAATAGCTTCCTCTTTATTCCACCCAATAACATTTATAAATGTTTCGTTCACAATACACGCTGCCGAATCAGATGCCAAATCTTTATCAAAATTTCTTCCCGCTATTAGATTAATTTTCATTGTATTCAGAAAAGTTTCATATGCAGAATTAAATCTACAGTTCATTTTTTCATCGGCCTGGCATCCTTCCCAATTTATGATTCTTCCCCATGAACCATTAAATGGTGAGTTATAAGATATTGAAGCTTCTATAACTTCTGGAATTTTCACAAGCTCATTTCGCAATGTTGAAAAATCATTAATCTTTACTTTTTCAGTTTCCATTATAGAACTTATCATAAGATTCTTCTTCTCAAATCCCAGGTTTTTACTATTCAAATACTTAAATTGATCCAAAAAACCCAGTGTAGTTAAAACGAACACTACTGATAAAGCAAGCTGAAATATTATTAATCCTTTTTTTATTGAAAATCGCTTTAACCGATTACTTTTAAAAATTTGATTTTTTATAGTAAGTAAAGGATTTAGCGATGATAATATTAATGCTGGATAGAGTCCCGATAATATACCGGTTAAAATTGTAATACTAACAACAAATACTGTAAACGTCCAATCCTGGAGGTAACGCATTTCTAATGGTACCGAAACAATTCGGTTGAATAGAGGCAAAACTGCTTCTATTATGGTAAAAGCCAACAATAACGAAATAAATACAAAAATTAATGATTCACCCAAGAACTCTTTAAATAATTGCATTCTTGAACTACCAACAACTTTTTTTATGCCAATTTCTTTTGCTCTGGTTAAAGAATATGCCGTATTCAAATTAACAAAATTAACTGCAGTAAGCAATAAAGTAAATATACCAACCATTCCATAAAGTAGGATTGCTATCCAGTATCCATCGCCACTATTTTCACGAAGATGAATCATTGTTATTGGTTTTATATAAACTTTATCTGTACGGTTTTCAATAAATTCGTCTAGTAAATTTGCGATTTTAGTATCAAAACCCTCTTTCGTTACTCCTTTTCTCAATTTTATAAAAGTTCTGGAATTATGCCAATCCCAATAATTAAAAATATTTTGTTTATAAACACTTTTATATGTACTAAATGGAATAATATATGTAAACCTGGTACTTGTATTAAAAGGTACATCTTCAATTACACCGGACACGTAATATGTTCTTTTACTATCAACCAAAATGCTTTGACCCATAGGATCTGAATTCGGAAACAGTTTTTTAGCTACAGATGCTGTTAACACTATTTTCATAGGAGCGTCTAATGCAGATTCTTTACTTCCGGAAATAAAATCAATTTTAAACAGATCGAAAATATCCGGATTTGCGTAGAAACCATCTTCTTCATAAAATGTTCTTTCCTTCGATGTGGAAAGGTATTCACCCCAAACTTCGCGAATAGTTATAGCTTCTTCCACTTCTGGGTATCTTTCTTGAAGTAAATTACTTAATGCAGCAGGCGTTTGACTCCATGAAGACATTTCATTAGCCATAGTCACCATCTGCTCCACTCTATAAATTCTTTCATGATCTTTATGAAAGCTATCATAGCTTGTTTCAAATTTAATAAACAGACTTAATAAAATAAATGCAGCTAAACCTATTGAGAGGCCCAATAAATTCACCGTTGAGTAAGTTAAATTCTTATAAAAGTTTCTTATTGTTAATATGATAAAGTTTCTAAGCATGAATTTCAAATTTATATATTCAACTTCGCTTATGCCAAATTGAGTGCCAATTTATTATATTTCTGCTTTATAGTGTTTTATATTTTTTTATATTTTGAGAATGAGAATTTTTTTCTCACATGTTGGGAAAACAATTCCCGAATACATACTTTTATTTTTTTATTCTGTGTGTTATTTAACTTATGAAAAAAATATCTCCTAAAATATTAATTGTTGACGACAATACAGATGTAATTATAGCTATTCAGCTGCTACTAAGAAACAACTGTGCTGTCGTAGATTCTCTTACGGATCCGGGGCAATTATATTCAACACTAAACAAATCGGCATACGATGTTATTATTCTTGATATGAATTTTGTAGCCGGTTTAAATACCGGTAATGAAGGTTTTTTTTGGATGAATGAAATATTAAAAATAGATCAGGATGTATCAATCATTTTTTTAACCGCCTTTGCAGAAGTAGAAAGAGCTGTTCAGGCTATTCAGGATGGAGCAATAGATTATATTGAAAAACCTTGGGATGACAGTAAACTCATAACTTCAGTAATCCGGGCTTCTGAAATAGCCAACTCTAAACGAGAAATAAAATCATTAAAAAAAATTAACAAGAAACTTCGTTCCGAAATAGAAGAAGAGCAAAATATATATCATAGCTCATCCCCTGAAATGTTGGAAATAATATCCGTAATCGAAAAAGTATCTAAAACTGATGCCAACATCTTAATATTAGGTGAAAATGGAACAGGGAAAGAAGTTATTGCACGGCAAATACATGCACTTTCAAACAGAAATGAAAAAATGTTTGTCAGTATTGATTTAGGAACTATTCCGGAATCATTATTTGAAAGTGAATTGTTCGGATACGAAAAAGGCGCATTTACTGATGCAAAAGAATCAAAAACCGGCAAACTGGAACCTGCTTCCGGTGGTACTTTATTTTTAGATGAAATTGGTAATTTGAACCTTGACTCGCAAAAAAAGCTTTTAACCACAATTCAAAGTAAAAAAATTACTCCTGTTGGATCTTCAAAACAAATTGATATTGATGTACGATTAATTTCTGCAACTAATCAGGATTTATATGAAGCAACCGAAAAAAAACAATTTCGTGAAGACCTTTTATACCGGATCAATACCGTTACGATTGAAATACCTCCGTTAAGAAACAGGCCGGAGGATATACAAGGTCTTGCAAAGCATTTTTTAAATATATTTTGTAATAAATACCAAAAATCCATCAAAGGCATTTCCGAAAAGGGTATCCGGTTTTTACAAACATATAGTTGGCCCGGAAATATTCGTGAGTTACAACATTCGATTGAAAAGGCTGTTATTTTAAATGATTCTGGTTATCTTACAGAAACAGATTTCTCTTTTCGCAAAAATTCTTCTAAAAATACTTTTGATACGCTGGATCTTGAAAATAATGAAATTAGCATAATAAAGACTGCTCTGCAAAAGCATAATAATAATTATACTGAAGCTGCAAAAGAATTAGGTATCACAAGGCGTACACTATATAATAAAATAAAGAAATATGGGTTTTAACCGGTTTAATTTAATTGTTGTTCTGATCTGTATTTTGATTGCGGTTACTAGTGTTGCACTTGTTATTGTATGGAGCAATAGCGATTATAAGGTTGCAAAGTTAACCGTAAGTATCTTATGGGTTGTATTGATTCTATTATTAATCAGATATGTTAATAAAACCAATCGGAGCCTTACACAATTTTTGGAGAATTTACGCTATAGCGATTATATTGCTGATTCCGATTCCGGCAAATCGTTTAGAGAACTTAATTTCAACTTTAATGAAATTATAAGATATGTTCGTTTAGCAGAACTGGAAAAGGCAAGTACTCACCAATACTTAAGGCAGATATTAGATCAAATGCCATCAGGCATTATTACAACAGATAAGCAGGGAAAGGTAGAAATAATAAACCGGTCTGGTTTAGATATTCTTGAAATCCAATCGGTTTCTGATATGCAACAATTAAATACCCTTAAAGACAATCTTTCAAAAGAACTGGAAGAGTTAAGTAAATCAAAGAAAAAAGTTATTAATATAAACACAAAAGGTGGTTATAAAAGTGTTTTATTTAGGCTAAAAGAAGTTATGATCAATCAGCGATTAGTTCAAATCATTTCTTTTGAGAATATCCGGACAGAACTTGATTTGGAAGAAGAGAGAGCCTGGCAAAAAATATTTCGGGTCCTTACACATGAAATAATGAACTCAATAGGCCCGATTCGTTCATTGACGGACTCAGTTCTTAAGCTTTTTATTAACAACGAAGATACAAAAACAGTAGCCCAGCTAAATGATGAAGATATCAATATTGCTGTTGCAGGACTCAAAAGCATTGACAGTAGAAATCAAGGATTAAGTTCTTTTGTGGTAGACTTCAAAAAACTGATGCGTGTTCCGGAACCTCGGTTGGAACAAGTTGAATTAAATCAATTTATGGATAAGATAGTTCCTTTGCTGAACGAACTTTGTACAAATAGAAATATTCAACTGGATTTTACAAGATCAGATAAAGTATTTTTCGTTTTAATCGATAAAAAACTAATTTCCCAGGTGATGATAAATTTAGTTAAGAACTCCGTAGAAGCTATTATTTCTAATAACGGTATTATAAATATCAAAACCTTTCTAAAAGATGATAACATAAATATTTCCATAGCAGATAATGGGAAAGGTATACACAAAGAAGTTTTACCGGAAATATTCATTCCATTTTTTACCACTAAAAAAGAAGGCTCTGGTATAGGACTAAGCATTTCAAGACAAATATTACGAAAGCATAAGGGAGACATACATGTTAAATCGGAGGAAAATATAGGGTCAGTTTTTAGTTTAAAACTTCCAATACTGAATTATTAGTTTCCCTCACTATTTTGTTAACCATAATTTAACTTGTCGAATAGTGCAAAACTTTCTAACTTCGCAAAGATTTTAACATTTAAATTTTTACTAATATGTTTTCAGGAATAGTTGAAGAAGCTGCAACGGTTATGAATCTTGAAAAAGATCAAGGAAACTTGCATATTACGATGCGATGTTCTTTTGCAGGCGAATTAAAAATCGATCAAAGTGTTGCTCACAATGGAGTGTGTTTAACAGTTGTTAAGGTTGATAAAGAAAATAAAACATTCACAGTAACTGCCATACAGGAAACTTTAGATAAATCTAATCTTGGATTACTTCAGATTGATGACAAAGTAAATCTTGAAAGAAGCATGAAGATCGATAGTTTACTAGATGGACATCTGGTTCAGGGACATGTAGATCAAACAGCAACTTGTACGAACGTTCGTGAAGCAGATGGTAGCTGGTATTTTACGTTTGAATATGATCCTTCACAAGAAGATTATATCACCGTTGAAAAAGGTTCAGTTTCTGTAAATGGAGTTAGCCTAACAGTAGTTAACTCTAAAGACAAGTCTTTTGAAGTAGCTATTATCCCATTTACTTATGACATTACTAACTTTCATCAGTTCAAGGTTGGTACTGTGGTAAATCTTGAATTTGATATTATAGGTAAATATGTTGCAAGAATAGTGAGGCAACAATTAGGTAAATAAAAGATTAAAACAAGATAGTGCGAAGCCTCATGCATTATGAGGCTTTTCGTCTATATAAAAATAAGGCTTATGAAAAGTTCATCACCTAAACAAATGGCGATTTTAATATCCCTAATTGCGGCAGTAGTTTCAGCTTTAACTCAAATGGTATTGCATTTTCCAAAAACGGTCTTAGAACTTTTACCTTTGATTTTTTCTGTATTGCTAATATTTATAAGCACTTACATTATTATTTATTATCTTCTAAATAATTTTATATTCGAAAAAATTAATCCTATTTACAAGACTATTCATAATTATAACATCCCGGAAAAAGAACTTAGAAGAGACCTTGAGGAAAAGGATGTTTTAAAAGAAGTGAATGAAGAGGTAATGGATTGGGCAGACAAAAAAGTAC
This sequence comes from Bacteroidales bacterium, assembly GCA_028282785.1. Taxonomy (GTDB): domain Bacteria; phylum Bacteroidota; class Bacteroidia; order Bacteroidales; family UBA12077; genus UBA12077. The sequence goes on along the minus strand of JANQHE010000049.1, from coordinate 37,984 downwards.
GTGAAATTGCCCAGTTAAAACAATTAGCTAAATATAGAAAAGAATTTTTGGGCAATGTTTCTCACGAACTTAAAACTCCTATTTTTAACATTCAGGGATATATTTTAACTCTTCTTGATGGAGGAATTGATGATAAAAAAATCAATAAAAAATACTTACAAAAATCTGAGAAGAGCATTAATAGAATGATTTCTTTGGTAGAAGATTTAGAAGCGATTACAAAGCTGGAATCTGGTGTCTTAAAATTAAATTTTACTAATTTCAACATTGTAGAATTGGTTGATGAAATTTTTGAGAATCAAGAAATAAGGGCAAAAGATAAAGGAATAGAACTAAAATTTAAAACCAAATATGAAAAGCCCATTTATGTGTATGCAGACCGAGAACAAATGGACCATCTTCTCACTAATTTAACGGTAAATTCGATAGTTTATGGAAAAGATTATGGATTTACAGAAGTTTCTTTTTTAGATATGGATGAGAATATACTTATTGAAGTAACTGATAATGGTATTGGAATTCCTGAAGATGATGTTCCTCGCATATTTGAACGATTTTATAGGGTCGATAAAAGCCGGTCTAGAAATGTTGGAGGAACCGGGCTTGGATTAGCAATAGTTAAACACATTATAGAAGCTCATAATCAAACCATTAACATTAGAAGCTCTATTGAAAACGGAACTTCATTCGCTTTTACTCTTAAAAAAGGAAGTAAAAAATAATTTACTCTAAAACTTTTGATTGCATATTTTAGTTCATAAGTCTATCTTTGTACGTTTTAAATTATTGTAGACCATAAAAATATAGATATTCAATGAGTGAAAAATTTCGCACGTATAAGCAATTAGATTTGTCGCAAGTAAATAAGGATGTACTTGCTCGTTGGGATAAGAATGATACATTTCATAAAAGTATAACTACACGCGAAGGAAAGCCTACTTTTGTTTTTTACGAAGGCCCTCCTTCTGCAAATGGAATGCCTGGTATTCACCACGTAATGGCTCGTGCAATTAAGGATATTTTTTGCCGCTATAAAACAATGCAAGGTTATCTTGTTAAACGTAAAGCCGGATGGGATACTCATGGCTTACCTGTTGAATTGGCAGTTGAAAAAGCGTTAGGAATTACTAAGGAAGATATCGGAAAGAAAATTACGGTTGACGAATATAACGAGACTTGTAAAAAGGAAGTAATGAAATATACCGATGTGTGGGAAGATCTTACACATAAAATGGGATATTGGGTTAACATGGACGATCCATACATTACATTTGACAATCGTTATATCGAAACTTTATGGTGGTTGTTAAAACAACTTTTCGATAAAGATTTATTGTACAAAGGATATACGATTCAACCATATTCTCCTGCTGCAGGAACCGGTTTAAGTACACATGAATTAAATCAACCGGGTTGCTATCGCGATGTAAAAGACACAACTTGTGTAGCTCAGTTTAAGGTGATCAGAAATGAAGATTCAGAATTCTTGTTTGAAAATACAGACGCGGAAGTTTATTTCTTAGCATGGACAACTACTCCCTGGACATTGCCTTCAAATACAGCATTAGCGGTTGGTGAGAAAATACATTATGTTCGTGTACGAACTTTCAATCAATATACAGGTAAACCTGTAACAGTTATTCTTGCAAAAGACCTTTTTAATGCTCATTTTGATAAAAAGGCTGAAGAACTAAATCTTGAAAATTATAAAGAAGGAGATAAAAAAATTCCTTATAAAGTATTATCTGAATACAAGGGAAAAGAATTAGAAGGAATCAGATACGAACAACTAATTAACTGGGTACAACCACAAGGAGATGCTTTCAGAGTTATCGTCGGTGATTTTGTTACTACAGAAGATGGAACAGGTATTGTTCACATTGCTCCTACTTTTGGTGCTGATGATGACCGTGTAGCTAAACAAAATGGAATATCTCCATTAACAGTTTTCGATAAGGATAAAAAATTAAATCCTTTAGTTGACAAACAAGGACGTATGTTCCCTATCGCTGATCTGGATACTGAATTTGTTTCAACGAATGTAAACAAAGACACATATAATGATTTCGCAGGTCGTTTTGTTAAAAACGAATACGATCCTAACTTAACTGAAAAGGATCCTACTATAGATGTGGATATCTCAGTTATGCTTAAGAAGGAAAATAAAGCATTCAAGATCGAGAAACACACACACAATTATCCACATTGTTGGAGAACTGATAAGCCTGTTCTTTATTATCCTTTGGATTCATGGTTTATTAAAACAACAGCTTTAAAGGATCGAATGATAGAGCTGAACAAAACCATAAACTGGAAACCTGAGTCAACAGGTACAGGACGTTTTGGTAAATGGTTAGAAAACCTACAAGATTGGAACTTATCTCGTTCCCGTTACTGGGGAACACCACTTCCAATTTGGGTTTCAGAAGATAAAAAAGAAATAAAATGTATCGGTTCGGTTGAAGAACTTTACAACGAAATAGAAAAGTCGGTTAAGGCTGGTATCATGGATAAAAATCCATATACTGATTTTGTTGTTGGAGATAATTCTAAGGATAATTATGAAAAGATCGATCTACACCGCCCGTATGTTGATGGAATTTATCTGGTATCGGACAATGGTAAGAAAATGGTTCGCGAATTAGACCTGATTGATGTTTGGTTTGATTCCGGAGCAATGCCGTATGCACAATTGCATTATCCTTTCGAAAATAAAGAAATGTTTAGCCCATCCCCAACCCTTCCCAAAGGGAAGGGAGTTAGACCAAAATACCAAACTGCTAGAGATTCTTCATATGGTTTGCTAAAAGAATTGGCTAATAATCAGAAAAAAAATCCAACAGACGCAGAAAATATTCTTTGGGAACAACTAAAAGGAAAATCCCTTGAAGGATATAAATTTAGGCGTCAACATATCATCGATGAATTTATAGTTGATTTTGTTTGCCTTGAGAAGAAATTAGTTGTTGAAGTTGATGGCAAAATTCATTTAAAAGAAGATGTAAAAAAAGCTGATGAATTAAGAACAAGTATTCTTAATGAATTAGGATATACCGTAATCAGGTTTACAAATGATGAAATTATTGGTAATATTGATGATGTATTAAAGCAAATTAGTACTGAACTCAAAAAGCTCTCTCCCTTTGGGGGAGCCGGAGGGGGCTTTTTCCCTGCGGATTTTATTGCGGAAGGTGTTGACCAAACCCGTGGCTGGTTCTTTACTTTGCATGCAATTGCAACTATGTTATTTGACTCTGTATCATTTAAAAATATCATCTCAAACGGACTGGTTTTAGATAAGAACGGTGCAAAAATGTCGAAGCGTTTGGGTAATGCGGTTGATCCTTTTGAAACAATAGAAAAACATGGTTCAGATCCTTTACGTTGGTACATGATAACCAATGCCCAGCCTTGGGATAACTTAAAGTTCGATCCATCAGGATTAGATGAAGTAAAACGTAAATTTTTCGGAACTCTTTATAATACATATGGTTTCTTTGCTCTTTATGCAAATGTAGATGGTTTTAAATTTACCGAAGAAGAAATTCCCGTAGAAGAACGCCCTGAAATCGATCGTTGGATCATCTCATTATTAAACTCTTTGGTAAAAGAAATTGAAAACGATTATGAAAATTACGAACCAACACGTGCAGGTCGGGCAATTCAGGATTTTGTAACTGAAAACCTAAGCAACTGGTACGTTCGATTAAATCGTAAGCGTTACTGGGGTGGTGAATATTCAAAAGATAAAATCGCTGCTTACCAAACGTTATACACGTGCTTAGAAACGATATCAAGATTAATGGCTCCAATAGCACCATTCTTAGCTGATCAGATCTTTACAGATTTAAATGAAATAACCGGAATGGATAAAACAGAGTCGGTACACATTTCTGATTTCCCTAAATATAACGAAGCTTATATCGATAAGGAATTAGAAGAAAAAATGGATATAGCCCAAAGAGTTTCTTCAATGATTCTTGCATTGCGCCGCAAAGTAAATATAAAGGTACGTCAGCCATTAAGTAAGTTAATGATCCCTATTTTAGATAAATCATTACAACCTAAATTCGATGCGGTACGAAATTTGGTGTTAGCAGAAGTGAACGTGAAAGATGTTGAATATATTACGGATACAACAGGAGTTTTAGTTAAGAAGATCAAACCAAACTTTAAAACTCTAGGTCCAAAATATGGCAAGTTAATGAAACAAATTTCAGGAGCTGTTGCTCAAATGTCACAAGAAGATATAGTTGTATTCGAACGCAATGAAACATATGAATTAACCGTTGATAATGAGAAGATCAACCTTACGTTAGAAGATGTTGAAATAACCTCGGAAGATATCCCGGGTTGGCTAGTTGCAAACGATGGTAAACTTACTGTTGCATTAGACATTAATGTTACAGGTGAATTAAGAGAAGAAGGCATTGCACGTGAGTTTATAAACAGAATTCAAAATCTTCGTAAAGACAGTAATTTTGATGTTACAGATAAGATACAAATTCAGATTCAAAAACATGAATTAATTAATAATGCCATCGAAAAATTTAACGATTACATAAGTGCTCAAACTCTTGCAAAATCGATAGATTTAGTAGATAGTTTCGAACAAAATTCAATTCATTCCGTAGAAATTGATGACGATATAAAAACAAATATCAAAATAGATAAGATAAGATAACAATTACTTTTTTGATTGAAAAATTTTCTTATCTTTAAACAACTTAAAATTGATGAATTATGGCGGAAAAGAAAAGGTACACAGACGAAGAGTTGGCAGAATTCAAAGAAATAATATTGACAAAGCTTAATAAAGCTAAACAAGATTATGATATATTGAAAAATACTATTACCCACAGTGAAAGTAATGATACTGAGGATACATCGCCAACATTTAAGGTATTAGAAGAGGGAGCAGCCACTCTTTCTAAAGAAGAAGCCGGAAGACTGGCTCAACGTCAACAGAAATTTATTCAGCATTTGCAAGCTGCTCTTATTCGTATTGAGAATAAGACGTATGGTATTTGCCGTGAAACCGGGAAATTAATCTCAAAAGAGAGACTTCGTGCAGTTCCACATGCAACTTTGAGCATTGAAGCTAAACAAAATCAACGTTAATTAATTATTTAACATATTTTATAAAAATGATTGGATCAAAACGGTCCGATCATTTTTTATTATTCAACTCTTTTTAATAGTTTTATGCCTTAAATTTTATGAAAATGAAATCAATAACTATAAAGTCTATCATTGTAATATTATTAGTCTTAATAATTGATCAAACTGTTAAAATCTGGATTAAAACTCACATGATTCTGGGTCAGGAGTATAAGATTTTAGGAGACTGGTTTATCATTCATTTTACCGAAAACAATGGTATGGCATTCGGGATAGAATTCTGGGGTAAAAATGGCAAAATACTCCTTACATTATTCAGAATTGTTGCAGTTACAGGAATAGGTTGGTATCTTAAAATTCTTATTAAGCAAAAAGCACCAAAAATGGTTGTTATAAGTATTTCTCTAATAATGGCTGGAGCTCTGGGAAATATTTTAGATAGTGTTTTTTACGGTGTAATTTTCGATGAAAGCTTTTATCAGGTTGCACAATTCATGCCTAATGATGGAGGATATTCAACCTGGTTACAAGGAAGAGTTGTAGACATGTTATACTTCCCTATTTTAAAAGGTCATTATCCGAGTTGGTTCCCCTTTTGGGCAAATCAGGATTTCATTTTTTTCCGTCCTGTTTTTAACATAGCAGACTCAGCAATAACCATTGGTGTAGCATATATTTTATTATTCGAAAGGTCCTTTTTTAAACATATTGAATAGCAGATAAATTGCTGACTGAAAAGTTTCGATATTCATAAAAATATCTTTACTTTAATAAAAATTTAAAATCAGCAGTTATGTATCGAATCATTGTTCCAATAGACTTTTCAGAGGAATCTCTAAAAGGTCTTGAACTAGCCATTTTATTATCTAATAAAATCGAATGCAAAATAGAAATGGTATACGTTCAAAAAAAGAGCCTGGATTATCGCCCCGGAACAAGAGATGAAGAATATAAGTTTGCTGAAAGAGAGTTTTCTAAAATTCTGGAAAAATATGATCCTAAATTAACTTCGGGAACCATACTGCAATACATCGTAAAAACAGGAAAAATTTATCGTGAAATTGTTAATCAAACCGAATCTTTTAAAGACTCGTTTATAGTAACTTCAACGCATGGAGCATCTGGATTTGAGAAGTTTTTTATAGGTAGTAATGCTTTTAAAATAATAACAGCAACGTATAAGCCGGTATTTACAATAAGAGACTGCGAAGTGCCGAACGACATTAAAAATATTATATTACCTCTTGATATATCTGCAGATACAAGGCAAAAGGTACCTTTTACCACCGAATTAGCAAAATGGTTTGGCGCAAAGGTACATGTTGTTACAGTTACATCTTTACAAACCGAAGATATTAATAAAAAATTAACTGCATACTCGAACCAGGTTTGCGAATATTTAGACAAGCATAATGTAAAAAACGAAACTATTTCTTTAATTGGTTCGAATATCACCAATATGCTCATTGATTTTGCTGAAGAAATAAATGCAGATCTAATTTCAATTATGACTGAACAAGTTTCAGATGGTAATTATATTATGGGAACGGCAGCTCAACAGATGCTTAATAAAGCAAGTCTTCCTGTATTAAGTATTAATCCAAAGGAACTTCATGTTTCCGGAGTATTTGCAACACAGGGTTAATTTTTAAAGGTAACTATAAAACAATCCGGGTATTCCTTTGAAAGCTTTTTCTTTAGATTATTTAAATATTCATCATTATTACTACTACCAATGATTATCCTATATATTTTTTGTTTTTTAACTTCAGAAACCTCAACAAAGACATCTTCATTATATTTTTTCTTTAAATGATCAACCAGGTTAAAAACATTTTCATCATTTTTGAAACTTCCTACTTGTACACCTTTTCCTTTTGGTTGAACCTTTTCTGCATGTACTTTATAATAGCTTGATAGGCTTACAGCCTTTTTTCCCGTAGGCTTATTATCCGGAAGGTCATCGGTAGAAGCAATTAGTTCAATCCTGACTTTGGCAAGCCCTTTCTCAATAAAATCGAGCTCCTTTGCCGCAGATTTCGACAAATCAATAATTCTATTGTCTACAAAAGGTCCTCGATCATTAATACGTACAACAACATATTTATTGTTTTCCAGATTAGTTACTTTCACAACACTTCCAAAAGGTAATGTTCGATGGGCAGCAGTTCTTTTTACATGATAATAAATCTCACCATTTGCTGTTTGCCTCCCTTCAAACTTATCTGCATAAAAACTAGCTATTCCTGTTTTATTATATTTTGTTTGGGCTTGTATTGTAAAACCCGAAAATATTATTAGAAAAAATAAGGTGATATTTTTCATTTTAATCTTCATTTTGTTCAGTATTAATTTCCCAATATCTTTCTTCTTCATCTAAATCTTCATCCTCGTCTTCCAATTCCCAACTATATACTCTTCGTTTTGGTCCCTGATCCTTATAATAAATAGCTAATACTAACCCTGCTATTGCTCCCATTAAATGCGATTCCCATGAAATATGCGGTTGTAAAGGCAACACACCCCAAATCATACTTCCATAAAGAAAAACAACAAGCAATGATATAGCCATTAATCGTATGTTTTTTCTTATTACCCCACTTACGAACAAAAAAGATGCAAAACTGTATATTAATCCACTTGCACCAATATGATAAGCTTGTCGTGCCCCGAGCCAAATCCAGATATTTGCAATAAAATAGCTTAGAAAGAATACTTTATATGCTATTTTATTATAAAAATAGAAAAGTCCTGTACCCAATATTAAAATCGGAACACTATTTGCTATCAAATGTTCGATATCCGAATGTATAAGTGGAGCTGTTATAATGCCAACTAACCCTTTTGTTTTTAATGGAAAAATCCCTAAAAGGGTAAAATCAATAGTTAATAAAATTTCGGCAATCTTAATAAGCCATATTACAATCAGAAAAAATACGGGAAAAACTAAACTGTACATAAATCGTTTATGGTCTTCTTTCATAATATGGATTTTGAATTATAAATATCCTAAATTTTAAACAATAAAAAAACCCGGCTGTGTAGCCGGGCTTATCATGCCTATTATTTATTTAACCAACATTCTCTTGCTTAAAATTGAACCATTATCGGTTTCAACAGAAACAAAATACATCCCTTTGGCATATTGAGTAATATCAATTACTTCTTTTATCAGCGATTTTCCAGAAAATTCTTTGGTATAAACATTTGATCCAATCACATTAAAAATCTTAATGGTACAATTTTCATCAACCAAGTCGCTTATTTCAATGGTAAACTGTCCATTTGAAGGGTTTGGATAAATTTTTATATTCTGCTTATTTACTTCTGTAATTCCGGTAGTTGATGACATTCTTGCATAAAATACTACATCCTGGTCTACAACATTTAATACACTATCATAATCAAAGTACTCGTCAATACTTAGCTTAAAACTAATATTATTGCCAGGGGCAATTTGCCTAAATAAAGCTTCTCCCTGCTCATCTGTATATTGGCTTGATCCATTAAACTCGGCCAGAACTCCTTCTAAAGCATTAGCATTAGGAGCTTTAACTACAAAAGTAACATTATATTTAAACTGCCTCATTGCCACATCAACAACTTTGTCATCATCAACATTTATTACACCAGAAGTATCAGCATACCCGGTTTTGGTTATTGAATATTGTTTGTTTAAAGAATATGTTACGTCCATAATACATTGGCCATTTTCATCTGTGTCCCCACTTTTTCCATCAAAACTAATTGTTGCCCCTTCAATAGGATTTGTGCCATCAGTAATATTAAATGTTATTTCATACGATTTATAATCTAACAAAGTATCTACATAAACATTAACTCCATTAACATTAATTGTTCCGCTAATATCTTTATAATGTTCTTTCGAAATTCTGTATGGTATTCCTGTTTCCTCCAGTATATTATTAAATATAGCCTGACCGCTAACATCGGTATAAATAGTGTCATTATTTAATACCACTTCCGCATTGTAAACAGGATTAGAACTATTTTCAACGGTAAATGTAACCTTATATTCCGCAGTTCCAGGTGTTAAAGTAAGGTTAACCGTAGAATCTTTCATCATCTCAATACTACCCTCTAAATTATTAAATCCTGATTTTCTAATTATATAATTTAAAGTGGCTTCTCCTCGCACATCTTCAAATAAAGCTATTCCATCAATACTGGTTAAAACTTCTTTATCGTCAAATTCAATTAATGCATCCTGAACCGGGTCAATACCATCAGAAATGATAAATTCAATATCATATTCAATAGGCTTTAATTCAATATTCAAAGTTGTATCCGAAGTTATGTCAACAGAACCCACAGAATCTTCACATCCTGTAGAAACAATAACAAACTCTTTATTTAATCCGTAACTAACATTTTCAAAGATAACAGACCCACTTTCTGTGGTTAAAGTTTTCTCATCAAAAGTAACATCTCCGTCAACAGCCTCTTCATCATCAGACAAATTAAATGTTACATCATATTTCATATGGTCAAGGTTAAACTGCGCGGCGCTATTTTCCAATATATTTACATCTGTATTTAAAATATCATGATTCTCAGCATAAATTTTAATAGGAATATTAACTCCCTCGGCAATATTATAAATATTGGCAATACCATTTTCGTCTGTCATTGCGGTTTTCCCGTCAATTTCAACTGTAGCGCCATCAATTAAACCTTCCGGGCCGTTTACTGTAGCTTCAAGGCTATAACCTACATAACTTCTAATCTCAGCTTTCCAGCCACTTTGATCAATAGACACATCTGAATAAAAACTAAATGTTAAAGCTCCTTTTTCATTTGTTGCGGTAATTACTTCAGGCACATTTGAATCACAGTAGGTCCCTATCAATGAATCTGCATCAGTAGATAAGGCATCATAAACCTTTAAATAATCATAACACTCATTACCATCTCTTTCAACACTAAAAGATATAAATTCCGCTTTTAAGAACTTATCAGCGTCTTCCGGGGTTAAGGTTATTGTATGGTTTTCATTATTTGAATAATTACCAGATTCTCCTCCTGTGTCATAAAAATATCCTATGTTGGCAACTGATGTATCCTCATCAGAAATCAGAATATCCGGTATTTCACCTATTATTATCTCATAATTTTGTGATATACCATAATATGAATAAGTAGGGTCGCCTATCTCAAAGTTGATATACAATAATGTTCCGTTGGTAACATCTGACTCTGCGGTTGCGTTAAACTTTAATGTATCTGCCTGTCCAACGCTTAAATCAAATGATCCTGACTCCGAATTATTAAAAGTCAAATAATTTTCGCCCCCACCCAAGATAGTTACTATGCCATTTAAATTTTTTATTTCTGAATTCCCTGAATTTGAAACAACTAAAGAAATATCAACTGTTTCTCCCGGGTCAAAGTTGCCATTATCATTTTCAGAACTATCATCAATAATTAATTCATCTATTTGTAATTTTGGAGCATTTACAACCATATTTATGGTAGAACTCCAAGTATAAGATTCTGTTCCCGAATCCTCCCCATTAATTTCAACATCGAATGTAACAACATGCTGGTCTTCAATTTTTTCTTTTAATTGTATAGAAAAAACTGAGTCAATAAAAGTTGAATCTGATTTTAAAATATTACCTAAAATTTCAGTATTATCTGTTATAATTACATTAGTATCAGATGAAGTTAAATAGGCTGTTACATTAAACGCATCAAATAAATCTGACTGGTTTATAAATTGTATATCCAACGAAATGGTTTCACCATTTTCGGCAATAGAATTATTATTTTCTTCTGAATCATCTATATTATAGTTATCCAACACAACATAAGGAATAGTTGCTGGAATTACATTTATTTCATCTATTATTGGCTGCCTGTTTTGTTTGGTGATAACAATATCAGCTGTTCCAACTTCGGATAATGCCCCAAAAGATAAATTAACACTTCCTAATGCATCAGCTAATTGAGCATCTAAAAGAACGCCATTTTGTGAGAGGGCTACATAAGAATTTTCTTCGGCAGTAACCTGAAAACTTGAACTTCCAATAGAAATTTCAGAACCATAAGTTGCGACCATGCTTTCTGGAACTGTTATATAAGGTGTTAACGAAGGGTCTCCCATTAAGTGATAAATCTCCCAATAATATGCTTTTCTGGATGATGTCGATGCTTCAACAGCTATATTTCCTGCAACACTTATTTGTCCCTGGGTAATGTACCAATCCTCTTTTGCTTCTCCATTTAAATGAAAAAATCTATCATATGCCCCAAGTTCACTACCTTCATAAGTTGGATTTGCTGTAATTGATCCTGTAAGCCCTATGGCCCAGTAATAATCCTCATCCCAGTATGTAAGATTAGATCCTCCAATATACCCAACCGCACCTTTATTTGCAGCCATTAAAATTTCTTCTCCAAAACAATCGTCATTAACAAAAGTATTTGATTGACAACAATTCCCAATCATCAAAGGATACATATGTTCGTTTGTTAATCCATCAATATGACTAATACTAAAACTTGGATCGGACCATCCACTAGAACCGCAATGTGCTGTATAATTCGAAAATGATACTCCCTGGCTTATGTAATTTCTAATTGACGCGGAAGCTCCGGAATTATTTGAAGACATTACACCACTGTCATCATTATATAAATAATAATAAGATGTTATATCGTTATCTGAATTAGTATAGTAGCTATTAGCATAATTAATTGCTCCATTACCATATGTTGGTGCATAACTACCATCAACTCCGGCAACTAAAACCACATTATCAAGATATGATGGGTCCGGCATTTCATATTTTTCAACTTCTAATGTTTTATCAATTTGAGGTTGTAATTCCTCCACCGATTCAGCTGAAAATCTCCCGTAAAATACTTCAGGCAATTTATCCCCGGTATATTCAAAGTAATATAAGTCTGTTTTATGACTTCCTGCAGTACCACTAAAAGTTGGTACTTGATCCACATCACCAACTAATAATCCAAATGTAGGAGATATACCATCGCTTGGGTTATCATATAAATCTTGTAAATAGGCCTGTATATCTGTTGTAGTATTGCCTATTACATCTGTGTAAGCTTCAACAACAATGAAACCTTTTTGAGTTTTCCATTCAATGAATGGTTGCAATGTTTCCTCAAACATTCGATCTGATACAATAACATACTTTACAGGACCACTAATAAGAGATTTGGATTCTGTTGTTTTATTTATGGTTTGGTAATTAATATTATTAAAATATGGTGATGCAAGTTGTTCAGTGGTTTTATATCTTTTTTGTCTTTCGGGAATAAATTCGACACTAACCTCAATGTTATTTAAAACCTTTAATGTATTTGTTACAGGATTATAAGAAAATGGTGATATTTCAATATATCCTAAATGCTTATCACGTAAATACCCAATATCCTCCAGCTTTACCGTTTCTTTACTATAAAATTCATTGGCACTATAGACCTCATCATCTTTATAAAATGGAATATCTTTGGGACTCTTGCTTTTTTCAAAAGAAGGCTGAGCAGGAGATATTAACTTCGTTAATCCATAATCTTTCAAATTAATTATTTCTTCATCGTAACTAATAAACTTTAATGCAACTGTGTGATTTTGTGGGATTTCAATAAGTCTGTTAATAACTGGTAAGTCCGGTTTACCTGCATCAAATGTTTTACTCATTCCCTCCGAAAACAATTGACGATAAAATCCTTCTTTTGTTTCTTTTTCAATTAGCTCAATAACACTAATCTCTTTCTTTATAATAAAACCATCTTGATCATTTTGAACAAACTCCCTATTTTTTTTAACAAGACTTCTCTGCTTTTTTAAATCTATTTGTACTTTATCTTGTGATAAAACTGTTCCACCAATTATGCAGAATAAAACTATGATTGTAAGACATTTAAACATACCACTTACCTTTTAAACAAATAATTATTAATAAATTAGGGCCTGACAAGTTATTCTTTTTCTACGTAAAAAAGAATTAATTTGTTCAATTTATTGATGATTAAAGTAGGATTCTATCAATAGATAGTAGTTATTTATTTACATTACCGATTTTTGATTCGATTGATTCAATTTTCTGCTGTAGTCTATTTGATTTTTCTTTTCGAATATCCAACTTAACTGACGAATAAACTCTCTTTGAAAAAGGTTCCAGAACTTTATATGACCGGTTTACTATATCCAATGCTTCTTCTAATGTTTCGGTTTCAATAATGGTTCCCATTGCCGTGAGTTTATAGTTTACTCCGCTTTTATGAATCATTTCAATTATTTTACTAACCGATTCACTGGCACTATCACCAGATTTATCCGTTGGAAACATTGCAAACTCAAGAAGTACTGACATATCAATATTATTTTTCTACATTAAAATTAACTTCAATATCCCAATTGGACCTAACTTTTATTTTCTCATCGTGATACAAAACTTCTTCAGGTTGAATATTTTTTAAATATTCTCCTGTATCCCATTTCCCATTATAATTTGTATCCAGAATTACTTTAAACATGAATTCTTTTGGCGGTAAAAAATCAAATTCTACTAACTGATTATTTTGTATTATTTTTTCATAGAAAATAGTTTCTGACTCTTTTCCAGGTAGTATCAATTGGCAAATTAACTGATATGAAGGTATAGAGTCCATACCTATAACATCAATTAAAACCTTTCCATAGTAATCACGTTTCTGGGTATCAAATAGCAAAATGCTTGTATCATTAGTAGATTCATAAATATCTGTAAAAGCGCCCGGGTTAATTTCAAGGCGATATACAGTATCTTCACTCCAATCAACAGCCATCCAATATGTACGATGCTTTATACTATCTTTATAAAAATCAAATCTTTTCTGTATTTCTATACTATCAATTACTTCAAAAAGCTTTATTCTTGAGGTATCATACTTACCAAGAGGTGTTTCAAAGAAAAATTTGATGTCCTTATTTAAATCCATTTGGCCCTTATTCTGGACATTTAAATTATATTTTATACTGGTATCAGGTTCTTCATTCCTTTTTAATTTTTCTTCGATATACCTCATATTAAGCGTATCAACATTCCATTGATAAACTAAATTTGAATCTTCCCTTTGATAATTTAAAGCAAACATTAGGCTTTCTCGATTATAAATAGCGCTATCTGTTAACCAATAAATTATAGAATCCCGGGTTTGGTTAATTTCTTTGATATACCATTGCTTTTCGGGCACTGTATCTACCATAGAAAAAACAATACTATCCTTAATAGGTTTGTTAAATGTAACTTCTATTTTATGTTTGGTTTCTCTTGTGTTATTTGTTAAATATTGTACCTCGTGATATTCTGTAAATAACCTTAATACATATTCGTTTACAGGATAAAATGTATGTGAATGTTCAATAATAGTATCAATTTTCCTTTCTTCCTTTCTCTCAGGGATTTCCTGATTGTTCAAAACATATATACTATCCGGCACATAGAATGTGTCAATATGAGTATGAGTAATTAATTCAAATTCAACTAACGAATCAATAAAGGCTATATCCTCGGTAGGTAAATCAAATAAATAATTTTTATTAAAATCTCTTACACAAAAAAGTTTATAGTTATTATGCCCGATATTATTAATTCTAAATAATCCTTCTTCATTTGTTTTCGATATATAAGTAGGTATTTGTTTAATAGGCACCGAATCCTCATGCTCTTCATACAACATAACAAAAACTCCTTCTTCAGGTAATAAATTAAAAGAATTAATAACCTGTCCCGAAATAGATAACGAATCAACATATGATCCGGTAGATAAAACATATTGATAATTCTCTATTGGATTTCCTTCATTATAATCTTGCACTGAATTACCAAAGTAAATATTATAAGTTGTTGAATCTTTCAGTTCCTCCAAAAATTCGATAACTAATGTTTTTCCTTTTACTTTGATTTCCGGTTTTTCTTCAAGAGGAGGTGAAATTACTAAACTTTTATTAAGGTCTTTTAGTTGTATAAATTCGTTAAATGTTATATTTATTTTCTTAGAATCAAAGTTAACAGTATAATCAGGGGGATCAATTTCAACTATTAACGGGTGATCCTCATCTTTTGGACCACCGGTAGGCGCAACAACTTTTGCGCAACCTGCAAGTATAATTGCGTTAAAAATAGAAATATAAATCACTTTGTATATTGAATTCACTTTCATACTGTTCCTAATAAATTAAACCGTACAAACTTAAAAAGTTTATTTAAATAAACAGTTATGCTTCTGTTTTTATTACTGTATTTGTTTATTTAACATTTAATAACATAATACTAAGCCAAGAATTAAATGAAGGCAGTAAAAATTTAATACATTTGCGTTGTTAACAAAAATAGATAAACATGTTACTAAACTATATTAATTGGAATATAGATCCTGATATTGTAAGCTTTTGGGGACTAACAATTCGTTATTACGGGATTTTATTTGCTTCATCTTTCTTTTTTGGATACATCATTATGCAAAAAATATTTAAAAAGGAAGGTTTAACTGTTGAATTACTTGACAGACTTACTGTATATATGGCAATAGGAACAGTAATAGGAGCTCGTTTAGGACATTGTTTATTCTATCAACCCGATTATTATTTAAGTAATCCAATTGAAATTTTAAAGATCTGGCATGGTGGTTTAGCAAGCCATGGTGCTGCAATCGGAATTTTAATTGCTCTGTATTATTTCTCAAAGAAAAATAAAAAACCTTATATGTGGATTTTAGACCGGATTGTAATTGTAGTTGCTCTTGCAGGTTTTTTTATTCGTATGGGAAATCTAATGAACTCCGAAATTTATGGTATAGAAACAAGCTTACCATGGGGTTTCATTTTTGTTCGTGATGGACAAACAGTTCCAAAACACCCTACGCAGATTTATGAAGCTCTGGCATATCTTTTGATTTTTACTTTACTTTACACTATCTACAATAAAAAAGGAAAAGAACTCAAACAGGGCCTTATATTTAGTATATTCCTAATTCTGTTATTTACTGTCCGGTTATTAATCGAATTTATCAAAGAAGACCAAGTTGGATTTGAACAAGGAATGGCATTAAATATGGGTCAGTGGTTAAGTATACCATTTATTCTGATTGGATTTTTCATTTTATATAGGAGTTACAAGATTAAACCCAAAATAGAATAAGACCTTTTAGACTTAATTTTAGACAAAGTCAATTTCAACTATCTCTTTAAATACAGGTAAATTACCTTAAGACTTGAATAGAAGAAGATAAGTGATATAATTTTAATGAAATTTATTCGTTAATAATCGCAAAGTATTGAACTTAATGAAAATATAGTATACATTTGCAAATCGAATAAAATCATAATAACCTAATTAATATGGAAGAGCAAAACAAAACTCAGAATCAACAACAAACGAATAATCAGGCACCAATTCCACCGAAAAAAAATAAAAGTGGATTACTGTTTATATTATTCCTGGTGCTAGGGCTTTTAGTTGTTGTAACCTGGTTATACATTGATCAACGTCAAACTACTGATGAAATTGAAACAGCACTTACTGCTGAAAAAGATTCATTGCAATCGCACTTAATGCAATTACGTGATGGTTATGACGAATTAATGACAGATAATGATTCTTTGAATGCTCAATTAAACCAGGAAAAAGAAAAAATTGATGGTCTTTTAGCAGAAATTAAAACAGTTAAAGCAACTAACTATGCTAAAATAAAGCAATTACAAAATGAACTGACAACCCTTCGCAAGGTTGCTAAAAGTTATGTTCGACAAATTGATTCTTTAAATACAATGAATCAAGCTTTAGTTGCTGAGAATATAAAAGTTAAAAATGAAATTCAGGAAGTAACCAAGTTTAAGAACGAGCTTGAAGAGCAAAATAAGAATCTTTCGGGAAAAGTTGAGATGGCAAGTGCCTTAAGAACTGATGAAATTATAGCTACTCCAATTAACAAAAGAGGAAAAGTTAATAACAGATTAAATAAAATCGAAAAAATAAAAGTTAATTTCCGTATAAAAGAAAATGTTTTGGCAGAACAAGGGGAACGTGATGTGTATATAAGAATAGCAGGTCCTGATGATTACATTTTAGCAAAATCAGAAGAAGATCTGTTCGAATATCAAGGGCAGGAAATTATTTATTCGGCTAAACGTCCTGTGGATTATATAGGAAATGATTTAGATGTTACAATTTACTGGGACAATAATGGCGCCTTAATTGCAGGAACATACGAAGTTCACATTTTTGCTGATGGCAATGAAATTGGAAATGCTAAATTTGATATTGTTGACAGTGGATTGTTCTAAGTAAATAAATAAAAGCAAAGAGAGCTAATTATAGCTCTCTTTATCCTAATAATTTTTCAATTGTAGAAAATACCGCCTACTCATTCAAAATACCCTTTTATTTCTTGCATATAAACTATTTGAGTATAATTAAACCAAAGTTCTATTTTTCTAACATTTATTATAGTTGACCGTGTATTCTGCAAAATAATTTTTCTGGCAACCTTCTTTATTATTCTTTAGGCGGTTTTAATGCCAGCTTTTTATTACCATCTAATGTTACAACTTGTGAATAATCATCTACTTTGTTTTTTTATTACTTAATAAAGTAAATATCAGAGTATTTCTTTTCAAAAAATTTTCTACTATATTGTTAAGTTAATACCTTCGGCCAAACCAGAATAAAGAGGGAATTCTCTTGAGCTCCCTTGTTACCATTTATTGAGAGATTACCCTCTTAAAAGCATTAAATTTCAAATCTAATATCTATTATTTATTTAAAATGTATTCCAGTCTATTCAAGGTAAGCTTATATTCAGTTGGTTTCTTTTCTAAAAATTCATCATCATATTTCGATTTAATTAAATCTATAAATAAATGAGCAACAATTTCCTCGGGCGAATATTCATCCAATCCAACTTTTTTAAAGTAATCCTGAAATTCCTTTCCTTTTTTAATAATTGGTTTATTATTATCAACTACAGACTCCCAACATTCTCCATTTTTATAAATTTGATGTAATCCCTCGCCCAAGTAAACAATTAACACGTTTAAACGAGCGGGGAAATCTACATAACCCCTCCATTCATTATACTTTGAAAGTATTAATAAGCAATAAATCTTTTCTGAACAAGTTTCTTTATCAGTAAGGGTAATTTTGTAAAAACCTGGCTTATCATCAGGATTACTAATCAATCTTTTTTCTATCTCAGGAGTTAACTTCAGGCAATGTACTCTTTCAAATCCAATAGCACTATATAAGCTATCTCTAACTTTTGGATGATTCGTGGAGTAAATATGAAATAGTTCATGAATAAATACTCTTTCCATGTAATTTCTTATATAACCAAACATTGGTAGATAAGTTGATGACATTCTTATTGTAGAAGGGCAAACTATTGCATTTTTACAAGTATAAAACGATTTAAACTCTTGTTTTCCAGAAGTCCTGATTAAATATAATGTGTCAGGTAATACATTTGGAGTTATAGAATCTATCTTTGAATATGTATTTTTTAACCTCTTTATTATAAATCTTTTATCAACAAAACTCCATCGGCGAAATTGCTTTTTATGATGTTTCTGATACAAATCGTGACAATAATCCAGGGCTTGACCAGAGAGGTTCTTTTCTAATCTTAGCTCAATATCTAATTTTGATAAGTTTTTGATAAAATCTGATTTCTCAATATAGTTATAGCCATCCTGTGCAGTTAGAAAAACAATGGCTTTATTATTTATTAAATACGTATCTTTTGCTGTCCCAATATTATTTAATAACAGGAATACTAAAAACAAAACAATTCCAATTTTTACAATAATTGATTTCTTTACAAAATTTATAACTCTCTTCAATCGGTTTTTCATTTTGATCAATTTTAAATGTTTTAATGATACTAAGGTATCTTAATGGAAATTATACATAAAACTTTACGTAGTTAATCGTAGAAAATAGTTGTTAAATTGTAAAAATTGAAGTATAAACTGAATGAGCCCGATTCAATATGCTCAATCTTTTCTCAGTGAGGCATACCTCACTGAGAAAAGACAATTATATTTACAAAAGAAAATGTCTACAAGAAAATAGTCCTAAAAAGGAGAAGCGTACAATTCATTAGAATTCCTTTTTTATTATTAATTACCCTTCCTTTTAATTAAAACCATTTTATACTCTTTTTCAATAAATTGAAAATACTGATAAAGTTTAAAATTGAAATCAATGCCATAATCAATTGATTAATCATAAGAAATATATGTTTCATAGAAATCCCCATATCTTGTTGGATTTTGATATCTAATATTCCATTCTGTACAGTACATAATATTCCAATGTCTGTAATATTCATTAGAATAAAAATCTCTATGATATGGAACGGTAACTAAATAGGAGTCAAATCTGGAATCAAAAACAATTAAATCGTATTCAACGCTATCGTTAGAATTTATTTCGATCCCTGATGAATTTTGCTGAGTATCTTGTGCAGATATTGTAAACGAAATACCAGCAAATAAAATGATTAGTAAATTAACAGCCCTCATAACACTAAAGAATTAACCAGCTGTACAATATACAATAAAATTAAGATGAAATCAATGCATGAAACATTATAGCGATTTCATCAATAACTAATTTTGCGGGCAATAATAAATGTCTTATTTGGATATTTTATTTGGCCGGTTATGCAATCCACATTCGCGTTTTTCCGGTTGCTCCCACCACCATCTTCCCGCACGAACATTTTCTCCAGGTTCTATTGCACGAGTACATGGCTGGCAACCAATACTCGGGAATCCTTTATCGTGTAATTCATTATATGGAACATTATTCTTTTCAATATAATCCCATACCTGACCTTCTGTCCATTCAATTAATGGATTAATTTTAAATAAACCATGTTGTTCATCCCATTCAACCAATTTATTGTTAAAACGAGTTATTGACTGATCTTTACGTAAACCACAAATCCATGCCTCCAATCCTTTAAAGGCTCTTTTTAGTGGTTCCTTTTTTCTTAAATAGCAACAGCGCTCACGATTTTCAACACTTTTATAAAAATGATTGATCCCCAGTTCCTCAACCATTTCTTCAACCTTTTTGTGATCAGGAAAATAAACCTTGATTTTTTTCCCATAGTGATCACTAGTCTTTGCAATAAGATTATATGTTTCCGGAAATAACCGCCCGGTATCCAATGTAAAAATATTTACATTCATATTGATTTTACAAATCATGTCAGTTAATACCTGGTCTTCAGCTCCAAAACTAGAAGCAAAACCAACCTTCTGATCGCATTTATCAATAAAATACTTTAAAACTTCTTCCGGAGATTTACCTTTTAATCTATCCGACAACTCCAGTGCTTGCTCTTTATTACTCATGATAATACCTCTACCTAAAATTTAAGGGCTCAAAATTAAGAATTATATTCTTGTTCCTGTAAAAAGTATATCGTTTTTAACATTAACAAAATAATAACACCTTCCGTACATAGATTGTTTGCCTTACGAATCAACTTATTATTCTATTTGATTATAGATATATATTTTTTAAGTTTACTGGTTGTATTTCACTTAACGATTAAAGCAATGATACCAGAAAATTTCATAAAGTATATTGAAAACAGTTTAAAAGAAAACTGGGATCTTCCTGCTCTTAGCGATTATCAGGGAAAGAATTTTAAATATAGTGATGTAGCTAGAAAAATTGCAAAAATGCACATCATGTTCGAAGAATGCGAAATTAACAAAGGTGATAAAATTGCATTAATTGGAAAAAATTCTGCCAACTGGGCAATAACTTACTTAGCCGTAATTTCATATGGAGCTACAATTGTTCCCATTCTTCCTGATTTTCACCCGGATGATGTACATCATATTGTTAACCATTCCGATTCGATTGTTTTATTTGCAGGAGATCATATCTGGGAAAACCTTGACGAGAAAAGCATGCCTAACTTAAGGGCTATTTTTTCATTAACAGATTTTACAATTTTAATTGAAGGAAGTAATGAAAAGATCAAATCAATATATGATAACCTTCCTAATCTTTATGATGATGTATATCCTGGTGGCATTACCATTGAAACGCTTAATTTTGATGAAGTTTCGAATGAAGAAGTAGGTGTTTTAAATTACACATCAGGAACAACCGGCTTTTCGAAAGGAGTTGTTTTGCCATTAAATAGTTTAGCTGCCAATATTAGGTTTGCTCATAGAAACCTGCCACTTAATCCTGGAGATGATGTTGTTTCTTTTCTACCTTTAGCTCATACTTATGGCTGCGCATTCGAATTTTTATGGCCATTTTCAATTGGTTGTCATATTCATTTTTTAACTAGAACACCATCGCCAAAAATAATTGTTCAGGCATTTAAAGAAATAAAACCAACCATAGTAATAACTGTCCCGCTTATCATCGAAAAAATCTACAAAAAGCAAATCTTACCTGCCATTGATACAAAAACAATGAAGCTTTTATTAGGCTTTCCTCTTGTTGATAAAGCAATTTATTCAAAGATTAGAAAAAAGCTTACTGAAGTTTTTGGCGGAAATTTCAAGGAAGTTATCATTGGAGGTGCAGCATTAAATAAAGAAGTGGAATTATTTTTGAAAAAAATCGGATTCAATTTTACGGTTGGTTATGGAATGACCGAATGCGGACCATTAATTAGTTATGCAAACTGGGATAAAACTAAAATTGGGTCAGCAGGTAGATTGGTAGATACGTTAGAAGTTAAAATAGATTCTAATGATCCATATACTGAAATTGGTGAAATTATGGTTCGCGGTGAAAATGTTATGTATGGTTATTATAAGAATATAGAAGCTACTGAACAGGCAATCGATAAAGAAGGCTGGCTACACACTGGTGATCTTGGTGTTATAGATCAGGAAAACTTCATATTTATCAAAGGAAGAAATAAAAGTTTAATTCTGGGTCCTTCAGGTGAAAATATTTACCCTGAAGAAATTGAGGCGAAATTGAACAATATGCCCTATATACAGGAATCTGTGGTAATCGAAAAAGAAAATAAATTAATAGCTTTAGTTTATCCTGATTTAGAAGCTGTAGATCAGGAAAAGATCAGTGAAACCCGATTAAATGAAATGATGCAAGAAAACAAAAACAATGTTAATTTAAATTTAGCAAAGTATATGCAGATTTCTAAAATTAAAATTTACCCTGAAGAATTTGAGAAAACCCCAAAACGCAGTATAAAAAGATTTTTATACTCAGCTGCTGAGCTATAAAAAAAGAGCGCCCACCACAGGCGCTCCCAACCACTTTAAACTGCTTTGAAAAGAATAGAATGGCTTTTCAGCCTAGAAAAAACATTATATAATTTATACTCAATTTTTAATTGAGTTGAATCCTAACCTAATCTTAATAGTGCAACCAATTTAGTTATGTGCATTTAGCAAACTGGTCTTTTTATCTAAAAAATACAAAGTATCAGAAACTCTTTCCATTCTTAATATCTCATTATCCGGGATATTAATCAAAAACTCTCTTTTAATTCGTTTAGCTAATCCCATTAAATCAAGAATATCCATATTCAAATCGAAGTAATAATCAGTGTCCTTCGATATCTTGTTTCGATCAATTCCATATTCAATCAAAACTTTCCTTAATCTCTTCTCTATATTTTTCATAAGCGTGGCTTTTTTATTGTTACTAGCTCATCTGTTCAAAAATTGTTCCTTTCATTAGTTTTTTACATTCAAATATTATACCAACCATTCGGTATGTTGTATTATAAAAAAATTTAAACTTTAATACAACTATATAGTTGCTCAAATGCTTTTTCCAAATGGCTATATAGAACCTGTGGATTACCTGTAAAAATAGAATTTAGAGCGATCCCATCCTGCAGCCACTGAAAATGATTCGCTAAAATCTCCACATCCAAATCTTTATTAATTTCACCTTTCTGTATTCCGTTCTCAACTATTTTCTTCCAGAAGGCCAGTTCATTTTGATTGGATTCTTCTATTTTTTTATTAAAATCCGGAGCATAATTTGCAACATCCAACATTAAACGGTAATATCCCATTCCTGAACCTTCTTCACCAATGTAGCTTGTTATCATTTTAGCCATCTTTTTCACATTATCAATATACATATGCATGTAATCGTAAAATGAAACTTCCGGATTAATAACCATTTCCTTATTAAATGGAGATATTGAAAAGAACAAATTATCCAATGTCTCAACAAATAATTGCTCTTTATTTTCAAAATAATGATAAAAAGCTCCTTTTGATAGCCCTGTCGCTTTCACAAGCATACTCATTGTAACTTCTTTATATCCTTTTTGTAAAAAAAGCCTAAATGATGTTAGAATAATATGTTCTTTTGTTGGACTCATAAACCGACCGTTTGGTATGCAAATATAATAACATTAATTCAAACAAAAAAAAATTTCAATTATTTTCTCAAACCCCAAATATAATAAAGTAATTAGAATTATCAACTTATTGAATAGGCAAGTTTTTATTTATAACTTTGAATCTAATTTAATTATACAATGCACAGATTTGTAATTATAGTCGCTGGTGGTTCTGGACAAAGAATGGCTTGTTCGGTCCCAAAGCAATTTCTCAAAATAAATGATGAAATCATTCTAATGAAAAGTATTTCTGCTTTTCATAAGTTTGATCCAAACATTAAGATAATTATAGCTTTACCTAAAGATCATATTACATATTGGGAAGATTTGTGTAGTAAGAATAATTTTATAATTGATCATTTGATTGCTTTAGGGGGAAAAACACGGTATCATTCTGTTAAAAATGCCCTTGAAAAAATATCGGGTGATGGAATAGTAGCCATACATGATGGTGTCAGACCTTTAGTAAATTTAGAAACCATTGAACAGGTTTTTGAAATTGCAACGATTAATGGAAATGCTATACCATATATAGATTTGATTGACTCAATTCGTTATGTTAATAATGGAATAAATAAACCAGCCGATAGAAATAAATATAAGCTTATTCAAACTCCGCAAGCCTTTGATATAAAGCTGATTAAAAGAGCATACGAACAAGACTGGGAAGAAACTTTTACTGATGATGCCAGTGTAGTTGAAAAATTAGGCATTAACATAAACCTGGTCCCAGGTAATCGAGAAAATATTAAAATTACATCACAAATTGATCTGAAATTAGCTGAATTTTTATCGCATTATTTATCTGCATGAAATACCAGAAAAGGAATATTTGTGTGAAATAGTACTTTTCGAGCTACGCTTGGGGTTAATAACTTTGAGATCAAATTTCTTTTATGAGTAACTAAAGAAATAATATCAATTCGCTTTTTCCGGATTATTTCCTGTATTCCCTTTAAGAAATCTTCTTCTTCCAACAAACTACATTCAATTTCATAATCAGGATACTGACTATTGAGTTTTTCTTTCAAAGTACTCATTTTAGCTTTATCCCATGTTTTATTGTCCGGTTTACCAATATGAATACAGTATAATCTGAATTCAAACGGAGCTAAAATATTCATAAGCTTTTTCATGGCCTTATAATCTGATTCATCAAAATCAATGGCATATAAAATATTAATTGTAGCAATCCCCTCGTACAATGAGTCCTCAGGAATTACTAATACCGGGACTCTTGTATCTTCAATAATTTTAGCTGTTACGCTTCCAATTAAATCATTTTCACGTTCACCCTGGCCACGTGTACCTATAATTATTACATCAGGTTTATACTCCTCACTCTTTGCAATAATTTCTTCGCTTGCAATCCCTCTTACTAAAACATAATCTAACTTTACTCCCTGAATATTATCAATCTCTATTTTTTCTTTTAAATCAGCATAAAACTGTTCCATACTGGTTTTTGCCCGTAACTCAATTTCTCTTATTATCTCGTCCATGTTGACCTGATAATAATAAGTATCGGTTAGTGGCATTGAGTTCACAACAGGATTGTAATAAACATGCATTAACTTTATTTCAGCATTAAGCTTCTCTGCTAAGCCAATTGCATAACGACAAGCATTTACTGAATAATCACTAAAATCTATGGGAACTAAAATTCTTTGAACACTTCTACTTGCTCCTTCTGCTTCGGTTTGATATTCATCGCGAAAATTCTCGCTCACCTTTTCCGCAACACGGAGAGCTTTCTCCAAATCTTTTGAGTTAACCCTTACCTTTACTCCTCCTGAAATTACAGAATGAACCAAATTAATATTTTTCAGATAGCACTCAATACCTTCCGCTTCCAATCGGGTACGTAGAATTTCTGCCCGGGCGTAATTATGAACTGCAATTGTTATTAATTTATCTTCCATAACACAAATTTTTAAGTTAAACAAAAGAAGGTATTAACAACAATCAGTCAATAAATTAAATATACTCCCCGGCTCCTATTTTATCATAAAATTTTTTAGCAAACTCCTTCATTTCATCCGGAATTTGATCCATTAATTTATTAAAATCCGGTTCTGTATCCCTATCAATTACAACTTCCTTAGGATCTTCCGGTGGAGGCGGAACAGAACACTTTCCAACAAATGGTAAAATTTGCCAGCTTTCGGGATGTTCCTTAAACATTGGGAGCAATTCGTACGCAATGATTAATAATTTACCACGATTGATTTTATCCTTACGTCTTAATTTATTAACCTGATATTGTACCCATTCATTTGCAACCTGGTATTTAACAATATCTACCTTACTAAAGGCTGCTCCTAAGAGATTACTTTTATATGAATCGAAATTATACCAATATTCTTTTAAATCATCATTAGGAGGATTCTCATCCCACTTATGTGCAAGAAAATCCAACGCATATAACCCGCAAAGATGGCTTACTAATTGAATAAACCAACTTCGCATTCGTGGATCACAATATATTCTGCACAGTCCTTGTGAAAATTGAAAAGCTACTTGATTATAATTTACATCAGAAATGTTCAGTGCAATTTTATAAAAATCCTGCCCACGTGGCCAATAAAAAGTAGGCCCAACTACCTCATCATTAATCAATTCAAGTCTTTTAAATCCTAATGGAGGCCCGGTAGGTATTAACCTGTCAAACTCTTCAACAATGTCCTTTATCACAATCATTAATTTTTCATTTTTTTCATCGCTATCGAAGACATTGTTTTCTATTTTCCATTTTTCCATAAGTATCTTATTTATTTTTGGTTAGATTAATGTAATTATCTCCCACCTTTGATTAGATAGCAAGAGGTTTAGGCAATAAATCAATTGTTATAATATACAAAATATCTCGAATATAATCAAATTAAAATCTCAGATTATCCTATTTATATCGCATAATAACTATTTTATATCGATTGAAAAATATTATTTTTGTGAGATTAATTTTATCACTAAAAATTATGGAACAAAAAAGGAGTTTTATTAAAGATTTATTGCAGTCGACAGAGACCGATAGAGATGTAAATGCAAAAGGTTGGGTTAGAACCAAAAGAGGAAATAAACAGGTTGCTTTTGTAGCACTTAATGATGGTTCCACAATTAATAATATACAGGTAGTAATAGATATAGCAAATTTTGATGAAAATCTAATAAAAAATATAACAACAGGTTCAAGTATCAGTGTAAATGGCACATTGGTTAAGTCAATGGGAACTGGTCAAAGTGTTGAGATTCAGGCTAAAGAAATTGAGTTATATGGCACCGCCGATCCGGAATTTTATCCTTTACAAAAGAAAGGCCATACATTAGAATTCTTGCGTGAAATAGCCCATCTAAGGTTTAGAACAAACACATTTGGCGCTGTTTTCAGAATTCGTCATGCAATGGCTTTTGCTATACACAAATATTTTAATGACAGAAACTTCTATTATTTGCATACTCCTATTGTAACAGGATCAGATGCCGAAGGGGCTGGTGAAATGTTTCGTGTTTCTACGTTAGATTTCGAAAATCCACCAAAAACTGATGAAGGTGAAATAAATTATTCTGAAGACTTTTTCGGTAAAGAAACTAACCTTACGGTGTCAGGGCAATTAGAAGCTGAATTAGGAGCTACTGCTTTATCAAATGTTTATACATTCGGACCAACATTTAGAGCTGAAAATTCTAATACGCCTCGTCACCTGGCCGAATTCTGGATGATAGAACCGGAAATGGCTTTTTATGATATCCATGATAATATGGATTTGGCTGAAGATATGCTTAAATATTTGATTAAGTATGCTTTGGATAATTGTATGGATGACCTGAAATTCTTAGAAAGTCGTTTAATACAAGAAGAAAAGAACAAACCACAAAACGAAAAATCAGAAATGGCTTTAATTGAAAAATTAGAGTTTGTTCTTAAAGATGATTTTGCCAGAATATCATACACCGAAGCAGTAGATATTTTAAAAAATTCTAAACCTGCAAAAAAAGGTAAATTTCAATTTCCGGTAAACTGGGGTGTTGATTTGCAATCGGAACATGAACGTTACCTGGTTGAAAAGCACTATAAAAAACCGGTAATGGTAACGGATTATCCAAAAGATATTAAAGCGTTTTATATGAAACAAAATGAGGATGGTAAAACGGTTCGTGCCTTGGATGTTCTTTTCCCCGGAATTGGTGAAATAATTGGTGGTTCGCAAAGAGAAGAAGTTTATGATAAATTAGCAACCAGAATTAATGAAATGGGAATTCCTGAAAGAGATATGTGGTGGTACTTAGAAACAAGGAAATTTGGTACAGTTCCACATAGTGGATTTGGATTAGGTTTTGAAAGGTTGATTCTTTTTGTTACCGGAATGTCGAATATTCGTGATGTAATTCCATTTCCAAGAACGCCAAAGAATGCAGAATTTTAATTACATTTAAGCAAATATTTTGCACAGGTATGTTAAAGCAAAGTTTACAGCAAAAATTATTACAAAAGCTTTCTCCTCAGCAAATTCAAATGATTAAGCTGTTGGAAATACCAACTATACAGCTTGAACAAAGAATTAAGAAGGAGTTAGAGGAAAATCCTGTGTTGGAAGAAGGAAAAGAAGAAGATCTATTTAATGATAATGGAGAAGAAGAAGTTACCGAAGATAATTTAGATAACGACCTGGACGAATTTTCTTTGGATGATTACATTAATGATGAAGATATTCCTTCTTATAAATTAACCGCAAACAATTATTCTAAAGATGATAAAAAAGAAGATATCCCTTTCTCTGTTGGGATATCTTTTCATGAACATCTCCAAAATCAATTGGGACTTAGGAATTTAACTGAAAAAGAAGAAGTTCTTGCTACTTATTTAATTGGGAATCTGGACGATGATGGTTATGTTAGACGAAAGTTAGAAGCAATAGCCAATGACTTAGCATTTTCTCAAAACATTGAAACTGAAGAAGATGAATTGCTTGAAGTTTTAAGAATAGTTCAGGATTTAGAACCTGCTGGTGTTGGAGCAAGACATTTGCAAGAATGTTTGCTAATCCAAATTCAGAATAAGGATAGAGAAATTCCTGAAATTGATTTAGCCTGGAAAATACTGAAATATTATTTTAATGAGTTTACAAAAAAGCACTATGAGAAAATCATTACACGATTAAATATTTCTGAAGAAAAATTAAAAGTCGCGATCAATGAAATTCTAAAGCTTAATCCCAGGCCAGGGAGTAGTTTTTCCAGTACATCGCAAACAATTCAAACTTTAGTACCAGATTTTATTCTTGAGAATAATGACGGAGAACTACAATTATCATTAAATGCACGTAATGTTCCTGACTTAAGGTTAAGCTACACTTATACAGAGATGCTTCAATCATATACAAATAAAAGTAAAAACGAAAAAACCAAAAGCGATAAAGAAGCAATATCATTTGTTAAACAAAAGTTAGATTCTGCCAAGTGGTTTATAGATGCTATAAAACAAAGACAAAATACTTTGTTACTAACTATGAATGCGATCATAGAATATCAGTATGAGTATTTTAGGGAAGGGGACGAAGCAAAATTAAAACCAATGATTTTGAAGGATATTGCAGAAAAAACAGGTCTGGATATTTCAACAATATCACGTGTTGCAAACAGCAAGTATATTCAAACCCATTTTGGAATTTATTCATTAAAGTATTTCTTCTCCGAAGGACTACAAACTGAATCCGGGGAAGAAGTTTCCACAAGAGAAATAAAGTCAATTTTAAAGGAGTGTATCGAAAATGAAGATAAGAAAAAACCTCTTACGGATGACAGGCTTACTGAAATTTTAAAAGAAAAAGGCTATAAAATTGCCAGAAGAACTGTTGCTAAATACCGAGAACAACTGAATATTCCGGTTGCCCGACTTAGAAAAGAACTATAAAATGGGTAAAACTTTCGCAAAAATATTTTCCGTATTATTTCATCCTCTTCTGTTACCGGCAATAGGTATAGTTATTTTATATAATTCCGGCTCTGTTCTAGAATATTTACCATTTCAAGCTAAAAAGGTTATACTTTTAGTCGTTTTGGTTAGTACATTTGTTCTGCCCCTTACTTTTGTACCATTTTTCATTTTTCAAAGAATAATTAAAAGCGTTCAAATGGAAAACAATAGAGAACGTTTAATTCCTTTTTTTGTAACCGCTATACTTTATTTTTTCTGCTACTATCTGCTCGTTAGATTAGGTGCACCGGAAACTATAACTAAGTTTATTTTAGCTGCAACTACAACAGTTCTTATTTTATTTCTTCTTTCTTTTAAATGGAAAATTAGCGCTCATATGACTGGAATTGGAGGATTAACCGGTTCTTTGATCGCAGTATCTTTTCGTTTAGGTGTCAATTTGGAGTATTTTATCATTGCGGCTGTTATAGCTTCAGGAATAATAGGTTATTCGAGATTAGCACTAAAGGCACATAAGCATAATCAGATTTATTTGGGTTGGTTAACAGGGCTATTTTTAACAATCTCGGTAATTCTTTTATTTTAATTTTATTATTCTTTGTTGAAGCAAATCTCCCATATCTTTCTTTATTCTTGGGTATTTTATCGCATTTTCAATTGACTTTTTTAAGCTAAATTCATTTTGTGTCATATAATAAAAAAATCCTTTTTTATAAAGATATTGCGCTAAATACTCCTGTTCTGTTTGGCCAGGTGTTGGCACTAATACAGCCTTTTTCCTAAGTGTAAACAAATCCATTACTGATGTATAACCAGAACGACAAATCACCAGATCGGATCTTAAAATTAAACTATTTAAGCTCGATGTATCAGCTACATTAATAACTTTGCCTTTAAACTTAATTTGCATTTCAGTATTTGAGCCTCTTACAAGCACCATTTTCAAATTTGAGTTAAAAGATTGCTCCATAATAATTTTTTCGAATATACTTCTTTGAGGCTCGGGCCCGGATAAAATAAATAACACATCAATACCTTCTTTATTTTCAGATCCTTGTATTGAAAATCGCGATAGTGGATTAATAAAATGAATGTTTGACATTTTATTTTTTAAATGAGATAATTCCCCCGATAAATTAAACTTTCCTTCAAAATCAGGAATCCAACACTCATCAAACTTGTTTATAAATACTTTAGAAATATTCCGGTATATAAATTCACATGATCTTAAAATTTTGGGAAATTTTACCTTTAATTGGTGTGTAATAAAGATATTATATGTATTTCTGCTTTGTAATCCAAATCTGTTATCAGAAACTACAATATCTATTTTATAATTGGTCACTATACCTTTTAGTAATCTATATTCTCTAAATGTCCAATAAATAATTTTCGGAATTAATAATAGCATTTTAACTAGTTGTGAATTCCGTTTTGAATATTTTACCTTATATCCCGGTAAGGCAATAAATGTAAGCGTGGAAAATTCGTTCTTTAAATAATCATAAGAAATTCCATCTGTTGCAATTATTACTTCAAAATCCAAATCAATAAATTTCTGAATGATAGGTACATCTCTGGTAGCATGTCCCAATCCCCAATTAAGAGGGCAAACCAAGACTTTCTTTTTATAGCTCATCCATGATCTTTTAATCAAAATTACTAAAAGAATTCTGTTGATCGATTTATAATGATATTAAATAAGAACAATAATGATTCTATCTTGCACTAATTCCGGTACATTGCTGATATAATGATAATTATCATTTTATTTAATTTGCATCAGCCTAAATTTGTAAACTGATTAAAAAGTGCAACATGGAAAATAGAGTAAATCCTGAACCGTATCAATGGAAAGATGAATATACTGTAAACATTGGTATTATTGACGAGCAACATAAAAAACTCCTTGATATAATTAATGAACTCAAAGTAATTATCAATAGTAATACTTGTAAAGACAATGTTTCTGATATATTTTTCCAGTTGGCTTATTTAATTGATCATTACTTTATTAAAGAAGAGATTTATTTTAAAGATCTGGAATATCCTAACTCCGATCAGCACAAAGAAGAACATAAGCAGTTTATTGAAAGAATTATACAATTTCAAAAGGATCTAGAAAGCAATAAACCAAATTTATGTCTGGAAATTTACAACTACCTGGAGTATTGGTTCGATGAACATATTTTAAAATATGATAAAGAAGCGGTAGATTATTTAAAATCTAAGGGTGTAAGTTAAATTAATACCTTTACCTCACTTTTTTCTGAAATCTGCATTTTATCAAAATCAAAATCTGTAATTAAATTTATACCCGGAGTTTTATCTATTTCCAGGCTTCCAAACCTATCATCAATTTTTAAAGCTCTCGCCCCATTTATTGTAGCCCATTCAAGAAGTTTACCAAAACTTATATCAGGGTCGTACTGGTTAATAACTTTTATTTCTTCTAAAATAGATAAAGAATCATTTGATGCAAGACTGTCTGTACCTAATGTAACTCTTGATAGCTTCTTGAAAATATCCAGATCCGGTAATTGATTTTCCAGGCTTAAATTTGATAAAGGACACAAGCACCAATATGCATTTTCAAAATGTTGATTTACCAATTCAACATCCTCTTTGGTAGAAAAAGTGTTGTGCACAAATATTATATGATTTTGCCTGGGTAATAAATCTAGAATAGATGAGATAGAGTTTTTACCGGTTGATTTAAATGATCCCATATCAATTCCTGAATTCTTAAATATATTTATAAGATCTCCAGTACCGGAAACAAACATTTCTTTTTCTGAATTGCTCTCCTGGTTATGAATGGTAATTATTGTGTTTTGAAGCTCTGCCAACTCTTTTATATATTGGAAAAGCTCTTTAGAAACAGAATATGGTGCGTGAGGGACAATAGAGCAATCTAATCCGTTGCTCAAAAATGATTTTTGTAATGTCTTGCTCTTTTCAAAAACTTCTAAAGCGTTATCTTTTAATCCTATACTTTCTATATATGTATGATAATATATTTTACTTTCTTTTTTTATCGGTAAGGTTTGATTTGTATTTGATACATCTCCGACAGCAACAATTCCCTGTCTTTTCATTTCGGAATCATATGTTTTAATTGAATTTAATACTACATGATCCTTCGCTTCTCTATTTTTTATTATTCCTTCTAAAAACGTGGAAAGTCCCTTCTTTTTTGTTATTTTACCTTTTAAATAGGAAAGTTCTAAATGACAATGGGAATTAATAAAACCAGGTGTAATTACTCCATTAAAAAACTCAAGGTTTCGAGATTCTTTTAGCTCTCCTCCTGTATCGATAACTTTTTTAATTACACCTTCCTGACTTACTTCTAAAATGCCATTTTTAAGAGGAGGCTGATTAATCGTATATATATAGTTTGCTGATAATCTACGCATTAATTATTAAACTTACCGGTTAATCTTCAATTTCTTCATTATCTTTATTTTCTTCTTGAATTAATTCGGTCTCCATTTCATTTAATCGGTTTAACACTTCGGCATAAATTTCATCGTACTTGTTAATATTTTTACTATAGAAGTATATTGAAGAATCAAATTCTTCTCTTGAATAGCCATGTTTAACAAAAATCCCCTTATAATAATCAATCGAATCATTACGCGTTAATTCTCTTCTAATATCTTTAACTGTTAATAATCCGTCTGTTATGTGAATATCAATAATAATATTAATCATATCATCTTGAGGTATAACATAATCCGGAACCTTTCCTTTTTTTCCACAAGAAAAAGCTATAATTGATAGAAGAATTATTATAAGTTTTTTCATATGATAGTTTGATTTTATAATAAAAAAACCGGCAAACTTGCCGGTATCAAAATTATGTAAAATATATTACTTTATCTTATTAAAATTATACCCGACCATCACTTCAACCGTACCATTGGAATGTCTTCTCAATTCTGAAATAGTAAGATCGTACGCAATACCAATCAGAATTTTATTCTCATAATTATATCCTCCCATAATTGAAATCGCGTCGCCCGTTCTAAATGCCAGAGCTGCCCAGGCCATTCTTTGATAAGTTACTTTAGCATTTATTTCAGCCTGTATTTGTCCAGGGCTGGTATATTTTATGAGTGCTGATGGAGTTATTAAAAAATCTCTATTCAAAATAAAATTAGCACCTCCTGCAAGATAAACATGCTGTGTTAACCTACTAATTCCCTGTATTGAATCCGTTTGTTCGTGTAAGCTATATTTGTTTCCTAATAATTGATGTGCAGATAAACCTACAAAATAATATGTAGTATATGCATAAACTCCAACGCTTGCATCAGGAATGATTTTCGATTGTACTCCTTCGGGAAGAGCCGGATCGTTAGCATTTCGTGATTCCTGATCGATGTACATAGCTGTACCATCAAGTTTGTACTGCATAATTCCAACTGTTAAACCTCCTGAAATTCTCCATTCATCATTAATTGCAATATTATACGCATACGAGCCCCCTAACGAGAGCCTGCTTTCAGGGCCGGTAACATCATTGAAAATATAACCTCCATAACCCATATCACGACTTTTAAAAGGGCCATAACCGGAAAGACTCATTGTTCTTGGAGAATCATTAATTCCAATCCACTGGATCCGTTGGTTTGCCGTAATTTTAAAATAGTTATATGTGCCTGCAACAGCAGGATTAACCAAATAATCATTAAACATATATTGCGTATAGTATGGCGCTTGTTGTGCGTTTGTCTTACTTACAAACACCACACATAAAGCAACTAATATTATAAATTTTATTCTTTTCATACTATCGAATTATTGTTATAGGTCCGGTAATCGGATTGAAACCTTCTTCATTTAATATTATTACATAGTAATATGTTCCACTGGCAAGTTCCTTACCATTTTTAGCCTTTCCTTCCCATCTTTTATCTTCATCATCATTATTATAACCTTTTTGCTCAAATACTTTAACGCCCCAACGATTATAGATTGTTACAACATTATTAGGAAACTTGCTAATAAATTTAATGTCCCAATAATCGTTTATTCCATCACCATTTGGAGTAAATCCTTCATTTGGAGTAATAGCAGGAATAAACTCCAAATAAACAGATGTTGTATCCGTACATTCATCAGTAGATGTTGCAGCTACAGTATAGGTAGCAGAAGAATCGGGAGATATACTTAATATTTGCACATTTGATTGTGATATCGGAACATCTGCTTCAAACCATTGGAATGTAATATTCGAAGCATCCACAACATTCGCAAAAAGTTGTCCGTCCCTTGATCCTTTTAAATATATAGTGTCTCCTGTGCTTCCTTCCATGTCTGAAATGTCCAAATTAAAACTTGGGAAATATTCCACTTCTATAAAACCTGTCTCATAATCTCTACAATAATCATTTTCAACCTGGAATCTATCAAAAGCCGCTTTTGCAGTAATTGTTTCATATACTACTAATGGGTCTAGAGTAACTCTTAATGATTTTTCTGAATCGTCATCATAAAAATATCCACCTAAATCGGAATTATAAATACCTACTCTATAATAAGCAGTATCTGCATTTCCATCAAAATTTAAGATTATTTCAACTGGTTGATTCCAACAAACACTAGAATCCATGAAACTAACCGATAAATTTGTAATATCATTCTCAACATTTTCATTTAGGATTAATTCCGTTGAATCCTCACAGCTATTTGAATCTATAATTTTTAAAGTATATGTTCCTGCATTCAATCCTGTTATAGTATCTAACGACGAACTATAATCATTTGGTCCTTTCCATTTATATATATAGTGCTCAGTTCCTCCGGTTACATTTGGTTGAATATAACCCTTAGCATCATTCAAATTAATCGGTTCACTATTAATACAATAAATATCCTTATGATCACTCAAATCTATAAATATAGAATCAGGTTGGACTACTTGTATGGAGTCCTGATCAATACAATTATCTGGTAAGTTACTATCTCTAACTGTTACCTTATACCAACCCGCTTCTAATCCAGAAATTATTGCAGCAGAGCTAGAACCTCCATCCCATACCCAACTATAATTATACGGCCCGGTTCCTTCTTCTCCATTTACAAAATCTACTGAAGCACTTCCATCACTATATCCATAACATGAAACAGGGCTAACTCCTAGATTAAGATTCATTTCTGGCCTTAATATAATGGAAGTATCAATAGTTGTCTCACATGCGTTAGTATCCTGAACGATTACAGTATAATCACCAATACTTAAATCATTAAAAGTATTATCTTTCTGAAATGGTTGGCTATTAATAGAATATTGATAACCAGGGGTTCCACCAGAAATATTAACTGTAATTATTCCATTTGATTGATTGGTATTACATTCAGAAGGATTATAAATAGTTAATCCAGTAATTAACAACTCGTTTGGTTCTCCAATGGTTACGGTACTATCCGGGCTCAAACAACCATCGGTATCTATAACAGATATATCATAAGATCTTGCTGATAATCCTGTGAATGAACTATCATTTTGATAATTTACACCACCATTAATGGAATATTGGAAATTGCCTGTTCCGCCACTTGCATATACAATTATCTGTCCTGTATTTTCACCATTACATGTACTTACATCAATTACATTAATTGAATCAATTGTAATAGGAACAGGTCCTGTTATTGAAACCAAAGAATCAAGCATTTTTGTTTCACAGTTATCTCTAACATAAACCGTAGTATCGCCAATTGGTAATCCCTTAATAGTATCATTTCCATACTGAAATGTTATTCCATCGGTAGAAATTCCGATCGGGCCAACTCCACCTGAAGTAGTTACAACTATTTGCCCATCATTTCCACCACCAATACATGAGGTTGGGATCATTTCAATAGCATCAATAGAAATCGTGTCAGGATTTGTTAAATAAATCGTATCTCCATATTTAATACAACCCAATGCATCTTCTACAGCAACATATAAATATCCTGAGTCAAGTGCTGTAAATATTCCTGTTGTATTAGAAAAATCAGGAGTTGGTGCTATCGAGTATCCGTAAGGGCCTGTCCCTCCTGAAGCACTTATAGTTATTTCTCCATCTGCAGCATCATGACATGTAATAGGATTTATACTTGTTGAAATGGTTATTTCCGTCCCTTCCGTAATATTAATTGTTGTATCTTTTGTACAACCGGAAACATCAGTTATGGTAAATATATAAGTGCCAGCAGTTAACTTATCAAATGTTTCTCCACTTAGTTTAGGTGCACCGGTATAAGAATCATGTGTATATGTTAATGCTCCCGTTCCACCACTAAAATCTAAAGTAACTTCTCCTATGGAATCACCATAACATACATTGTTTACAACTGTGGCATTTGTAATGGTTATCTCCGGAGGAGATCCAACAGTTATTGAGTCAATGGCTACACATCCATGAGAATCTGTTATTTGAACATAATATTTTCCTGCGCATAGATCTACAGTATCGTTAGTTGAAAATGGTGAACTAAAGTCTAGGCTATTACTCCACTCGTAAAGTACATAAGGTGATTGTCCACCGGTTGCGGTTGCTACTGCTGTAGCATCACATTCTCCAAAACAAGAAGTTGTAAGCCCGGTAATTGGAAGAGTATGCATGGTTTCCGCAAACGAACCTGAACCAGAATATTCGTTAATAGTAGTATTTATTGCTGAATCTGCATATAAAATTGATTCAAAAACTGGTCCGTTATAATCAGAAAACATAATTGTTGCCTCTTCAAACAGTCCATCAAAATCTCCGAGACTTCTATTATCAACTAATCTTATTCTCCAAGCTCCATTTGCCGGGTCTTGTCCATGTAATTTTGTTTTCCATTCTCCTGCAAAATCATACCTGCCATCAACCGGAGCACAATCTGAAATAGTAGTAATCGCCGAAGTATCTTCCGGATCATTATAAAATCTATACACTCCCTCTGTATTAAAGTTTCCAGGGAATGGGCTTGTACAATATGGCTTAAGCTCTACTACAGAATCAACGGGAGAAACTAAATATACACCTAAATAAGCCATAAAATTATGATTGGATAGCTTAACATAAACATCAATATGGGTTGATGTAGAATCGATATTATAAGGTGCTGGTTTTCCGATTGAAGCCCTCAATTCAGGTAAGTAAGTTATTCTAACCGTGTCGGTATCATCGGTACACGGAGGATTAGCTGTTACAGTTAATATAAGGTCAACATAACCAACTAATAGATCATTTGTACCCGGTGTATATGTTGGACTTATTGTTGTTTGATTAACCCAAGACCCATCTCCACCATCTGTTGACCATGAAACAGCACCTGTTCCATTGCTTTGGCTTGCATCCGGAACAGTATATGAAGAAGCATAACACAATAAACTATCAGCACCTGCATATGCAATTGGTCCCTGAACATAATCTACGTTAATATTATCATTATCTGTACAGGTGCCATTTACTTCTGTCCAGGTTATGGTATAACTTCCATAAGTATCGGCCGTTGCTGTAGCAGCCGGATCATTGG
>JANQHE010000065.1 GCA_028282785.1 Bacteroidales bacterium | reverse complement strand
ACTTTTTTTATCAAAAAGACAATAACCAAAATTTGCTTGAAACCAATTATAAAAAAGCAGCATAAAAAAAGAGACTGCCTTTTTGGACAGCCTCTTTTTAAGTCTAGTAATAAAACCTAAACTTATTTAAACTTTTTAAGCCAGTTTATCGCAGCACTTTTTGTGGAAAAAACTTCAAACTTATGATTTCCTGTTTTATTTAGTTCCTTATATAATATTCCTAATGCAGTTTCAAATGTTCCTGAAATAACATATGCATCATAAATAAATTCCCTTTGGGCCAGCGAAATTTTATTTTCTTCTAAAAAAGAAATTAATTCATTTCTTCCAACTTTTTCAGACCATTTGGCATCTGTAGTTACAGATAGTATTTTTAACCTTTGAGGTAGTTCTTTATTTTCTCTTAACCACAAAATATGGTCAATCATATTTTGAACACTTACTTCTCCTTTAAATTCCACAGTTAAAATATTATCTTCTTTATCGTATTGGTATTTTATCATGTTGAACTAAAAGTATTTTATATTCTTTGACAAACAATTTAT
Source organism: Bacteroidales bacterium (assembly GCA_028282785.1). Lineage (GTDB taxonomy): Bacteria > Bacteroidota > Bacteroidia > Bacteroidales > UBA12077 > UBA12077. The sequence goes on along the minus strand of JANQHE010000065.1, from coordinate 136,316 downwards.
ACTAGTAGTTTAAACAAATTTGAAAGTGCATGTTAATTTATTCTCTATTTTCTGTCTTTCTATAAATAAGGAATTGTATAATTCTAAATTCCTTAAGCGATGATAGTACTTAAAGTTTTCTAAAATCTAACATAGCTTAAGTGTTTCATTTTTATTAACTTAAGCTTGTTTAGAACTAAAAAAGAATGATATGAAGTATTTCTGGTCATAAAGCTTTGGAACAAACTCATGATGTACAGGGTTTAAGTGGATATAAGCTTTTACTTGCCTCAAATACTCTCCACTTTTAATCTTTTTTCTTTTGAACTTGTGATTAAAAAGGCTCCCTCTTCTATCATACATTTTATTAAGTGTTTTAGAATAAGAATTTAAAAAAACTACTATATTGTTTATTGATAAGTCTCTCGATAGCACCACATTCAAGATTTTCAAAACTCTGGAGGTGTTTATTTCAATCAATATAAATTTTTTATTTTTTCTACAACATAATCCTCATCCAAATCATTTATGCATTTAAAATGCTTTTTAGGGCATTCCTTAAAACCGATCTTTGAACACGGACGGCAGCTTAAACCTTTCACCTCTATGGTTTCAGAACTTGGATTCGGCACATATGGATACATCCCAAATTCCGGAATTGTATTACCCCAAACTGAAATTATTTTTCTTTTAAAAGCCGAAGCAATATGCATTAATCCCGTATCAGGAGTTAAAATAACCTTTGCTTGTTTAACAAGAGAAGCAGACTGATTGATATTATAGCCTCCACATGCATTATAAATATCTTTACCAACAGCTTTTTTTATCTCTTCTGCTTCTTCCTTATTATCCGGTCCTCCAAGTAATAAAATAGGTTTATCAATTTTCTGACAAATAGATATAAGCTTTTCTTTGGTTAATTTCTTTGTATTATGATATGCCCCTACAACCACACCTACATAATCTTTTTTAAAATCGTTTGATATTGACAATGGATCAACCTCATCATGTTCCGGTATATAATATTCTAATCCAAGCCTGTCATTTTCAACATCAAAAACTTTTAATGTGTCCAAATATCTATCAACTATATGAACATTTGGCAGTTTATTCTTTTTAAAGTTTACTAAAAGCCATTTTTCCCAATTCAACTTATTAAAAGAAAAAGAAATTATTTTTAACCGATTTTTAAAACGTGCAGTCCTTATATTTCTATGAAGATCAATAATATAGTCAAAGTGTTCATATTTTAGTTCATTTACTGTTTCAGAAAATGATTTCTTTAAAACGTGGACCTTATCTATATTCGGATTATTTTCAAGAATTGAGGTAAATTGTTGTTTTGTCAGGTAATGAATTTCAGCTCCTTCAACCTGGTTTTTTAGATTACGTAAAACAGGCGTTGTAAGAACAATATCACCAATCGAGCTAAATCGAATAATTAAAAATTTAACTTTCTGCATATTATAAATTTAATACAGTTTTGAATTATAATGTAAAGATAAAAAAGCTTTTAAGATAAGAAGGAATTCATTACTAGGTTTATCTTCTATGCATTCTATTAATTTTACTGAAAAACATTGTTAAAGCCAGCCAATATTCCTGGTTATTTGGATTGCTTTTCCACAATGATTTTGAACCATGTTCACCTCCTTCGCCTGGTGCATAAGTAGTTTTATTTTCTTCGGAAACATACGCTAATAAGGTATCAATATAAGGGCTTTCCCTATGTGAAGAAGCAACAAACACCGGTTTGCCCAGATCTTTAATAGATGACTGAATAGTTAATTCCGGTGTAAAAAACTCACCCGGACTAAATGCGATAACAGCTTTTACATGAGGATTATCTTTAGCAATTAAAAGACTTAATGAGGCAGAAAAAGAACTACCCAAAAGAACTACGGGTTTTCCATTTCTTTCCTTTACCCAATTAATAGCAGCCTCAATATCCTTTTTAGAACTTAAATAATCGCAAGAATAGCCCTGCTGGACTGCTAACAATGCTGTATGATTCTGAATATAATTTTCTTCTCCTCCAGATCTCAGATCTACAGCAAGACTATTATATCCAAACTTTAAGAATTTATTTGCAATTTGTTTATATTCTCCACGACTTGAACCTGCCTGATGAAATAACAATACATACGGCTTTTCAGGATCAATCTCATAAAGGTCTGCCGTAATCTGTAATCCATCTTCAGCAGAAAATGTAACTTTTTCTTGTGCTTCAAGAATTATAAAAAAGAAGATAAATATAGAAAATAGAAATAATCTCATAAACTTACTTTTCTACAGATTCAGCAAGAATTATAACGTTGTTATCTTTTACTTCTATAATGCCTCCACTGATTTTGAAATACGATTCTACTCCACGTTCAACAACTTTCACTCTTCCTTTTTCCAATGTTGAGATAATTGGTGCGTGATATTCTAATACAGCAAAAGATCCTTTGCTACCTGGGACCTGAACTGAGTTTATTCTTCCCGAAAAAACTTTTCTATCTGGTGTTATAATCTCCAAATACATAATCCGACTATCTCAATTAATTCTAAAATTATTTCTTTTTCTTGGCATCAGCAAGCATTTTCTCTCCTTTTTCGATTGCTTGCTCAATAGTACCAACTAACTGGAATGCTGCTTCAGGATATTGATCAACTTCGCCCTTCATAATCATATTAAATCCTTTGATCGTATCTTCAATATCAACAAAAACACCTTCCAAACCTGTAAATGCTTCTGCTACATGGAATGGCTGAGATAAAAATCTTTGTACACGTCTTGCCCGGTGAACAGCTAATTTATCTTCTTCCGAAAGTTCATCCATACCAAGTATTGCAATAATATCTTGTAGTTCTTTATATCTCTGTAAAATCTCTTTTACTTTTTGTGCTGTATTATAATGTTCATCACCAACAACTTCAGGTGTTAAAATTCTGGATGTTGAATCTAACGGATCAACTGCCGGATAAATTCCTAACTCCGATATTTTACGACTTAATACGGTAGTTGCATCCAAGTGCGAAAAAGTTGTAGCGGGAGCAGGGTCGGTTAAGTCATCGGCCGGAACATAAACCGCCTGAACAGATGTAATAGATCCCTGTTTAGTAGAGGTAATACGTTCTTGCATCATACCCATTTCAGTAGCCAAAGTAGGCTGGTATCCTACGGCTGATGGCATACGGCCAAGAAGGGCAGAAACCTCGGATCCTGCCTGAGTAAAACGGAAAATATTATCGATAAAAAATAGAATGTCATTTCCTTTTCCTGAAGATTTGTCACCATCACGAAAAGATTCTGCCAATGTTAATCCTGTTAAAGCCACAGTTGCTCTTGCTCCGGGAGGTTCGTTCATCTGACCAAAAACCAAGCTTGCTTGTGATTTTTTTAACTCTTCAGGGTCGAGTTTCGTTAGGTCCCAACTTCCCTCTTCCATACTTTTTTCAAACTCTTTTCCATATTTAATTACACCGGATTCAATCATTTCGCGTAATAAGTCGTTCCCTTCACGAGTTCTTTCTCCAACTCCCGCAAACACCGTCGTTCCTGAGTAAGCTTTAGCAATATTATTAATCAATTCCTGAATAAGTACTGTTTTTCCAACACCAGCGCCTCCAAATAGTCCGATCTTTCCTCCTTTTTGATATGGCTCAATCAAATCAATTACTTTAATACCTGTATATAAAACCTCTTTTTCTGTAGTTAAATCAACATACTCAGGTGCTTTACTATGAATTTGATATCCGTCTTCTTTATCCAACTCTCCAATTCCATCAATTGACTCTCCAATAACATTGATCAAACGACCTTTAACCTGCTCTCCAACAGGAACTTTTATCGAAGCACCTGTTCTTTCTACTTCCATTCCTCGATGTAAACCATCTGTTGAGTCCATGGCAATACACCTTATGGCACTTTCACCTATATGTTGTTGGCATTCAACCACTAATATAGAGTTGTCTTGTCTTTTTATTTCCAATGCATCATGAATATTTGGAAGATCAGAACCAGTTTGGTCGAAACTAACATCAACTACCGGACCGATCACCTGAATAATTTTTCCTGAATTCTTTGACATTCCGTTGGTTTTTGAAGTAAATAAAAGGCTTTTTACAAATTTACGTTTTTTATACGATTTATACACTTTTTAGATACACGGATACGAACTTTTTAATAATTTCGTTACCATAAATTATAGCACGGTTTTTGTTTCGTGTCTGAAATATAACTTTGTTAAATCTAAAAAAAATAATAAAAATGAAAAGAACGTGGTTTAAACTATTTATTGCAACAGTTTTGATTAGTAGTTTGTTTAATATAAAATCAAATGCACAGGCAATTAAATTAGGTGGCGGATTAGTAATTGGAACAGACCTTCCTCCTTTAGGACTGCAATTTAAAGGAACTTATGGCATGGACATGATTCTTGATAATTTGTCAGGCTCTGTTGAATTTGGGATCTTTTTCCCTTCAACACAAAATAATTATAAACATAACCGTTGGGCAATAGATCTGGATGGAAATTATGTGTTTTGGAGTGCTGCCGGGTTTGATTTTTATGGAATTGCCGGTTTAAACATTACGCATTATGCTAAAAAAGCTGAAGTTAATTACCTTTCTGATAGAATTGGAACAAAGCCGGGATTAAATGCCGGTGCTGGAGTTAATTACGAATTTGGATCAAACTTAAGCGCATTTAGTGAAGTAAAATACATTTTAAGTAATTACGATCAGGCAGTATTCAACTTCGGTGTATTATTTGAGCTATAATTAAGAATTAATCTGAAATACATAGGGATATTCATTTTGAATATCCCTATTTAATTTTCAAAAACATATTAAATTTTATAATTCCTTAATTAAATTTGTTTGTATCCGAAACAAATTTAGTTCATATTTGTGCCTTCAACTTTAAATTATTGATTATAAATGAAAAAGATTTTTACCTTGATTGTTTTATTAGTATTATTAGGTGGATTAAAACCTGCAAGTGCTCAGTTTGAATATATCGGAGGAGGAGTTGCTTTAGCAACCGGAGGAGAATATAAATACAACGGATATTCGTATTATAATAAATCTTTTGGATTTGATTTAAGAGCTTTATATGATCTGAATAAAAAGATAGATATTGTGCCTGATTTCAAGTTTTATCTACCATACAAGGAATCATTCACTGTTGGAGGGGAAGCAAAAACAACTGTAGTTGCTTTTAATTTAAATGTACATTATATTTTAAATCCAAAACCAAGAACAAACTATAGATTATATTTATTGGGAGGTGCACATTTCAGTGGTTGGTTTATAAATGATAACCGAGTATCTATAACCGAAACACTAGACTTAAATGAATTTAGGTTTGCACCTGGAGTAAATGCCGGTGCAGGAATGCAATTTTCAATTGGAGCAAGTGTGATTTTCTTTGCAGAAGCGAAATATGTATTAGCAAAAGCCAATCAATTAGTTTTTACCCCGGGATTTTTATTTTTACTTTAATTTTCTCGTTTAATAAGGTTTTCAGCGAGCTTATTAAGCTCGTTTTTTTTGTTTTCATCAACAGAAACCTGAGATAAAAACGCTATTGCCCTATTGTTAAAATCCTCTATTTTTTGTTTTATTAGTTCTTTAATTCCTAATTTGTTATAAATATTAGTAACCGCAGCAATTTTCGTGTCTCGATCAAAATCTTGTTGCCGTAACAAATCTTTTAACTCATCTTTTATATTTCCTTTAGCTAATTCCAATGCTTTTATCAACATAAAAGTTTTTTTGTTTGCTACAATGTCTCCTCCTAATTGTTTGCCGAATAACTTTACATCGCCATATACATCTAAGTAATCGTCCTGAAGCTGGAATGCCAAACCAATATTTCTTCCAAATTCGTAAAGTAGATTTGCATCTCTTTCGCTGGATCCGCCAAGCAATGCTCCTATCTTTAATGCTGCTGCCAAAAGGACTGATGTTTTTAACTCAATCATTCTTAAGTATTCATTTTCAGCAACATTTTCACGCTTTTCAAACTCCATATCATATTGCTGACCTTCACAAACCTCGAGTGCAGTTATAGTAAATACCTTTAATATATCTCTGAAATTTGGTGATTCGCAATCCAGGAAATAGTCATAAGCTTTAATAAGCATTGCGTCTCCTGAAAGAATCGCTGTATTTTCATTCCACTTTTTATGAACGGTTTGATTCCCCCGACGGATATCTGCATGGTCCATAATGTCGTCATGTAATAACGTAAAGTTGTGAAAAATTTCCAGCCCTACAGCAGGTCTTATAGCGTGTTTAACTTCATCAGAAAATAAATTACAAGCCATTAAAACCAAGACCGGACGAATCCTTTTTCCTCCGGACTCTAATGTATAATTTATTGGATCGTATAGTGAAAATGGTTCTCTTCCAATTTTTTCATTCTCGATAGTTTCATTAACAATCTTTTGTAATTTCTTTATATCGTACATTTAATTAATTTTTAAATTCTTACTCCTAATATCATCATATCATCCAATTGCGTTTGTTCTCCTTGCCAATGTTTCATTGTATTTTCAATCTCAGACTTTTGATCCTCCATTGGTTTATCTCCAATTTTTAATAGCAGATCTTTAAACGGTTTTTGTTTAAATTTTGAACCTTCATCTCCTCCAAACTGATCAATGTATCCATCAGAAAATAAATACAGCATATCTTGTTTTTCCAATTGGTATTGCTGATTTGTAAAACCTTTATCAACTTTTATGGCATGAATTCCAATTGGCATTTTATCTGCTTTCAACTCTTCAATTTCACTGTTTCTTAGAATAAAAACCGAATTATAAGCTCCGGCATATTGCATTTCCAGCGTTTTTTTATCAATAATACATAATGCCATATCCATTCCATCCTTTGAACCTTTGCTTCCATACTCCTGGTGAAGTGAATCCATTATGTTTTCACGCAACTGATTTAATATTTCGTTTGCTAGTAATCGATTATTTTTATTCACAATTTCGTTTAAAAATGCAATTCCCAACATGCTCATAAATGCTCCAGGAACTCCATGTCCAGTACAATCTGAAACAGTAATAACTATTTTATCAGCTTTTTCAGCGACCCAATAAAAATCTCCACTAACAATATTTTTCGGTTTCATGTAAATAAAATACTCTTCTAAAACCCTATCAAGGTACTTCTGTTGAGGAAATAAAGCAGATTGTATTCTTCGGGCATATTCAATGCTATCAGTAATTATTGTATTTTGATGAGCAATCTGATCACGTTGTTTTGTAACAAAATCGCGTTGAGCCTCAATCTCATCTTTTTGTTCTGCAATTTCGTTTTTTTGTTTTGTTAAAATAATATTGGTCTTCTTCTTACGCTGATAACTCTTAAAAATAACATAAGCCAGAGCCAACATGAAAATAAAACCACCAGCAAAACTCCATTTTAAAATCTTTTCTTTTTGCAATTTTGCTTCTTGCACAATATCCTTTTGACGTTCTTCATATTCCCGTCTACGTTGTTCTTTATCAAACTCGTATTGTAGTTCGAGTTCATTAATTTTTTGATTGTTTAAACTATCCTTTAAGTTGGTATATCTTTTATAAAAAGCAAGTGCCTTATTAGGATTGTTTGTTTTTTCATATAATCTGGATAATTCCAGATAAGTTTCTTTGATCTCTTCTTTTAAATTTTGATTTAAGGCAAAATCAAGGCTGGTATTTATATACTTTTTCGATTTGGAAGTTTCTCCATTATTCAAATAAATTTTACCTAAATAACGGTAAATTGAAGCTATTTCAGTGTTGTCATTTAACCTTTTTTTTAGTTCCAACGCCTGAACAAGAAAATCTTCAGATTTCTTATATTTTTTAGCATCAAAGTAAATTTTACCCAACGTGCTTAATGAATTTGCTATACCGAGTTCGTTATGTGTTGCTTTATTTCTTTCTAAAACCTTTTCACTATATTCTATAGCAATTTCGGTATTACCCATTTCATAATAAATGCTTCCCAGTTCTTTATAACAAAGAGTTATACCTATACTCAGTTTTTGCTCTCCTTCAATTTTTTGATAAATACTTAAAGATTGATTTACATATTCGATGCTCTTTTCATAATTCTTCATCATTTTAAACAATCGCGCAATATTCAAAGCCGACCACGCTATTCCTTCATTATTTTGAAGCCCTTCGTAGATACTTAAAGCCTCAAGGTGCTGATTTATAGCCACTTCGTAGTTTCCATACAGTTGGTATACACTTCCCAGGTTCGTAAGGGTACGAGCTATTTCTTCATTGTCCTGAAGCTCCCTGTTAATAGTCATTGCAAGTTCATAATTTTTTAGAGCCTTTTCATATTCCCCCATTAACTGAAACGTATTTCCAATCCTGTTTAGAGCAGAAGATTCGCTTGACTTACTGTTGATTAATCGGCTTAATTTCAGAGAGTTATAGAAATGTGCCAGAGCATTCTCGAAATCATTTTGGATGTAATGTGCGAAGCCCGTCGAAAATTCTGCTTGATATTGCAATTCGCGATTTTTAATTTCTTTACTGGTTATTATAGCTGAAATACCATATTTAACAGCCTTTTCAGGATCCTTGGTTCTATAAGACTCGGACAGTTCTATCAGTTCCTTTATTTTTTTAATTGCCTCATTTTCTGAATAATAGCTAGCAATAGTGTCATTTGTGGTATTAAATGCAGACAAATTGGAAACAAAAAGAAACAACGTTGCGAGAAGAAAAATTCTATTCATCTGTTTATATTTTATATGCCGATTTTGTATTAATTACTTTTCCTATCAATATTTCTTTTAGTTACCTGTCTGCCGATTTATCTGCCGAAGGCATGACAGGCAGGCTCGCTCCCACAGTCCACAATCACATCCCACTCGCGAACCTTCATGTTTTTAGGATTTATTCGTAATTTAAGCCATTTACAATTTTTCACTATTCTATATGCGAAAGCTAAACTTTTATGAAGGTTTCATATTAATCAGATTAAATTCTTTATAAAAGTATAATTCTTTTGTTTAGATATCAATTTGAGGAAAAAAGATTTTTATTATTTTCGAGTATCTTCAAGATTTGCTTGCTTATAAATATATTGAATTACCAAACGTAATTTTATTTATTACTGTATTAATTATGGAATATCCGACCGAATACAGAAGAAAACTACCTCATATTCTAATTGAAAACACCCCTACATAACCCTATAAATCAGGATTAGTAGATAATTGACATAAATGGAAGTTTATATATTACAAAAATAATTAAATTCTTTGTTGTAAATTTTACCATACACCAAGCGAAGCTTGATGTTACATATCAATCCAGTTTGGAAGATTTCCTGATTTTGGTCTTCGCCCATAAAATAAGTCATCCATATATAAAGCAAATCGCCTGAAAATGTATGAGTTTTTAATTCCCCAACGAATAAAGTTGTGCATAAAATTATCGGGATGAGAATATGGACAAACGGCCATACACCGACCGCAATCTGTACCTGAAGTGCACCAATATGTAAAGCAACTTTCCGAGTTAATTTGCCAACGCAAAACACCGTTTATTTCGCCTCTTTCTTCGAAAGCAATTGAGCGGGATGGACAAATATCGGCACATTTTTTACAAATAGTACAAAAATCAATTGCAGATGAAAATTCTTTTGAAAAATCAAGCACTAAAGGAATATCTGTTGTAATGGCCGCAATTCTAACTCTGGGGCCAAGCTCTGGTGTCATTAATAATCCCATTCTGCCTATTTCACCTAAACCTGCATCACGAGCTATTAACGGGCAAATTACTTCATAGTTTCCATCGATATGAGCTCTGGCTTCGTACCCTAGACTTCTTATAAAATAAGCAACCTGCAATGCAATAGTACCCGAATTCAAATATTGTTGAGTCGATTCCATTACCACAGGCCCTTTGGGTGCTGTACGGATCATTTCATTATCCATTTCAATAGTTATGGCTATTGCATATTTGTGTTTATTTTTTATTTCTTTACCATACAGTTCTCTACGTCCCTTATGAGAATATACATGATAACCTTTCAATTCCGTAATGCCAACAGAATGAGCACCTAGCTTTTTACACCAGGTTTTTATGTAACTGCTAATTTTAAATGGATCAACTTTTATTTTATTCTCAGATACCGGTCCGTTTACAATAGGCTTTAGGGCTTCAATAACCTCTAAATTGGCATGTGCAGATGCATAAGAATAAGGTTGATACATCGATGAACCCGAAGATAGTAAGCCTGGTTTTTCCCTGAACTTATCATCTAATTCTTTTTTCTCAGGATTTTTATGATAGTAAGAATCGTACTTTTCTGTTTCCGGTTTCAATTCATTACGGGAAAACATAATATCTCGCTCATCGTGTTTATCTTTAGGTATCTGAAACCCTTCTTTTAATTTAGGTCGATACGGAAAAAACAATACAATTAAAGCGATGAAAATCAATAAAATAATAATTGATATAACGACAATCTTATATTGAAAATCAAAGAAAAAAATTATCAAAAATGGAATTATAATTACTGATGAAAGAATCAAAGAAACACGAAATGCCCGGTATTCTTTTTCTAAAATTGAAATAATACTTACATAAAATAGAACTCCTGAAAAGATTATCCCTGTTATAAGAAAACTGACATCAATAAAACCGTTGTACATGGTGAAAAAAACATCTAATAAAACCATTAAAAGATAATTATAAATTCCTTTAATATGCAGGACTTCTCAGCTAGCTATAAATATAAAGTATTGCTAAAAACATATTCTCCCTTATTGTTAAATGCAACCAATTTATAATATCTTGGTGTTTCTGTATCCCAATCATAATAAGAATATGAAACTGTCTCTTTAGAAAGAAAGTTATAATAATAATATTCTCCTGACTCAATTAATTCAATACACTCTTCAGTAGATATTTTGTTTGAAGATTCAAAAAATATAAATCCCACTTGATCTGACATTCTTATATTATTCCACGTAAATTCGATTTGATATTCATAGTAATCATTAGGTCTTTCAGACATTAAAATTATTCTGTCATTTATTAAATAGATTGCGTCAGAATCCTCATCAGTACAAGAAGTGAATACAAATAATATTGTTGTTAAAAATACAAATTGTGCTACTCTCATTATCATTAATTTAAATTGATTTTTTCTATACTAAAATTTGTTGTACTATAATAGTAATCATAATAATATTCATCTGTTCCAAAAATAATTAATGTATTATTGTCTTTAAATACTTTTAAAGGATACAAGTTCGTACTATATTCTTTAATATAGTTTAAATTTGTGTTAGAAAATACCTGTACTTCCTTGTTTTCAAATACAGATGCATAAAAATAATCTTCGCTAAAAAAGCTTGAAAAACTGTTTCCATATTGATCTCCTATTTCATCCACAAAGTTAAGATCACTATCAAAAACTACTCCTGTTGTTCCCACAATAAAATAATCTGTTTCATTTGTTATCTCAGATATATCTTCGTAATAAGAAATATTATAATTGTAAATATATCCAACATTTGTAAGATTACCACTTAAATCATGATCATAATAATATATGTAATAATTATTTTCAGTTCTTTCAACAATTCTACTAGTATTACTAAAGTGTAATAATTTACCTGTTGTACTAAACCCGATATAAGTACTTATTGGGCTTAACGTTTCTCTGTTGTATGAAGTCATTTTTCCAGAACTATCATATGTTTTAACATATATGTTATTATTATTATCGGCAACAACAGATCTCACCTTACCACCAACATAAAAATTAGCCTTTTCATTTAAACTCATCATATCATATATAAAAACATTACCATCAGAGCATGCTACGTATAGTTCATCTTCACCATTATAATTACCAATCGATCCATAATTTTCATCTGAATTTAAAACGATACTATCAGATATTTCAAAATTCTCATAATCAACTACAAAAATTTTATTTTCTATAAAAACAAAAAGATTGTTTTGTTCCGAATAAAAAACAATATCATTTGGATTGTTTTTAAAAATAATTAAATCTTCTCTCACAAACTTTTTAGAATTACTTATAAGAGGTTCACTGGTAGAAGAAATTGCAGCAATCGCATAGTACGTCTCCTTTTCTAAAGAAAGATTATCATAATAAATGGTTTGATCAATATCATTTATTTCTGCAAAACTATAATATTGAGAATAGTCAGTAATCGGATCATCCGATTTAAATATTAAATATCGATTAAAGTTTTTAATATAAGGTTTGTTCCATTCAAGCTTTATCTTATTGTCTTGAACTGTTATTTCCTTTAATTCAATTTTATTACTTAAAAATTGTGCTTCTTCTTCTTGACAAGATGATATCAAAAGTAAGGCTATTAGAATAAGGCCAAGGCATTTTCTCATTTGTATCCGTTTTAAAATTAAAAAAAATAAAATTAATGATTTTTTTGTTGAATCAAATATTAGAACTATTTTCGGTCGAAATTAACCAATTTTAAAATATTAAATGATGAAAAATTTATTGTTAATAATCCTGTTTTTCTCTTCAGTCTTTTTTGCAAAAGCACAAGAAACAAATAATAGTCAAATCTATAATAAAAAAGGTATTGCTATTTTACCAGAAAAAGGAGATTGGGTAATTGGAATAGACGCCGCTCCATTTTTAGACTATATTGGTAATGTTGCATTAATTTCTTCGGAAGAAAATAATGCCCCTGAATTTGCATTTACTGCTCAAAGACCTGGTCAGTTATTCGCAAAATATTATATAAAAGATGATAAAGCTTTAAGGTTAGGTTTAAGATTAGGCATTACACTTAGAACAGATAAAGATGGTAGTCCGTCTGACCCGAATGAAATAGATAAATTCAAAGAAAATTCTTTAAATATTGGTGTTTCCTTTGGAGTAGAAAATTATAGAACAATTAGAGGGCGTTTAAGAGGGTTTTGGGGATATGAAGCGGGATTTGATAAAATTCCTTATTATGGTGATGATTATTATGGAACAAGAACTGTTACAGGTAAAGTAACAAACGATCAAGAAGGCTCTGTATCAGATTATACTGAAAGTGGAGGAAACACTTTTGATATTTTTGTTAAAGGACTTGTTGGTATTGAATACTTTATTGCTTCAAAAATTTCTCTTTCAGGCGAATTTGGAGTTGGCCTTAGTTACATAAATGTTGGAGAAAGAGAATTTGAACCGGATTCTGGTTCAAAAGTAATATATGATGCCGGCTCAAGTGAATTGTCAGTAGCAAATACAGCAAGTGGTGCTCTTGTATTACTTTTCCATTTTTAAAAAGCATTTTATTAAATATATAAAGGCGATTTTGAATTAAATCGCCTTTTTTGTTAAAATTTAAATGCTTAGAAATCAGTCCTCTTTAATGTCTTCAATTGTTTCTTTATGATAAACGTCCATTGCTACAAGCATTGCGATAAATCCCCAAACAGGAACTGATGCTTTGTCCGTATCTAAGAAATTATTTAAAACTCCGTGAATAAAATATGTCGATAATCCCAAAATTATATAAAGAGTGAAGTCTTTTATTTCTTTTGAATTTGTTTGATGATATACTTTATATCCTGTTTTAAATGCCATAAATATGACTAAAATTAATGAAAGCATTCCAATTACCCCGGATTCAGATAAGGCTCCCAGGTACTCGCTGTGTGCGTTCCCTAAATCACCAAAATTTGTGCTGATTTTAGTTCGATCATATGACATTTGGAAAGGTCCATATTGAAACTTGTATGTTCCGGGGCCCCAACCCCAGAATGGTTTTTCCTTAAACATTCTAATAGCACATTTCCAACGGTTTATCCGTTCCATATTAGAGGCATCTGTGGTAATATTTGCCATGGATTCTATATGCTCGGAAAATTTCCCGGATGATTCTGTCTCGTTTTGCTCCAGGCTATCAAGAATTCTTTGTTGTAAAGCAAAAAATAATAAAACCATACTAATTCCGGCTATTAAAATATATCGTATTTTTATTCCAAGCTTTATTACAATCCAAAGGCCAATTGCAGCAAATAAACTCAACCAGGCCGCTCGCGTATATGATAAAACAATTCCTACAGAGAATATAATAAAAACAGTACTTGTTAACACCAAGGAAAGTACGTTTCTGTTTTTCCTAATTAAAAAATAAAACAAGGGAAATAAAAACATAACAAGCATTGCTCCATAAGATGTATGGTCAGTAAAAAATGGCCATACCACCCAATTAGATGCAACCTGATTATTTAACCCATAACCGGATAATCGTATGTTTGTATAAAAAACAACAATAATTAAGGAAGCTATATATAACCAATGAAATGTTTCAATGTATTTATACCGTTTAAATATTTGCGTTGCTAAAAAATACATAGCCACAATAAACCACAAACGTGATAACAAAAATTTAAACGAAACTTCCGCCATAGTACTTGTAAAACTTGTCAGGAAAATCCAGATAAGATTAATGTAAATAGCAATTGAAACCGGATGTAATATTATCTTTCTATCAAACTTTCCATCAAGTAATAACTTGAAAACGAATAAACAAAGAGTACCTAACAGCAGTGGTTCCGTAGGTAAATATAAATTCACCGGAATATTGGAGACTATATAATCTAACCGTATGGATAAAGGAGTAAAAAAGACAATGCTTAGAATAATTTTATCCAATGAAATAACGCTTGCCAATAAAAAAATCAGAATTACCGGTAAGAAGGCAAAATAATAAGTATCATAAGCTATTAAAACCAGGTTAATAGCTATAAATAAAAGAGATATAGAATAAAAAAGTATTTTATTCTTTGACAAAGCTTTATGATTTAAATTTCAAAAGATCTTTATACCTTTCGATAAAAAGCATCATAAATACTGCAAAAACAAATGCAGACACCGTAGTAACCACACAAATTAACCAACGTACCGGATAAGACTTCTTCTCTGCCGGAAATGCCTTCGCTACAGTAAATTTTCTCGGCAAATCCTGATTTGCATTAACCCGAGCTTCAACTAATTTTGATTTTAATTCGCTTAGTCGTTGATTCTCATTTACCAACCGTGTACTCAATGAAATATACTTTGGATTATTTGGATTTGACCTTACTTTATTCATTGAATTCTCAATCTCTTCTATTTCAGATAATAATAAACTATACTCTCCCTCAACCACTCTTAAAATTTCAATTGCAACTTCGTTTTGCATTCTGTTTAGAGTTTTATCCAACAATGAAGCTATTTCATTTGCAATATCAGCAGCCATTTGTGGATCCGTATCAAGCACTTCAATTCTAACAGCCTGAAATTCGGTTTTTTGAAATTTTATATTATCTCTGATTTCTTCATCAAGCCGAGTGAGTGGATATTCACCTTCAGTATCAATCTCATAATGATTCATTAAATCAAACTTTTTGATAATTGCATAGCTTATGTCTTCCGAATGCAAGGTCTGAATTAGTTGTTCTGTGGCTTCTTCATCTCCAAAATTCATGATATGGTCATCGGCATCTATCAACTGTCCTGTTTCTAAAGCATGTGAAATTGAAACCTGTGTTTTTGGATAGAAAACTACTGTTGATTTAAATTTTGGAGTGATTGCATATGAAACAATTACTGAAGCAATGGCCGCAATTACCGTAATAGTAAGAATCGGCCATTTATGTTTGAACATAAATCGAATAATATCCATGGAATTGAAGTTATAATCGTTGTAATTTTGCATTATATTGCTCGAATCAAGAAATAATTTTTCTTTCCTTTTTGTATTAAAATGTATTTATCATTCAATAAACGATCAGAACCAATGGTTATTTCTTCCGATTGAATTTTTTCCTTATTAATACTAACTCCTCCACCTTTAATGGTTCTTCTTAATTCTCCTTTTGATGGGAAAACTTGCGAATCTTCAGCTAATAAATTCAATACATTTACTCCGGTTTCAATCTTTGATTTCTCAATATCAAACATCGGAACTCCTTCAAATACAGAAAGGAATGTTTTTTCATCAAGGCTTTTAAGTTCCTCTGTAGTCGCTTTACCAAATAATATATTTGAAGCAGCAATAGCTGTATCAAGGTCTTCCTTAGAATGCACCAAAATAGTTACTTCTTCTGCTAATCTTTTTTGAAGAATTCTTAAATGCGGTGCTTCTTTATGTTCGTTTATAATTGCATCGATTTCTTTTTTTGTTAGCAGTGTAAATATTTTAATAAAGTTTTCTGCATCTTCATCAGAAGCATTGATCCAGTATTGATAAAATTTATATGGAGATGTTCTCTCAGGATCTAACCAAACATTTCCCTCTGCTGTTTTTCCAAATTTAGTACCATCTGCTTTTTTTATTAATGGTGTTGTTACTGCAAATGCCTGACCTCCATCCTTTCTTCTGATAAGTTCCGTACCGGTAACAATATTTCCCCATTGATCCGAACCTCCCAACTGAACTTTACAGTTATGATTCTTGTACAAATAATAAAAATCGTATCCCTGAACCAACTGATATGTAAATTCGGTAAATGACATACCTGCATCGAGTCGTTTTTTAACAGAATCCTTGGCCATCATGTAGTTTACCGTGATATGCTTTCCTACATCCCGAATAAAATCAAGAAAATTGTATTCCTTAAACCAATCAAAATTATTTACCATTACTGCTGACTTCTCTCCGCAATCAAAATCAAGAAATTTTTCGAGTTGCTTTCTGATACCTTTTAAATTAAATTCAAGTACTTCTTTTGATAAAAGGTTTCTTTCTTCCGATCTTCCGGATGGATCGCCAACCATACCAGTTGCTCCGCCTACTAAAGCAAAAGGTTTATGTCCTGCTCTTTGTAAGTGAACAAGTGTCATTATTTGTACTAAACTACCTATATGTAAAGAATCAGCGGTTGGATCAAATCCAATATATGCTGATGTCATTTCTTTTTCAAACTGTTCTTCTGATCCTGGCATAATATCATGGATCATGCCTCTCCATCTAAGTTCTTCAACGAAGTTCATAAAGTCTATTTTTAATCTTTTTTAAAATCCCGGTTCCAATAAATATCGAGATACCCGGAATAACAATTTGTTTTTTAAATTTTTTCTAATGCTTGCTCAATGTCAGCTATTATATCTTCAACATTTTCAATACCAACAGCAAAACGTACCAGACCATCTGTAATATCCGCTTCTTCTCTTGCCTCTTTTGGTAATCCGGCATGAGTCATGGAAGCAGGATGCTGAATTAGCGTTTCAACACCACCCAAGGAAACAGCTAATAAAGCTAATTTTACATTATTCATTAAAGTTACTCCGGCATCGTAACCACCTTTTAATCCAAAACTAATCATTGCTCCCGGTCCGTCCATTTGTTCCTGTGCTAAATCAAATTGTGGATGTGATTTTAACCCCGGGTATTTTACCCATTCAACCTTTGGGTGATTTTCCAAAAACTCTGCAACTATCACTGAGCTTTCCTGTGCCCTGTCGATACGCAAGCTTAATGTTTTTACACCACGAATTACCATATATGCCTGGTGAGGATCCATATTTCCTCCCATGTAAACCATTGTCTTACGTAATTTCTGATATATTTCAGGATCTTTAGTTACCAATGCTCCACCAACGATATCAGCATGTCCATTTATAAACTTTGTTAACGAATGTAATGCAACATCAGCACCTAAATCCAGGGGTCTTTGTAAATACGGACTACAAAACGTATTATCAACAACAACTATAATTCCATGTTTGTGAGCCAGTTCTGATGCTTTCTTAATATCTGTTAATTCAATTGTTGGATTTGTAGGTGTTTCCAAATACAAAACTTTAGTATTAGGCTTAATTGATCTCTCAATTTCTTCCAGTTTTGATGTATCGATAAAACTTGCTTCAACACCAAATTTTGCAAAATGACTATCTAAAACTCCTCTACTCGGGCCATAAACCGCACTAGTACAAATAATATGGTCCCCGCTTGCTAAAAATGCCATGTAGGCAGTTGTAACTGCTGCCATCCCGGAAGCTAACGCAATACCTCCACAACCATTTTCAAGTTCAGCCAGTTTATTTTCCAGTGCCTCAATGGTTGGATTCCCAATACGTGTATAAATAAAACCTTTTTCGCGTCCGGCAAAAAGATCTGCACCATGTTTTGCATTTCTAAAAGCAAAAGTAGAAGTTTGATAAATAGGAGTAACTGCACTACCCATTGCATCTTCAAAATCGCCTGAGTGAATTAATTTCGAATCAAAACCTAATTTTTTTGTATCCATTATTTTAGTTTTATTATTTATATTTTGATTTTTAAACTTTTATTACGTCATCTATTTGTTCATCATCTAATTTCTCCTTTATTTTCCCAAAATTCAAATAAGGAAATATCATTGGTGCAAAATTAGATAAAGGCTTATATAATAGTGAATTTTCTTTCGTCTCGTCTGGGATAAAATTGTATTTATTATCTGCTTTATTTATCAGAACCAAGATTATACTTACAATAAATGCAATTTTTAATACCGAAAACAAAACTCCTAATAAGCGATTTACAATACCAAGAGCAATGGCATCAATCAATTTATTCAATGCTTTTGCCAATAGATGAACAGCAATAACAATTGCTATAAAAGTTATGGCAAATGAAATAATCGGTAAATACTGTCCGGAAACTTCAAATTTCTTGATGATTAAACCGGATGTAAAATCAGAGAACATTACAGCCCCTAAAATTCCTAAAAGCAGAGCTGCTAATGTAGCCAACTGAACAATAAATCCTTTTGTAAATCCCCGGTACGCCGCCCATAATAGTAAGATGGCAAAAACCAAATCGATTGTATTCATATTAAACAAGTTCTGTAAAAGAATCTGTAAAAATAATAAAAAGATTCGGCTTCGCTGTAAATTGGTTTAATGGTTTAATGGTTAAATTGTAAATGGCTTCTATATAGTTATACAGAAACCTTTTGCCAACTCCATTTAGGAAAAATTATCCACCAATTGTGATTGAATCTCCATTTCGGCCAACGAATGGAATCCCGATTTTAAGTCCTGTATATTCATGTGTAGCTCCTTCAAATCCTACAAATACCTCAACATTAAACATTAAAAAGATTTGATTTAAGCCATAGCCAAATTCATAGTATTGCTTATTTCCGGTTACAGAAAGGTAATTGAAATAAAGCGTTTCATTCATTAACGTTTTATTCAGTACCGGTAAGCGTTTTAAAACAATTCGATCATTGGTTAAGCTCGCATGTGCCTCAAAATAATTCTCGATAGTGCTATTTTCATAATAATCAAGCAATCTGAACATATTTCCGGCAGAAGCGCTAATTATGAAAGGGCTATTTGTTCCAAAGTGTTTATAATCTGCAAAATATGCTTTGTTTTTGTTTAAGAACGATCCCGCGGTTAAATTGTAATTTAACCTGCCAAGTCTTCGTATTGATTTATTTTGCCTAACAGAAAATTCCAATCTGTCATAGTCAACATCACTTCCGAAAAGATCTTTAATTCCCTTGTAATAATGCAAAGTAAATGTTGGGAATCTTGAATAACGATACCTTTTTACTCCATCATTAATTCGATAATAATATTCAGGTGTCCATCTAATTCTAAAATCTACGATGGAAGCATTATGATCAGAAACCAAATCAGTATTAAAATTATCAACAGGAGGAATATTTGTGGTAAAATCATTATCAAACGGATCATAAACATAAAAATCGGAATGATTGTACAACTGTTTTCTTTCTGCGTACTCAAACCTTGCAAAAAAGTCCATTCCATTGAGTATGTCCATTCGATGAGCTAAAACAAAATAGTCCTTTTGATAAAGTTTTAAATGGTTATCCTTTAAAAACAAGGTTGTTATTAAATTCAGATTTTCGGTAATTCCTGTTCTATTATCAAAGTCTACTGTTTTTCTACCACCGTCCGCAAATATGTATGCTCTTTTTAAACCGTTGTATCTGTATGTTAAATGAAAATCATTTGTCATTCGTTCACGTCCAAAAGCGTAATCAATATCATGGCTTAGCCTGAAGTACTTACCACTATCTGTTCGATAAGTGTAATTAAACTCCATACCATATTGCAAACCTTCAACGGTATTATAGTTTATATGACCTAAATCTATTAACCCACCATAGTAAAATCTGTGTTTCCCTTCTGCATATCGAAATGATCCTCCTGTTAAAACCTTATTCCACCTGAACTTTGAATCCGTTTTCTCAATGGAATCCCTGAATGTTGAATCCGTTTCCATTCTTACCTGGATTGAGTCTTTTATTTTATATCCTTCAAATTCATCAAAAGTAAGTGGTATGGGCCTTATGGAATCCCAATACTCAACGGACCTTAAAAGTGCGCTATCTTCAATGTGATTTATGTTGTTATTCTTTAGCTCAAGATCCTTCTTCTTTTCTTCTTTTTCATCAATATTTTCCTTAATCAGTTTTTTCAGTTTGCGTGATTCTTTTTTAGTTAAATCATCTTTTTGTACTAATTGCTTAATTTCATTTTGCCCGCTCTGAGCAATCCTGTTAATTTCATCCATATTTGCTTTTGTTTCCATAAGCATGTTCCTGTATAATGAATGATCCAGCTTTGAATTAAGTCGAACGTTATAATTTGATACAGATGCTACATATTTAAATTTAATATCAAAACCCATTGCTCCGGCTTCTATATCGAAATTATGGCTAATTGGCATCCACACCTCTTGGTTTACCGGGCTATAAACCTGGTTGATTTTTATTTTAAACATTTTTTGTTCAACTAAAAGTTCTGCGCTGTGTAAATGCCAGAATCCTTCAACAATATAAATGTGCCCTGAATAAAGATCAAATCCCTCTCTGCGAGGAATTATTTTTATTTTATGCACTAAATAATCCTGATCATAAAAGGAAGCATCTAATTGAAATTTATAATATGAAAAAGCATCCCGACTTAACGGAGAAATGATACCATCAATGTCATTATATAATGACAAGGTTATATATTGCATAGGAGACTCATCATTTTCATCCATTGTGCTTCGCAATGAAATTACATTTTGCTCAATTATATTAGGGAGTTTAAAGTTTAGATCTGTAATGTTCTCCATAATCATTACTTTTCCTTCTTCGATGCCTTCTTTTTTCAGGCTCTTTTTTACGAGACGTGGGATATTTTCAAATTTTCCTGATCCTTTGATATACACTCTGCAGTCATACTCCTCAACCTGGTTTAAATAATAATAACTCATGGCAACAGCTTTTCTCATAATTGAATATGCAGGATCTTCACCACTTGCAAGAATCCTAACTTCAGGAATTTTATAAAGTTGTTCTTCAAGTACTATATCTAATTTTTGTGTATTTCCCATACAGCCCGCTTCCAGTTCCCTGGTTTTATAACCTAAATACCTTATGGTTAGTTTATGCTTTCCGGGTGGAAGATCTAACTTATAGTTCCCTTCAATGTTAGAAGTTGTTCCTTTTGAAATTCCTGTGGCATAAATGGTTGCATATGGAATTGGATTGCCGGAAGGATCAGTAACCTTTCCTTCAATGCATTGGGGGTAAGAAAATAGAGTTGTTGTTGTTATTAGCAAGGTTAATAAGAATTCTTTCATTTTTCGTAATATGTATTTAAAATTATCTGTCAGATGATTACCTAAATGTAAAGTTACAGCAGATATTATCAAATCATAATAAATTTTTGTTAAAAAGCATTAAGTTTCGGTTTTGTATATGAAATTAAATTCTCTAATTTTGCTGCTGAAAAGTATGGTCCCATACCCTCCTTCGGCGGGCAGGCCTGCTTGCCTATCGGCAGGGTTCAAGGGATATTTACCTGCATTTGGCAGGGAATGGCAGTTTCCTAAACTGCATGTAAATTTGGCCCCATAGTTCAAGGGATAGAATAGCAGTTTCCTAAACAATCGTTTTTTATCTGTCATTATCCTTAAATTTACAATAAGTCTAATAATGAGACAATTACAAAATGCTATTTTAGCGTATTTGTAGATTTTTCTACAATATTTACAGTTTCGTCTCACAAATATCTCACAAATTTTTTTAGTAATATTACATTGTAAATTAAAGAATTATGCGGTACACAATAAATTTTGATTGCAAAACAGGTTATGTTAAATCAGATAATACTATTCCGATGACCTTCAGAATATCTATTAATGGTAAACACGACTACCTGAATCTTGGCAAAAGAATAAACGTTGACCATTACGACAAGGAAAAGAAAAGCGTCAAACAAGGTATTAAAGGTTACAGCACTTATGATACTTTTCTCACCAGGGAAAAGAAAGTTGTACAAGACATTTTTGAAGAATACTCAAAAAGGCACGAAGTATTAACTTTTGCTAAACTAAAAATTGAATATAATAATAGCACAGGTAAAGTAAAGACAACCTGTTTTTACAGCTTCGTAGATGATACTTTAAAATACGAGAAGAAATATACCAAACTGGCGGATGGCACGATAAAGTATTGGGAAGACCAGAAAAAAGTAGTGCAGTCATATAAAAGTAAGTTATCAATACACGACATTAATAAAAAGTTCCTAGATGAATTGTCGTTTTTTCTTAAAAATGAGGGGTATTCTGACAATACGATATTCCATGTAATGAGTTTTTTGAGAAAATATACCAAAAAGCTTTATAGTGATGGAGCAATAAGCAAATACCCATTTGATAACTTTGTAATAGGGCAGCCTAAAAAAGTTGATATTGACTTTTTGATGCCCGATGAACTGTTGAGCTTACACCAATTATATGAAAGTGGGGAATTAAAGAAGATAATAAAGAAAAACAATAAAAAGCATACAAACCATTTAATGAGGAATTATCCCATAGGTTTGACTTATCAAAACGTATTAAGGTATTACCTTGCTTCCTGCAATTGCGGTTTGCGATTTTCCGATATTAAGCGATTGAAAACTAAAGAACACTTTAAAAATGGGTACATCGTTATCGAAGTACAAAAGGGACGGTTAGGTAAACGTAAGACGGTCAGAATACCAATAAGAAAAAGACTATTATCGTTATTGGATTTAAGGGAACGGGGATTAGTATTTGAAGACCCTGTATATGAAAACTCGCACACCAACAATTGCCTGAAGGAAATTGCAAAAATCGCAGGAATAGACAAACATATTACTTTTCATACAGCCAGGCATACGTTTGCAGTGGTTTCGCTGATGCTTGGGATAAAAATTGAAGTTGTAAGTGATATTTTAGGGCATTCGGAACTCTCGACAACTCAAAGGTACGCCCATATAGTAGACGAACTGAGAGATAAAGAAATGGACAAATGGGATAAATTAATGGAAAACGAAATAACATCGGAATCCCAAGAACAGGTTACTTGCTCCAGTTGTGAAAATGTTGTCATGTCATTTGAAAAAGGTATTATAAGACTTAATAGCCTACCAATAGTTTGCCCTTACTGCTCCAATAGTTTTGTTTATAAGGTTTCATAAGACTTGTAAGACACGGGTATTATCGTAATGAAATTTACAATCGGTTATGGTAATACCTGCCTTTACATGCTTTTACTAGCCTTTACTGGCACTTACTATACTTTAGTGTACCTAATTCGTATTTGTAATTACAATATCTACAATTTTTGTATCTGAATATGCATAAAAAGCTAACTTTATACTGTCAGTCCTACTCAACAAAATTTCCTTATAACGTAGCGTAGTTATTATCAGGAACGCGGAATCATATACATCTTTTTTGTGGGATTAAGGCAACAACGGTGGTTTTTTGCAAGTAATGTTAATTTATTTATTAACCGATTTAAACTATAAATTAATGTTCGTATATGATTTTATTAAAATGATAGGAAAAATTGAGGTGAAATACTTAAAAAAGTTTAGAAAACCTTACTTAACAATTAAAGAGAAATTTTCTTGTGAACATAAATACAATCAAGTGCTAGATGAATACTTGCGTGAGTTTAGAAAAGAAATGCAAAGTTTACCTTTTAAGCTAAATACTAAACAGTCAAGAAAAGCTTTTATCTATAACCTGCACGATGAATTTCTTTTTACAAAAGAATTATTAGATAAACAGTTTCAGCAAATCATATCCCGAAGTCACGATTGTATATCAAAACAAAAGGTAAGGTTTAAATACTGTTTTCCCCGATATTTCCGAAGGAAGTACCTCATTAAAGCTAGAAAGGAATACCAAAAGCTTTATATCGCTTTTCAGTTGCGTATTGATAAAATTGAAAATGCTATTGATGTTTTAAAGCTCGTAGCCTCAAATGACGGGATTGATGTAGATACCTCCAGTTGTTACTGTTTCGAGAAATTTAAAATTAGTCTCTCTAGTCCTGAGTTATCATATCTCTCGTTTAAGATTATGCAAAAAGTGACAGAAGAACCGGACTTTAATCGTTCTCATTTGTCCAGGTTATTGGCCGACAACTTTTCGACAAAAAGGACTAGTTCTCCACGAGCCAGTCAAATCAGAAAACACTTTACGGAAGTGAATGACACGGTAAAACTTCGGATAGAATCACTATTTGATGAGTTATCCAGAGACAATAGCTCATAGTATTTGTAATTTTTTTTCAAAAAAATAAATTTTATTACAATCTGAAATTCCGTTAGTTACCAAAGGGGGACAAGGGGGGATATCCCCCACTGTCCCTTTTTTCGTATTTAAAGCAAATGTATGTTCGCCTACAAATTGACGTAGAATTAAAACATACAAATATGCAGAAAGAGGATTTAAACAACTTGGTAACAGTGGCCGACCTAAACAGTTTTTCAGAGAAGATTATAAGCGAGATTCATCGGTTATCGGAAAAAGACAAGCCTGAATTTTATACTCCAACACAGTTCAGCAAGTTAACTGGTATGCCTTATACCACTGTTATTCATTATTGCAAGAAAAACATGCTTAAAGCCAGACAAGAATTTAAAGGTGGCTCATGGCAAATATTCGCAAGTGAAATAAATCGGTTAAAAGAAGAAGCAAAGCTTAATCATCTCTAAATGATGGAAAACAACATAAAAGCTGTTGCTCAGAGCAAAATCCAATTAGCAGAAGCTTACAATGTTAGTTTGAAGACATTTAAAAAATGGATTGAACCATTAAAAGGTGAATTAGGCGAATACCGGGGAAAGACTTTCACCCCAAAGCAGGTACAGAAGATATACGAGCATTTAGGCTCTCCATAATCCCAAGTATTTTTTGACTATGAATATATACATCTCCGGAGTTCATTACGATACCGATTTAGATGAACTGAAACGCATTAAAGCTTTCATTGCTAACCAGGGGTTTAAAATTATTCTCCCTGAAGAAAAAGAAAACATTGAAAACAGTTGGAGCGAGAAATTAAAGTTTCGGTTAGACTGTTTAGAGAGCTGTTTTGCAATTTATATGATTTCAACATGGAAAGACAGCCTCATTGCAAGAGTGGAGTTAACCGCAGCAATGAGCGATAAAAAACACATTTGTTTTTCTCCCGAAGACATAAAGGATTTAATAACCACCCTTGATAATTAGCTAGGTTCAGGCAGGGTTGGGCAAGGGCAGCCCTGCTTATATAAATATTAAACGAACGATTATGAATACAAAAACAGTAGCAAAAATTAACAATGAAAACATTCTTCTGCTCGATGGAGCTGAAAAGTTTGTGCCAATTCGTCCAATTTGTCAGGCTATGGGTATAGACCACAAACGCCAGATGGATAAGATAAAAAATGATGGTATTCTTAGTTCAGTTGCAGACCTAAAGCCCGCAACTGGCTCAGATGGTAAAAAGTATGATATGTTTTGCCTTCCCTATATGTACATTTTTGGTTGGATGTTTACGATTAATCCCAGGAATGTAAAGACAGAATCACAGGAAAACGTATTAAAATACAAGCAAGATTGTTATACCGCACTATTCAACCACTTTACCGACCAATCAGAGTTTTTAGAGCAAAAGCAAATTGCCTTAGAGAAGCAACTTGAAGAAGTCGAACGCATCCGTACCGATTACAGCCAGGCAAAAAAAGAATTGGACGATGCCCGAAAAACACTTAACCAGGTTAAGGAACTGACCTTTGAACAGTGGCTATCAAATAAAAGGCAATTAAAGATTCAATTTTAAACTAATAAATATGACAGCTTTATATCCAAATACTGTATCAAAGCTTTTTTATTTCGATAGCAGAATAAAAAGTTTTTATGAAAAGAGCGGTTACGCCTCAATCCCGTTTGACGGCTCAGAAGTTCAAAAAATGATTGAAGATTCAAGAAAAAATATAGCAGTCCTCTTTGATAAGATTTGGGGTGATTCAATGGGCTTTCATTTATTAGGCAAGTTTTATGAGTTTCGGGGTAATATTTATGAGTTTTACATGAGCCTTGATAGCAATAATCGCCAGTTGTTTTCTGAAAAAAACTGGTAGTTGATGGATGCAAACAAGGTAATAGAACAAATAAACGGGGACATACTAGCCATTATTGAAAGCTATATCAAGCTAAAAAGAAGTGGTAGCAATTATAAAGCTTGTTGCCCCTTTCACAATGAAAAAACAGCTTCGTTTAGTGTATCACCGGCAAAGGGAATTTACAAATGTTTCGGGTGCGGAAAGGGAGGTAACGCTATCGAGTTTATTAAAGAAAGTGAAGCAGTTGAGTTTAAGGAAGCCGTTGAAATAGGTGCAAAGAAATTGAACCTCGATTTTGAATGGAAAAAAAGCACCAACTTTGATGAAGCACGGTACAAGCATGAGGAAAGCCTAAAAATAGCTTGCAGTATTGTCGAGAAGTTTTTCCTGGAACAAGTAACCCAAAAAGAAGCAAAGGAATACATTGAACAGCGTAACCTTCCAATTCTCAAAGAGAGCGGTTTTAATATCGGGTATGCTCCTGGTGATAATGCTCTCCTGGTTCATTCAAGAGAAAAAGGACTAAAGGCAGAGATTTTAGAAGAAATTGGAGTGTTAAAGAGTAACGGCAATGGTCTTTATGACTTCTTTCGTAATAGGCTCATTTTCCCTGTTTCCAATTCACGAGGTCAGACGATTGCCTTTGCAGGACGAGATTTAACAAATAAGTCCAAAGCGAAATACCTTAATACTCACGAAAGTCCTATTTACCATAAAAGCAATGAACTTTATGCCCTGAATGTTGCCAGGTTTGCAATAAAAAGCGAAGATAGAGCCTTTATTGTAGAAGGTTATACCGATGTGTTAAGGCTACACTCAATAGAGATAGCTAACTCTGTAGCAACGGGAGGAACTGCCCTTACACAGGAACAAGCGAAGCTCCTAAAGCGATACACAAACAAAGCAACACTAATCTATGATGGTGATAATGCCGGAAAGGTAGCCTCCGACCGAAATGCCGAGATTCTAATTAAAAACAAATTCAATGTCTCCATTATAGAACTTCCGGAGAAACAAGACCCCGATTCTACATTCACCTCAAAAGAAGTGTTTCTCCAGTATTACGAAAAGCAAACGGATTACCTGGTTACAAAGACAGAAACCTATGCCGAAAAATTTGCGAATGACCCGTTAAAAAAATCGGAGGTTATTAAAAAGATTGCTTCACTTGTAGCCTGCTATGATAAGTCAACACAGGAAGTTTACATAGACTTTCTTTCTGAGCAAATCAAACCGAAAAAAGCCTGGCAGGATGCTTTAACCGAACACAATAAAAGCAATGGAAAGAAAGAGATTAAAAAGAAAAAGAAGCAAGAAAGTATTTCCGATATTATCAAGCTGAAAAAGGAACAGCAAGAAAACTTATTACAAAATCAATTCTATGAGAATGAAGGTGCATACTGGACGGTAGAAGGCAAAAACCCAAAACAAATTTCCAACTTCACTTTCGAGGCTCTTTTTTGTGTCTTTCACAAAGACCCACAAGGCAGGACTGACTTAAAGTATGTACTTCGCTTGGTTAGCCAGTACGGAAGAAAACGCCTGGCCATAATATCATCGGATGACTTTTGTACCCCTGCATCCTTCAAAAAACAGGTTCATCGTAGGCATGGTTTCTTTTGGTATGGAAATGACAGTCAGCTTGACAATATTAAAAATGTAAAATTGCTTGGCATACCAGAAGCAAAAGAGTTAGAACGTGTAGGCTATGACATTAAAAACAATTTTTGGGTGTTCGCTAACGGATTATATTATGATAGAACATTTCATAATATTGATGAATATGGCATAACAACCCATGCCACGCAAATTAAGGATATGGATGAGTTTGAGATTATTCCACCTGAGAGCCAAATCCGCATAGGTGATACTTTCCACGTTCTGAATACTACGGCAGAGTTTGTTGGTCAATATGGTGTGGAGAAACTTGAAAAGAGTATAAAGCAGGGAGCTGTCCACTTATTACACTTTTTTTATTTACCCTACGGTAAAGCTTTGAAAATTGGCAGTTCTGACGGTGGAAATCCTTTCAAAGAAAACTCAAAATACATCAAACCACCAAAAAACTCTGAATGGGATTTTAGTAAATGGTCTGGTGCAGTTTGTAAGATTTATCCAGGTAATGCAGAATTGCTTATTGCTTATTACATATCAACTGTATTCAGCGATATTATTTACAAAGCCAATTTTGGGTACTTTCCTTTACTGTTTCTTTTTGGTAAGCGACAATCAGGAAAAAGTACAGCAGCTCGTAGTATTATGTACATGTTTGGAAAGCCCCCGATGGAGGACGGTATCAACCTGGCTTCTGGTAGTACTAGTACAGGTATGCAGCGTAGTATGGATTCAACAACGAATCACCCGTTTTGGGGCAATGAGTACAAAAATTCCATCCACAAATCTACAATTGAAGCTTTAAAGGGAATTGCAGACCGTAGCGGTAAATTAACTGGTGTAAAGTCCGGAGGAAACGAAACACGTATTGCAAAGCCCAGGGGTTCGGGTATTATAAGCGGTCAAGATTTACCAACGCAAGACCCTGCATTATGCAGCCGTAGTTTATTAGGAGAATTTGACGATACTAAACGGGGCAATTACAGTGATTTAAAAAGCTTTAAGGCTGCCGAAGAAAGCGGTATGTTTGTCAATATTACCTGTAATGTGTTTGATTACCGTTCCTTAATCGAAGAACACTATACCAGAGAAGAACCTGGTGTCAGTTCCAGGGTAATGGAACAATTAATAAAGGAATATGGCGATGTTGACCGCAGAACAATACTAAATATCTCCGCAGTACTTGCCCCTGTTAAAATACTAATGGAACATTCGGAACTTGAATTTCCATTCACATTTGAACAAGCTGTAAATGCCCTTATACATTCAGCAAGGTTAACTATCTCCGTTCAGCAACAAAGTGATGAAGTAGAGCAGTATTTTCATGTACTTCAATCTTTAATCAACCTGTATAAGCTTACCGAAGATGTTCATTTCAAATTTGTAATGAAAGAAAATAGTGTAAAACACCTGTATCTACGTGTAGGTGCAATTCATGGTTTATATCGAGAGCAAGCCAGGAAAGAAGGTATTACCATACTCGACCAGGCAGTAATTGGACAGTATTTAAAGAAACACCGCTCCTTTGTTGAATACCGCAGCAAGGGTGTATCATTTGGAAAAAGCCGTACAAGTGCATTCATTTTTAACTACAATATCCTTGTAGAACAAGGGATAGAGCTTGAAAAGATAATACAATAATTATTATGAAAAGAACAGGTTTTAAAATATACAATGGTATTAAGCTAAAATCGCTCCACATTTCCACATTAGAAAAGAATAAGAATTATAGATGTCTAATATATAGCTATTTATATATTCTAACACTTAATATTTATGTAGGAACGCAGTAGGAAATAAGTAGGATGACTGTAGGATATATGTAGGAAATCTGAATTTGTTCCTACATGCATCCTACATACCACCCACACAACCCCACGTCATATAAGTAATTGAAAATATGGCTATTACATGATTTTTTTGTAAAAAAACTAAAAAGAATCAATTTGTATATTACTGACTATCAGTTGTGTGGAAATGTAGGAAGGATTAGGAGAAAATACCATACCTCAGAAAAAGAACAACAAAAAATATTAAATAATAACACTTTTGGAATGGAGAATAACAAGAAAATACAAAAGAGTAACAACAATAACATTCATGATAATTTTTTTAAAAGCCTGTTTTCGGTCAAAGAAAACTTAACCGATTTATTATGTGGCTCTTTACCCCTGGACGTATTGAAAGGTCTAAAAATTGAAACATTGGAATACGACCCTACCGAGTATGTTGACCATGAGCTTGCACCTTACTTTAAGGATATTTCTTGCAATATGTATTATGGTAAGACCAACGTCAAAATATCCCTTCTATATGAACATAAAAGCTATCCGGATAAAAACATTCACTTACAACTTTTGAGATATATACTTAATGTTTGGGAGAACCAGGCAGCAAATAAACAGGAACTCACACCTGTTATTACGATGGTGTTTTATCATGGTAAACGAAAATGGACTGATTCGGGCTTTGTAAAGAATATTCCTGAAGAACTAAAACGCTTTGTTCCTTTGTTTGATTATGCTTTGTTCGACACAAAGGATATTGAAGACCATGCCATCATCCGCCATTTTAAAAGACCAAGTGTAAAAGTGGCTGTATGGTTTATGAAAAGAAGCGACAACCTAATTGGTTTTATTAAAAATCATCCTGATTTGGCTAGGGAAATGTTCAGCCAACTAAAGGAGATTGACGAAACAATTTTTCAGAAAATAGCGTTATATTTGTACAAGGTTTCTGATATAGAACCCGACAAAATTGATGAGATTATGGAAACTATTTCACCACAAACAAAAGATGCTTTTACCGAAGTTCGGAATCGCTTTAGAAGCGAAGGGATTAAGCAGACCGCTGTTAATATGATAAAAAGAGGTGATTCAAACTCTCAAATTGCAGAGGTAACAGGCTTATCGAACAACGAGATAAAAAAAATACGAAAAGAGTATATGCAGTAATGCAACTGAAAGATAGTAAAGACCCGGTATCAATTTGGTATCGGGTTTTTTGTTGAATTTATGAGTAAGCTATTAGTAGTTTTTTTCAAAAACAAGGGGGTGTATAAAACAGCCGCTTGCAACTCTCCCCTCTCAATCTAACTCCCGGCATCCATCAAACCAAACATTTTTTTATAACATCCTCTAACAAACTTACTTCAATTGGTTTCTTTAAAAAGTAATCACAACCCGAAGCAAAAGCTGCCTCAATATTATCCTGATAGCACTGTGTTGTTTGCACTACAACTGGTATAGGTTTTATTTGTTTTAAAGATTTTATTATCTCAATGTTAGACATATCGGGCAGTCTAGTCTCTAAGACAATTATATCAACATCATTATTGCGCAAATAGGATAATCCATGTTCGCCACTTTTAACAATATGACAATTTATATCTAATCCATCCAGTACTTCTTGTATCAAGCAGCCCGAAATGTCACAATTGTCTATAACCAGTACATTTTTTTTCATGGTAGTATTTTTTAGCATTTTGCGTTCACAATTTAATGCTATTATACGTACTATAGTACATATAGTTTTATAATTGTACTGTATTTCAGTTAAAATGCAAAAGAAAATATATGAAATACTGTATAAAAGCTTCGATTGTCTATTTTTATGTACTGAATTACTTCAGATATTATGACTAAACTTGGACTATTATTTGCAAAAAAATCAATAAGTAAATCAGAGGTAGCTAAAAAAACAGGATTAAATAAGTCACGAATTAGTGACCTTACATTGAAATCTTCTGCACACTTGCGTGGTGATGAACTTTATTTAATTGCTTTGGCAATTGATATGAATCCTCACGATTTATTGGACTATTTGTATAGTGATTTAAAATTGAAAGCAGAATAAACAAATAAAGTTTTGGTACAGTAACAGTGTACCATCAAATTCCATGTTTATTTTAGTAATTATTAGTAAATTAATACTCAATTAGGAATGTACTTTTATTGCTATTTTTTTGAAATTTGATTTACTATTTGTTTAATTTGTTGTAAATAATTTTAAAAAGTATAATTTGAAAATAAACGGATAATTCGTGAATACATAGTGAGTATTAAGACTTAACTCTTTTAACTAAAATCGCCAGCTTTTAAACCATCAAGAGAGTAAGATACGAGCGTGGTCTGTACTGCTTGATGGTTTAAAAGCTGGCGATACCTTAGTTAAAGGTGGTGGCAGTACCACGCTTTTTTTTAATACCTATTATTATGGAAAAATTATATGTTTGGCTACAGGAGGAAGTTTTAGAGGCACTTGAATTATTAGAAAAAGAAGAAATAGCCAAAGGACTTCCTGATATAACCGTAGAAAAGTGTAAAAAGCACTTGACCGATGGCCACAATACCCTGGAGGTTTTAATTCAAGTATTTAAAACAAGTGGATTTAATACAGAATCTTTCATTGAGATAATTGCCAAAATAAAAGGACAAGCACCTGATACTGACGAAAAACATGTTTTACAGTATATGATGCACAAATTATTTGAGATTAGCAGAATAGAAGGAAAATAAATTAATTCTAAATATGCTTATTCAGTTGAATGATTTAAAGTATCTTTATGATATAAACTAAAAATATAAAGTATAGAATAAAAAACTTAAATATAATAACGTAAGGAAGACTTTATCTCTTGCAGCTTAAAATCGCCAGTTTTAAAAACAACAAAGAGAGAAGGTACGGGCGTGGTCTGTACTGCTTTGTTGTAAGGTGTCTGGCGATACCATAGCTGCGGGTAGTTTCAGTCACGCCTTTTTTAATTAAAAAACTATGGTTGAAACATTCAAGTATTTTAAATGCAAAGTAAACCAGGTCATTGAGAACGTAGATAAAAATATTGAAGCATCATATTTAAACAGAGAGGATAAAGACCGATTTTACAAAGAGTTTAAACAGGATATGGATAAGGTTCTTAAAAAAAGAAATTTTCTTATTGAGATACACTCTCATAAGGATTTTGATTTTTGGAAATTTGCCGATACCTACACAAAATTAAAACAGATGCAAGCAACAAAAAAGAAAAAAAACAAGTCAAAATATGGTGTAGAGGAGGATGCAATTATGTATGCCTTTGCAGAAGCGCTTAATTAGTAAAAAAATACAGGGACAAGTATGGACATAGGTAAATAGGGTTGGTTGTATTGTGCCGTTGGGAGTACCAAGAACCCTGTATAAAGCAGGGTTCTTATAACATTAAAAAAATGGTAGTTAGTAGAAGGTGGGACGATGGAAACGGGATGAGTGCCTGAACCCCGTTAATTCGGGGTTCTTTTTGACATTTTGTTGTGGTTTTGCTTTTTATTTATATAAAATAAAACAAACATATACGTTTGTAAACGTAATTATTAAAATAGACAGTATAATTATAAATTGATAGAAGCGGACATATAAAGTATTAAAAATTAATTTCTTATAGCCTTAAAATCGCCAGTTTTAAAAACAACAAAGAGAGAAAGTACGGGCGTGGTCTGTACTACTTTGTTGTAAGGTGTCTGGCGATACCGAGGCTATGAGTGGTTGCAGTGCCACGCTTCGTTTTTAACGCCATATCAAATGATAAATCTTTTGAAACAGACAAAAAAGAAAGTATCAAAAGCTATGAAAAATCTTGACCAACTTTCTAAAGATGCTCAGTATAGTACTTTTGAAGAACAGCTTAGAATTGCCATGACAAGGAACGACCTTGCAGTAGCCCAAAAAAAACTTGACGCTCTTATTCTTTTACATTCAAAAAAGAATATAGACCCCAACAAAGTAGTTGAAGAATACTTTAAAAAAAAACCTCAAAGTTGTAACTGTGGAACAAAAACCATTGAAGGAGAATTGTTGCAACCAATGTTTAATGACCAACTAAACTAAATGATGGCTGCGCTAATTACAAATATCCCTTGATTACCATAATGCTTTTGAATTATACGAATAATGACACTGTTTGATGACATTGTAAGATTCCTTAAAAACAAAGCAGAAACAGCAAGCCGTTCTGTAAAAAATATAAACAATGCCTTATTGCCTCGCTTTATTGAGAACCCAAAATCAAAAGAAGAAATAAAAGAAAAACTTCCTATAGATCTAGTTTACGAGTTTTTAGCACAACTGGAAATTATGAAAAGGGCATGTGCCGGTGATGAAAATTCTTTAGTCCTAAATACTATTCAAATGCTAGACGAAGAAGCGAATAATATAGTAGAAGGAACAATAAAATTCGATAAAGACCATCCGTTTTATGGGTTTGCCCCATTTCATGAAAAACTACTGCAAGCATACATTGAGAGAGAAGAATATGAAAAGTGCAGTGAAATTCAAAAAGCAAAATTACAACACGGTAGTTGTAATTATAGAAGTTCAAAAAAACAAAAATAACCACTAATTAGTGTTATTTAATTCGCAAAAATTATCATTTATTTTTAATATAACAGGATTTTAGGTGTATTTTAAGTTTATATTATTTTCTTAAAGTAAATAATTAATGTTACTTTGTAGTGTCAAAAGCAAAATTGTAAACTATGAAGAATAAAATGTTTACATTGAGAGATTTTATTGACATTCCAGGTAAAAACATATACGAAAGTGCCGATTGTTTTCAGA
This sequence comes from Bacteroidales bacterium, assembly GCA_028282785.1. GTDB lineage: Bacteria > Bacteroidota > Bacteroidia > Bacteroidales > UBA12077 > UBA12077. The sequence continues at coordinate 101,755 of JANQHE010000065.1, read as the reverse complement.
AATTCATTGACCAAATGGATGCCCGCAAGGCTTATGCCTTTGATATTACATCTACATCAGCCATAGGGGCAAGGATGAATATAATAGACCGTTATGGTGGTGAAGTGATAAAGACAACGAGTTTTGTGACCAATAACTATCTTGGCATGAATAAGCACCCAAAGGTGTTGAAGGCAGCACAAAAGGCAATAGAAAAATACGGAATCGGAACATGTGCAGCCCCTCCTATTGGTGGTTATATCAACATACATTCTGAACTGGAACAAAAACTGGCAAAGCTTCATGGCAAAGAAGATGCTATATTGTACACATCAGGGTACGCTGCAAATATTGGCGTTTATCAGCTCCTTTTAAACAAATCTGACATAGCTATTGTAGATATGTACGTACACGCCAGTGTTTATGATGGATTAGGCAAAACAAACATAAAAATCTTCAAGCACAACGACATGGAATACCTGGGCAGCGTGTTAAAGGTTGTAGAAGGCAAGTATAGAAATATTGCCGTAATTGTTGATGGAGTGTATTCACAAGATGGCGACTTGCCCAAATTAGTTGAAACATGCGATTTAGCTAAAAAATACGGTGCATTTGTGTTTATTGATGATGCACACGGTGTAGGGGTTTTTGGAAAAGGAGGAAAAGGAACCGCAGACCATTTTGGCGTAGAGGATAAAATAGATTTGATAACCGGGACTTTTAGTAAGTCAATGGGGACGTCAGGGGGATATGCAGCAGGGGCGAAACAACTCATAAAATATATGCGGCACTATTCCCGCTCAAACACCTTTTCCGCCTCAGTTTCCCCTCCAATAGTAGCGGCAGCGTCAAAAGCAATAGATTTATTTACTCAAGAGCCACATATAATCAAAACCCTTTGGGACAACACCCGTTACCTGAAAAAACAATTAACAAAGCGGGGGTTTGATATTGGCAAATCCGAATCCCCAATTACGCCTGTTATGGTCAGAGATGACATGAAAACTATGCTTATTGCAAGAAAATTACTTGAAAAGGGAATATATGTAATCCCTGCAATTTATCCCGCCGTAAGGCTCAGGGATTCGCGTTTTAGGGTAAATGTAACAGCCAGCCATACCAAAGAGGATTTGGATTACTTTTGCGAAGCCTTGTCTGACGTTGATAAAGAATTTAATTTTACAGTTAGTTGAATATTAAAAAACACACGATAAATGTTAAATACAAGAAGCAGAAAAGATATTGCTACAAAGTTAGCCCTTACTAACTCTGTTGGCAAGATATTAAAAAAATACGGTTATGCTAAATTGGGGATTAATTTAGTAGCAAAAGAAGCTGCAATTGACAAAACGGTTATCTATCGTAAATTTGAAGGTTTTGACGGGTTATTGAGGGCGTACGTAGAAAAACAAGATTTTTGGTTAATGAAACTCAAGGAATGCGGGGATAATAAAATTGAAAACCACAGGGCATTCATGAAAGAGATACTTATTTCACAGTTTAATGCATTGTACACTAACGAGGAGTTACAGCAATTGCTAATTTGGGAACTTGGAGACAAGGATGGTTTTACAAATTCAATAGCCATTAAGAGAGAATTATTGGCGGAAAAACTTTTTGAACAAATCAAGACAGTATTGGAAGAATTTGATATCAACCTCAATAATATCTATGCTGTATTTATTTCCAGCATCTACTATTTAATCCTGCACAAAAGCAAATCAACTTTTTGCGAAATGGATTTGACAAAAGAAGAAGATACAAAAGAATTTATCAAAACAATTGAATGGATGATTGATTTGATTTTTGACAAAAAGGAAACTGCCAACCAAATGGAACAAGTGGCTATAGATGCATACAAGGAAGGGGTCAGCATAGAAGCCATTGTAAAAATAACCAAACTTCCAACGGATAGGATAAAGGAGCTTATTGCTTAATATTGAATGATTGTTTTGCACAAAAAAAAGGATATTGAATACGATGCCCTTTTTTTGTACCACTTTTTATCATAGAGCAGAAGTTGCACATGTTTATCTAACAAAACAAACTTATAAGTGAATAATTATATATTCACTATATATATAATATTTTATAAATAAAATATTTATAAAATAAATGACACTATTTAGTAACAAATATTACACTTAATCAATTACTTTATTTCGTTTTTTTGTACCTTAGCCCTGTGTTTGAACAAGAGTAAATTCAGTGTTATGAAATATAAAACCAACATTGAGCACGCCCAGAGAAATTCCGATTCTCTACAGTTAATTTAAATAACTGAATATCAATTGCTAAAAGTGTTTTCATGTAAATTTTACGGATAACTTAATAAAAGCAACTATATAATAACCGGTTTAAAACAAAAGGAGGTGTAAGATATGGGATGGTTTATTTTGCTGTACAAGTCAAGGACTTTTATAGCATGGATGAAACTAAAAAGTAACTTACAAATTGCTTTTTGAGTTGATGTAGCTTCATCCATCAATATTAGCTGCAAAAAACCTCACCCCGCAGTTTAGCAAAGAAACACAACTTGAGGGTGAGGGAGTTAACATAAATATTAACTTTATTAAGACGTAAAAATGAAAAAAATTAATTTTATAATCAATACTTTAGTTATTTTAGTTATTGCTTTTGGAGTAATAACTATTCAATCTTGTTCAAAAGATGAAGTTATCAACCCATCATCTGAGGATGAATTTCCAAGTGATATGATTAGTTTTGATAGCCCAAAGGAATATAGTGCAACACTTGAAAAAGTAATTTCAATGAGCTTGGATGAATTAAAAACTTATGAGGATTCCAAGGGTTATAAATCTTTTGGCAGGAAATGTGATGAATTATATGCAAGCATAAATTTTGACGATTTTGAATCATTCGAAGAGTTAAAAGCATTTGTTGAGTCAAATAGTGAATATCTCAAATTAGTCGAAGACGAGGAAGGAGAATTAGTTTTAGAAACAACACTTTCCAGTAGCCCTTACAGGTATTTCACCAATAATGATAAATTATTTCGAATAATGGATAAAGTCTATAAAGTTTTTGAAGACGGTGTTGTGGCAACAAGTTTTGACAATATTGAAAAACTCAAAAGCCTAAATGTCAATAAAACATCTTTACTTCAATCAGATGAAAACTTTAGAATTATGCCAACTCGCTATGAATCAAATATTTCAGGAGCTCAACTAAAAGATGCTCCTTATAATTGTGGCACCCATGCCAATGCACGTAAAACAAATGGTAAAAACAGGACGAAAATCGAAATAAGTATTAACTATTTGGATACTTATGATATAAATGGCTTTCCAATGACTATTTATGAAAACAGGGTTTTAATAAGGCCTTACAAAAAGACTCTTGGAATTTGGTACTGGTGCTCAAGAACGCTTAGTTGTGATATCAAGGTAGCTATTGATGTTAATACAACATCTGGTTGGGTAAGGGGTTTTTATTATGAAAGTGAGTCAGGCAAGCACGATTCTAAGCTTGAATATATAATGTCTGGTGGCATTGTATCAATGGGATACTGGGCTCGTTATGATATGCACTATGGCGGATATGATTGTTGGGCGGATTCTCCCTCAACCGACCATTGCCATTTAGAGTGTAATAAAATTCTTTTTTAAGACCATTAAAATTAACCGTAAGGGAAAGCAATCTTTCCCTTATGGTTATCATGAATTTTTAACAAAAATTAAAAACTTAAGTTAAGTGAAAAAAATAACCCTTATTATTCCGTACATACTTTTTGTTGTCGCAAACTTGTATTCGCAGGAATCTTACATAAAAAGCCGATGGAACCTTCGATTAGCTTATGCACATTATCAAACAAATATATCGTCATCAAATACAGGGACGACTTGGAAATATGAAACTACCGGAAATTACCAAATAGAAGCCAATTACGGTATCTTAAATTTTTTTGAAGCGGGAATTTATACCGGATACTCGTCTTATTATTCAACCAATATGCTTTATACTTATGGCACAAATATTAATGTACATATTTTACCTTTATTTATAAAGGCAAAGAGTTTTAGGATTGATACTTACGTTACCGGAAAAGTTGGGGGAAATTACTACAAAAGTGAGCATTCAAACAATGACAACGTGCTTGAATACGGCATAGGGTTTGGTTCAGCATTCTATCCTTTCAAACGTTTGGGTGTATTTGCCGAATATAGCTTTGGGGAATATTTTTTTGAAGACAATAAAAAATTTAGAGCAGGGGTAACTTTTAAATTTAAAAAATAGTTTATGCAAAAAATAGTTGTTTTTCTTATATTGTTTTTTACTTTAGGCTCGTGCCGTAAAATGGTGCAAGATGAATTTCCCGGCTTTGAAAGCATTACAACAGTCAACGCTTTTCTTGCAGCCAACAGCGTCATAAACATACATGTATCCAAAACCGGAAAGATTGACAATGCCCCCCTTTCTTCAATCAAAAATGCTAAAGTTTATCTTTATATCAACGATTCAATCGTTGAACTCCCCCACACAGATAATGGAATTTATACTTCCGGTGCAAAGGCAGCTATTGAAACAGAATATCGTTGCGAGGTAGTTACCGGGGATAATTCCCTGTCAGAAGCTTTTTGTTCTATTCCAGCCCCTCCCGTATTGTTGTCTGCCCAGCTTTATCCGGACAGTTGGTTGAACGATGAGGGTATACCATCACCCACAATTCGGTTTTCTATTGAAAACGATGCCAGTGAAGTAGTTTATTTTGAAGCCCGTGTTATTTTCTACAGGAAAAGTATTTATGAGCACGATTCGATAGATTTTAGATATAATGAAGAACAACCGGTGGCATTATTTACCAATGAACAAGTTGCTGGCACTGTACTTACCAAGAGTATTGAATTTGCACCTGAAAGTAGGGGAAGTAATAGCAAAAATGCCTATGTTTTAGAACTTAGGGCTTTGAGCCAAAGTGCTTATAAATACTTAAAAAGTATAGAGCTTTATGAATTGGGTAGATACCCTGATTTTGGTACAGGTTCTGTTGTACCCTATAACTTATACAATAATGTAACCAACGGCTACGGAATATTTGCAGGATATTCTTGTGTTTTCTCTGATATGCTTATCGACAATACAAAAAGGCAACCTTGATGTTAAAGCTTAAAATACTCGCCCTGTTTTTATGTCAGGTTTGTGCATTTACTTATGGGCAAGTAACATTTTCCGGCTTTGTAAAAGATGCTGAAACCGGTGAGGTATTAATAGGGGCTTCAGTAGTGAATTCCGAAACAAGTGATGGCACAATTACCGATGCGCATGGCCATTTTTCTATTTCTTGTAAAAAGAAATGTGTTATCCGTTTTTCATACATTGGTTACAAAGAGCTAAGCCTATCACTGGCCGCACATAACGACACCATTTTTGATGTATTTCTTAAAAAAGGGGTTAAACTTGACGAAGTTGTTGTTAAAGCTCCCAGGTACATACCCTTTAATACCGCAAAACTTAGTGTAAAAGAGATTAAACGTATTCCTTCACTTGGTGGGTCGCCCGATGTGCTAAAAGCTATGCAGTTGCTTCCCGGTATTCAAACGCAAAGTGAAGCTTCAAGTATGCTCATTGTAAGGGGAGGGAGCCCAGGGCAAAACATGTACCTTTTAGACAACACGCCACTTATCTATGTAAATCATTTAGGTGGTTTTATGTCTGTTTTTAATCCTGACATGATAAATGATATATCTATTATAAAAAGCGGGTTTCCTGCCCAATATGGAGATAAACTTTCATCTATTGTTAACATAGCACAACGCAGTGGCGACACATCGCAATTTAAAGGCTCTTTTGGAATTGGTATTACCGATGCCAATTTATCCTTAGAAGGGCGTTTGGGTAAAAAAGCTTCCTATATTTTTACAGGGCGTAAAACACTTTTTGATGCACTCCTCTATCTTGGAAGTTCACTTATTGAAGGAAATGACTCTAAGGTAGCATACGGTTTTCACGATATAAACGCTAAGGTTTCATGGAAAATAAATAATCGCAATAAGCTGTTTTTTAATTTGTACCAGGGAGACGACTATTTTAATGCGTGGAACAAAAATGGCTCAGAAGGAAAAAGCCGACTAAAAAATGTATGGGGAAACTGGCTTTTTTCAACTGGATGGAATCATGTGGCATCAGCAAAACTGTTTGGTGAAAGTGGCATATCATATACCCGGTACCGACTTAAAGACAAACAATCACTCAAAGCAACACAAGAATCTGATTATGTAAATATTTTCACTTCATCAGTCCAGGATTTTTCCATACGGACAGCATGGAACTATAACATATTGTATAATTGGTCGGCAAAATTTGGTTTACAATCATCAATTCTTAACCATACACCTTACAAACTTGAACAAACAGGGGTTTTTAGTTCTTACAGCCAAAGCTCTGTAAATTCTACTCAATCTTCTATATTTATCGACAATAAGATTAGGCCCTTAAGAAACATCAAGCTAAATGTCGGTTTACGCACTGTTTATTATAGTATTGAGAAGTTCTCAACTGTGTGTTTTGAACCAAGGTTAAATATGACTATCGGTTTGCACGCTCATCATAAACTTAACCTAACTTATATGCATGTGAGCCAAAATTCTCACCTATTGTTTGCATCGGGCAATAATATTATGGCTACCGAGGTTTGGGTTCCGGCTACGGAGCATATCCCACCATCATCATCAAAGCAGGCATCTATGGCTTGGTTAGCTAATTTTATAAACAATATGTTTAGTGTTGAAACAGGAATGTATTACAAACAAATGAATAACCTGGCGACATATAAAGAGGGTTATATCAACTTAAAAGAAAATAGGGACTGGCAATCAGTAGTAGAAACAGGGGGAGAAGGAACATCTTACGGCATAGAATTTTTTATGAAGAAAAACTATGGAAGCTGGACAGGCTCTATCGGGTATAATTGGAGTCAGACCACACGGCAGTTTGATAATATCAATAAAGGGAAAGAATATTTTTATGAATATCACCGCCCGCACAGTATTTCGTTAATGGTTAATCGAAAAATAACCGGCAAATGGGACTTTAATGCAGTTTGGGTTTATCAAACAGGTTTGCCCTACACTCCGGCGGTAGGACGAAAAGTAACAATATCCCCTAATGATATTGACGAAAACGGTAATGCAGCCTATCACGAAGCCCTGATTTACGGAGAACGAAATAGCGGTAAAATGAAAGGTTACCATAGGCTTGATATCGGCTTAAATTACACAACAACAACTAAAAAACGTAAATTAAAAGCGGTATGGAGTTTTTCTGTTTACAATGTTTACAACAGGCAAAATCCCAATATGTACTATTACAACGATAATGCAACTGATGAATTCCGAATCGACCCAATCTATAACGACAACTACAAACCATTGGATTTATATCAGGTCAGTTTATTTCCTATCATACCGTCTATATCATACAAATTGTATTTTAATAAAAATAATTTTAAACGAAAAGAGAAGAACGGTAATAGGTTTAAAAATTGGTTGTATCATGAGAATTAACCTTTACATTAAATGAAGTGTAGTAATTAATTTTTAGTTGATACAAATTAATTTTAAGATGTCTATTTGAATTAATGATGTGCAAAATAGCTATAATAAATTTGTATCTTTATGACATAACTATAACAAAACATACTATTATTGAAAACAACCGTTAAACATTTATTTAAGAACAAACAGTATGAGTTAAACCTCATAAAGCGTAATATAACTGAAGATACCAGTCAAATAATAGAAAGTTAAATTTTGCATACATTCAAGGACATAGAAGATAATTTTTCACCTAAAGAAAAGCACGAGCTACAGATAATAACTGAAAGGGTTAAAAATTCCGGTTCGGTTGCAATGATTATCCTGTACGGTTCTTTTGCCAGAGGTGAACAGGTAAGGAATTATGATGGCAAAATGAGTGATTACGATATATTGGTAATTACTTCTTCTAAAAACGAAAAATCGCTTAAACGGATAAAGTTTTTGTTAGATGCCTTATTTCACGATATTGAACGTAAAGTTAGTTGTGAAGTAGAAACGTATGAAAAAGTAAGTAAGAAATTCAAGGAAAACTACTATTTCTATGCCGACATAAGACGTGACGGCATTATTCTATACAAAAAAGACAATGCAGAACTTCCCGAACCCGAAGACCTTACTCCTGAACGGCAATTAGAGATTTCTTCAAAGTATTTTAAAACATGGTTTGAAATGGCTTATGTAAATTACCGAAATGCCTTGGGTAACATTGAGTGGGGCAAAGAAAATAAAGCATTTTTCAAGAAAGCAGCTTTTGAATTGCAGCAATGCGTAGAAAACTGCTACAAAACCATTGAGCTTGTATTTAACCGCTATGCACCCAAAGAACACAGGTTGGAGATATTACGAGGACGAATTGAAAAAATTACTCCGGAAATATTCACCTTCTTTCCTGTTAAAACAGAGGAACAGAAAAAGGATTACAAATTCCTTGATGAAGCCTATCTCCGTGCAAGATATGATGATACATACACAGTAACCGAAACCCAATTAGAATACTGGCAAAGCGAAGCGAAAAAGCTTATGAAGTTTACTGAGCAGATCTGCAAGGAACATTTAGAAAAACTGGAAAAAGAAACAAACGCAAAACTATGACAGGCAAGGAAAGAATAGAAAAAATAGAATCGTTACAGGAGTAATTAAAACCGTTAAGAGAAAATAAAATCTTTACCGAGCTACAACTACATTCCCTTAAAAACAAAGTGCTTGATTCACTGAATAATGAAGTAACACAAGAAATAGAACGCTTAAAAGAGCAACTAAATAATTCTTATTCTCTGATTAACTCGATTACTGATGAAATAAGGAATTTGTCTTGTGCGTACCTAATTGCATATCGAGGAAAATCTATAAATGCAATTTCAGGAGATAATCAGGAAGAAGCGTATGAAGAAAGAGTTTACTTAAAAACAGACTATCAAATAAACACTTCTGAAAATGGTTGGGATGAGTATATCCAGGATGAAGCTTTTCAAAGCTTATTAAAAGAGGTTGATAATTATATCTACCACAAGAGATATACCCACTTTGATTTAGTACATATTGTGCGATTATCTTCTAGTTAAGAATCTTTACATTCTTTGTTGCATCAATTTTTCAGAAAGTTCAGCTTTCTTGTTGTTGTCAATAGCATCACAGATTTTAACATAATAAGACATCATATCCAGGTTGTTCAAGCACATTTTTATCAATCTACCGCTTGCTAATGAGGTTACACCTTCATTCTCAATATTAGATATAGTGTTTTTACTAAATCCAAGCACGACACTTAAAGTAGATGCAGCAATGTGATACCTCGTACGAAAATTGATTATTTCGTCAGGAGCAGCAGCACCTTTAGCTATTAAATATGCACTTTTCAAAGCCTTCAAATTACGGCTCATTTGATTTTTAGTGTAGTGCTTTACTTCCTTATCCTTATTAATCATACCAGTATTTTCATCTACTTCATAATCCAAGTAGTACACTTCCTTGTATGATAATTCTAAGCCTTTGTAATTCTTAATTACAGTTTCATGAAGTTCATCAGTAGGCTTATTTTTCCTTGTAAAAACTTTTTTTGATTCCATAATTCTAATTTTTAAATGGCTGATTCATTTCAAAATCAGGAATGTGATTAGAAAAAACTAGTATCTGCAAACCTTCTTCTTCAAGTCCGTATTTTAAATATATCTCAACTTTATCTTTACCAACCAAAGCACGAAATGCACAAACATTAAAATCTGCCTCTCCGGAAGGGTCAATTCCCCTGTAATAATTCTCAGGGGTAAGGTTTAGTATTGTATATTCAATATCTTCCTCAGTAATATCATACTCCAACATTAACTCATCCAGTTCGTCTTTTGCTTTTTTCGTGAAAGTTATATCCGTTCCATCTGCAATTCTTTTCCTGGTCTCGTATATAAAATCTTGAACAAGCTTTACGTTATCTTCGGTATTCGGTAATTCTATCATTGTCTAAATATTTAATACAAAGATACAAAATATTTTTAAAATTCCCAATGATTGGGAATGCATTCTATTTAACTTTACGAAAATGCTAGAAAACTGTTTCGTTTTTTGTATTTTTAAGGAGCTAATTATCAAGGGTATAATTTTTATAATTATGCCTGTATTACATACAAATCTTCTAAAAATGAGCCTCTTATTGGGGCTTTTCGTGTTTAACCATGCTTGTTTTTCTGCAAATTCGACCAAAAATACATGGGTAATACTCTGGTATTCTCTCCGTAATACACTCTCCTTTCAATATTTGCCATTATTTTATACGTACTGCTCAAATACACAATTAAAAAATGCTTATACACCCTTACGTTGTCTAAAATTATACCCAATTCAGCAAAACTTCTCAAAAAGTACTCTTCAAAATCAGCTATATTCCAAAAAGCACTTAAAAAATACTCGCAAAGTATTCAAAAGCAACCTCTATATCCTCAAAAGCAATCAAAAGCGGTCAAAAGCACTTAGAAAGTATTCTATTAGACGGCTTTTTTCAATGTTTCAAGGGCTTTTCATTCCATTTTTTCACCTAAATCCAACACTATGATTATACGCAGAACAATATTAAAACAAGAGTTGGTTAAAAAGCTATACCCCGATAGTATATCAATTCGAGCAGCCTTGCAGCAACTTAGGCGAGAAATTGACATTTGCCCTGACTTAAAAGAGAAAATATCACAGGCAGGATATACCAAGCGACACTATTACAATCAGCAACAATTAAAATTAATTCTGGAACATTTTTGTATAACACTCGAAGAATTTGAACAATTATGAAGTATTTCAATAATATAAACGATGTAGAGCAAGCCAAACAACACTACCGAACATTAGCAAAGCAATTACACCCCGACAAAGGTGGAACTGCACAGGAGTTCCAAAAACTACAGGAAGAATATAAATCTGCATTACTACAAATACAGGAAAACCGCAATGTAGTAAGCTCGCCCCCCCAAACACCATCTGCCGAAAGTGAATTATTAAGCGAGCTGGGTAAGTTGGCAAAGGTGCTAATCAAGAAACAAGTACCACAGAATTACTTGCGACATAAAATCCAAACCACCGATTCAACCTTTAAGAAAGGCTTGTTTAGTGATTTAGTGGATTTTTTGGATGGACTTTAATTAGACGTATTTTAATTAATTCTTTGGCTTTCATTTTTGTACATTTGTTAGTAATTGACATATTAGGGTGTAAGAATTTCCTTTAGAATTTTAATGCTTTAATAGATGTCAACGGGATTTTCTTAAAATTCAAAAAGATAAAAAATGAATAAAACCCTAGAGTTTAATAAAGGTAAGACCTTGAATATTATTAAATACTCTGTCAAGCCTGTAATAAATATTATTAGAATTTCACTTGTTTCAAGTAACAAGAATTGGGTAAATAAGATTTTCAGTACAAACCTAATAATTAAGATTACTGCATTTAATGCTGATAATGAAGAAATCTATTCTGAACAAAATCCCTTGTCTTTTGGAGCTTTCATCTCACCATATAGTAAACAACCCATTTTAGAAGTAAATCAAACATTCCGAATTACAGGTCAATCAGTAGTACATAATTTGAACAAATGCAATAATTGGAAAGCTGAGATTATTCTCAATAACTTATCTTTTGGAGAAAATGATTCTCTTAGCGTTGAATATATGGATACCAATTATATCGCACGCAGGGTAGATAATTGGGAGAACAGAATTAACGAACTAATTGGAAACATTACCAATTGGGTACAAGAAGATTCTAATTTATCGGTTAAACCATCCAGAAAAATTAAGATGTACGAGAAAATGATGGAGGGATTTGGGGTTTCACCGAGAGAAATTAACTCCATAGATGTAATAAGAAATAATAAAGTCATCATGGCTTTAAAACCATTCGGGTTATGGACACTAGGAGCGAATGGCAGAGTTGACTTATTAACTGCTAAAAGGAACTATATCTTGGTAGATAAAGCAGAAAGGTTTGAAACACCACAATGGCAACTTTTTACTGAAACCGACATTAAAAAGGGCATTGAATTAACACAAGAATCATTTCTAAAATTGCTAGCAATATGAGTATATTACAAGAACTTGAAAAGCAATATTTTGAAATTGATAATCAATATGCCGTAAAGGAATTTGAAGCCCACTCCAAAGGTTTTAATAAAAAAGAGGATTACTGGAAAAGGAAGCGTGAATTAAATGACCATGCATATTTTTTATTTCTTTTTACCCGGTTAGAAGAACATATAAAAACAAATTCTATTGATTTAATAACAGGCAAACAATCAAGTATCTCTCATTGGAAGACAAGAGCAATATGGGATATTACAGAAAGAGATAAGTTGTATTTTAAAAAAAGAGTTGCTTTGTTAACTGAAAGAGGACGGTCGGATTACAATCAAATAATCAGTTACTACGATTTGAGGAACGATATCGCACATGGTGGAACTGTTACTAATATTACAACATCGGTTGATATGTCAGACGTTTTTACAAAAATGAAAAGATATTTCAGGATATTAAAAAAATAGCAATTTACTTTCAATTAAACCATATGTCAATAACACAGGAATTCTGCAATACAATAAAAGCTCGCTCAACTGAAAACCAAAAGGCTGTAGAGCTACTATCTCAACAAAGATTGTTCGGGCAAGTTATGTCAATATTAAGACAGGAATTGGATTCTTTGGTGAGATGTGTTTATCTATTAGAAACAGATTTAAGTCAAAGACAAACATTAATGAATCAAACAATTAATGGAGAACGATGGAGAGATTCTCAGAACAAAATTATCACAGATAAAAAAATGGTAGATTTATCTGCTAACCTGTGGGGCTGGACAAAATCTGTTTATGATTTGGGATGTGCATTTATACACCTTTCAAACTTTCATAATTATTCAAACACCAATCCGTTTGATGTCCTCAATTCTGATGAAAAAAGTAATATAATCTCTCACTTAAATCATTATCATGGTTATCCTTTATCACAAGATTTGACCTTTGTTTCTGTTAGCCCTTATTTAGTTCGGGTTTTTGAAAAAGTTAGCTCCAATTTAATCTGCTATATTGAGAGGTTAGAAAACAAACAGGTGAATGCAGATTAAAAAATATTGAAAAGAATGACAACAGATAAAATTTTAATCCAACAATTAAAAGAGGAATTCTTCAACAAGTATTCTAAGAAATATAAACTTCTCTCCAATGATGCTCTAGGAGAAGGTTGTTATGCATGTGTATTTAAAGGATTTGATATTGATAGAAATATTAACGTAGCGATTAAAATATTTTTTGATGGAATTGCGCCGAAAGGCTCGGAACGAGGTTGGCATATTACATCTTCAATTATTCATAATCAAATAGCACCAACATCAACTATAGAGAGTTTTTATTCAGAAGTTCTTTCGAAAAACTGTAAAGCAGTAGTGCAACGGTTCATTCCTGGTAAAACTCTAAAGTCAATCCTTAAGAAATTTGATGAATTGGAAAAAAATGAAAACTATCAAGATGTTTTAAATGACTTTGGGTTAAGTTATTTCGAATCTCTTCTTAATGTTTTAAACTTTTGTCATAGTCAAAATATTGGACATGGAGATTGCCATGATGGTAACATTATGATATTTCCTGAACAACACCCAAGCAAGAACAGTTTTCATGTAGTTTTAATAGATTTTGATAATTCATCAATTAAAGAAACTTTAAACGCTAAATCTGAAAAAGAAAAAATTGAGAGTGATATTGGATTGCTTAAATACTTTTTTAACAAAACATTTTGTGATTGGAAATATTATGAAGCAGTTAAAATTATGCTTGATTCATACGATAAAATGAAAGAATTAAAATTTTGTTACTCAATCATAAGCAATTATATTGAGTCATGTATAAAAGGTAATAAGACAGAATCTGATGCTAAGAAAACATTACATAAATTACCACATCCTTTTATGGGATTTCATATACCACCAACTATAAAATGTCTGCAAAAAGTAGCAGAGATAGAAGGAGTTTCTAGTTCATTCGAGAAAGCACTCAAGGATTATCGGAAAGTTATTTCAAATCAAGAAAATTGGAAACATGAAATTACAATTGAAACTATTAAAGGTGAGGTAACCGATATTTATAGAAAATTATTTGATGATTAAACTTTCAATAAATTTTCCCCAAAGTCGGCACACCACCGACTTTTTTTGTACCCATCCGCCAACAAATCTCCACAATTAGGCTCAACTAGTAACAACTAGCCACAAACGGTCACATCTACACAGTAAACCTACAATAAGTTTGTTTCCATTATGGAAGCAAGCACAAAAAAAATTCTAGGCACTTTAGCAGTGGTAACAATAGGAGTTGGAGGCTTCTATCTCATTAAAAAAGGTAAGAAACTCTTAGCCGGAGCAAAAATGAACTTTGCCTTGTTAGGTTTCCGCATTCACAAGATGAATTTACAAGAAGTTCAGTTTGCAGTAAAACTTCGATGTTACAATCCCACCAAAGCACCTATCACCATCGCCATAAACCAGGTAGTAGCAAATTACAAAGGTTCGGCAGTAGCTTATTCCACTCCCGATATTAAAGGTCTTACCATAGAAGCAGGCAAACAAGCAGAGCCGGAGATAACTTTTGATGTACCCTACATGAATCTTATGGGCAAAGGCTTAACGCTTTCTGCACTCTCCAACACAGAGCAGTTAAAGAAGGATATGACTTTCACGCTGACAATCAGCATCAATGGCGAGACAATTACAACTACACAATCATTAACTGATGATAATATGGAAGGATTAGCAGCACTAGGCGAATTAGGTATCGTTTCCGGTCAACGCAATACACAAAACGGAAAGAAGTTTAATCACCTTATAAAGAAGGCAAACGGGCAAGACGTGTTTTTGAAAAATGGCAACGTAATTGAAACCGTTGAAACCTGTATTGAATTAATTGGCTCACATTATCGTGAGGTAGAGGAATTGGCGCAGATACTTAAAGGCGATACACTTAAAGACACTTGCCGTAACATCTTCAACTTTTCATACACCTATTTACAATATCACAAAGACGATAGCGCAACTGAGCAGCTTCGCACCCCTGCAAGAAGTTGGCTCGACGGACAAATCAAGTTCAAGCAAAAGGGCATAAAGTCCGCAGGGATTGATTGCGATGATTACAGCATTTTCGTGGGTTCACTCCTAAAAAACTTAGGGATTCCTTTCAAGCTCCGCATTACCAAATATGATGGCAAAAAGAACTTTCAGCATATCTATGTGGTAGTTCCTGCTATTGGCGATTCAGAGGATGAGATAGTTATCGACCCTGTACTTTCAAAGTTCGATTATCAGAAACCATACAGTTTTGAGAAGTCTAATTTCGATATGTCGCCATTACAAATTGCAGGGCTTAGAGGCATTGACGGGTTAACTGGTGAAAGTGCATTAGGCTTACCTATTTCTATTTTATCAGGTATTGATTTGTCAGGGGGACACCAGGCTCAAATCAACCACGAAGAACTGATAGCCATAGTTTCAGGCGTTGACTTTGAAGATGCCATAAACGGCTTGGGAAATGCTGACGATACCACTTACCGCTATTTAGTCCGCACTCGCAATTTCCTTACAAAGAATAAGGATAACAAGGACAAAATGGCTCACATTCAGAACCCTGACCAATTTATCAGTATGCTTGACCAGGCTATCAAGTATTGGAACACACCCCAACGTGATGCTGTATTGGACAAACTTGCTGATATTGAAGAAACACTAGCAGAAAAAGGATTAATAAAATATGATTCCGAAGCCATACAAGGATTAGCAGAACTGGATGAACTAGATGATGAAATGGACGGCTTGGGACGAAGAAGGAGAAGAAAAAGGCGTAGGGGACGATTTTTCAAAGCAATTAAACGTGTAGGAGGAAAAATCAAAAAAGTTGCTAAAAAGGTAGTAAAAGCAATAGTAAGGTTCAATCCTTTATCAATTGCAATAAGAGGGGGATTACTAGCAGCCCTACGCCTTAATATGTTCAAAATTTCCAAGAAGCTGCAATACGCCTATTTACCTGACAATCTTGCAAGCAAGTATAATATAGATCCTGCCCAACATGCCAAATTAAAAAAGGTACATGGGAAAATTAAGAAACTCTTTAAGGGTTTGCAAGGTAAAGAATCCAACCTCCGAAAAGCAATATTAAAAGGAGCAAAACAAAAAAGCTCAGACTTTTCATTAAAGGGTATGGAAGGCTTGTTAGGTGAGCTACAAGCATTAGAATCGGTTGGTGAACTAGCCGAATTGGGAAATTTAGGTGCAGCAGCTACCGCAGCTTCGGTTAGTGCTGCCAGTGGAGTATTAGCAAAGATTGGAAGTTGGTTAAAGCCAGTTAAAAATCTGTTTTCCAAAATGAAAGCAAAAAGGCAGGCAAAAAAGCAAGCAAAATCGAATGCTGCCCCTACAACTCCGGCTGTATCACAGTTTACTAATCAACAGGCAACCAATACACAGGCTTTTACACCTTCCGGTAATAATATACTCCCCCAAACAAACAGTATTCTCCCACAACAGGCACGTTTAAAGTCAGCCAGTTTTACGCCACAAGCTACAACACCAGCAACCACAATAACCCCAGGTACAGCTAACCCGAATACAACAGACAAAAAGAAGTTGAGTAAAGGTGCAAAAGTCGCTATTGGAGTAGGTGCGTTGGCACTTCTTGGTACAGGTGCATATTTCATTTTCCGCAATAAGGACGATGAAGAAAAAGATGAGCCAAAGGGCAAATCGAAGCCGAAAAAAACTCCCGAAAAGAAATCATTAGGAAGCATAGCACTTCAATAATTCAATTAAAACATTAATTAAAAATTAGAAACATGGCAGTTAAAAAATCAACGTCAGGAGGTAGTAATACAGCTACCAAAATTGACTTTATGAAAGCTACCAACAATATAGGCAAGCCCATTGCTGCCGTAGCAGGGTTTGCAGTTGGTAAATACGCTTTGAAAAAGTTAGAAAAAAGCCAGACCGTAAGCGGTTTATTAGGCAATGACATGAAAACCTACATTGTTCCGGCAGTCGTTACAATGGGCGGGCTTATCGGCACTCAGTTTACCAAAAACGAATATGTCAAGTTAGGCTTGGTAGGTGCAGCAGGAGCAGGTGTCGAATCCATCATTAAGAAAGCCACAGGTAAAACTATCCTGCAAGGTTTAGAGGGCATTATTGGTGATGAAGAATCCGCAGACGATGAAGTTGTTGAGTTGCAAGCTTTGAATCCTATAACTCAGGCGTTGCCCGCAGCCGACCTCGACATCGAGCGTGAAATACAGGCTTCTATTACAGGTGCAGCAACCGATTTTTCTATGAGTGACGAGCCTGTGGGTAACGCTGCAAATGATTTTAGCATGAGCGATGAGCCAATCGGTAAAGCTGATTACCACGATGATGATGAACCTGTAGGAAAAATTAAGGACATAGACCCCGATAGCATGGACTATGACGTGTTCGCAGGGGATATGATGGCATCCTGATTCACGGAAATTAACAATCAATTCAATTTTAATAACAGGCTATTGAGCCGAAAAACAAATTCTTATGGCAGATATTAATGAGCAAAACGATTTGTACCCATCAATGGAAGATATTGAGGGTTTAGAAGAAGCGATTCTTGATAGAGAAGAAGAATCTCTGGAGAAAGAAGAAGACCAGGACGATACAACGGAAGGCATTGGAGAGCTTGGACGTTCAAGACGTTGGAAAAGACGTAGAGGGCGCAGAGGGCGCAGACGTAGCCATCGCAGACGTGCCGTGCGCAGGTCATACAATGCAGGTGCAAAAAGTACGGCTGTAAAAACAGGCTTAACTAAAAACCTAACCTCCAAAGGGCAGTTTGAACTTCGTAGACAACAGCTACCACCTGAAATTCAAAAAGCCTTAAAAGAGGCACGAATGCAAACCGTAGATACCGCTATCTATACCGTTAAATCCATTAAAGACAAGTCCGATATTGATTTAATGGAAGCAAGCGATGACAAAAAAGCTGGACGCACCAACCTGAACCGTGCTCAGTTGGATAGCGGTAAGTACTTCTTATTAACTGATGTGGTTCTGGAGTATGCACACGGAGCTGATGAAGATGACAGCGACCCTTCCGACTTTGCATTCGGTCAGTTTGCACTTCCACCGCAAATTATCAACGGAACGTTTGAAATGACCCTGGGAACGAAGGTAATTATACCTGAAATCTCATGTGCGGTATTTGACGATACAGATACCACTAAGCGAAAGTTCCAGTACAAACTTTCCAATCCAAAGTGGTTAAAGCCTTCGATGGACATTACACCGAAGTTGAACATGCCAAAAGCAGTAATGGGTGATGATATTCACAACCCTGCGGTCAAAGTTACCCTGCTAGGCACAATCACAGAAAAAGCATAGGCTTTTTGGATATGTCATAATCGTTCGAGGGGGCGGTTTACTTCAGGTTTACTTTTGGTTTACTTGGTTTACTTCTCCCCTTTTTTCTTCATAATCAAATACAAACATGGAAAATCAAGATAGCAAAGTACGAAAGCTTCAAGTAATCAAATTTGAAGTAAAAAAGGGCGAAACATTCGAGTTTAATGGCAACACAAAAACAGAGCATGACCGTATTACAGGTTTCTTTTTACGCCTTTCAAACTTTGATGCTTTACCAGGTGCAACATTTCGTATGTGGATTGACGATGTAGAGGTTATTCCTGATGACACAGAAGTAGCAATTGCACATCATGACAGCGATATAAGCATTCCCGATGTAACATTTCCCGTTGATGAGAAAGCAAAAAATTCTCCGGTAAGGATAATCTACAAAGATGATAGTGAGAACCTGGCAGTTGATGATACCTACTTTGTACGTGTATATCTGCTTGCTGTGCAGAACAAAAAGAAGTAAGTAACCTCAAATTACTCCCGAAATGAAGCGATACTTCGTCATTAAGAAATTATCAGCCAATAATGAGCATTTGAACGAACAAGACATACTACCTGCATCATGCAAGCTTATCACAGGGGTAGTAGTCATTACGACCGTTAAGAAAGAAGCGGAAGCAATAAACAGCACAAAGCCGCTTGCATTTCCACAGGGCTTAATAAAAAGGCTTTTGGCATCCGATAGCATAGCAAACCTTTTCTATTCATATATGCGGACACGCCCAACAGAAGAAGAAAGTAAAGCTTTTTTTGAAACCGATATTCTGCCCGAAATAGTTAGCGTATTTAGAGATGGTATTAAATACCCAATTCTTACAAGTGAGCAACAGACTACCTTTAGTAACAATCTTTCGGAACTGATTACAGGAGGAAGCGACCAGGAAGAAATTGACTGGGAACAACACTTTGCAGACTTGAAGGAAACATTCAGAACCTCCTTTTTACAATTTATTACAGACAGTTATGGTGAGTACGGAGTAGACCCTGAAACAGATATACCAACCTATTACATAGATTACCTTTTCAATCCATCATCCAGAAGTTACGGATTATACCGTGTTTCAGTTCAGGTATATTACAAGCTAAAAGACAACGGACATAGCGAATCTTATTCTACCATATCAAGAAACGTTAGCACTTATGGTAATTCCATAATGCAAGACTATGACGGGCAATTTGAGCAATTGCAAAATGACAAAAAAGCGTATGAAGAAGCCGAACTACAGGGGCTTGCTCATTATCTGTTTGCTACCGTTGGCATTTTTGAAAAGGGACAAGCACTAAGCAACCTTGATTACACCGAGCTCATTGCAAGTGAAACACTTTCGTTTATATACCAGAATAAGGGCAACCTGTTTACCCGTCCTGTCCAAAAATATCAACGTCAAGCCCCTTACGAATGCGGTAGTTTGAGCCTCCTGGTTAACGGAAATAGTTTTTTATTCCGTGATTTTATTCTTACTGCCAACAGAAAGATAAAGCACCTATCTAAAGAAATAATACCGTTCAGCGAACCCCTGGACGTGAACAGCAGCATACATACGGTTTATAAAAGCAACATGAAAAGCGGTTCTGAACCTCTTAACATACGCATTTATTTACAATACGAGGATTTCAAAGAGCCTTTAGCAGAGGTAAAACCAAAAGAACAGGGGGTTGAGTTATGATGAATACGAGTGAACTCTTACACACCATTGCTAAAGACCGTATTGATGGACTTCAAACCATTGATAGCTACCAATTGAAGCCTGTAATTATTACGGTTACTTCCGCAAAGCACAACATAGACTTGCACAACGATATGTGGATTTTAAACACCAAGTCTCTGCCAGATACAATTGATGAGATTGAAATGATTAGCAGCGACAATGTGTTTACCGCAACGCCAAGCGAATACGACTTTATGGATGAGTTTCGATTCCGTGTCTTTACGGACTATATAGACATTGAAACCATAGCAGAAACTTTCAAGCCATACAGACTTGAATTTGTAAAAATAATCCCTCACAGAAATTAGTTAAGCTATGCTAGATTATCGAGAGCAAATACAAACAATACACAATTTCATTCAGCGTTCCGAGGATGAACAACAATATCCCTACGCTTATGAAATATACCTTATTACAGGAGGTCAGGAAACGGCGCTAACCTCTAGGACTGCCGGAGTAGAAAAATTTAACAACGACATTGAAATGGCTATTGAGAAAGCAAAGCAAGCTCACGGTACATTACGTGTCGATGTGTTTGGCGGTAAGAGCCATAATGCAAAGCACCTGAACAATTACAATATCAATGTAAGTGGATTAATGAACCCACCTAAACAACCTATGGAAAAGGCAGAAATTGAAGCCATTGTAGCAGAAGAAGTTGAGAAACGTCAAATTCAAAATAACAACGGATTAGGAGACATTGACGGCTTGTTGGGGTTAATAACCGGAGATAATGAACACGCTAAAGGTAAGGTTGAATCTCTCTTTGGACTTTTTAATGCTTTATCTGGCAACAACAAAGAAGTCGAAAGAATCAGCTATCAAAAGCAACTGGACGACTTTAAGTTCGAGACACGCTTCAATAACCTGGAAGAAAAGCACGAAAGGTTACGTACTGAAAATGCCGAGTTGAGAGCAGAGAAAGACCGCTATTACAAGGAGAACAAAGAATTAAAAAACGAAAAGGCAGACCTTGAAAACCGCCTTGCAGGGTACGCCCCAAATGAATTAATGAAGCGTGTGGCAGTTGGTGTTATATCCGGTATAGGTGGACGTTTGTTAAGCAATAGCCCTAAAACTGCCGAACTTTTAGGTCTTACTCCGGAGGAACTAAAAGGAGCTTTAGGAGTGGTTGATGAAGATGATTCTGAAGAAACAACTCAAATTCCTGAAAGCAACGTTGAGATAACCGACATGGGAGCTGCCAACACACCCGAAGACAAAAAGAAAGCTGCCATTATTAAAAACCTTTCTGATGCTCTTATGACATGGGATTTACCCGATGTTGCGAAAATCGCCAACATCGTAGGGCTATGCCTTGATAAGGCGGAACTCATTAACAAAACCTTGCAATACTTAAATCAAGCCATACAAGGCGTTCCCGAACCTGATAATGACGATTTAGAACAACAATAAATATGCGATTATGAGAAAATTTAAAGTAGGCATAACAATCGAAGCGGAAACCACCGACACAGTACAAAAGGTCGGTAATCTCTTACAGAATGCAGTTAATGTCGTGGATAAGGAGGATATGATTCGCCTTTTAGAAAAGGTCGCCAAGAATCCAAAAATAGTAAAGACTGCATTGAAATTTATATAGCAAGTATGCAATTACCAATTCGCTAAAAAGCAAAGTGAAACTAGATAAAGCAAGCAAAGCAGCATTAATAACAACGGGTATAAAGGTTGGAGTTCCTGTTGTTGCCATTGGCGTGGGAGTTCTTCTTATCCGCAGGGCAATTAAGAAGAAAAAGAACCATGACGGTTCATCGGCTGGCAATGCACCATCCCTTGACCAAATGGTTATTGAAGCAGATAAGCTAACCATATCTCCCTCTGATGCAGCCTTATTTGCCAATACGCTGTATGGTGCAATGATGAATTTTGGTACGGACGAGAAAGCCATTTACAGTACGATTGATAAAGTGAATACAAAGGACGATATGTTGCTTGTGATTAGAGCTTTTGGTATGAAGAAATACTTATGGGGTGCTCGTGACCCCTGGTTTGGTCAGAAGTTAAACTTAATCGGTTGGTTACGAGGTGACCTTAAAGAAAAAGAAATAGCAATAATCAAACCCAAGTTTGACAGTTGGGGCATACCCCTCTAAATACAATTATAGCTATGGATACGAAACAGAAGAAGATATTACTCATTTCGGGAGGGGTGTTAACCACAGGGGCGGTTATTACCACAGTATTACTGATTCGCAGACGAAATAGGCGTAAACGTGGTCAATTTCCGCCCCAACGTGGTTCTAATTTTCTAACCACTAACACTAATCAATTACCTCCAAACTTTCAAAACTGGAACGGTGGAAATACCTACCTGTCCAATGCTCCGCGCGCCATACGAAATAACAATCCCGGAAACCTGGTTTATACTAAAATTGAGTGGAAAGGTAAGCTACCGCGTCATCAAAATAATGACAGGCGTTTCGAGATGTTTATCGCTCCCGTATATGGTGTCAGGGCAATGATTAAAGATTTAATACATGACATTAAAAAAGGCAAAAACACAGTGCCGTTACTGATTGAAGAATACTCCCCTCGATTTGAAAACAACACAGACCTCTACATTGATACGGTATGTAAGGATATTAATGTGAGCAAACGAGCAAAGCTACTACCTACTAAAAATACATTACGCTTATTAATCCTGTCAATGACAAGAGTTGAAACAGGAGGTAATTATGTATCTCCCCAACTATTTGAACAGGCTTATTCTTTGATTTAAAACTTAAAAAAATTCATATATGGTAACGATAAAAAAATTTAAAGGAAGTAAACCTCCTGCGCTACGCAATGGAGAATGGGCAACGAACGGTAATTACGCTTACCTGGGAATGCCCTTCGGTGAGTATAAAGTTTTCCAGGGAATATTTGACCTGAGTGAAACTCAATCGGTTTCAAGTTTCGAGTTTGACCCCGATAAGAAAGGCTTTATTATTGAAAAAGATACACCTTTTTCAAAAATTGTTGCCCTAATCAATTCTTTACCCAAAGCCTTAAAGTACAATGATGATGATGCAACAAGCATCGACTTACTGTTTGAATCTTCCCCATACATGGATGATACAGGTGCGAGGGTAACGTTTCGGGATTTTTCATACACCATCAACCTAAAACCTCTAACATCTGAAAGCGAAGTGGTGTTTGATATTGACGATGCTTTACTGATAAATAATAGTAATGTAAATTTTGAAAGCATTAAGTTTCAGTACATGGCATCCAAAGGTGCGTTGGAGCTTTTCAATAGTTCCACTACTGTTAGGTCATGCAGCTTTGAAGCAAAAGAAGATGTTACAGCAGGTGATATTGTTTTCAAGGATTTAGGATTGAATAGGATTGTTGTTATTGAGCCTTCGTTCAAAATGGAAGCGAACGATGTAGGTAGCATTTTCAACGTAATTGAATCGGGTACAACAGCTAATTTGGTTAATCCTACATTATCCGACCCTGATTATGCACCACGAACAGCAGCCGGATTATTAAAAGGTGGTATTATCATTATTGGTAATGCAAACAATATTAAGCCTGCCGGAGAAGAAGCTTTGCGGACAAGCCCAACATCAAACGAACATGGTGGTATCGAGATACGGACAACTTTTGCTGATAGTATCAGTGGTTCGATAACAGGTATCAGTTACAATGACCTTGTTGATAAGCCGGATTTAGCCCTGAAAGCTGATTTAGTTGGAGGGCAAATTCCATCGGAACAGTTGCCATCTTATGTTGACGATGTTTTAGAATTTCCAACACTTGCAGAC
The DNA here is from genome assembly GCA_028282785.1 of Bacteroidales bacterium. GTDB lineage: Bacteria > Bacteroidota > Bacteroidia > Bacteroidales > UBA12077 > UBA12077. The sequence continues at coordinate 77,806 of JANQHE010000065.1, read as the reverse complement.
TTTCCTGCAAATGGAGAAACAGGTAAGATATACCTTGAAAAAGAACATAATCAAGCATACAGGTGGAGTGGTTCAGCATACATATACACAGGGAATCCCCTAAAACTTGGAGAAACTGAAAACGATGCACATCGAGGCGACCACGGAAAAATTGCTTATGACCACAGTCAAACTGAACATGCTCCGGCTGATGCTACCAATGGTGCTAATTGGGAAACAAACGTAGCCAATAAGCCTACCACAATTTCGGAAGAACAGGCAACTGCTATCGAAGCAAATACAGCTAAACGTTCTTATCCCGAAGCTGATGAAACCAAACTCGAAGGTATTGAAGAAAATGCAACCGTTGGAGCAGATTGGGAGACAAATGTTCAGAACAAACCCACCACAATTAGCGAAGAACAAGCTACGGCAATTGAAGCCAATACAGCGAAAAGGTCATATCCCGAAGCCGATGAAACAAAGCTTGGCGGTATCGAAGAAAACGCAACGGTCGGTGCTGATTGGGAAACAAATGTAGCCAACAAACCTACTACCATTTCAGAGGAACAGGCAACAGCTATCGAGGCAAATATAGCTAAACGTTCTTATCCCGAAGCAGACGAGACAAAGCTTGGAGGCATTGAAGAAAATGCAACCGCAGGGGCAGATTGGGAGACAAACGTAGCCAACAAGCCCACTACCATTTCAGAGGAACAGGCAACCGCTATTGAGACTAATACAGCTAAACGCACTTATCCCGAAGCAGATGAAACGAAGCTCGAAGGGATTGAAGAAGGTGCTACTGTAGGTGCTGATTGGGACACGAACCTACAGAACATTCCGGTTTTACTTACTTCCTTCCTAACCAAACTAGCCGATGCAGGAGTGACAAGTTTCGATATAGACCCGGACGGTACTACCCTTCGATTAGGTTGTGATGATGATTAAATCGAAGAATTATGAAAGCATTGGTAATAGGTAGTCTTTTCGCGGCATTTATATCATTAGTAGTGTATCTAACCTCGATTATAGCGGTTCATGGCATCCGCAAATCAATATCGGATAGCAACTATTTTTTGAAGAAACCTTTCAAGCTTGTTTTTGAAATTGTTATGTGGACATGTGGATTGGCAATTATAATCACCGGTCTTTTTATTAAAGAATCGGTTGAATGGTGGATAATTGGCGGTGGTATTGGAATCTTTTTAGTTGGTGTTTTTTCCGATTTTAAACGCAATATTTTTCTTCGCATTGCTCATTATATATCGGCAATTGGTGGTTTCACTCTACTTGGTTTAAGCTATTATTTCAGCTTCGATAATTTAGAATACACCATCATTGTTGCAGTTTCAGCACTTATGGCAAGTGCGTTTGCCGATAAATGGCTTTGGTGTTTGGAGCTGACAATGGCAGCCGAGGTATTCGCAGGGTTATTCTATTTGGCACACACAATAATGTAAGAAATGACCCAAAAAAATAAAGCCATAGAACAATTCATTTTAACGAAGGACAGAAAAGGTCAAAGCTATTCAAGTGCTGATATTGACTATATATCTGAATATTCAGGCAAAGGTGGAAGTAAAGAGACTGATGTGGGCATCTTGCACCAGTTCTATACCCCTTCATGGATTTGTAAGATAATGCACGATCTGGCTATTTATCATGGCTATTCTGGCGGTACGGTGTTAGACCCTTCAATGGGAACAGGAAACATTATTGAGCCTTTCGAGGATAAAAGCTTGGTAACAGGATTTGAACCCGATGAAACCGGAAAGCGTATTGCAGAGCTACGTTTTCCAAAAGCAACTATTTACGGTCTTCATTTTGAAACCGCTTTTCTACAACCTCATAGCAATGATGTATTTGGGCAATTACTAAAAGACAAGATAACCTGGTTAACCGGATACCCTTTTGAGCTTGTAATTACTAACCCACCTTACGGGCAATACCACAACTATTACAGCGGACGAATGAGACACCTGATGCACAAAGTCAAGTTTGCTCAAATGGAAATTGCCTTTATGCTTTTTGGTTTACTCATACTAAAGCCAGGAGGTTTACTAATCTATATTACGTCTCAAAATTTCATGCGAAATAATAACAAGTACCTCCCCATGAAACGGGTATTGGGACTTTATGCCAATTTTCTGGATGCTTATCGTTTGCCCCCTGTATTTCCAAGAACAAAGGTTTGTCCTGACATTATCATCCTTAAACGAAAATAACATGAAAGCAAACAAACTGATAACGGAATTAAGGGCTTTAATCCTGGATGCACTCCAAAATGTAAATGATAGCAATTGCCCAAAGGTAAACAAGCTATTGCTTGATAAAGAGGGCTACGAATGGGTAGAAAAGCAAATTATAAATATGGTGATTGACACAGGACAAGCCCCTGAAATGTGCATACCTCAAATAGAAAGTGAATTATAGATGCAGGTTTTTGAGGACATAACAAGCAATAGCGAGTTTTTCAGGCGTAACCCAAATAAACAAGCAGGAGAAGAAAAGCCTACGACAAGTCGGGCATTTCCTTTTACCATTGTTGCGACCAAAGAAGACGTGCTGCAAATGTTCTCCTTTTTATACCAGGATGATTCAACAAAAGATGACATACTCATAATTGAAGCAGAGGCAGAAGCAAAGCTGAAGCTTTTAAAGCTTCTGAAATTATAAGGCTATCAGCCCCTTAACGAATGTAAAATTTAACCATACAGATATGGATTATATAAAAGGACTTAGCGGAACAGATACACTTGGAGCTTTACCGATTGAACTGGAGAGAAAAATAAAGAGGAATACTCAATCGGTAAAACAATCAATTAAAACTGCACAGCAATTAAAAGGTTTGCGTGGCTTGGGTAAAACCAACACCAAGACGGTAATGCCTTTCAAAGAGGTAGTGAAGAAATATAACAAAGGTATCAGCCGTGAAGAAATAAAAGCCTGGGTTTGGCATCGCAGACGTTTAGGCATCCCTATGTATGGTTGGGAAAGTTACTTTTTAAAATCCGGTACAGTTCAGTCCGATTTGGTTATAGCTAAAAAAGCAACTACTGTTAAAGACAACCACTTTAGAGATACCCGAACCGTACCGGAAGGTTCTGTTTTAGGAACAGCCACAAAAAAATCCCATAAATATGATGGTATGGATTATCTTATTGTCCGTAGCCAGGATAATGAATTAATTTATGTAGCTCAGAGAGACATAGAAAGAGAAACCGTTATTATTACAGACCAAAAAGAATTGGATAGCCTGGTTAAGTTGGGAGCTTTGTTTTACATAGACGGGGAACTCTTACCTGAACCTATTTATACGTTTGGTAATATTTACGAAAAGTTCGAACAGTTAAAGAAAGACAAAAAGGAGATAACAGAACGATATGGTGAAAGTGTTTATCTCGACCATTGGGACATACTTGAAAGTCGCAAACCTAAACCACTTACAGTAATGCATGAGAACCCTGATGAACGACCATTTCTTGCACCGTATTACCGATTTGCAAAATCCTTTACCCTGGATATGCTTAAACCTGATTCAGGAGTTATCATTGACAAAGTAGCCACCCTTACGGAAGCATTTATACTTTGGCTGAATACCCTGCCTCGTGAGGATTTTAAAGAAAGCAGTGCCTACAACATAACCAAATATTACATTGAGGGTGAAACCCCGACCCCAACCACCATGAAATCCTATGTCAAACAGCGTAAGGAGGAAATGAAAAACGCAGGGGCAAAAACGGCTTTCACAGACAAAGAAACCGCAAACCTTACTAAAGAAATTAGAGAAGATTTAAAAGCCTCTGCCAAAAACGAAGGGGAAATACTCTTTAGCCGTTTTCTACATGAAGCTTTGACCAAAGAATACCAGGAAAAGTTAGATGCGCAATGGAACAAGCTGTATAATGGAGATGCAGAGATAAACTACACACGCATACCAATGGGCTGTGAACTTTCAGAAACCTGGAACGGCTTTCATTGGGCAATGAAGCCTGTACAGCGTGAAGGTGTTGGATTTATGGAAGCGGTTGAAAGTGGTATTCTTGCCTTTGATGTAGGCGTGGGTAAAACACTTACTGCAATTGTGGAACTGGCACAAGCTCTGCACGATGGGAAGTGTAAACGTGCATTAGTCTGTGTTCCAAATGCAGTTTATGAAAAGTGGAAAGCGGAAATGTTCGGTCAGTACGATAAGAAAGGTAATATGATTAATGCCGGAATCCTTACGGGTACTGATATTAAACTCAATGAATGGGGCAACCTGGGTTCAAAGTGGTTAAACAAGATAAACACTAACCAAGTTCCTGAAAAATCAATTACACTTATTAATTACAATGGTTTGGTCAATATTGGTTTCTCAATGAAAGTGGCTGAAAGTTTTATTGAAGAACTCAAATCTATTCTAACCCAATCATACGACCAGAGCAACCGTGAAGAAGTCAAAGAAGGTCAGAAAATACTTGAAACCATTGGTAATGCGTTGGAGAAAAACCTGGCACAATTTGATAAAGTAGGTTTTGATTACCTGGTTATTGACGAAGCTCACAATTTTAAAAACATCTTTAGCCGTGTCAAGAAAGATAAACTTGACAAGAAAAGTCGCTTTAAATCTACTATTGGTAACACTACGGAAAGAGGTGTAAAAGCATTCTTCTTTACCAATTTCATACAACGCAGATTTGGTAAGAACGTCATGTTGTTATCAGCAACGCCATTTGAGAACCAACCGATTGAGGTTTACTCCATGTTGAGCCTAGTTAGCTACGATACAATGAAGCGAAGGGAGATATTGAATATCAACGACTTTTTCGAGCTACACGTTCGTGAACAGATTGAAAATGTTGTTACCGTTCGTGAAACAATTGAACCCCGTCCGGTTGTGAAAGCCTTCAATAACCGTATGTTACTGCAATCCCTCATTTACAACAGTATAATATATCGTACAGCAGACAATGAAAAACGTCCGGAGAAAATCAACCTTCCTAAAGTAAATGAAAAGAAGGATGGCAGAATAAAACGGCTTTCTTCCAAAGACCAAATTCTTACATATCTGAAAATGACCCCAATGCAAAGGGATATTCAGAACGATATTGTAAAAAACATTGAGGCAGCAATCCAGGATAGAAGTTTTTCTATGATTTTCGGCTTTATGTCGCAAAGCTTGAATAATGCTTTAAGTCCATTCATAGCTATGGGGGAGCATCCGGCAGATTATAAGGAGTTCGTTGAAGAAAGCCCTAAGATAAAATACACCCTGGAATGTATCAGAACAGTAAAAGAATACCATGAAAACAAAGGCGAGCTGTGCAGTGGTCAGATAATCTATATCAACAGGGGTAAAGAATACTTTAAATATATCAAAGAATGGCTTGAAAAAGAGTTAGGATTTAAACGTGGTCTGAATTACAAACAATTTCAAAAAGAGCAGGGTGTAAAAGAATCCGAAATACTTGATATAAGAGGCACTTTCGATGAAGTGATGATAATTGAAGGGGGCAACACTTCTCCTGAAAAGAAAGATGCAATTAAAGAAGCTTTCAATGCAGGAGTAGTAAAAGTAGTTATCGGCACAGCAGCCATTAGTGAAGGTATGGACTTCCAAAAGAGGGGAACGGTAATTTACAATTGCTACCCTGAATTTAATCCTACCAAATTAAGGCAATTGGAGGGGCGTATATGGCGTTTTGGCAATCCTTATGAATGGGTGCGTATCGTTTTACCACTGGTTCAGGATAGTATGGACGTGTTTATCTTCCAGAAATTAGAAGAAAAGACTGCACGAATCAATGATATTTGGTACAGGAGCGACCGAGGCAATGTTTTGGATATGGACGCTCTCGACCCCGAAGAAGTCAAGTTTGCCCTTATTACTAAAACCGGAGAGATAGCAAACATCATTATCTCCAAAGAAAGCAAAGAACTGGAACGTAAAATCGGTATTGTTTCGGGTAATATTCCTGTACTAAAAGCATACAAACAAGACAAGGGCTATTATGACCAAAAACGGGAATATTTGCTAACCGAACTCTACCGATGGACAAAGAATTTAGAGCAAAATGATTATGTAGTCAATCCACCATCAAACGAGTATTTAAAGAGACAGGACAAGAAAATACGGGATTTGGTTAAGTCCGACCTTGAACTTCATGCCAGGTGCAAAGATTTTGAAGCGAAAGGTAATGCTGTTAGCGATATGGAGATTGCTATGCATGTACGTCGCCTTTCCGCACGTTTTGATTATTTCAGCGAATCAACCTATGACAGTTACAAGCTTGTACGTGATAAGATTGTAAAAACCGAAAAGCTGTTTACCGGAAAGGGATTTACTGCCAATGATGACATTGATAAAATCATTAAGAACTACGAGAAAGAAGCGGAACAATTACGCAAAGAGCTATCCAACATACTATCAGAATCACATTATTACGATGTACTAGACGATGTAAACAAGAAGAAAAGCTCCCTTAAAATAGAAGGTAAAAGCGTAATGGAACGGGTAAAGGAGTTTGCAGCCCTTAATTACGTGTTAGACCATTGCAACAAAGCCCCTTTGAAGATAGAACCGGATAAACATACACAACCCGATGGTGAGGACGATGATGAACTGGAACTTATGGAAGCAGAGGCAGAAGCTAAGTTAAAATTACTCAACCTCCTTTCATTAAACTAAAAGCTCCAGGTTAACTATTGAAGTAAAACTAAAATATTGATACGATGAAAATTACAGTTGCAAATATCGAGAAGGAATACCCTAAAATAACAGCAAAACTACCAGAAAAATTAGGTAAAGAGGAGTTTGAGAACATTGTAAACAAGCAATTGAAATACTACAATAAAAGCGAAGGGATAACAAAGTATATCGACACTTTTATTGAAAAGTTGAATGATGTTTTAGCCAAAGAACAGCCCAAAAAGAAAGGAACTCTCCCAAAAAATATTGATTCTTTAAAAGCTTATTTGGAAGAAGGGCAAGAATTATTTTATCAGCATATAAACAATAACTCAGGTGATATTGAATTGGAAAGGAAAGTTAGGGTAAAAAGCCTTAGTCCGGACTTGACACTGAAAAGTGTTGGAAAACCTGATATGATTATCAAATATTCATTTTTAAAAAATGTTGCCAAGTTTGATAAAGACGGCTTTTCTTATGGTGTAGGGCATGATACTACGTTTCGGTTTCTGTGGAATACCAAAGTTGCTGAGAAAACAAAAAAGAAAGCACCCAAAAGTGCATCAAAAAAAACAAGTACAGAGAAAAAGCAAGCAAAGCGTAAACCAAATGAAGTTGACCTGATGCCTTTGGAGGTTAAAATAATCAGACGGTACATTAACTTTCACAATAAAAAAGTAACCGAACGCCAGGTATCATTGCTTTACAAAACCATTCAAAAGGCAGCAACCGAAAAGACAATACGCAAAACAAGTAAGTATGCTGATGAGATTCAGAAAATAGGGAATGACCTTGCAAAGACCTATAAAGAAATGGACGGCATTTGCACTTTTATTGTGCCTGAATCCATGTACTCAAAGCTGAAAGAGATTGTTGACGGCTATGGCATTACCCCTGCAATTGCACTAATTAAGCGATTTATTAATCTTTACGGCAATATTACAGTTGACAAAGCGAAACGCTTGCTCACAAGCATTGAGAATGCCAAAAAGAACGGAAAGGTTACTACATCGGATAAAGCTTACGATAAAATCAACCAGGTGCAAAAACATTTAGAAGATTACCTGGAGAGTGATAAACTTATTGTAACCCAGATACAGCTTCGTGGTTTGGAGGGATTGGCAAGCTTGGGAAAGTAAAAGCCACTACAGCGAAGCCCAAAGCAAGTAGTGGCAAAAATACCAGGGCAAACAAGGCAAGCTCCACCAGAACCGCAATCGTTGCACCTAATCAAGTTGTATCGGCAAATGAACTAGCCAAGATGAAGTTTTCGACACTTACCCTGCGAGGAAAGTTCGCTAAACTACTTGGTAAGCCTTACATACCATTTTACATAATGATTTACGGTGAAAAATTTAATGGCAAAAGTTCAGTAGCTATGTTATTAGCTGATGTTCTTATGAAAATCGGGCAAAAGGTACTGTATATATCTAATGAGGAAGGTGTAAAAGGTTCATTGCAAGAGAAGCTCCTTCGCCTTAAAATTGAAAGTCCTATTGACTTTGTAGAAAACGTTGATACAAGCCAATTCAAAGGTTATAATGTGGTCTTCTTTGATAGTACCCAAACCGTTGGAATGAAACCCGAAGAATTTGCAGAACTCAAACGAAAATTTCCAAACATTTCATTTGTACTAATATTTAAAGCCAACAAAGACGGTTCGTTTAAAGGAGGTAGTGATTGGGGGCATGATGTGGATGCAATAATGCACATTGAAAACAAGAATGCTACAATGGAGAAAAACCGCTTTCAGGAGGGCAGTAAAGAATCTATTAAAATCTTTTAGCAAATGGAAGAAGCAGCAACTAAAATAGTTTGGATGACCATTGGGTTAAGTGGCTCTCTTATTGTCGGGGTTGTGTCCTTTGTCGTAAGAAATGCAATCTCAAAAAACGCAACTAAAGAAAATGTTGAAGCTAAGACAAATCTGCTTGAAAAGGATATTGAACACCTGACAAAAGAGTTGGAAGGTGCAGAGAATAAGTTTAATGTTTTGCATAGGAGGATCTCTGACTTACGGGATAGCTCAAAAGAGATATTTGTAAGCAAAGAGTTGTTCCATGAAACCATTAAGCAACTTAATGACAAGCTCGATACCATTTTAAAATTCGTAGAGAAATGAAAAAACTATTTAGCAAGTTGGGAAATGCCGGAGCTGCGGAAACTTTAAAAGAAGGAACAAAGCTCATTGATGAAATATTCACTACTCAGGAAGAAAAACTCGAAGGAAAAAAGGAGCTTTTCAGAATGGCTGTTCAAGATAGGAGTTCAGCAAGGGAAATGTATAAACAAGATAGTTGGTTACAAAAAACGTTTGCAATTTTCTTCCTAATTGCATGGTGTGGTCTGACCTACGTCATGCTAACCTATTTCATATTCGATAATATTCAACTTGATGATTGGCAAATTGCCTTCGTGAGCAGTATAAACGGCGGAATATCAACTAAACTAAGCACAATAATTGACTTCTTGTTCGGAGGTTCAATATCAGGAGTAAACGATGTCAAATTTAAAAACAAGCGTAAGAATGAAAAAATTTGATGAATTATTTGATTTAGTAATTAAACACGAAGGCTATTATGCGAATGTCGAAGGCGATCAGGGCGGTGAAACCTACATGGGGATAGCAAGAAACTTACACCCCGATTGGAAAAGATGGGCTACAATTGATGAATACAAGAAACAGGTTGGGGGTAAAATTAAATGGAACACTAAAATTGATAATCCGGAACTGACACAGTTCGTAAAGGATTTCTATAAAAAGACCTTTTATGATGGCTTCAAAATTGAAGGGATTTTACATGGTTCGCTACAAGAAATTATTTTTGATTGGTGCGTTAATAGTGGGCGGTGGGGAGCCAGGGGCGTTCAACGTGTACTTAATCAATCTTTCGATGAAAAATTAAAGATGGACGGTATTATTGGTTGGAATACTTTAACAGCAATTAACCTCCAAGAACCTAAAGATTTGTTTTGGGAGATTAAAAAAGCGCGAATCCGCTACTATCATAAAATAGCTAAAAAGGGCAAAAATCATTTATTTTTGGAAGGGTGGTTGAAGCGGATTAATTCAATAAACTTTAATGATAACGTATAGGTAAACCTTTGCAGATTAGTTTTTCTATAATCCCCATCATTAAAGACATTGATAATCAGACAGGAAATATACTATAACAGTTATTCGTTTTCCTCTGATATAGTTCGTATCTTTATATCAAATTTCACTACAAAGTGAAATATAGAGAAACATATAGAACGTGTTTGTTTTGTCTTAGAAAACGACCAATTTTTAATAGGATACAAAAACAAACCGATGCTTCATAATATACGTGGACTAGGTTTGTTGTATTCGGGTGCTTGGTCGTACCTCTAAGACGCAGACCTTGCTCCACGTTCTTTTTTTGAAGTATTTTCCGTGTTTTGGTGCAAGGACATGTATAGTATTCCTGAAAGATTTTGTATGGTTAATCACAAAGGACAAAAATAACTCAATTCTAGGGCTATGAATAAGAAAAGAAAAATTTTGTATGTAGATGATGAAGTTATCAATACACTATTATTAAAAAAGTACTTTGTAAAAGAAGACTTTGAAATTTTAACCGCACAAGATGGTGTTAAAGGGCTAAAAGTCCTGGAAGAAAATCCTGATACCGATATTGTATTTAGCGATTTCCAAATGCCAGGGATGGACGGATTAGAGTTTATTTCATTGGCTAAAATGAAATTTCCTCAAGCCAAGTATTCATTGATAACAGGTTTAACTGCTACTCCGGAAATAGAGGAAGCACTTGAATCAAAATTGATAACCAAATTTATCAGAAAACCATTAAATAAAAACATAATAATTAAAGCAGTGAAGGAGATGATTGAATAGGTTGCAAATCTCAAAAAGGTAGAACTATGAAAAACACAGATAAATTTAATTGTTGGACTATGTTAAAAAACTTTAGTGATGACTTGATACTCGATTATATACTTGGTGAAACTACCGAGGAAATGCGAGAAAAAATATCAATACAAATTGAAACTGACGACACAGTTAGAGAATTGTATTTAAGAAAAAAAAGAGAGTTTGATATTGAACGATTTTTTGATGGGGAACTAACCTCTGAGGAGGAATCGGAATTACTCGAACTGGTGAAATCAGATAAAGAATTAAGAAGGCATTTTAAATTATCTCGTGACATTAACAACTTTCTACATCTAATGATTATTGAAGAAGAATATCACAGTGAACTACGTAAGTCAGGTCTTACTCCGAAATACAAGGGGGAAATTCTTGAATTAATGGAAGAAGTTTGTTGCTAGAGTTGCCTTAGTAACTATCTACAAAAATTACAAGATATTATCAAATTGTAAAAGAATTGCTTTTTATATTATCAAATTTTCAGTTCCTTTGCACCTTGTTTGAAATATTGAAGTTTAGTTTCTTTTTGCTTTGACTTAAAGTACTGCTTCAATTAAAAATCATAAGCCCCTGTAGTTCAGCGGATAGAACAAGTGTTTCCTAAACACTAGATAGTGGTTCGATTCCACTCAGGGGTACTACGAAAAAGTCAGTAAATATATTGCTGGCTTTTTTTGTTTGTTACAGTTCATCTCACAAATATCTCACAAATTGCATATTTCAATTATTATCTGTATGTTTATAAAACCCTATTAATAAAGGGACAAACAAATATTTTAATATATATAAAAATGAAGTTTCCTAAACTGTAGATCCAGGTTCGAGTCCTGGTGGGGCTACAAAGTAAAAAAGTTGTCAGTTGGCAACTTTTTTTGTTTTGTTCTTCTTCCTGACTAGAAGCTGAATGCTTAAAACTAATCAAAAGCAATAAGAAGAGATAAACTATTTGGTATTTACCTTTACATTCTTGAACTTCAAAACGGGAAGTATTATGTAGGAATAACAATATAATCCTAATGTGAGATTTAATAGCCACAGAAATGGAAAACAACTTATTTTGTAAAACAAAATCTTCCAATAATCAATATTCAAAAATGCTTCTCAAAACTACCAATCGATATGAAGCTTTAGAATTAATGAAAAACATGGTTTAGATAATATAACTAGCGGATTCTTAGCTGAGGACTATCATGAAACTTAAATTAATGTTTAATGCAAATATTGACTGAGAATTTATTTCAATCCTAATAGCAAAGTTAAGCCTGATCCAAGAACCTGTCAAGATCAAGACAAGTGTTTTTCAAATAATCTTGACAGAACCTTAAATCAAGCTATATTGTTGCTTAACTGTTTGAATTAAGGTTGGATATATTAAAAAAGATTAAATATTTTATTCCAGAAACTAGTTTTAAAATATTTCTTCTTTTCTTTTTTATCTTTCTTTCTTCCCAGCTTAATTTCTTTATCAGACCATTCAAATACAATTTCAACCTTATTATTTGTAATCCAATAATGTGATTTACAATTAAAATTCCAATTACCTATAGAAGGATATATTGATACTGAAATTCCATCATAAGTAAGCTTCCAATCTGTAGGAGATATTGGAGTAACAACTTTGTTTTTGCAACCACAAGTACAAAGGTGAATCGCAACATAATGTTCCACCGAAATATATAAAATTCCTTCTTCAATAACTTCGGGAATATGCTCAACAAATTTATGCCTGATTGTCTTCATTTATTAATTGTGATAAAGAAATTGTAAATAATGAATTGTGCTCATTTATATCGTCATGATAAAAACCAAATAACTTTTTCCATTTGATAACAGCAAATATTGCATTCAACGCATTAAGCTCTGAAATTTGAATATTCGATGAATACTCATTTTCTAAATCATCATTACATGGAATTCGGTTAAATAAATGATCATTCTTTTGTTGTGAACCAGTCGTTGTGCGAATAGTTCCAATTAAAGAATTATTTGAGATATTTATTCCAAGACCGACATCTATAAATGGAATATTATTCTTAAGTAGATAATTGATAATATTCTTCTTTACTGTTTCCTTATCAATGCATAGAAATATAAATGAAAATCCTTCGAGCTGATTAATATTTTGATCAGTAATATAAATTTCATGTACAAATATGTTTTTACGCATTTTAGAATACATAGCTTCATAATATAAAACCTTCTTCCATTTTTGATCTAGTTCACCTTTGGATGTTGCTCCTGGTGACCTAAATGTATTATGCATTAAATAATCATCACCATCGAATAGATGGATTTCTTGTACATGTGTTTTTGCAACTTGATCAAGTATATAGGCACCGGTTCCTCCCAATCCAATTATTCCAACTTTTTGTCCTTTTAATTTGGAATTTATTTGATCGATGCTTGCTCTACTAGAATTCGTATCTATAAAATGAAATACAGCTTCTTCTCTATTATCTTCATAAACTTTAAAGGTCTTTTCGGATAATAATTGATCGATTGATTTAGCTGGATGAGAAATTATATCAATATATCTGGTCATTTTCTCAAAATAATCCTTATATCCGCTTGGTGGCTTATTTGAAAATGAATGGTTAATTTCCAAACCATCAATTAGGCGTTTAGTTAAAGATTGATGCTTAATACCTTGTATCTCGCTGCCATCTTTATGACACGGGAATTCTCCTTTAAAAAAAACAACATGAGTTTTCGGCTTTGCAGTTTCTTGATTATTTAATAAATCCAATGTACTTACCAAAACTCCTCGTTTAATTTCTTTTAAATGATTTATATAAGGGATTTGGTGGATAAGTAAATATCCACCAATAATTTCAACTTCATAGCCTTCATCCCTTATTTTTCGTAAATCCTGGCTATGACTTATTAGTTGCTGTAACATAAAATTTCATTTGATTTTTTATAAATACAACATCCCCTTTGCTCATTGAACCACTAGGATTCTTTTTTGGTCCAAATGCGTAAGTTATTGTATACGCATAATTTGGATTTCCAGCATATTCAGGGAATGCTAAACTAACCAAATCTTCAAAAGATATAGTTTTGCTTTCCCACATTTTTGGATTTGCATTAACTAGAATTTGAAACTCATTATGATTACAGTCTTTCGAGTAAAACTTTTCAATACCCGGATTCCCAAGATCAACTTGTGTTTCATGATCAATTAATTGATCATCTTTATTGCTTCTAACTTTAAGAAACAATTCTTCATTCATAGGAATTCCACCTAATTCTTTCACTTGATCTCCAGTAATATACTGATCATGCCAGCGAAAATTTTTGCCATTGATTTTAAGAACAAATTTTTTCATCTTCTTTAAAATTTAATTAAACTTATTATTTATCTATTTTTAGTTTTATTATATTTTGGGTTAACTCCTTTATGATTTGTACGGTATTTTGACAACCTATCTTTTTCCCATTTTTGTGCAGCTTTTGCAGTTGTTCTCCTTGCATTTAATTTTAAATGTGTAAATTTTTTATCTGTTTCGTATTCAGGTTTGCGTTTTGACGGATTTTTAGTAATTCCAACATATACCACCTTTTTTCCATGTTTTAACTCATATTTATATGTGTCTCTTTTCATGGCATTAAATTTTTGTTTCGCTACTAATTAATGTTTTGAACTTTTAAAAAAAATCCATCGCTATAATGGATTTTTTCTCTTAGTTTTAAACATTAATAAATAGAATGATTAATATTTATTTATGGATAAGCAAAAGCAAGATTTATTGAATGATCAGAACTGGGAAGAAATTATTCTTAGATTAACAAACTATGCTGTGAATTTGTATAATAAATGGAATCTATGTTATGATAGAGCCATTAAAGATTATTCTCCTGATGAAATAGCACTTGAAGCAATTAAAAAAGTATTTACAGAAGAATGGAGTTGGGATTCCAAGATTGACTTAACATATTTTTTATTTAAAAATTTAAAAGGTATGATTTTCAATTTAGCTTTAAGAAAAAAAGAAAATATATTGGGAACAAATTATGATGTTTCTGAATATGAAACCTTATCCAATAAAGCTTTTTCAATTGAAGATGAAATGACTTCAAAAATAAGAATTGAGTATTTATATAATCAAATTAAAGGCAATAAAATTGAAGAAAATATCTTCTTAGGATGGACACAAGGGATGAAAAAAAGGGAAATTTGCAAACATTATAACATTAGTGATACTGAATATAAGAATGCATATAAAAGAGTAAAAAACAAATTACTAAAACTAAATATAGAAAAACAGTTGAAATCATAAAACTGCCAAAGATGACTAAACCAGAAAATATCAAAAAACTAGAGAATTTGTTTGACCAGATTCTTGAATCAACTGATGATGACCTTAATTCTGTAAAAGAAAACTTAAAAATTAATGGGTATGATCCTGAAGCTGTTGTGAAAAAAGCCTTAGAAAGGATTGACCAAATTCAAAAAGAAATGAGCACTAAAAAGAAAAAAAGCATTAATGAATCTAAAGAAATTTCTTTAAATAATGAGTTGTCTATAGCTGCTTTTACAGATAATGAAAATAATAAACCTTGGGATTCCGAAAATAAAGATGTAGAATCTGAATCAAAAAAAATCTCTAAAAAGAAAACTAAAAAATAGTGCACTTATATTGTCTTATACTCTATTTAACAATTAAGATTTACAATTAATCTAATGATCCTGCTACTTTTAAATGGAAAGACAATGTTTATTTTTAATTTTGTTATTTCGAATTTTATTTGTTATTTTAATTTTATTAAAAATTATATTTATTTTGCCGTTTTATAATGGTAGGATGGTGTGGATGCTACTAAAAACCCTTTAAAGAAGGGATACGCCTTTTCTATAAAGAAACCATAAAGAAGAAGTTATGTTACTAGCTCAAGAAAGTCAAAGTGATAATCTAGAAATTTATATTGCACTTCTAGATCAGTATTTTAGTACGCATAATGGTGAAATTAAAAAATTTTTTAAAAATATTTTAATGGAAACAAAATCTCTTCTCACTAAGAAAATTTCATATTATGAAGTTGATAGTGAGATTTATCCTATAGTTACTTTCCTTGCTGATAAAGACGAAGAATTTTTTACTGACCTAAATATTAAAAGTGTTAGTGATTCAGAATTTGAAAAACTTAGAAATTATTTATCAGAAGGTTCGTTGCTTGACTATTAGAAATGGACCCAAAATTAGTACAGCTTTATTTTAGCAAACTTGAAAACCTAATTGAAAACCTTAGAGGTAATCAATATTCAAATGAGAGATTGAATAAATATCAGGAGAATTTATTCAATCTTTTTGAAGTTTTAAAAAACAGAATAGATTCGGATTCATTTTTATCTTGCAAAAATGATGAACTAATTTCATTAAATAAGATCCTTCAATTTGTACACAGCAGTATTATTTATCTTGACGATAGCACATTAAATCAAATACCATATGAAACTGTTCATTGCTTAGAACAAGCACTATCAGATTGGACTGATGAAGAATATATTATTGTAACAAGTTTACAATACAACACTTATTTTTTTCATGGATTACTAGCCTTTTGGGATGAAATTTATCAATTAATAAAATTCAATTTTAATATTGAGTTTGAGAGCAAACTAATCCAAATTTCTATACCTAAATATGATGTAAATGATTACTTACTTAATATAGTGCTCTATCATGAGTTGGGTCATTTTATTGAAAGAAAATATAAAATTGCAAATAGAATAATAAGAGTTGAGTTTAATCACCTTGATGATATAGCAAAAATTAAAAAATACCATCATTACAGTGAATATTTTGCAGATGTCTTTGCTGCCCAATATATAAATAGTAGCCTTGTCAATTCACTTGATTATTTAGCTCCTGGAGCACAAGAAAGCACTTCACATCCTTCAAATGAAGACAGAAAGAAAGTAATAAATGATTTTATAAAAGGCAATAAAAATGAAGTACTTGATAACTTAAAAAAAGCAACGGAAGCAATTACAAATGTTAAACTCAGAAAAAGATTCAAGCAAATAAAGTATGATGATTTTTACGAGATAATACCAACAGATATCACAGAAGTAAAAGAATTACACGCGCTATATGTTGCCGGTTGGGATATTTGGCTTAATTACCGCAATAAGTTTGAAAACATGAGTCTAAATAAACAATATAAAATATTAAATAATCTAATTGAAAAATCAATTAGTAATTATATGGTTTCTGAACAATGGAATAAAAATGTATCTGCAAAAAAATGAAATACTTAAGCTGATTGAAGATAAACATTTAATCATTAGACCTCTTTTAGATCCTGAAGAACAAATTGGTGAGCTAACAATTGACTTTAGATTAGGAACAGATTTTTTAGTTTCTTTTCAAGGAAGAGAACCATATATTGACGCAACTTCATGTAATTCTAATACAAGACCTGTAACGAGCTTTTTCGCACCAACAAGGAGAAAATTAGGTCAGCAGATTTTATTGCACCCAAACCAAACAATCTTATGTTCTAGCCTTGAATATATTAAATTGCCTAATAATGTTTTCGCCACACTATCCATGAGAAGCTCTTATAGTAGACTAGGACTTACTATTTCAACAATTGTACAAGCTGGTTATTGTGGCTGTATTTCAATTGAAATTACAAATGTCAATAATAACTTAATTAAATTATCTGTAGGTACAAGGTTATTTCAAGCTCGATTATTTAGGGTTGAAAACCAAAGTAAATATACTTACAGTATGCGAAAGTACGTAGGACAAGTAAGACCAGAACCATCAAAAATAATAGCTGATAAGGAATTAAGAATTCTTAAAAAAATTGGAGAATTATAATTCTGTTAATTTGTTGATTCAGCTGCCATATCTAAATTATCTAACTTCCCCTGTGCTTCCCCAACCGTAATCTACCTATTCATAGGTATTGGCAATAACCAATCGCGAAGTTTGGTGAGCTGTTGGTTTTAAACCGTGTTATTTATAATCTTTTGATTTGCAGTCTCTAGTTTTGTATTAAACAAATTTGTTGACATGTTTAGTACTTCTTAATTAAAAGTAAGATTTCATTTTACTCGATATGTTAACCAAGAAATGTTAAAAATCGCAAAAAGTGGTGTGATGATTTTAATTATGCAAATGCTGCATTAAGGAAAACTAAAAGTGTCAAATCTTACTAATTATAAGTTATCTCTTTTTGAATTAGTTTATCAACGTATTCCGCCATTTCTCTCTTTGAATTAAAATTACATGGAATACAAGTAATTGATTTGTCTGGGATTTCTTCTTTAATAAAATTAATTAAAGAGTATAGAACAGTATCTGTATATTCAAAGTCTAGATACATTACTGGTTTGTCTATTTTAAGCATCTGTTCATTTATCTCAGATAACGCCTTTTCTCTCGCTTCACCTTCCATATTTATCCAAATACTCTCATATTTGAGATTATTAAATTTACAGTATTTAACATATACTTCTAGTTCTTGTTTGTTCCACAAATTGATCATATAGAAATAATTTTTGCATCTTAATTAATTTCAAGTTGATATAATTCCAAAAAGATTTGTCTTTTATTTCATCTTCAATTTTATCATTATACTGATTTTCTAGCTTTAATTCGGACAATTCTTTTTTCAAGAAAAGTAATCTATCAGTATTTTCTTTCTCTCTTTTTCTCTTAGGTTTTGGAAGCAACGTTCCGATCCACATCATTAGTGGTGTAATAATTACAATTAGTATTTCGGTTAAGTTCATAATATTTTTTATAACTCCGTTTACCTAAAATCTCTTCAGCATTAAATTAAAAGCTTGTCTTATTCTTATTAGTCATTAAGATTTCCTTTTCTAATAATATTATTATTAAAGTTATTAAAATTATGTATCGTTTAAAATATTGCTAAATTTATAAAACATAAATGAAATCAATATTTTAAAATAACTATCAAATTTAATAACGATTTGTTTAATTCAAAGAAAATAAGGAAATTCAAATACGCACTTTAAAGTTGTTTATTGATCATTTATTATTATTTTTACAACTTTAAAATTGATTTTTTATAAACAATTAGTTAGCTTTACTATGAGTACCAAATGATCACTAAACAAGAAGTTGAAACGTTCTTAAAAGAACTAAAAGTAAAGATGGATATTTTCGGCATACTGTTTCTTGATGAACGCGGTAAAAATTCACAAGCATTGCACGATTTAGAAATTTCACCGGCAAAACGTAAAGAAATAATTCATTCCTTAAAAACTGAAGATTATTCAGAAGGCCCTCTAGAAGAAAAAATGCGTGGCATCTTGCCTATGTGGATTTTCGGCAAACTGGTTAAAAATAGCGAAGTGTATATTAAAATAAGCATGGGAAATGAAAATAACAAAGCAATCTGCATTTCTTTTCATTGTGCCGAACATCCTATGAATTATCCATTAAAATGAAAAACATCATGAAAAGTCCATTTACAGGTAAAGAAATGAGTATTGTAAAAGAGTGGAGAACCATGAGTTTTCGTAAAGAAAAATTCAAGGTATTATTTCACACATACATATGCCAAGATACTAACGAGCAATTTGAAGATGATGCTTTTGCCCAATTAAATTACAATCAATTAGTAAACCAATATAGGGTAAAATATAGCATCCCTTTTCCTGAGCAGATAATTTCAATACGACAAAAATATAACCTTTCTGCAGCAAAAATGTCTGAAATTCTGGGCTTTGGAACAAATGGATATCGTCAATACGAAGGTGGTGAAGTTCCTAATCAGTCAAATGCCAAGTTAATACAACTAGCTGAAGATCCTAATGAATTTAAAAAACTGGTTTCTTATTGCACAGTACTAGAACACAAGTTTGTGGAGAAAACAAATAGAACAGTTGAAAATTTATTAGAACATAAAAAGAAACATAAATTCGAAAGGCAGCTAGAAAATTATTTTTTTGGAACTTGTCTAGCAAATAGTCTTACTGGTTTTAAAACACCTGATTTCAATAAGTTTTCAGAAATGGTTATTTTTTTTACTGAAAAATTAGAACCATGGAAAACCAAATTAAATAAACTGTTATTCTATGCTGATTTTATGATGTATAAACAATTGGGATTTTCAATAAGTGGAGTTCAATATAGAGCAATACCAATGGGTCCCGTCCCAAATAATTTTAATAGTATTTTTGAATACTTAGCTAACAAAGATGAAGTAGATGTTTATTATACATACTTTGCTGATGGTGGTGTAGGTGAGCAATTTAAACCAAATTCAAATAAAACTTTTAATAAGGAATTATTTAACGAAACTGAATTGCAAATATTAGATTGGGTGGCAGAAAAATTTAAGAATACTTCGACTAATGAAATTATTGAAATCAGCCATCAAGAGAATGCATGGATTGAAAATGCCGAAGAAAATAAATTGATAGATTACAATTATAGTTTTGATTTAAAAGCTCTATGAAAAAACATCGTGAAGGCTCCTATGCTTTTTCATTTATTATTCATTATAACTATATGTCAAGCCTGAACTTATCATTGAATAATGAAACCATAAAGAAGTTCGATTTGAATACACTTCCTGAAGTAAGTTTGTCATATTCATCTCTTTTTATACTACCTTTTGATCCGTAAGTTTAGGATAGAAGCTCATCTAGCTTATTTTTCTGTCTTTCTATTCGTTTCTTATCCATGTAATTATCCTACTTTAAAGACAAATGCTACATCTCCAATTAACTCGCCTTTATAGATATCCAAATAAGTGTATAATTTATTCCTTTCTGGATGAATTTTCCTAACTTTAATTTGATCATTTATTGAAATTATTTGCTCCTGTTGATAATCGACTTTAACACTAATATCAAACATTCCCCCAGCTTTAAAATTAGCTAAGATATAATTAAGATCTACTTGGACTAACTTTAGATCCAAGTTAGTGTTTTCAATTAATTCAAACGCTTTGTTATCTATTTCTTTTATTGTATAGATAAAATTCCTATTTATAAAGCAACTTACAAAGTCAACTCCTAAATCCCAGAATTCATTCCTTTATCTTATCTTTTTTTGATGAGGTTTTATCTTTTAGGCAGTTCTATACTTTCATGATGGGCTACAATATTGAAGCTATCCAAAAAGGTTGGTGGCAAATTTTTATTTTCAGTTCTTTTTGGAGAAGCCTCTCTGGTTTTTTAAAGCAGCTAATACTAAAAGTGTTCATAATATTACAAACAAGCTCTATTTAATTTTGAAAAATTACGAAAAATAGATTCTCACTTTATTCGCTTTACCAACTTCGCCGCCAGACAGGTTACAACCGTCTACGAAGTTGGTTTTCTATGTTTAAATAAAAAGCTGTCTTAAAGATTTTAAGACAGCTTACGGGTTTGAAACCCATCCTTTCTTTTAATCATAAAACTTATTAGGAAAGATATTTATTGCTATAAAACCATAAATTCCTGTAATAAAAATAATTGCTAAATCAATTATATGATTTTTTATAATTGCTCTTCTTTTTCTAATAATTACAACATGTATCATTAAAAAGATTGCATTTAAAATAATCCAGTTAATTCCTTTTGATCGATTAAAATAAAAATCATTGAAGCTGCTATACTTGTATTCAAGATTAATTTCCGCAGGAAAAATATAGCTAAAAACTTTTCCCTGGAATGTATCCGAACGTTTGAGCCAAGAACTGCTATATTTATCAACTTTCTTGTAATCCTTATCTAAAACAGTATTTTTCATATAGTTTTTACCAACTTGAATCACATTGTAATTAAAAAAGTCGCCATATATCCTTATTTCTTCGTTTTCCGGATTCAAACCTTCTACCGACCACTTAATAAGTTCATACTCGTCTTGCGTAAGAACATAGAGTTCATTATCTTCTGAAAATAAGTAACAATAGTATTTTTTATCTTTGAAATCAACGCAACCTATAAATTTGAATTTCAAACCTTCCGGCAGATCGATCTTCTTAACATAAGGTTTACCTTGTGCCATTTTCACATGGTATAACATATCATTCGCATCAACTACAATGTAACCTTCATCGCAGGATTTTCTTGTTGTAGGAATCCCTTCTATCATTTTCGCAGGGAACCGGAATCCCCGTTTTTGAAGAACAGCTGTAAACATTCTTGTCTTTTCTTCAATCACTTTATTGGTTGCAGCATCTACAAATTCCATTCGTCCCTGGATACGAAAGAAATCCTGGGGCATTTCAAGCTGTGCCCTTCCCGATTCCGACTCAAAAAGCGGATAAATCCCCGGTTTGGGAGCAAATACCGTTGAAGGTTTATACCTGAAATACGAGCGGTGAGAGTTTACTTCGTGCGGGTCCATTTCGTATCCCTTTATTGAATCCGGCATAACACCTGAAACAATTAACTGGCGCATGTTTAAAAGTGGTAATTTTTGCTCGAATTCTTCACGTGTATATTTATTTCCTTTTAAATCTTTACGAACACCATTTTCAATGATCATAAAATCATCATCAATACAACTGTACATAATGAAAGGAGACCGGATTGGCTTTTCAAAAACCAGCCAGTAAAATTTTGGTAGAGCCACAGCAAAGGAAAGTATGGCAATAAAAACTAAAATATATCTGCTAATATTTTTCATCTGATTAAGTTCATTTTTTATTAAAATTGTTTAATTCATGCTAGCAACTAAAATGATTACATTTCTCCTTTTCTGAAACGGTAAGCAGAAAATAATAAAGAAACGCTGGTCATTAAAGTTAAAACTGTTAGTTTCCAATTTATTGGCTTAAATCCTCCCGGAACCTGGTGTTCAAGAAAAATAATAATGAAGAAACAGGTAACGATTAAATAAAATAACCTGTATTTCATTATAGGTTCCAAAACAATAAGAGCCACAAAAAAATACGCCGAAAATCCTGCTAAAAACCACGGGATTATTGAAACATTCGCTTTTTCCACTATTTCTCCGGCTAAAAAATGATGGCTTAATCCAATAAACGAACCATACATGATGGCATAAGTTAGAAGTAAACACAAAAATCCAAAAGAAAGCATCATGAAAAGAGCCTTGTTTTCGTTAATTGGAAGATGAAACGTGAGTTTTATTCGTTTGCTCATAATTTCAGGTACAAATTGTGCTATACCAATTCCAATTCCAATAATTAATGGTATGAATTTTAGGATTCCCCCGTAATATGCATATCCCTGAAAAAGGATAAAATACCACACATTATGCGCTTCGTTAAACAAAATGTCGTGTTGAACTTTTAGAAAGATCTTCCCAACTATTAGTAAACCTAAAACAGTTAAAGCAATCTGAAACCATTTTATTTTTAACCATTCTTTATATATAACTGATTTCCACATATTTCTAATATTTACCTGTTAAACCAATAAATGCATCCTCTAAACTCATATTCATCTGAGAAAAGTTAGTGTGTGCAATGTTTTCTTTTTTCAGAAAGTCTTTAATAAACTCTTCAGACTCATAAGTATAAAGCTCTACAGAACTTTTCACTTTTTCAAAATTTGCTACGAAGCTTTCTTTTGATAAATCAATTTCGCCATTCGCTAATTCAAAATTGAATTGTTTGAAATTGGTCATAAAATCATTTACAGGACATTGCTCAAGGACCCTGTTGTAATCCATAATTAACACATCGTCAATCAGTCTTTCCATATCGGAAATAATATGAGATGTTGTAAAAATGGTTTTGTTCTCAGCTTTTGCATAAGCTCTCAAGTAATCAATAAATAAGCGACGATAACCGGGATCAAGGCCCATAGAAAAATCGTCGAGTATCAGCAAGTCAGGATCTTGAGCTAAAATTAGCCCAAGTGCAACTTGTGAACGTTGTCCGCAAGACATACTTGATATCTTTTGTTTTGGTTCAACTTTTAGTTTGGACATTAACTCCCAGTATGGTTTGTTATTCCAGTTAGGGTAAAATCCAGAATAGAATTTCTCTATCTGGTGTATATCCATAAAAGAATACTGCACATGTCCTTCAATTAAGAAACCTATTCTTCCTTTTGTTGCAGGAGTTAAATGTTGTGTGTTTTCGCCATAAATTAAGCATTCTCCGCTTCGGGGTTGTAAAAATCCGTTCAGGATATTTATTGTTGTTGTTTTACCTGCACCGTTCTTTCCGAGTAATCCTAATATACTACCTTCTTCAACATGGATATTAAGGTTTTCATATACTAGTTTTTTACCGTAATAGTGTGTGAGGTTATTACATTCAATTACATTGTTCATAAATTTGCTTTTAAAAGATTACTCCTGTGCTAAAATTAGCTATTATGCGAGACTGGCCATTTTCTCCTATTAACAGCTTGGTTTTAGCATCAAAAAAGATTTTTTCAAATAATTTATTTAATGGTTGTTCGTATGAAAAATTAACTATTGGAGCATAATAATTGTTAGTAAGCATTTCAAAATCAGGATATAATATCCTGTCATAAATAAAATTGATTTTTTCAAAGTTCTGCTTACTATCTAAACTCATTTTATAATCTATTCCTGTGCTTAACGATAACATGGTATTTTTAATATTAAATACTTTTGAAGCCTTAAAACCTATCAAAGCATTATCGTAACTCTCTATCTGGTAAGGAATATGATATTCCTGTTTATATGAATCATAGTTAATTTTTACTTCCAATGTATAGTTTTGTAATGCTTTTGTTTTAAGTTTGATAAAACGGTATGCCAAAGACGCATCAATTCTTTGCGATTGGTATTTCGGTTCGTCTGAATAAAAAACCCAGTCTTCATTATCTAAGTCCCCCACTTGTTCAAGGTTTTCGATTATTTCCGTTCCTCGCGTTGTTAATAAATGAAAATTCGCATTTAGATCATGAATTATTAAACCTTTATCGATTTGCAAAATATCGTATACATTCCAGTCTATACCTTCAAATTCGGCATAATTGCGTATATAATTCCATGATGCGCCTCCTCCTTTTCCTCCATCCTGAACTGTTTCTTTGAAGTAAACCGTCTTTACTCCGAGAATTGTGTTAAGATCTTTTGTTTTATATGAAATTTGGCCATCTCCTCCAAAACTATTTCTTTTATAAAGTCGATTAAATGATTGGGCCTCATGGTAAGTATAAACACCAGGCCCCAACATTCGAAATATAGTAGCTGTTGCATCGTCTTCTACAATGTCTACTTCAATTTCTTCGTTGTAATATTTGTAAATAAAATTTAATCCGAATTTGAACTTCGATAAAGAATGGATAAATCCGGGACTTACAGAAATGTCAAGAACTTTGTTTTCTGGTCTTGGGTCGCTTTCCTGAACCGATACACCAATACCAAAATCAAAGGAAATACCAAAACTGGTAAATTCACCTATTGGTTTTGACATAGACCCTTTTAAATAAAAGAATTCTCTATCGTAGGTATCTCCACCAATGGTGTCAACCATATCATATGGAGTTTCCCGGTATGGATTGTTTGTATTAGAAAAATCGAGATTATTCTCATAACTTTTATCGTAGCTGAAACTTCCAAATAAATTTATGTCTTCTATTTTCAGGTATGATTTACTTTGAAAACTATAATTATTTAGTTGTTCTCCTTGTTGCACCTTTTTGAAATCGCCATCTTCCAACCCATAATAAAGATTAATCATTCGGGGAAGAATTCCCTTATTAAATTGCAATGCTGCCGGATTGGAGGTATTTAACCAGGGATTCAAAATTTTTAGCATCTCGAACGAACTTAAGGAAACATTAACAGTAGAATCTTGCTCTACAGCTTTTGATACAATAACCTGAAATGCAAACAATACAATAAAAAATACTCTTTTATTCATAAATCCATGGTTTTGGTTCAGTACCTTTAATAAAATCTTCGCAAGAATTATTTGTGTCCTGGTATACTACTCTTCCATCAACAATCGTTTTGACTTTTCGTCTTAAACATAATCCCGTTTTTGTTCCTTCAGGATTAAAAGTGTAACCTGCATCAAGTTCAATAGGAAGCCTTTTATATACTGCATGTGCTTCGTCAAAAACGGCTTCAATGGCATCAATGACCCATTCGATCGGGATTTTTCCATAATAACGGGTCGAAGACACTTGATTTTTTAAAGTCAAATGATTGGCTATGTAATCTTTTCTCTCAGCATCATTACCTGGTATTTTAGCAAGTGCAATGGCACTTCCTCCACGTGTATGAAAAACATAATCCGAGCCCCTGAAAGTAAAAAGATCTTCTATCATATTAGGAGAATAGGCTCCATCAATATCGTTCCCGGAAGCAGAATATATGAAAAACTCAAAATCTGCATGTGCCAAATCTACAGGGCACAATGGGTTTCCTAGAGGGTCACTTTTGTGATCAAAGGCATCTCTTGCAATAACAATACTTGCTCCCGGTTGTAATGGATAATCTGTTCCTTCTCCCGGAATGGTAAATATCGCCCTGACTACGATGGTATCTTCCATCCAATCCCAGTAGTTAGGTTCGATACCATAAGACTCATGCTCTATAATTGACATTCCATCAACATATTGCAGGCTTGATGAATTATTATAAATTTCTACATATTGATCTGCTGAATAAGAATTTCCTGCCGGGGTAATGCTACCACTATAGTAGTATTCTTTTATTACAAGCGAGTTGGTAGCGCTTAAAGATACCTCAATGGTATCCTGCACTGAAGAAAAAACCTTGTAGCTTTGCAATCCATTAGCATTAACTGTATTCCCTGATTCATTTTCAAAAGAATGCGTTAACTGAACACTATAAAAGCCTGGTTCTATATTCGAAAAATATATTTTTCCTTCCTGATTTGTATAATCTGTAGTAGAATAACTTTTCTGTAGATTACTAAGGATTACTTTTGCATTTTCTTTTTCTGCAGATAAAATTTCATCTCCGAAATCAAATGTAAGATCCATACTTAAACTGTTAAATTCCGGATCTTTTATGCAGGAATAACACATGAAAATTAACAAAATATAGAGCATTAATTTTTTCATAATTCTTTAGATTTTAATTTTCAATTCTGCACCAAAATAAATGGATTGATTCCTTCTAATGTAACTCTCAGATCTTTCAAACTTATACATTGGCCTGTAATTCAGAAAGTTGTTTACATAAAGACTTAATTTCATTTTATCTGTTATTTCTTTAGAAAGCCTGATATTTGCAACCCAAAGAGGCGACATAGTTTCTGTTTTGTAATAAGAATCTGATTTTACAGTAATGTATTTTTGATAGTTTGGATTTGCCTCAACCAAGTCATCAGTAAAAGGAACTGTGTTGCCTTCTTTATCAGTAAGGTAAACAGGTTGTTCATCATACTTTGGGTAATAATATTTATCATACCAGATCATTTGCATGGATGTTGAAAGGATCATTCTTAGTTCAGGTATATGGGTTACCATACGTAAGTTAGTATTTAAGCGCTCGCTTATTTTGCTTTCTCCTGCAGGGTAAACTCCAATATAATCAAACTGCTCAGATGTTCCGCTACTTGGAAGGTGTTGATAATCTTCCGTACTATAAACTCTTTCTGTTCTTAACCATGCTCCATCAAGATTAAATGATGTATACAGGAACTTCAGTTTCCCAAGATTAAGATTGTACTCAATCCCGGTTTTCTTTGTTTGTCTGTTATTAACCGGAATTAAATACCCTAAAATATAATCTGCATCGTTTTTGGGCAAAGTTGAGGGATCTGGTATTTCTCCTTCTGCAACTCCCGATGCATTGTATATGTAATAATCAACAAATTCATAGCTCTTTTGGAATCCGAAACCATTTTCCAGATTTTCATAAAACCCTGTTATATTTCCGGAAACATTTCTTATTCTAAAATCGATACTTGCTTCATATTTAGTATTGTGAGATGGCTTAAGATTTTGATTGTCAGATTCATATATGAGTGTATAAAATATTGCTGTTTCTGTGTCGGGATGATTAAGTACTGATAAATCAAAATATGTTTTCTCGGGATATAAATTGTATAATGAAGGAGATTTATAGTTTCTTCCGATACCAAAACTAATATTAAGCTTATCAAATAGTTTATTATTTTCTTTATCTAATAGTTCATATTTTATATTAAATCTTGGTTCGAGAAAAAATCCCAGCTCGCTTGAAAATAATCCTTCTGACTGGAAGTTATTTAATCTGGCTCCTGCCTGGAACGTCAAAAACGTTGTACGAATTGGTATTTTTATTTTATCTTCCAGGTAAATAGAGTAATTCTGTAAGGCTGGAATGTCTTTAAATGCTCTCGGACGTGTACTTACACTGGAAATAACCGGAGGGTTATTCAGGTCGTAAATTTTTCCATCGCCTAAATTTTCATTTCTTCGAAACTCAAACCCAAAAATAAGCTTGTTAATAAGTCCGCTATTATATAATTTGCTTTTATCGGCTGTTATTTGCCCGAAATACTGAATGGGTTTGCCATCTATTGTAAACTCGGTTAGTTGTTCTATAGGAAGGAATATTCCTGCATTTTCGCCTTCTTCCAAAGCAAAAGAAATTGACTCAACATTTCCGCCGGTAGTTCTATATCTTTTCTCGTAACTTTCCTGATGTGTATAACTAAATGAGAAATTATATTTCAGATTAGAAATAATCTTCTTTTTTAATGCCCACTTTCCATTGAAAGTCAAGCGAATACCATTTTCCTCATTACTAAATTCCTCTTCGGCAGCTAGCGCATCAGGATCGGTTTTTTCAACATCGAATGTGTTGAAATAATTAAGTTTTGTATTAAAAGAAAAGGGTATTGATCTCTTCTTAAAAAATACTTTGGAATACGCTATATCCCCGGTTATTCGGTTGTATCCTTTGTACTTACTGGTTAGGTCGGAAAATGACTGAATATATCCCAGGTCAAAATTAATAAAACTGTTATCCTTTTTTAGTTTAAGCCCTTTATTAACGGCAAATTGCTTAATTTTAGGATCAGTTTTCATTTTAACTTCTAAAGGAGTGCGTCCTGCTTTGGTATTAACAACAACTGCACCTGAAGTAAGATTACCATAAATTACTGAGGGTATTCCTTTAATAATTTCAACCGATTCAATGTTATCCGAAGAAATATTTCTAAGGTCCACACCGGATCCTACTACGGAGTTAAAATTATCGTCATCGTAAAGAACATTTTCTTTGGAAAACGTTTGCATATTGGCATCATTTGATATCGGGGTTCCGTCAACAATAATTGCTGTTCCGTTTGCGCTATTATCATCTGTTCCTATTTCGCGAATAACAACTTGTTGGGGCTTTGATAAATCCGGATTTTCTGCAATATTTCCAGGAAGTAATTGCATAATATCGCCAAGGCTTGTTGGTTGAATGTATTCTATTGCAGCACTTCTGATATCGGTTGTTGATGAAATATCCGTATTTTTTTTAGCGAGAATACAAACTTCTTCCATATCGAATGTCTGGGGCACAATTTTTATTAAGATTTCCCTGTTTTTATCTTTTTCAATTAATATTGGTGCTGAGTGGCTTTTATATCCTAAACAAGAAATCTCAAGGGTATAAGTACCAGGCACAATTTGATGGAATTCAAAAAAACCGTTTTCATCAGTGGTTGTCCATTGTTCAATTTCTTTTAAATTAACTGCTCCGAATGTGATCGGTTCTCCGGTTTTTTTACATATAACTTTGCCTTTTACATCAATTACAGTTTGCGAATATCCTGTAAACAGGTTAAGAAGCATAAAAAGGAGGAAAACAAATATATTTTTTTTCATTCTAAGAAGATTATTAATAAAGACTAACCGACAAGAATGTCATTTTCAGTTTTTAGAAAGATTGAAGGGAATGAGTTTTCCCTCCAATCACTAAAGAGAATTTAGCTAGAAAACAACCTTATGGGTATATCTCTTATTGTTTGTAAAGGTTGCTATAATATATATGCCTGGTTCATATTCTAATTTATTAATTCTACAAGACCTCCCATTAGGTTTTTTAATTTCAATAAGTTGCCCCAGAATGTTGTAAACAACACAAGTTTCAATGTCATCCTCATAAGAAACAACCTCAACTTCTGATTTGCTGTTTAGTATCTTGATTAAATTGCTGTTCATAATTTCATTATCCACACCACTCGGGATTTCAACTAATTCAGAAAATGCAATTTTATAGATATCTCCCTTTGTTAAAACAAAAAGTGAATCATTAATAACTCCACCAATGCTCCATACTGTTGTTCCAGGACTACATTCTTCCCAAGTTTCTCCACCATCTTTTGTTAAAAATGATTTCGAAGTAGATCCAAGAGCTAAAATATGATCGTCATAAAGTTTAATAACATCATTAGCTCCGGTTAAAGAATTAACTGTGGAAAATGACGTTCCCTGATCATTTGTTACCCAAACAGAATCGCTGGTTGTAGGGAAATATATCTCATCATCACTTACATAGGTTACTCCTTTGAAGTACATATTCAGGTCGCCGGTAGGATCAAGAGTAGCGTGTAAGTCTGTGAAATTTTGTCCTCCATCAGTAGTTTTTAATAATGTTTTACTACCAACTATATAACCGTTGTCTTTATCTTCAAAATGGATTGCCGTAACAAAAGGACTTCCTAAGTCATCAGTTATTGAGTTCCATGTCTCGCCTCCGTCTATTGATTTAAAAACTCGAGAGTGGCTAATTTTGTCATCATAACCAGCAACCGTATCGTACCAGTTTGCCCATACATAAATAATCGAATCGGTTATGCATTCTATAGAATAAGGATCGAAACCATAGCAGTCATCATGAAACGGATACATCGTAACATCTGCTTCGTTTTCCGATCCAATTTCATTAATATCAAGTAATTCCCAAGTTTTCCAATTGTCTGTTGATTTAAATATTGGTCCGGGATAGTACGTTATAACCGAAGAATAAGACTCAAGATCATAACGTCGTGCTGCAGCATATGAAACACCTTCTGAGTAACATAATCCATTGAAGCTAACTTCATATTCCTGTGTTTCGGCTGCCTGATCGTAAAGTTCAGGAATCGCAACGTCGGTCCAGGAAATTCCTTTATCATTTGTTGATTTTATGATTTCCGAATTACCTGCAATAATTGCATTACTGGCATCAACAATATGCATTTGCTGAATATTTTCTCCTAAATCGGTTATTACTTGCGCTTTCCAGTTAGTAGGGTTTGAATTTAAATCTGATACTGCAATTTTATAAATCTCATCTTTAGCCAATGCGTAAACCGAATCATTAAAAACTCCCTCAATTTCCCAGCAGCTTTCTCCGGGGTAGCAACCAATCCAATTTGCACCGCCATCAACAGTAAGTTTTGATTTTGATGATGTTCCCAATACCATTATAGTATTAGCATCTATTACTTTAAGATCATTTCCTCCCGAAGGGATACCTGTGCCTGTAAGTTCGGTTATTGTTGTACCTCCATCAGTAGAATGAAAAAGGCCATTAGAGGTAGTTACCACATAAAATTCTGTTTCACTAATTACGTCAATATCAAAAATATAAATTGTTTGATCAGAACCACCATCAGCAGCTACTAAGGCCGGATAAAGGTCTGTTGTTGTTCCGCCTGTTCTTTTTAAAAGATGATTATTGCCAGCAATATAAGTTACTGTACCTTTTGTTTGAATAGCAGTAGTTATATAGCTTCCTAAGTCGTCAGAAATTGGGTCCCATGTGGTTCCTCCGTCAGAAGTTTCAAAAACAGCTCCGCACGAAACTTTACTTCCGGTAATTACATCTGACCAACCTACGTAAATAAAAGCATTGTTGGCATCAACACACTCTACCGTAAAAAGATCTAAACCAAAAGAACCTTCTTTATTTGGATCTAAAGCAGGGTTTGAAGTTGAAATCCCGTTAAGGTCGATAATACTCCAACTTGTTCCATGATCTGTTGTTTTAAGAAGTATTCCACTAGCGGTAGGGTCTGTAATACCACTATAGTTGATAATTTTGGATTTTCGAGTCGACAATAACCCTGTTCCGCCATCGCTTATACTCATCGAAGAAAAATCAAATTCTGCATCAACGACTTTTACAAAATCCCAGTTAATCCCTTTATTAACGGACTTAAAAAAAGAATTGTTATTTCCTACAACAACCAGAGTATCCTCTACTGTTGTCATAACCTGAAGGTTATTATCCGGGCTAAGAGTTTGTGGCACCCAGTTGTAAGTGGTCTGTGCCATGATTAATGTGGCGGAGAATAGAGTTAAAAATAGAAGTAAAAAATTTTTCATAGCTTTTGTTTTTAGTAGATTAAGATGTTTAGTATTTGTTTTACAAATGATTATTCGTTCCTTTTACTAAAAATGGCGCTTCCTTCCTCAGGGAACTTAAATACGTTTTCGGTAGTTCCTGTTCTTCCATCTCTATAAGTAAAATATAGAGTGTCACTCGTTAGTAGATTGTAAATTTCCTTTTCATTAATAAGGCTATCTACATAAGATATATCAATTACCTGCTTATAATCTTCGTTTAGGTTTGTTTCGAACTTAATTATTCCGTTATTATTTGATAAATGACTTACCAGGTATGAAAACTTACGCTTTAAAGCTGCGTTTTTACCAAGAGATATACGATACTTATTAATAATTAAACTATCGTATTTATCATAATCATTAAAACTTACCTGGTAAGCTTCAAAAAGCTGACTTATATATTCTTCTCTTGATATCTGTTCAATCTCCAATTTAGAAACTACCTCGTAATCTAATTCTGCCACCTTGATTTTTCCGGCCGATTCATAGCTTATCTTTTTTGATTCGAGTAATTCTGCTAACTTAGATTCATCGATGTTTTCGTTCTCGGCAAAATAAATGTAAACATTAACAGGACATCCATATTCGATTTGTAAACCCAGAGCATTCGTTTTCTGTTGCAATAAGATTGATAGATAATTAAAGTCATATGCATCGAAGAAATTCTCAAGTAAGGCTTTTACTTTTTTAACATTTTTTACATCCTTTTGAATTGATTGTAAAGGTCTTTTTAGTGGTGTAAAAAAGGCTTGTTGAATTTTTTCAGGATTTAATAACGTCGAATCGTATAGTATTTTCACTTTGTTTGTTCCAACATAAGCAGCCATACCATATATTCCTTTAACACGCTTCAACTTTCCTGCAAAGGCCATGCAAGATCCATAACATTTAATACTTCTTAATCCATCTTGGTTAAAAGTTGCCATATTTGTAATTTCCTCATCCGGAACCCATTTTTGATCAATAGTAGGAACTTCTACTACATCTTTTAATGATATGCCTACTAAAACAAGGATTACAGTTACAATTACCGGTAACCAGCGTAAGCTTCTCTTCTTATTGATTTGAACAGTGTTTTCTACAGGACATGCTTCAATACATTCTCCACATAAGTTACAATCTACATGCTTTACCGTTTGAACATTTGCAACATCAATAGCCTGAGGGCATTTTTTATTACAAAGGTTACAGTTTATACAGGTATCTTCATTACGGGTAATTCTTGTTAACGGAAATATTTTGCCACTAAGTCCGGTTATTTCGATAATATAACCTCCTGCACATGCTATAGTCAAAGGCCAAACGTAACTTATCTCAATTCCAAATTTCAATAGTAAAATGTATACTATAAGAACTCCTGCGAAAAAAGCTGTAAATTTCAGTATATTGGCAAAAGCACCGAAAGGACATATATATTTACAAAAAAATAAACGAATAAATATAGATCCTAAGACAACTAATGCAATTGTAATAGCTGCATAAAGAACAACAACATCAATACTAAACCAGGTAGTTACGGCATAATACGGATCAAATTGTTTACAAAACAATTCGTTTGAAGCGAATGTGAAATAAAACGTGATAAAAAGTAGTATATACTTTAATGATCGAAGAATTTTATCAACTACTCCTTTAATGGTAATCCTAACCCTCAATTTGTCTCCGAGTTTACCGAACCACTCACTGAATGTTCCTACCGGACATATATATCCACAGAATAATTTGCTAAACAGAAAAACTCCAACCATCATGAGTATACCAATTATGATCTGTGAACTTGTCATGGTACATGCAAGCGATTGGTTTAATAAATAACTTCCTAATGCTTGTACACCACCAAAAGGGCAATATGCTTCGAAATCCGGTGTAAATCCCTTAATAATACTTGGTAAAATTGCTAAAACTACAATTGTTAAAATAACACTCCATTGGATAATGTTTCTAGGCCAATTTGAAAGGTTTCTTTTATTTTTCATTTTCTTTTTATAATAATTTGAAGGATTATTTATTTAAAAAAATTAGGATTAACTGTAAAATGATGACTATCTCTATATTCTATTAATGATTTTGTTCTTTCGGAGCTTTTACCCATTATAAGTTGAGTGTTTGAATTTTTTCCTAGAACAATTCCGAGAAATATCCCTGCAATTGCGACACAAGCGATTTGTAAGATCATTGAAAGATCTCTTTTCAGCGAAATTATTTTAGGAAGGTCATTCTTTTTCCTGATAATTTTTTCGGCCATATTTTCGGGTACATCCGCACTAAGCTCAAGGATAGAAAACGCATCATCTAAATTTGTATGCATTTGTTTGCAAAGGGAACATTCCTTCATATGATCCTCAAATTTCTCTTTTGATATTTCTCCGTCAACAAATTGGTATATAGCCTTACACTGCATTCTCATTATTATGTTTTAATTATTCATCAAAAGTTTATTTGTTTTTATAGCTGGCATTAATATTTTTTGATTTAATTCGCCATTTATTGCCTCGATATTTTAATTGACGCTAGTCAGAAAAAAAACTGGCGCAGATAACTAAAAAATTATTTTCTTATCCTGTCCTTTCTATCACAATTCTGCTTATTACATATTGCACACTGATCTCCAAGGTTCATCATATCTTGTAAAAGGTCATCCAACAATTTTTCTTGCTCCTCCGTGCATATACTCCGGATGTTCATAAAATGCTTAATCGTTTGTTTTTTTAATAATGTTTGATATCGTCCAATACGATTTGCAATTGAATCCAGAGCTTCTTTTGATGGGTCTTCGGCAGACAGCTCTTCTAGCAGGTCAAAATTAAATTCGCACTGTTTATCAAGTAATACCTGATAGCTTCTGAAAACATTTCCATCTAACTTGCTAAGGGCAATAAACTGATCCTCAGTTAAATTAAGTTCTTTCTTCAGAAACATGTCCGATTTGTATTTATCATTACTTTCTTCGGACACAGTTGATCGATTCATAAACAAAATAGTAGTAAATGCCGGAATATTTATTACCAGCAAAAAAACATTAAGCCATATTATTATCCTGTGTTTCTTTGTCATCATAACTTTTTAAAATTGTTGTTAAAATATAATAGCAATGATTTTTTTAAATTGGACTTAGCCCTGTATATTAAAGATTCAACAGAGGCTTTAGTCATGTCAAGAGTATTGCAGATTTCTTTATATGAAAGATTTTCAAATTTGTGTAACAAGAAAACCCTTTTTTGCATTTCAGGTAAATTATCAATTGCCTTAAAAAGCTCTTCTGCAGTTTCTTTTTGTTCAAGTTTTTCCGCAGGAGTATGATTAGTTACTAATAATGAATTAAAAGATTTTTGCTGTGCAAAGCAATCAATATCCAAGCAAGAATTTGCCTTGGCAGGATTCTTTTTACGTGTAAAACTTATTGTTTTGTTATATGTTATTTTAAAAAGCCATCCTGCTAGATTTTCCTCTTCTTTTAATTGATGAATACATTTGTAAACCTTTAGGAAAACATTCTGGCTAATATCCTCTGCATCAGAAGTGTTTTTCACTAATTTATATGCAGTATTAAAAACCAGCTTTTGGTACTTTTTTATGAGCATACCAAAAGCTATATCATTATTATTTGCTATTTTATGAATTAATTGCCGATCATCCATGGTAATAATAATGAGCCATGATCATTATTCCATTAAACCTCTTTTTTTTAGATATGATTCGGCTTCTTCCCTGGTTTTAAATATGTCACCTTCGGTTTCCCACCATGTTTCGCCTTTTGAAATACCCAGTTTGGTACAACCTTGTGCTTCTCCTATACCAACACTAATATTTTGTAAAGCTTTTAATTTTAACCCATCGTTTCTAATTTGAACGATTTTTGCTTTAACCGGCTTTCCGTTTATAGGATTTTCATGCTCATCTAATGCAACCACGCAGCCATAACAAATGACGCCGATTTCTGCCCAGGAACCAACTTTTTCTTTTAACTCGGGACTTAGCTCAATCTTTTCTTCTTCGTATTCATAGATAACTTCATTTCCATCTACGCCAGACTTACAAGCTGTAAACACAGCAATTGAACAGATCAGTATTGCTAAAAAGATTTTTTTCATGTTATAGTATTTTAAATCAGAACTTATTAATATTTATATATTCTTATCTTTAATTTCTCTTACTTATTTTTAAATGAGTTAAGAGAATTTATGCCCTAAACAACATACATTATCTAAAGACGCAGGTTAAGCTAAATAACTGGCGCTATATATGACAAAATTTCAGATAATCCTTAATTACATTTTGTAAAAAAGTGATTATCAGAACTATATTAATGTTGGTAGGTGATGGTTCAAGTATTTAACTTTTACCTTAACGTTCTTATGTTACTTAATACGAGATTTCTGTAAAAGGGTTGATAATTCAGTATCATTTGAAGAGTAATAAGTATTTCCCTATATGAAGTTTTATGAAATCTTCAAATAAATAGCGTGCAATTAATATTATGCTTTTTTGTATTTTTATTTTATAATTAATTTTTAATGCGATGGAAATTCCGGGTATTGATGTTGGTGGTTCTGGCATAAAAGGAGCTATAGTAAGGAAGTTTGTTACCGAACGCCATTGAATTACTACTCCTCAACTGACAATACCTGGTTTAATTGCTGAAACCACCTTTTAATTATTACATTACTTTTTGTTATGTGTCATTTGCTTCTGTAGGTAGTTCTTTTTTCGTCAACTTATAAAATACAACAAAAATAATAGTTACGAAAACGATCGCAAAAATGGAGTTTTCAATTCCAAACTCGCCACCTGTTATGGCAGCAGGACCATTCAATGTAGTTTCAAGTATAGCTATATCAGAGAATTGGTCTGTGCCAGATAGATTTATTCCAAATAATACTTGTGCTAAATTCCACCCAAAATGAGCAAAAATTGGAAGCCACATTCTGCGCCGGTAAGAAAATAATGCTCCCATTAATAATCCACCCGAAATAACTCCTAAGAGACTTTGAAATGTTATGTTATCATTGGTAATATGTGCCAAGCCAAATAATACTCCTGAAATTAAAAGTGCCCAGTTCATTCCTAACTGTTCTTCCAAAATGCGATAGAGAATTCCCCTAAATGCAATTTCTTCAATTAGCACCAAACTGAAAATAAGTAAAACTCCAGGTATTAATTGACCTGTTATCCCTGAAAAGCTAATATCAATGTCAACAAAAATTGAACATAAAAACACTAAAAATGAAATGGATGCAACAGATAAAATCAAAGCTAACATTGACTCTTTAAAAAATTTGTCAAAGCTCCATTCTGTAATTCGTCGTTTTTCAACCTTTTTATAAAACCAGATATAAAGAACTGGCATCAGGATTACCGAAGCGAAAGAAACTCTTATTAATCCATTAATTGTATCGTTTAAACCTATTAGTTTAAAAAGGTTTTTTAAGATTGGCTTATTAATTAACATTGGAATTCCTAATGAAATTATTACTCCAAGAATAATTCTTGAGATCGGATGATTAATTATCTTTTTCATCTGTTTATATTTTTGTTAATTGTTAATTTACTGCTATTTATACTTCTTTCCTGCAAAGGATTTTTTTGTTACCTGTCGGCAGACAGGCAGGCTCGCTCCCGCAAATCCCTAACACATCCTACTTGTGAACCTTCATGATTTTAATCTTGGTATTTAATACGCACATCTTGATTTTGTGAATATATAATCATACTCGTGTGTGTTAAAATGAATTATTATGAAACTTTCATAATTTTTTCTTTTTGGTTTTGCAACAAGATTATTATAAAAACTCATCTCATGAAATAGGAAAGTAGTCTCATTTTGCACTTTAGGAAGGTTTTCCCAGTCAGATTTTATAAAGAATCTTGTATTAAATTGGAATTGTCATACCTTTATATTGAAAGAATTTAAGAATGCTTGAACACCTTAAAATATTCGGATTAATTATCAATTTAATTGTTGGAAGCACAATTTCATTATACATTTTTCAGGTTTATCGGAATAATAAGCACTCGTATCTTAAATCATTAGGTTACTACACTTTATCATTTAACCTGGCTTATCTTATTTTATTCTTTTATGGTTACCTTTCAATAAACTTGTCGGGTGAAGTAATTATAAAAACATTTTTAGGTGAGTTTTTTATTTCGGTTTTTTTACTTAGCATACTGCTTTTTATTTATAAAATATATCTCGGATTTAATAATAAAAAGATAAGTAAAACTGCGCGTTGGATATTTTCAATTCTATTTGTTTTTATTTCCGTTTCATACATCTCAAGGTTATTTTTTTCGAATGAATCCAATTTCTTTTGGCTCGATTTTCTCTTTAAGTATGTATTTGAAAACCTTCTCCTTTTGGAGATTGTAGTTTTAATAACGATTTTAAAAGGAAAGTCTAAGTCAGATCCTCTACTTTATATAAAAAGAAGCTTTGGTATTTTATACCTGTTAAGATATGTGGCTTTTCTAATTTTATTTATTTACATTGTTTCGGTTGGATTTAGTGAAACGGTTAAAGCAATTTTGGGATTTTCTTTCTTGTTAATTTTAAATCTTTTGCCTGTAGTGTGGATAAAATTTTATTTTATCCCTTTTAAGAGGCGGGTTAATATTAGTTCTGACACCATTAGTTTGGGATCCTTTTGTAAACAATTCGGAATTTCTCAACGTGAAAAAGAAATATTAGAACTAGTTGTAACCGGAAAAAGCAATAAAGAAATAAGCGAAATATTATTTATTTCTTATAGCACAGTTAAAAACCACATCTACAATGTATTCCTGAAGCTAGATGTAAATTCGAGATTTGAATTGATAAGCAGAGTAAACAGTTATAAGTAACGCAATTTTATTTGCCAAATATTTTTCTTTTAAGAGCTCTTAATACTGTTGGCTTTTTAGAATATGTGTATTTTGCATAAATCAAATAAAAAAGAAGAAAAAGATTAAAAATATAGTTGAAATATAGTGGGAAATGATATGTTCCTTTTATAAAATCACTATAAAGAATATAGCTTAATGTAAATACTTCTCCCCAAAACCAAAGCCACAAAAACATTTCACTTAAATCATCAGATTTTTTTGTTCGAAACGTATGAATTGCTTGTGGTAAAGCACATATTGCAAAAAATATGCTACCTATCCATCCTATAATTTCGTTGTATACCATTTCAAAAAATTTTGCCAAAAGTAGAAAATTTATTTAGATACTTGCCATGTAAATACATCAAACATCAATAATATTTTATGCTTTTTGTATTTTTATGAAAAATCAAATGCTAAACTTTATGGAATCTTTAGGAATAGATGTAGGTGGTTCCGGAATAAAGGGAGCCATAGTTAATACTAAAAATGGAGAGTTTATAACAGAGCGCCACAGAACAGAAACTCCTCAACCAGCTACTCCGGAAATTATTGCCGAAACCATAAAACAAATCGCAGATCATTTCAACTGGACAGGAAAAATTGGTTGTGGTTTTCCATCTGTAATTCAAAACGGAATAATCAGAACTGCTGCAAATATTGATAAATCATGCATAGGTGTAAATGCCAATGAATTATTTAGTGCTGTTACAGGACGCCAGATAAAGGTTTATAATGATGCCGATGCGGCAGGGTTTGCAGAGTTAAGATTTGGAAAAGTAAAAAATTTTAAAGGTTTGGCTCTTTTTTTAACCGTAGGAACAGGCATTGGTTCGGCATTATTCTATGAAGGAAAACTAATTCCAAATACAGAGTTTGGACACATGTATATGAACAATAAGTTGAAAGCCGAACATTTTACTTCGGACGCTATTCGTAAAAAAGAAGATTTAAATTGGAAAAACTGGGGAAAACGATTTAATGAATATCTCGAATACATGGAAACTTTATTATATCCTGAATTGATCATTTTAGGAGGAGGAGCAAGTAAAAAATTTGAGAAATTCTCATCAGAAATAACAATTAAAGCTCCTATTGAACCCGCACAGCTATTAAATAACGCAGGAATTATCGGCGCTGCATTGCTGGCATAATTTACTTATCAATATTAACGGTTAAATGCTCCAAAAAGATAAGCTTCAAAACTAACATTAAAGTCTGCAGGACTTTCATAGAAGAATATTTGTCCTGTATCTCGAATGATTTGAATCAGGTTTCTCCAAATAGATGGTATTTCAATTGAATTTAAATAATCAAAATTAATGAACTGGTCATATTCTCCGTAATATACAGCAACCGGAACATCAATCTGCTTAATAATATTCAACTGATCTTTGTATTTACCTTTTTGTATTGAATTAAAAAGCACCTCTCTTGTTTTATGATCTGCTTTACGAATAATTTCAGGAATAAAATCAGGATATTTTGTGTCTTCCTCAACAAAATAACTTGCAATTTGATGAACTTCACTATCATCAATTCCTGGTTTAGATAGTAAATCAATGTTAACTCCTTTGTTAAAAATATTCTCGACTAAAGGATTTGAAAACGGAGTTGCTCCCAGTAAAACAAAACCTTTGGGGTTTCTAAATTTTTCAAAAGCTTCCAAAATAATGTTTGCTCCAAGGTTATGACCTACATAAACAGCATTTTTCAAATCAAGTTCCTTATCTACCTGAACTAAAAAATCACTTAATCCTGCAAGAGTGTACTCTTCTTCCGGGTTATCCGAAAAATCCGAATTCCCATGACCCAGTAAATCCAACGCAATAAACCTAAACTGATAAGATAATACCGAGTCGATCAATTGTCTGATAAATATAGAGGAAGAAGAAGACATTCCATGAACCAAAACAACCGGATGACCATTGTCTTTGGTCTCATAGTAAGATATTTCCTTACCTTTAACTTTGATTTTTTTCTGTCTCATCTTGCAAGCTTTTTAATTTATATAAAATTATGAAATCTAGGAATGTCAGTCAAATGATAGGGAATTTAATTATTGATTAATCTTATGAGTGATCTAAATTATCGTAATTAATTTAAGATTATTCTTACATTTACCTTTTGCCGAATTCTTAAAGAATGAAAAAAACACTATTATTCTTATTTATTTTTCTTTCGTATAGTTTAATTGCTCAGGAAGAACATCCTGAATTATATAAAAGCTTAAGGGATTCTAAATTTAAAAGTGATATTAATATTTACTATGATCCGTTGATGGATCATTATGATATTCATTTTGTTAAGTTAGATATCGAAGTTTCCGATCAATCTACCTTTATTTCAGGAAATGCTACTATTCATGCATCAGTTGTTGATTCTTTGGAAGAGTTAGTTTTAGACTTCAGTAACTATATGACGTTAGATTCAATATTTATAAATAAAATAAACGTTGCAGCTTCACATAGCAACAATACGATCAAATATAATTTTGACACACCTTTAAATGAAAACGAAGAAATTGTTGTGCAAGTCTTTTATCACGGAACACCTTACTTGTATGGAGGAGGTGTAACACATGATTATGACTCACAATAGGATAAAAATGTTACCTGGACCTTATCAGAATCATTTCATGCTATGGAATGGTGGCCCTGTAAACAAGTTCTTTCGGATAAGATTGATTCAACATATATGTTCCTTACATGTGATAACGACTGTTTGGTTGGTTCCAACGGCATACTGAAGAATATTATTGATTTACCGGACAATAAAAGACGTTTTGAATGGAAAACCAGGTATCCAATGAATTATTATCTATTATCTTTTGCTGTAGCTGAATATCAGGATTACTCGATTTATGCAAAACCCGAAGGAGCTGATTCGGTATTAATTCAAAATTTTGTGTATAATAATTCTAGTTATTTATCTGATAATAAAACTGATTTAGATGAAACAATTGATTTAGTTGAATTATTTAGTGAAAAGTTTGGATTATATCCGTTTGCAAATGAAAAGTACGGACATTGCTTAACTACCTTGGGAGGAGGAATGGAACACCAAACCATGTCTACAATGGGTAATTTTAGTTTTGGCTTAGTTGCTCACGAATTAGGACATATGTGGTTTGGTGATTATGTCACTTGTGCCACCTGGCAAGACATATGGATAAATGAAGGTTTTGCTTCGTATACCGAATATGTAGCCCTGGAAAATTTAAAATCTTATTATGAGGCGCAAAACTGGATGCTTGTTGCTCACGATTATGCTCTAAACCAAACTAACGGAAGTGTTTATATTCCTTTTGAAGAAGCTTTTAACGAAAATCGAATTTTCAATTATGATCTGTCTTATAAAAAAGGAGCTGCTTTATTACATATGATCAGGAGTGAAATAAATAATGATGACCTGTTTTTTGCTTCTATACGAAATTATTTATCCGAATATGCAGATAGTGTAGCTACCGGAGAAGATTTTAAAAATTCTTTAGAAAAGTATACAAGTATAGAGTTTGATCCGTTTTTCGATCAGTGGTATTATGGAAAAGGGTATCCGAGATTTGATATTAATTATACTCAATATAATGATACTTTGCGCATGACTGTTACAGAAACAGGATCTTCTTCCGAAACACCACTATTTCAAATTCATGTTGAATATAAACTAATATATGATGGTGGTGATACAACGGTACGACTTTATCAATCAAATAACATTGAAGTCTTTAAAATACCTGTTAATCAGGAAATAACAAATATTATTGTTGATCCAAATAATTGGATCTTAGATGATCAAGGAAGTATTCAATCTTTCGGTAATGATGAGTCTTTATTCGGCTTTAAACCAAATCCGGCAGTTGAAAATATTGATCTAAATTTTAATCTTAACCTTTTTAATAAGCAAAAACAAGTCCGGATTTTCGATTTAAGTGGAAGGTTAATCAAAACTTATGAATTCACAGAAAGTAATTACACAATAGATATAAGTTCTCTTTCCAAAGGGATTTATTTGCTTAAAGGCATTTCCGAAAACAAGACATATACGTATAAGTTGATTAAACAATAAAAATGTCTTAACTTGATATAGAATTAATAAAACTTATGAAATAACAACTAATTATACTGAAAAGCGTATACTAAATTAGTCCTTGTTCGAAACTGACCTAAACGAATCTTAATAAAAGGAGGTGTTATTATGAAACAAAATTTTATATGTCCCAGGTGCAAAGGATATCTTGATGTAGCAGATTATATTATTTTATCTGCACAAAACAAAAACGGAAATGCCGGTTTAATCTTGTTTAGTCCGGAATTGGGAAACTATACAACTCAAAGAAATTCAAACTTTGTTATTAACGAGGGAGAAAAATATGAATTCTTTTGTCCTTTATGTAAAGAAAAATTAGCAGCTGATATTCATGACAATTTATCTCATGTAATCATGATTGATGAAGATAAATCAGAATATCAAATTTTGTTCAGTAAAATTGCCGGCGAACAAAGTACTTACAAAATTGTGGGTGAATCAACTGAAATTTATGGTGATCACCACTCAAATTACATTGATTTTGTGAATTTAAGTCACACCAAGTAGCAAAAAAGAGAGGTTTCAACCTCTCTTTTTTATCTAAACTTCTCTTAATGGTTTAAATCCGTTCCCCAAAACCTCATGTGCATCTATTACGGTCATAAAAGCATTAGGATCAATTTCTTTAATGAAATCTTGTAAAACTCCTTGCTCTCTCCTGTTTACATTAGTAAAGATAATCTTCTTATCCAAACCTTTATACATTCCAACACCATTTATAAGGGTACCTCCTCTGTTCAAATCTTTAATGATCTTATCTCTAATTTCATCATATTTCTCAGAAATTATAAATAATGCTTTATCGTAACTGACACCTTGCATAACAGCATCAATAACCTTTCCGGTAATATATATTACAATCCACGAGTATAATGGAATTTTCCAATCCTTAAACACCAATAACCCTAATAATACAATAATTGAATCAACCACAATTAATAAAAGACCCAGGGACATCCTGGTATATTTAGCGGCAATCATCGCAATAATGTCAGATCCTCCTGATGTAGCTCGTGTTTTAAAAATTAAAGCCAGTCCAAATCCAATTAACACTCCTCCGAATATACAAGACAGTAGAACGTCGTCTACTAAAGCGCCATCGAACCTTTCATCTAAAAAATCAATAAATATGGAAGAAAATATAAAACCAACAACAGTTTTAACACCGAATCTTGGTCCTAGTATTTTTATTCCCATTATGGTTAAAGGAATATTAAGCATTAAACCAACAAAGCCAATTCCCAGTCCATCCTGGAAAATTGGTTCTTTTAAAAATGGTAGTTTAATCCCATCTCCCATAATATCAGAGGTAATGTTTTTAACAACAATACCAATACCATAAACACCTCCCGGAACAATTTTATGAGGGTCGATAAAATAAATAAATCCTGCAGCCAGAATAAAAGAACCAATAGCTATTAAAGAATAGCTATAAAACCACTCTTTTGAGAGAAATTTCTCCTTTTTAACAAATGCCATTATAAATTGATTTTAAATTTTGGTCTTAAATTTCGCAGCAAAAATATGTCTTTTTTAACCGATTTAGAGGATTTAACTAAAAATTATCAAGTAAAAAACAAGGAGCATAACTCCTTGTTCCATAACAATTTATATTTTAATTGTAATTAACCTCCTGTTGCACTAAAGCTTGCGTAACGGCTTAGATCAGTTCTCGGAT
This sequence comes from Bacteroidales bacterium, assembly GCA_028282785.1. Lineage (GTDB taxonomy): Bacteria > Bacteroidota > Bacteroidia > Bacteroidales > UBA12077 > UBA12077. The sequence continues at coordinate 33,399 of JANQHE010000065.1, read as the reverse complement.
TAACAACCATTACCGGAACTTTAGCGGTATTTGCAATAATATATTGTTCCTGTGCTCCTAAAACGTAATCAGTAATTCCAATTCCTTTTGTCGTCATAATTAAAATCATATCTGCATCCACCTTTTGTGCAAACGCTATTGATTCTTCAGCAGAATTACTTCCCCCAATTTTATGCAACTCATATTCACAATCATATTTTTCCAGAATCTTTTCTGCAAAATGAACGTTTGCCATTAATTTTGCATTTAATGATTTGTCCTTAATCGTTGGAACGATGATATTAATTTTTACATCAAAATATTTAACCAGGAATAATGCCCATTGTAACTTTTGTTTTGCCTCACTTCTATAATCGAGAGGGAAAACTATATCTTTAAATATTTCTTTCTTTGTTGGTGGTTCCTGAATTACAATAAATGGAATTTTTGATCCAACAATTACTTTTAATGCATAACTTCCTGTAAACTTCTGCATTCCTTTTATACCATGAGTTCCCATAATAACCATACTCACATTGTTTTCGGAAGCATAATCTGAAATCACATGGAACAAACTTCCTTCAAGTACTAACGGGTGAAGTTCTACACCATATTTTTCATTTAATTTTTCTATATCTTTATTTAGTTCCTCAAGAGCTTCTTCTCCCTTTTTTAAAGATTTTACCACATGAATAAGCGTAATTTGATTTTTTAGCTTATTAGCAATTTTAACTGCATGTTGCAAAGCTGCTTCAGCAACTTCAGTAAAATCCCAAGGAACTAATAATACGTCTTTTTCCATAATTTTAAAAGTTTACATAACACTCTAAACATGTAAATTTCGAATGGAAAAGTTAAACAAATCTTATATGATTTGCAAAACTTTTTTTTAAAATAATTTTTTGTTTATACCTTAAAAAGCCTACTTATTCTAAGTTTATGTATTCTTTAAACCTTGAATGTAAAAGATTATAATACTGAGTTTCTTAATATTATTAATTACTTTAGGACGTTTTAACAAAATATGCTCATTGTATTTCAAGTAATTTTTCCTTCTTTTGCTTACTACAAATAAAAAAGAGCTATTTAATTTATGGACACAAAAAAAATTAAAAACAAGAACGTAATTGACTTTATCTATTGGATATTGACAATTTTACTTGGTATCGGAGGACTAACCCTGATATTTTCCGCTCTACTTTTCTTTTTAACCTTGCTAAACCCCAACTTTGAACCATTTTTTCCTATCGTAGACATACCTCTGGAAATAGAGGAAAGTGCCACTTTAGAATTAAAAAATGGTAAAACGTTTAATATATTGGTAGATGAAGTAAATATATCATTTAATATAAATGATAGCTATGGATTTGCAGGAGTACTTAACTATCTGTACTTCATTTCTATTTTAATAATAGCATTTTACATTGTTTTACTTTTATGGAAGATTTTTAAATCAATTCGTTCTTCTCTCAAAAATGAAAATCCTTTTCATTTTAGGAATGTATGGCGAATACGCATAATTGCATTTGCAATATTATTTTCTGCAATTTTGGAAATTCTGTATCCCATGATTCTTAAATATGTTTGGTTCGAAAAACTAAATATGCTTGATAAGGCATTTTCATTCAAACTGAATTTTGAAGCTTCTATAAATCTGTTCTGGGCACTAATCGTTATGGTTATAGCCGAAATTTATAGGATCGGATTAGAAATGAAAAAAGAACAGGAATTAACTATTTAAAATACTTTCAGAATATGCCGATAATAACTAAACTAGATAATGTTCTAGCTAAAAGAAGAATGTCTCTCACGGAACTTTCTGAAAGAGTAGACATTACAATTGCAAATCTTTCAATATTGAAAAGTGGAAAAGCTAAAGCCATAAGATTTTCTACTTTGGAAGCTATATGCAAAGAACTTAAATGCAGACCGGGAGATATCCTGGATTATGAAGCAAACGAAAAATAAATTCCATATTTAAAAATTTAAACAATGAAACACAAACAATTTATCACCTTGCTATTATTGATTTTTAGTATTCCGGTTTTTGCGCAGGATAATAAAATCGAATTTGAAGAATATAATTTAGATAATGGATTACACGTTATTTTACATCAGGATAATCGTTTTCCTCTTGTTGTTGTAACAATTACATATCATGTGGGATCGAAAAATGAAAGGCCTGATAAGACAGGTTTTGCTCACTTCTTTGAGCATCTAATGTTCGAAGGCTCAGAGAACATAGCACGTGGAGAATACTCCAAAATTGTTGATAAAGCCGGGGGAACCTTAAATGCAAACACGACCTGGGATAGAACCTATTTTTATGAAGTACTGTCTTCAAATCAACTTGAATTGGGACTATGGTTAGAAGCGGAAAGAATGCTTCATCTTAATGTTGATTCAATTGGTGTGGTAACTCAGAAAAAAGTTGTAACAGAAGAAATTAAGGAACGAGAAGAAAATCAACCTTATATGAGCTTTCAACGAGAAATTTCCAAAAGAGCTTATAAAGTTCACCCTTATCAATGGACAGTTTTAGGAAGTGCGGATCACATTATGTCAGCAACCGAGTCTGATTATAAAGAATTCTATAATAATTTCTATGTTCCGAATAATGCGGTATTAACCATTGTTGGTGATATTGATTTTAATAAAACTAAAAAGTTGGTTGAAAAATATTATAGTGATATTCCGGCAAGTAAAAATCCGATTTACAGACCTAATAAAGTTGAACCGGTTAAAAACGAAGAAATAAGAGATACCATATATGATAACATCCAGTTACCTGCTATTTTTCAAGCCTATCATACTCCTAAAAGTGGTACAAATGATTTTTATGCAGTTGATATGTTAGCAACTCTTTTATCAGGAGGAGAAAGTTCCAGGTTATATAAAACTTTAGTTGATGAAAAACAATTGGCAATGCAAGTTATGTCATTTCCTTTTCCATACGAAGACGCTGGATTAGCCTACACGATTGCTTTACCAAATATCGGTGTGGAACTAACCGATTTGGAAGCAGGAATCGATGCTGAAATTGAAAAATTGCAAAATGAATTAATTTCAGATATAGAACTTCAAAAACTTAAAAATCAGTATGAAGCTAATCATGTTAATGGAAATGCAACTTTAGAGAGCAGAGCGTATAACTTAGCTATTAATTATACTTTCCATAAAGATGCTAATTTAATTAATACTGAAATTGATAAGTTCTTAGCAGTTACTAAAGAAGACATTAAACGTGTTGCTAATGAATATTTCAGAAAAGATAACCGCGTGGTGTTATATTACTTGCCAAAATCACAACAATAAATCAACTGAAAAATTATAATACAATGAAAAATATAAAATCATTCATAATATTTCTTGCAATAAGCATATTATCAGGTTCGTTATTCGCACAACTTGACAGAAGCATTCAACCAAAACCTGGGCCTGCTCCGGAATTTAAAATTGACGAATATCAATATTTTACTTTAGATAATGGATTAAAAGTTATTATAGTTGAGAATCATAAAACTCCAAGAATTTCCTATCAACTAACAATCGATGTTGATCCTGTTATGGAAAAAGAAACGACAGGTTACGTTTCAATGACGGGAGAATTACTACGATCCGGAACAACGAATAAATCTAAAATTGAAATTGACGAATCTATTGATTTTATTGGCGCAAATTTAAATACATATCAAAACGGGGTATACGGATTAACGCTTACTAAACACAAAGATGTTTTTCTTAATATTATGTCCGATGTATTATTAAATCCATCATTTCCTGAAGAAGAAGTAGAAAAATCTAAAAAGCAAAGCATTTCCGGTCTGGTTTCGTCTAAAACAAATCCGGAATTTATTGCAAGAAGAGTAGGTCAAAAATTAAGAAATCCTAACCATCCTTATGGGGAAATAGCAACGGAAGAATCCATCGAAAACATTACACGCGAACATTTAGTTAAATATTACAACACTTATTACAAACCAAATACTTCATATTTGGTTATCATTGGAGATATCACATTAAAAGAAGCTAAAAAGGATGCGGAAAAGTATTTTGGTTCATGGGAAAAAGGAACTGTGCCCAAACATGAATATCAGTTTCCTAATAAAAACATTGGCACCCGTGTTGCATTAATTCATAATGAAGGATCTGTTCAATCATACATTAATATAACCTATCCTGTAAATTTAAAAATAGGCGACTCAAATGCCATTCAAGCTGCTTTAGCAAATGATATTTTAGGAAGCGGTGTTTTTTCTGCTCGATTATTGGCTAACTTAAGAGAAGATAAGGGTTATACTTATGGCGCTTATTCTAACCTTACCAAAAATAAACTTGTCGGAAATTTTAGTGCATACGCTCAGGTAGGAACAGGCGTAACGGATGATGCTGTTAACCAATTTATTATTGAAATGAACAGAATGAAAGATGAACTGGTTGATGATGAAACTTTAGATTTATTTAAAACCGTTAGAAATGGAAGCTTTGCCAGATCGTTAGAAAAACCACAAACCATTGCTCGTTTAGCTTTTAACACCTTAAGATATAATTTACCAGTTGATTACTATCAAACATATCTGGAAAAAGTTGAAGCGGTTACTAAAGAACAGGTTCAAGCGGTTTCTGATAAATACATTGATCCTAAACAAGCTATCATTGTTGTTGTTGGAGATAAAACCAAACTGGAGGAAGATCTAAAGAAATACAGTTCAAATGGTAAAGTTGAGTTATATGATATTTACGGAAATCCTTTAAAAAAAGAAATTAAAAAAGCTATTCCGGAAGGAGTTACAACAAAATCAGTTTTAGATAACTATTTTAATGCGCTTGGTGGAATTGAAAATCTTGAAAAAATTACTGATTTTACTATCGTTGCCACAACAAATATGAATGGCATGGAAATTAAACAAAAAACATATAGTAAAGCTCCGAATAAATATGCCATGATCATGTCTATGAATGGCAACGTTATGATGCAACAAGCTTTCAACGGAGAACGCGGTATTATGAAAAGCTTTCAGGGAGAACAAGAAATTGTTGGTGAAGACCTTGAAAATCTTAAAATTAACGCAACAATGAACGCTGAAATGAAATATGATGAGTTAGGCGTAAAAGTTACACTGGAAGCCATTGAAGCGATTCATAATAAAGATACATATAAATTAAAAGTCGTAAAGCCTTCAGGTGAAACAACGTATGAATATTTTGACCTGGAATCCGGTTTAAAAGTACAATCAAAACAGATTATTGTTGCTCCCCAGGGAGAATTTACTCAAAAGCAAAACTATTCGGATTATCAGGAAGTTGACGGTGTTAAATTTCCATTTACAATACAGATTTCGGGAGTACAAAATATGGAATTAAAAGTCGATTCTGTCGTTATCAATTCAGGATTAAGTGACGATTTGTTTTAATATATTACACAATACCCTTTTGCAATTTTGTGTATTAAAAAAAGAGGCTTCTACTTGCTTTACAACATAGAAGCCTCTTTTCATTTTCTATTTAATCATTATTTTTTGGGCATGTGTTTTGTCATCGGATACAACTTGCAGAATATAAATACCTGTTTTAATTTTACCTAAACTTATAGTATATTTATTATTATCTATATCGTTTATTTTCAGAACAATTTCACCTAAAGCATTATATAAAAGTATAAAATCAATTTTATCAACTTGAGTTTCAATATTTAGAAATTCTTTTGCAGGGTTTGGATATACTTTAATTAATTTTTGATTAATATCGCTTATATTGCTGGATTGTGAAACCTGGTAACTATCGTTATATGTTCCTTGTAATCCCATCTCGTCTTCGGCTACGATCGAATAAGTAACTGTTTCACCAACATCTTGTTTTGTAATTTGACCATAATATTTTCCTCCCGAAAAATTCATGCTAATATCCGTATAAGATGTCGATTCTAATTTCCATTTAAGTATAACACTTGCGACGGAGCCATCAGAATCACTTGCCCTACAAGAAATAATTACGTTATCGTCTTGTGTTGGAGTTTGGGGATCCAGATTAACGTCTGAAACCACCGGAACTTGGTTTTCCGGGTCCGAAACTGTATAGCTATATTCAGAGCTACTATTTGAACCTGATTCGTTATCTTCAGCATAGACTATAAAATATACTGTTGTCTCATCAGGTTGAGAAGGAATTTCTGCCGAATAAGTATCGCCGGAATTACTCATTGATAGCTCATTCGAATAATTTCCAGTAGAAGTGCCCCATTTTACTTTCGCCATAGAAATTGTTCCGTCAGGATCGGTCATGGTCGCAAACACCTCAACATCATCCGTACTTTCCGGATTTGTTGGTGAATAGTTAATATTTGAAATTAAAGGTAATTCATTTGAAATATTTTGAATAGTATAACTTTGCTCAGATGATTGATTAACTCCTGATTCATTATCGGTAGCTTCAATAATGAAATAAACAGTTGTTCCTTCGTTTTGTGAACTGATCGTTCCCGAATAAATATCACTTGAATTTGTCATTGTAACTTCGTTTGGATATGTGCCGGTAGAAGTTCCCCATTTCAGTTTAGCTGAAGAAATAGTCCCGTCGGCATCCGTTATAGTTGCTGAGATTGTAACTTCATCAGTTGAGGTTGGATTTGATGGTGTGTAATTTACCGATACTATTGAAGGCAATGAGTTTCCTGAACCACCCCATATTTCAGCAACATACTCCGGGTGATCAATGAAAGGATTTCTATTATTCTGATACGAATAAACTACTTCGTTTCTATTTCTTTCAAAATCATCGACAGGGTCCTCATTATGCCATTCTAACAAGGTGTTTAGTTTTCCAAAAATCGGACTCGATGTGCTCCCTGTAATGTAATCTACAAGTTCAAGGTCCGGTTCTCCAGAAACATCTCCTTCGTATCGCACTGCCATATAAAACATCATTCTGGCTACATCTCCTTTTACGGCATCTCTAGGTTCCCATGAATCAAAATCCCAATAACACCCGGTTGCTTCAGAATGTTGTGTTCCACCGTTATCAAAATCTTTATTACCACGATCCGAATTAACAGATACATCCGATGGTCTTATATGATGTGCATCAGTTCCTGCCGGAGGATTATTCCCAAAATCACCGTGGGATTTTGCCCAAACGTGTTCCCTATTAAAATCAGGGTAACCAGATGTATTTGAAATTGACCGGCCTGTATATATTAAAATAAAATTGCTGCTATTATCCGGATCTTCATCTGATTCTTTAAGAATATCCCATAAATCTCCATAAGATTTTTCTGTATGATCATCAATTATATTATGAAGCGCAGATTTTAAATCATCGCCTGTTAATCCACTGGCATCGTCGTAATATCCCAAGGGAATTTGCGTATAAGCAAAGTGCAAAATAAATGCAGATAACATTGTAAGTAAAAGTTTCTTCATCGTATTATAAATTAGAATGTTATTCTGTTAAAAAGGTGACAATGTTACAAAAAAATAATCGTAATAAACCCTGATTTTAATGGTAATTATTTACATTCGTAAATATTAGAAAATGTATCTAAATTTCTATTAATAAAGATTTAAATTATCTATAAATGAAAGTTGTAATTCAAAGAGTAAACCAAGCCTCTGTAACAGTTGAAGAAAAATTAAAATCAGAAATAAAAAACGGTCTATTAATATTAGTTGGAATCGAAAATGAAGACAATGAAGATGACATTAATTGGTTAAGTAATAAAATAACACAATTACGGATTTTTGATGACAAAGATGGTGTGATGAATTTATCGGTTAAAGATGTTGACGGAGATATATTAACTATTAGTCAGTTTACATTACATGCTAAAACTAAAAAGGGAAACCGTCCTTCATACCAACAGGCTGCAAAACCGGAAATCTCAGTTCCATTATATAAAAAATTTGTTGAGCAATTAGGTAAAGATTTGGGTAAGGAAATAAAAACCGGTGAGTTTGGTGCTTATATGAAGGTAGCATTAGAAAATGACGGGCCTGTAACCATTATAATAGATTCAAAGAACAAAGCTTAGTATGTCATTAAATTCAACAAAACCATTACAAAGAATAACATTAATTGTTACCTCATTTGCATCGTTTTTAACTCCGTTTATAGGATCTGCCAATAATATTGCCCTACCTTCTATTGGAAAAGATTTTACTGCAACAGCAGTGGAACTCAGCTGGGTTACAACTTCATTTCTTTTATCGGCTGCAGTTTTTTTAGCTCCATTTGGTAGAATTGCTGATATAATCGGAAGAAAGAAAGTTTTTAACTGGGGCCTGATTATTTTTGCCGTATCTTCCTTCTTTTGTGCGTTTTCTCCCAATATTTCAATATTAATTACAATGCGTATTTTTCAAGGAATGGGAGGTGCTTTAATTACGGCATCTATCATGGCGATTATAACATCGGTTTTTCCAAGAGAAATACGAGGTAAAGCAATTGGTATTGTAGTAGCTGCAGTATATATTGGCCTTACTCTCGGTCCTTTTTTAGGTGGAATTTTGATTAAAACATATGGTTGGGAAAGTATTTTTTTGTTTACAATTCCTTTTGCTATACTGTCATTAATTTTGAGTCTGATCTTTTTAAAAGAAGATTTATCGGTTCTTAAAAAGGAACCGTTTGATTGGAAAGGATCGTTAATTTTTAGTGTTGCCATTGTTTCCTTGATATATGGATTTACAAAGCTCCCTGAAATAAATGGAATAATACTAACTTTAACAGGAGTAATTTGTACGATAATATTTATTGTATTTGAAAAAAATCAGAATTATCCTGTTATTAATATTAAGCTTTTTCAAGAAAATAAAATATTTGCATATTCTAATTATACTGCATTGATAGTTTATGCATCAACTTTTGCAACTAGTTTCTTATTAAGTCTTTTTTTACAATATATTAAAGGTTTAAATCCTTTGCAAACCGGACAAATAATTATTATTCAGCCTGTATTAATGGCGGCCTTTTCTCCTTTAGCAGGTAAACTATCCGATAAAATAAACCCCGGAAAAGTTGCAACGGTGGGCATCGTTTTTATAATAATCGGCCTGCTACTTTTATCATTCATACAAGAAAACAGCAGTATTTGGTTTATAATCCCGTTACTTATGATTTTTGGTATCGGATATGCTCTTTTTTCATCTCCAAATACAAATGATATCATGAGCTCCGTTGAAAAAAAAGATTATGGGTTAGCATCCGGTGCCATTGGTACCATGCGTATAGTTGGACAAATGTCGAGTATGGGAATAACTACCATGATTTTTTCAATTATTTTAGGTAATACCACCATAAAAGAAGCAAATTTTTCCGAGTTTATATTAGGAACAAGAACAATACTTGTTTCGTTTACTATATTTTCATTTATAGCAATTTATACTTCATACAAACGAATTAAATTTAAAATACATGACCATTCAAGAAGCACAAGATAAAATTGACCAATGGATTAAAAAATACGGTGTTCGTTATTTCAATGAACTTACCAATATGGCTTTACTTACAGAAGAAGTAGGTGAGCTTGCCAGAATTATTGCACGTAAATATGGAGAGCAATCATTCAAAGAAAGTGATAAGGAAAAAAAATTAGAAGAGGAAATAGCAGATGTACTTTTTGTTTTAATTTGCATAGCAAATCAAACAGGCGTAAATTTGACGGACGCTCTGATTAAGAACCTTGATAAAAAAACAAACAGGGATGCTACCAGGCATCGGAATAATGAAAAACTAAAATAATATATGAAAGAATTACTGGAAAAATACAATGCTGATTTTCTAAATGAAGATATTGAGCAAAAAGTTGCTGTTATAGCAAATAACAGTCACCAATATGCAAGCACAGAAAATTTAAAGAAAATATTTAGTTTAATGGATTTAACAAGCTTAAATACAGAAGACAATATTGATAAAATAGCATCGATGGCTACTAAAGTTAACGAGTTTAGTAACCACTTCTCAGAAATGCCAAATGTTGCCGCGATTTGCGTTTTCCCAAGCATGGTTAGTTGTGTAAAAGAAAATATAAACATTGACAAGTTGGGTTTAGCATCGGTTGGTGGAGGGTTTCCTTCATCGCAAACATTTCTTGATATTAAGGTTGACGAATGTAAGCAAGCCATTCAAGCAGGAGCAACAGAAATTGACATTGTTTTATCGGTTGGTAAATTCTTCGATGGAGATCTTGAATATTGTTTTAAAGAAATAAAAGACATTAAATCAGCTATTGGTGAAAATCATTTGAAAGTAATACTTGAATCAGGAGCATTAAAATCGCATCAGCAGGTTTGGGAGGCTAGTATTTTATCTATGGAGGCAGGCGCCGACTTTATAAAAACTTCCACAGGAAAACAAAATCCTGCTGCAACTGTTGATGCTGTTTATGTTATGACCAAAGCGATAAAAATGTTCCACGAAAAAACAGGTAAAAAAGTTGGTATAAAACCTGCAGGAGGAATAGCAAACAAAGAAGATGCCTTAGCATATTTTGCAATTGTGAAAGAAAATCTTGGTGATGAATGGTTAAACCCGGAACTATTTAGAATTGGAGCTAGCAGGCTGGCAAATAATTTACTTTCTGATATTTATCAAAAAGAGATTCAATACTTTTAAAATCCCCTAGCTGCTGTTAAAAAGTTAAACTATAAATTTTCAGTTACTTTTTGCTCAAGCCCTAAAAGGTTAAGCAACTGAAAATCAACACTGGCCTGTCTGCCCATTTATCTGTCGAAGGAAGACAGGCAGACAATCTCATAAAAAGATTACTTCACTTCGCTCGTAATGACAACCTTGATTTTATTTTTTTCTATTTACCACATAGTTTACCAACTCAATCATTGATTGTTTTGATTCGCTGTCAGGTATGTCTTTAAGAATTTCAAGGGCTTTTTGTTGGTATTCATGCATTTTTTCTATGGTATAATCCAGCCCTCCATTCTGAACCACGAAATCAATTACTTCCTGGACTTTTTTCTTATTCTTATTGTGGCGCTTTACTATCCTAAGAATTCTCTTTTTATCTCCGTTTGAAACATGATTTAAAACATGAATAATTGGTAAGGTAAGTTTTTTCTCTTTGATATCGTTTCCGGATGGTTTACCAATATTTCCATTATTTTGGTAATCAAGCAAATCATCTTTAATCTGGAAAGCCATTCCCGTATATTCTCCAAACAAACGCATTTTCTCAACCATTTCCTCATCAGCACCTGTCGATTTTGCTCCACAAGCAGTGCATGCAGCAATTAAAGCCGCTGTTTTTTTACGAATTATATCAGAATAAATTTCTTCTGTAATTGTTAGTTTTCTGGACTGTTGGATCTGCAATAATTCGCCTTCGCTCATCTCCTTTACCGCTACCGAAACAATTTTTAATAATTCGTATTCATTATTATCAACAGCTAAAAGAAGCCCTTTTGACAAAAGATAATCACCCACCAAAACACTAACCTTTGATTTCCATAATGCATTTATCGAGAAAAATCCACGTCGTTCATATGCTTCATCTACAACATCATCGTGAATAAGTGTTGCAGTATGTAATAATTCAATTAATGATGCAGCTGTATAAGTAGATTCCTTAACATCATCTTGTAACATTTTAGAAGTCAGAAATACAAACATCGGACGCATTTGTTTTCCCTTTCTTCGGAGAATGTAATTCATAATAACATTTAACAAAGGAACCTTTGTTTGCATTGAAGAACGGAAAAATGGTTCAAATTTTTCCATTTCTGTTTTTATCGGTGCTTTTATTTTTTCTACTATTGACATATTTCAAAAATAATTCTTCAAATATAGTAATTATATCCCGGTTCAAATCTTTAATTAATATTAAACAATTATCTTATAAAGCTGTTCAGGCAGAGAAATAAACCATTCATAATCCGAAGTTATAAAAATATGCTAATTTGCTCATGCTCATATATAAATTGCAAAATTCTGATTATTATCACGATTTTAAAATAATATATTTATATATTTGCATTTGTCTAATTAACCAAAATTGATGAATTAAAATGCATATTAAAGATCTGACAATAGAACAGTTAGAAGAAGCAGCAAACATGCTAAAGGCAATAGCTCATCCAATGAGAATTGCTATACTTAGTTATTTAGAAGATGGAAAGAAATTAACTGTTACCGAAATTCATGAATTGTTAAAAATTGAGCAATCAACTACATCGCATCATTTAGGAATCTTAAAAGATAAAGGTGTATTATGTTCAAAAAGAGAAGGTAAAAATACATATTACTTTTTGAAGCATGCAAATTTAAGTAATATTGTTAATTGTGTTAGTAAGTGTACAATGGGTTAGTACCATTTTAAAAATAATTATTAAACCATTCAATCGATCTTTGAATGGTTTTTTCTTTTTGGATATAATTCAACAATTGTGTTATATCTTTGTATAAGATATCAAATCATTAACAATGGTAAAAATACGGGTAACAAAAGAGTTCAATTTCGAAATTGCGCATGCATTGTGGAATTATGATGGACCTTGTGCCAATATTCATGGCCACTCTTATCGAATGTTTGTTACTGTTATTGGTGAACCAATTAAAGATGATAAAAATCCTAAAAATGGTATGGTGATTGATTTTGGAGATCTTAAGAAAATAGTGAATAAGCTAATTGTTCATCCAATGGATCATGCCATTACATTAAACAAAAAAGCAACTAAAAGTTTGAACCTGGATAACCAGATGTTTAAAAAACAATACATTGTCGATTACCAACCAACCTGTGAAAATATGGTGATCGACTTTGTAGGTAAATTACAAAAGAGCCTTCCGAAACATCTAAAGTTATTTAGTATTAAACTTCATGAAACCGCAACTTCCTATGCTGAGTGGTATGCCGGGGATAACTAATGTTGTCAAAATTCAAACAGTAATCAGTATATACTCTTGAGTACAGTATAGTTACAAGTTAGACAACCTGGGCTTGTACCTTCATATTCAGGATGCCAACTGGTAAAAGTTTAATTGCTTTTGAGCGAAAATTAATATCTTTGTAGCGATGCCAATAAAATCAATTATTGTGAAAAACGAAAATAATATATCAATTCATGATTTCTCAGTTCATTTATTTTGGGATGTTAAGTTAAATGATATTGATCTTACTTTGCACACTCAATATATCATTAAAAAGGTGCTCATTTACGGTTTCTATAAAGATTGGCAACTCATATCTAAACTTTACGGAAAACAGGCCATTGCAAAATATGCAAAGAACATCCGGGAACTTGATTTAAAAACTGCTTGTTTTATTTCTGTTATTACCGATACTCCATTAAAAGAATTCAGATGTTACACTATAAAACAATCTATCCCGGCACACTGGAACTTCTAAAGAAAATTTACAGGGATGATAAATTTTCTAATCTCAGATTGGTGGGTGGCACCTCATTGGCATTACAAATGGGGCATAGAACATCTGTTGATATTGATTTATTTGGTAATATAGAAATTGAGCCCAAAACAATTCTTGATACTTTGTCAAAATTCGGACCAGTAAATATTATTTCTCTTTCAAAATCAATTTGCACTTGTACAATAAACAATATTAAAACCGATATTGTAAATTATAAATATCCCTGGTTGGAAAAGGAAATCATATACGATTCGTTTAACCTTGCACATCCTAAAGATATTGCCGCAATGAAACTATCTGCAGTTACAGGCCGAGGGTCAATGAAAGATTTTATCGACCTGTTTTTTTTACTAAAAAAGTATACGTTAGAAGAAATGCTTGAGTTTTACGATCAAAAGTATGCGGACGGTTCAAAAATATTAGTTTTAAAAAGTTTAACATATTTTGATGATGCGGAAAAAGACTTAATCCCGAACATGTTTGTAACAACCAATTGGAAAGAAGTTAAAAGCGAAATTATTAAACAGGTTAAAATATTTTCAGACAATATATAATGAGATATTATGCCTCTAAATCAAAATAAAACCACGCATACTTCTTTCATAGGATGGTATTCCAAAAACAATTAACTATTAACAAATATGCTCTTTGATCATTGTTTATTTATAATTGATTATTAAATGTAATTTCTATGTTGTAATTTGGTTGTTCGTAATAAATAATCTAGTATTATATTAAAATTAAAGTTTAGTTATATGTCTAAAAATCTTTATCTGTTAGATGCTTATGCATTAATTTACCGATCGTATTATGCATTTATAAAAAATCCTCGATATAATTCAAAAGGACAAAACACTTCTGCAATTTATGGCTTTGTAAATACCTTGATTGATTTAATTACTAAAGAAAATCCTAGTCATATAGCGGTTGTTTTCGACCCTCCACATCCTACTTTCCGCCATGAAATGTATAAGGAATATAAGGCAAACCGCGAAGCAACACCCGAAGACATAAAGCTTTCTATTCCATACATCAAGCAACTTATTGAAGGATTTAAAATTCCGGTAATTGAAGTTGAAAGGTATGAAGCAGATGATGTAATAGGTACGTTAGCCAAACAAGCGGAAAAAGAGGGATTCACCACATATATGATGACTCCTGATAAAGATTACGGACAATTAGTTTCTGACAATATTCTGATGTTAAAACCCGCTCGGGGAGGAAATGAGATGGAGGTTGTTGATAAGCAGAAAATTTGCGAAAAATATAAAATTAAAGATCCTGTTCAGGTTATAGATATTTTAGGTTTAATGGGCGATAGTTCGGATAATGTTCCCGGTGCTCCGGGCATTGGAGAAAAAACAGCCATGAAACTAATTGAGCAGTACGAAACTATTGAAAATCTATATGAACACATTGAAGAACTAAAAGGAAAACAAAAAGAAAAACTTGAAGAAAATAAAGAACAAGTTTTATTATCGAAGGAGCTTGTAACCATAAAGTTAGACGTTCCTATTAAAATTGATCCCGAAAGTCTTACGCTGGAAGATCCTGATGAAGAAAAGCTTACAAAGTTATTTGAAGAACTTGAATTTAAAACTGTTGCAAGAAGGTTATTTCAAAAAGAAATTGTATCAACTCCGGCGACAGGTGTAATGCAAGGTTCATTATTCGGTGAAACAGAAATTGAGAAAAAAGAAACTGAATTCAATGATATCACTAAGGTTGAACATGATTATCAATTAATTAACACATTAGAAAAAAGAAAAATATTAATTGAAAAGCTTCAAGATCAGGAAGAGTTTTGTTTTGATACTGAAACAACCGGTTTGGATCCACATACATCGGCAATTGTCGGTTTAGCTATTTCCTACAAATCTCACCAGGCTTTTTATATCCCTTTTCCTGATGATTTTAAAGAATCGAAGCAAATACTTAATGAATTCAAAGGTGTTTTTGAAAACTTTAAGATCAAGAAGATTGGACAAAACATTAAATATGATATTTCAATTTTAATGCAGTATAATATTTATGTTCAGGGAGAAATATTTGATACTATGATCGCTCATTACTTAATGCAGCCAGACCTTAAGCACAATTTAAATTATCTTTCGGAACAATATCTTAATTATAAGCCAATAAGTATAGAGGAATTGATTGGCAAAAAAGGAGCTAAGCAACAATCCATGAGAAATGTTCCTTCGGAAAAAATAACAGATTATGCTTGTGAAGATGCTGATTTAACCTTTCAACTTAAAGAAATTTTTGAGCCGGAACTTGAAAAAGCTTATCTCGATAATTTAGCTTTAACTATTGAAATGCCACTAATTCCTGTTTTAGCTGACATGGAAGGATCGGGAATAAAACTTGACATTAATGCATTAAATGAGTTTGCCAAAGGACTTAATCAAGAGCTAATTAAAATTGAAGAGAAAATTCTTGAACAAGCCGGAGTACAATTTAATATTTCTTCTCCTAAACAATTAGGCGAAGTGCTATTCGATCATATGAAACTGGACGCAAATGCCAAAAAGACAAAGTCAAAACAATATTCAACCAGTGAAGAAACATTACAAAAAATATCAGATAAACATCCGATAATAAATGATATACTGGAATTTCGATCATTAAAAAAACTTCTATCAACTTATGTTGAAGCATTACCAAAATTAATTAATGAAAAAACAGGGAAGATCCATACATCATATAACCAGGCAGTAGCGGCAACAGGTAGATTAAGTTCACAAAACCCAAACTTACAAAATATACCTATCCGCGAAGAGAGAGGAAGAGAAATAAGAAAGGCTTTTATTCCATCAAATGGAGATTATATTTTGCTTGCGGCCGACTATTCTCAAATTGAATTGCGATTGATGGCGCATATGAGCCAGGATATCAATATGATACAAGCTTTTAAAAATAAGGTTGATATACATACATCAACTGCAGCAAAAATTTTCCACGTGGAAAATATTGAAAATGTATCAAGTGACCAAAGAAGAAAAGCAAAAACAGCCAATTTCGGTATCATTTATGGCATTTCCGCTTTCGGGTTATCTCAAAGGTTAAATGTTTCGCGAACGGAAGCAAAACAGCTAATTGATGAATATTTTAACGGCTTTCCAAAAGTGAAAGAATACATGGATAAAAGTATTGCAATGGCTCGTGAAAAAACCTATGTGGAAACGATTATGGGCCGTAAAAGAATTTTAAACGATATCAATTCCAGGAATGCTGTTGTTCGTGGTTTTGCTGAACGAAATGCTATTAATGCCCCAATCCAGGGTTCTGCTGCGGATATAATCAAACTTGCCATGATAGATATATTTAATGAATTTCAAAAAAGACAGTTAAAAAGTAAAATGATTTTGCAAGTGCATGATGAATTGGTTTTTGATGTTTACAAACCGGAGTTAGAGGAAGTAAAATCAATTGCGAAAGATAAAATGGAGAATGTAATTAAACTAAGTATTCCATTAACTGTAGATATGGGAACCGGCGAAAATTGGTTAGAAGCACATTAGAAGCCGAAGGCTATCAGTTTAAAGTTATAAGTTCATAGTTGCAAGTTTTATACATGAACTTTAGTAAAAAAAGCTAAAGACTGCTGCCTTTAGCTTTTAATATAATTTTATATAAATACTAATTCATTACAGATTCGTAATAAAATGTTTCTTCGGATAACTCCGCTTCATTAACATTTGTATTATCTAACATACTGATCTTCATTCCTAATTGCTCCTGGTTCTCAAAATCTGGTGATAATACAGATTTATATTGATTTTCATCTTTTATAATTTCAATAGCCTTATGAAGCTGAATATCATCTTTTAAATTTGTTTGAATTTGTCCATCTTCATAATAATATCTACCAACAATTTCATCTCTTAAAAATTGAACAATCTCATCTTTAAAGCTCATTAAATCAGTTTCTTTATCATGATTTAATTTGTCCTTTAAAGCTTTAAACTCTGTTTCTGCTTTATCAAAATATTTTTCTCTTTTTACTATTTTTTCTAATTTCTTTAACTCTTTCTCACTTTGAGTTTCATACTTAAAACTATCTTTTAATGCAAACTGAACAAATTGATTATATATCTCATTATTTATTTCAAATTTTTCTACACTAAGAATTTCAGGGTTATCATGCGCAAACTTAGTTGCAAAATCAAAAATAACATTCTGTGTTAATAAACTAATAGTCAACTGACTAATTTTCTCAGGTTCAACTTTTATATCGGGAATGATTCCTCCACCATCATAAACTTTTCTTCCATTTCTTGTTTGGAACTCAGAAATAAGAGAATCCGGAATGTGTCCTACACTTCCATCATCGTTCCTGTTAGTATAATCCAACGCTTGAACACAACGTCCGCTTGGAATATAGTATTTTGCAGTAGTAACTTTTACCTGAGCATTGTAACTTAAAGGAATAGTAGTTTGAACCAACCCTTTTCCAAAAGTCCTTTGACCTAAAACAACAGCTCTATCAAGGTCTTGTAATGCGCCAGCTACAATTTCTGATGCGGAAGCTGAACCTCTGCTAATCATTACTACCAATGGAATTTCTGTATCATAAGGAAAATCCGTTGTTTTTAACGTTTGATTCCATTTTTGTACTTTTCCCTTTGTACTAACGATCTCTTCTCCTTTATCTACAAACAGATTACATATTTTAGGTGCTTCAAGTAATAATCCTCCGGGATTTCCTCTCAGATCCAAAATCAGTGAAGTAATTTGATATTCAGATTTTAATTCTCGCAAAGCATCTTTAACTTCTTTTGAAACATCCGGAGTAAATTTGGTAACGCGAATATATCCTACTCCTTCTTCCAGCACACCAAAATAAGGAACACTCTTAATCTTAATTTCTTCTCTAACTAACTCCTTTTCCATTTTTTCCTCAGAGTAAGGACGTTCAATTAATAGTTTCACCTTAGTTTGAGGAATTCCTTTTAATCTATCACTAACTTCAGTTAACGGATATTCATTCGTTGGTTTTCCATCTATTTCCAAAATTCGGTCTCCTGCTTTTAATCCTGCTTTATCTGCCGGAAAACCTCTATAAGGTTGTGCTACTATAGGATAGCTCCCGTTATTTCTAATCAAAGCTCCAATTCCGCCATACTGACCGGTTGTCATAAAAGTAAACTCATCTTTATCTTTTTCCGGAATATAAACAGTATAAGGATCCAGCTCATCTAACATTGCATTAATACTATTTTCAACCATTTCTTCCGGATCCGTATCATCTACATAATAAATATTTACATCACGAAATAATGAATAATAAATATCTAAGCTTTTTGCGATTTTAAAATCATCCCCTTCTTTAAAACCCCAGAAAACAGCAATTCCAATCATTGCTATTAATGCATAAAGCATGGGTTTTCTTGTTTTTCCTTTTGTTCTCATATTTTAAATTTTTCTTTTCTACTTCAATTTTCTTACCAATGTCTACAAAAATATGGATAATTAAGCGTGATCATATAAACACAGGATTATATTAACTTTTTTTAACTCTTAAGTTTGATTTTAAATGAATTAAACAGTTTCGACTTACGATAATTTTTTTGAGAGTTTTGCAATTAAATTTTTAATGCCTTTTTCAATTAATGTAATATGCAAATCTTCAGTAGCTGTATATATTACAAACAAATAAACATTTTTATTGTTCCGGATTAATTCTTTATATAATAAATGTTTATTCAAACGATAAGTTTCCCGCACTTTTCGTTTTATATAATTCCTTTCAACTGCGTGTTTAAAGTTCTTTTTGGATACGCTTACCGCAAATTGTGCATGAAATTCTTTATTCTTTTCTTCTGAAAGTATATATAATGCTTTAAAAGGATAAGAATGAATTATTTTGCCTGAATGAAATAATTCGGTAATCATTTTGCGACTTTTAAGCCGTTCCTCTTTTTTTAATGTATACTTTACAGGTTGCATATTCAAAATTAATGTATTCTCTTTAGTTATTAAGCAAGAATGAAAAAAAAACGGGGAATGCAAAGCAAACCCCGTTTAAAGTTTATCTGCGAGCAGACTTATTTCTTGGGTTTACCATTTGCATTAATAAACTGATCAATTGCCATAGTCATAGATGGAGCCTCTTTAGTAGGTGCTTTAACATTAACCTTTAAACCTGCATCTTTAACAGCCTTAGCTGTTTTAGGACCGAAAGTGGCAATTTGTGTGTCATTTTGCTTGAAATCAGGGAAATTCTCTATTAAAGATTTAATCCCTGAAGGACTATAAAATACCAACATATCATAATTTACATCAGAAAGATCAGACAAATCCGCACTTACTGTTCTATACATAATTGCTTTGGAATATTTAATTTTTGCCTGTTCAAGCTTTTTAGGAATTTCTTCCTTATGCGTATCAGATAATGGAACTAAAAATCTCTCGTCTTTATGCTTTTTAATAGTTTCCATTAAATTGGCAAAAGTCCCATTACCATAGAAAATCTTTCGTTTACGATATACTATATACTTTTGTAAATAAAAAGCAGTTGCTTCTGATATACAAAAATATTTCATGGTATCAGGAATTGTAACCCTAAGCTCTTCAGCAATTCTAAAATAATTATCAACAGCAGTCCTACTTGTAAAAATAACTCCTGTATGAGAAAGAATATCTATTCTTTCTTGCCTAAACTCTTTAACAGGAACCCCTTCCACCTGAATGAATGGTCTGAAATCAATTTTCAGATTATTCTTTTCTGCCAACTCCGAATAGGGGGATTTGTCATTTTTTGGTTCCGGTTGTGATACTAAAATCTTTTTAATTTTCATGTAAACTTATTTGGATTTTTCTTTCAAAACCTTTAAACTCCTCATTATGCGAGTGATAATAATATCTTGTAAATAATCAAAAAGGGCGCAAATTCGAAAGCACAAAGATACAAAATCATATAAAATATAGAAACATTCTTACGAATAATTATTTGAAATGAACGTATAACCTGTAACAAGTACAATGCAGCTGATAATATTAAACCGGTATAAACAATAAAAGGCAGATACTGAAATGATAAGAATTGTAAAGTTATAATTACAGGAAATAAAAACAATCCGGTATTTTTAGTGTAAATATTTACATTATGAAAGTACTCAGCAAATACCTTTTGTTTAAGAAATACATAGCCGATAAACAAAGATGAAATTGCTCTAAAAGCATAAAGCACTAACAAACAACCCAATACTATAAAATATAAAATCAGATCATCGATATAATTTAAACTCAAATTCCAATAATGTCGTAATTGAATTACAAACACCGATATATTACTTAAAAACAGTAGGTTAACCATAAATGAAGCTCTCTCCATTAAAGTATTTTTTTCTCGATATAGAGTATTTGACTCCTGGAAACTAATAATGGATTTTACTAATGATATAAGATATTTCTTATTAAAGAGACGTATCCAGCCAAGTAAAAGAAAAGACACAATAAGTAATATGGTTATCCAATCGAATTGAATTCTGTTTGGAACTAACTTTGGAATAATTATGGTATCTTTTTTGATTTCTTTAATAAACTTATTTTGACTCTCTTTTTGAGATTCTTCAATAAAAACAGCCTGTTCAGTTTTTTTTATTTCTGGTTTTACAACTTGTAAATTATATAAAACGTTTTGCTGAAAGGCGTCATTATCCAAATTATCTTTTATAGGAAAATTAGCAATACCAAACTGTTTATAAAGAATTTCCGTAGTATCAATCTTTCTTTGCCTCCATCTTATAATTGAGGCCTGGCGTTCAGCTTCAAGCTGAATTTGCCTTTCTCTTTCCTCGCTTCGCCGGAGAATTGAATCTATGGAAGAAAAATCCACTTGTCTTATAGGATTTGCTACAACAGTATCTTGAGATATTGTTGTAGTTTGCGGAGCCGAAACAGATATATCTCTAACTGTATCTCGTTGAAATAACTCAGAAGCAGAAAAAAAATCAATTGATTTGTTTCTATCAAGCATAAGTGATTCTGTTTTCAGGTCAGCTGCAAAGATAGCTGATTTAATAAAAACAAAATCCTTCTTATCTGATATTTATTAAATATACCTGCTAAAACCTGATATCCTTACTCATTGTACGTCTTAATAGTAAATATTAAAATGTAAAGACAACAAACACACATAATATGTGTCTTTATTTACTAGTTTTCTTTTAGTTATAATCAGTTACTTCTTGTAATTATTTATATGTAATCTATACAAGTCGAACAATTTCAAAACTCAACCTTATTTGCTGATTTACAGCTTGTTAAAATATTCAAGCAATAGTTTTGCTTTTGTGTTACCAACTTCTGCAGAAATTTCATCAATTGATAAACTCTGAATTTTTTTAATCGTTTTAAATTTTGTTAATAGCACATCAATTGTTTTAGGACCAATTCCCGGAATATTTTCCAACTCACTTTTTATAAAATTTCCCGAACGTTTGTTTCTATGGAACTTAATTCCGAATCGGTGAGCTTCATTTCTAATATGCTGAATAACTTTTAAAGATTCTGAATTTTTATCAAGGTATAACGGAATCGGATCATTCGGATAAAATATTTCTTCCAATCTTTTGGCAATTCCAATTATCGAAATATTTTCTTTGATATTTAATTTCTCCAGGCTTTTTAAAGCAGCATTTAACTGCCCCTTTCCTCCATCTATAACAATAAGTTGTGGTAAGTTTTTCTTTTCATCTAATAATCGTTTATATCTCCTGTAAACGACCTCTTCCATAGAAGCAAAATCGTCCGGCCCTTCCACAGTTTTAATATTATAATGGCGATAATCTTTTGTACTTGGTTTTGCATTTTTAAATACAACACATGCTGCAACGGGATTTGTCCCCTGAATATTACTATTGTCAAAACATTCTATATGTTCCGGAAGCGTCGATAAATTTAAGTCCTTTTTAATCGTTTCTAATATTCGCTTACCGGAATGTTTTTCTCTTTTCTTCTCAGATCTTTTCTGCTTTTCCAAACGGTAATATTTCAAGTTTCTTTCTGATAACTCCAGTAAAGACTTTTTTTCACCTCTAACGGGTATGGAAATTTTTAATCCTTCCAGCTCCAAGTTAAAAGGAACGATAAGCTCTTTTGCTGTACTTTGTAATCGTTCACGAATTTCTATAATAGCCAGTATTAATAGATCCTCAATATTTTCATCCAGTTTTTTCTTTAACTCCAGAGTATGGGCCTGAACAATTCTTCCTTCTACAACTTTTAAAAAATTAACATACGCAAAATTATTGTCATCCAGAATGTTAAAAACATCCACATTATTTAAGCTTGCGCTAACAACACTTGATTTGCTTTTATATTTTTCCAGTATTTCAATTTTTTCTTTAACCAATTGTGCTTCTTCGAATTTAATTTCTTCAGAATATTTTTTCATTAAATCGTTCAAATAGACAATTACTTCCTGAATATTACCTCTTAGTATTTTTTTAATGTTAGTTATAGATTCATTATAATTATCTTCTGTTTGTAAACCAATACATGGAGCCAGGCAATTTCCAATATGATATTCCAGGCAAGGTTTATAGTTTTTCTTTGCAATATTTTCAAGAGATAGATTTAAGTTACAATTCCTTAATGGATATAATTGCTTCACCAGATCAAGTAAAACTTTTACCATATGAACAGAAGTATAAGGCCCTAAATACATCGATCCATCATTAATGATATTTCTGGTATAAAACACCCGCGGGAAATGCTCTTTTTTTACACAGATCCAAGGATAAGTTTTATCATCCTTTAACATTACATTATAACGCGGATGATATTTTTTGATTAGATTATTCTCCAATAAAAGTGCATCAGTTTCTGTTTGCACAACAATGTATTCGATCCTGTCTATTTTACTAACCAGAACCTTTACCTTGTTATTTTCGTAATGATCTTTTGTAAAATAAGAAGATACTCTCTTTTTAAGATTCTTTGCTTTACCAACATATATAATGTCATTATTTGAGTTATAGAACTGATAAATCCCCGGACTGTCAGGAAGTACGGCAAGAACAGGTTTAAATTTATCTTTTTGGTTGTTTTTCATTATTCCACGAATAGCGAAGTAAATTCAAACTTTGAAACGTCAAATAATCCTTTATCGCCAATTTTTAAGTCAGGTATTACCAATAAAGCCATAAAAGCCATGGTCATAAAAGGCGCCGTTAAATCAGATCCTAACCTTTTAGCCATATCATGAACTTCCTGGTACTTTCTCGCAACTTCTTCTGCTTCTTCAATCGACATTAGTCCGGCTACATTAAGCTTTAATGATTTTATATCCGTTCCATTTACTGCAACAATCCCTCCTTTATTTTCTATAACTTGATTAATTGCTTTCACCATATCTTCATCATTCGTTCCAATACCGATAATGTTGTGACTGTCATGAGCAATACTACCTGCAATAGCTCCTTGTTTTAAGTTGAAATTCTTGACAAATCCAACTTGCGGCTTTGTGTCCTGGTAACGATTTACAACAGTAATTTTTAAAATATCCTTACTAAGATCGCTGATGATTTTACCATTTTCTACACTTGGATGAATAACCTCCTTTCCTGTTAAAAGGTCTCCATCTTTTGCAACGATTACCTGAATGGTTTCTCCTTTTGATTTAACTTCAATATCAGAAACTTTTATTGGACTACAATTGAAGTTGTTAATTGGTATTTCTTCTATCCTTTTTAAAAGTATATTTCCATTATCAAAAACTAATTCTCCTTCAATATATGTTTGAATTACATTAAAATCTTCCAGATTATCCACCACGATAAAATCCGCAGCATCTCCAAGTTGAAGTAATCCTGTGTTTAGATTATAATGCTCTTTGGGGTTTTTAGTTGCTACAGCCAATACATCAAATAAATCGGCTCCTTTTTTAACTGCCCTACTAATTATTTTATTGATATGCCCTTGCACTAAATCATCAGGATGACAATCGTCCGTACAGAACATTACCTTATCAGGATGAGAATCTAGAAGGGGAAACAAGTTTTCAAAATCTTTTGCTGCACTACCTTCCCGGATTTGAATTTTAATTCCTTTTTCTATTTTATTAATTGCTTCTTCAACAGTAGTACACTCGTGGTCTGTAGTAATGTTTTGGGCTGCATATTTTTCCAAACTTTCTCCTGATAATCCGGGAGCATGACCGTCGATAGGCTTATTCACATCATGCGCATACTTTATTTTTTTTAATACCTCTTCATCATCATATATCACACCAGGAAAATTCATCATTTCTGCTAAATAATATATATCCTTATTTGCCATTAAACTTTTAATTTCTTCTGCATTTATACTCGCTCCTGAAGTTTCAAATGGAGTAGCCGGAACACACGATGGTGCACCAAAATAAAATTTAAATGGTGATTTTTTCCCATTCTCTATCATGTAATGTACACCAGATACACCCATAACATTAGCAATTTCATGCGGATCTGACACTGTTGCCACCGTTCCATTTTTAACTGCTGCGCGAGCAAAGCTTGTAGGTATTAGCATTGAACTTTCGATATGAACGTGGGCGTCAACAAGTCCCGGAATGATATAATTTTCATAGTTTTTCTCTGATTCCTGTATATCCACAATTCGAGAATTTTCAACTTTAATGCTTGCATTATATATTCGGCGAGCTAGTATATCTACAAGCTTTCCTGAAACAAAGAATTCTTTCATCATAAAATTTGATTATTGTTCCACGTGGAACAAATTAATAATTTAATCGCGTCCAGAGTATTAACGACCCATATACACTAAAAGTACGCTTATATCAGATGGCGACACACCGCTTATACGTGCTGCCTGACCAATACTCTTTGGTTGAATATTTTTAAGTTTTTGCCTTCCTTCAGTAGATAAGGACGAAATTTCATCATAATTGAAGTTTTCGGGAATTTTAATATACTCCAACCTTTTTAATTTATCTGCCATTTGTTGTTCTCTTTCAATATAGCCAGAATATTTTATTAGTACTTCTGCTGATTCAATAATTTCTTCCTTCTTATGCTGTATATCTTCCACCAGTATCTTTAGTCCTTCAACTTTATCAATAATTTCACTAAGTTTTACCTGAGGTCTTAAAACAACATCCAATAATTTTCTTTTTTGTTTTAGCGGAGTTGTTCGAGCATATTCCAAATACTGATTGATATCTTCGGGAGCAATACTTGTTTCTTTAATAAAAGAAATTATTCCATCTCGTGCTTCTATTTTTTTCTTGAGTAATTCAAACCGATCTTTCTTTGCCAAACCCATTTTGTATGACAATTCCGTTAGCCTAAGATCTGCATTGTCCTGTCTTAATAATATTCGATATTCTGCCCTTGAAGTAAACATACGGTAAGGCTCATCAACGCCCTTTGTAACTAAATCGTCAATCAGTACACTGATATATGCTTGATCTCTATTTAATATAAACTCCTCTTTATTTGCGACTTTTAAACTTGCGTTTATACCAGCCATCATTCCTTGTGCTGCAGCTTCTTCATATCCTGTGGTTCCATTTATCTGCCCCGCAAAATAAAGGCACTTGATTTTTTTGGTTTCTAATGTATGCTTTAACTGTGTTGGTGGGTAATAATCGTATTCAATGGCATATCCCGGCCGATATATTTTTACATTTTCTAAACCGGGTATTTTTTTAAGCGCTTTCAATTGAACTTCCCAAGGTAATGAAGATGAAAATCCGTTAATATAAAATTCATTTGTCGTGTGGCCTTCCGGTTCCAAAAATAACTGATGTTTTTCTTTTTCTGCAAAAGTCACAATTTTATCTTCAATGCTCGGACAATATCGTGGTCCAACCCCATTAATTGTTCCGTTAAAAAGAGGTGATTCTTTAAATCCTGTTTCCAAAATGCTGTGAACTTCCTTGTCAGTATAAGTAATGTAACAAGATTTATTATTGCGGACATTAAAGTCATGTTCCAGAAATGAAAACTGCCCGCCTTCTTCATCTCCTTTTTGCTCTTGTACCTTTGAAAAATCAATGCTTCTTCCATCAATACGAGCCGGTGTTCCGGTTTTCATCCTGCCAACCTCGAAACCAAATTTTTCCAATTGTTCCGAAATGCCTTTCGAAGGAGCTTCTCCCGCACGTCCACCCTCAACTTGCTTTTTTCCAACATGCATTAGGCCGTTCAGAAATGTTCCATTTGTTAATAGAACAGTGTTTGATGAGAATTTTATTCCCAGCTTTGTAATTACTCCATTTACTTCTCCATTTTCAATAATCAGTTCCGTGACTAAATCCTGCCATAAATCCAAATGGTCAATATTCTCTAGAATATTTCTCCATTCACTGGAAAAAATCATTCTGTCACATTGAGCCCTTGGGCTCCACATTGCTGGTCCTTTTGAACGATTCAGCATTCTAAACTGAATCATACTTTTATCAGTAACGATTGCCGAATAACCACCCAGCGCATCAATCTCCTTTACAATCTGTCCTTTTGCAATTCCTCCCATAGCAGGATTACAAGACATCTGAGCATATTTGGTCATATCCATTGTAATTAACAATGTTTTTGAACCCATATTTGCTGCTGCTGCTGCTGCTTCACATCCTGCATGTCCACCTCCTACCACAATAACATCATACTCTGGCAACATAAATCTTTGTTTTAAAATTTTCGGAAAATTAGAAAAGATTTTTTAATCTTTCTAAATAATAGTTTTCTTTTTGTCTCATTGCGGCTTTTTCTTCATCATTTTGATCATCATAACCAATTAAATGAAGTACACCATGAATCATCACTCTGTGTAACTCTTCAAGAAATGAAACATCAAACCTGGTTGAATTGTTTTTTATGGTATCAATACTTATAAAAATATCACCATTAATAGTTGGTTCTTCGCAGTAATTAAATGTTACAATATCTGTATAATAATTATGCGAAAGATATTCTTTGTTAATTTTTAACAAATAATCATCTGAAGTATAAATGTAATTAATATCACCCAACATGAATCCTTCATCTTGAATAACCTTATCTATCCAATTTTTTAATCTGGTACGTTCTTTAAGTTGAAATCCTGTATCTTCGTTAAAAAACTTGATAGGCATCTCTATCGTAAATTGAATTTTATTTCCACTCTGTTTCCCTTTCCGTGGAAAATTACATCGTCGGCTAAATGTTTCATTAAATAAACTCCTCGCCCATGAATATTTTCAATGTTTTCAGGTGTGGTTGGATCAGGTACATTGTAGAAGTTAAATCCCGGGCCTTCGTCTTCAATAAAAATACTTATATAGTCTTCATCAACTTTAAAATCAACTTTAACTGTTTTTGTTTCGTCTTCCTTATTTCCGTGTACGATGGAATTATTTACAGCTTCGACTGTAGCAATTAACATTTTGCCATAAACTTCAGAGTTTATTTTAGCCTCTTCCGAAACTTCATCAATAATCTTTTCGATTTTATGAATGTTTTCGATTTTTGACTCTATTAAAATGCTTTTTTCCATTGTTACGACCGTTGTTTGCACGTCAATTCTCTTAAAGTTATACAATTAACGTTGTATACTGCTATATTTTCAATTTGTTACATTTTTTATCTTATATTTTCCAAAGATAGTTTTTTTATGAAATATTTACATTCTGCGAAGCCAGTTTTTTGGATTTAAAACCTGCGTTTCTTCATAGATACCCAAGTGTAATGTTGCACTTTTTTCCTCTTGATCTACATAAACATCTCCAATATAATGACCCTCGTATATTTTATCGCCTGGTTTTACCCTTACATTTACAATATTTGAGTATAATGTCAGATAATGCCCATGCCTAATAATTACAGCCATATTTGCTCCGGGTACAGCAATCACTCTTTTTATTTCTCCTTCATATATTGCTTTAACTTTTGCATCTTTCGCTGAGCTAATATCAATTCCATCGTTATGCATTTTTACACCTTTTAATCCTTCCGGTGTATATGGCCCAAATCCTCTAATTACTATTCCATTATCAATCGGCCATTTTAATTTACCTCTTGCATTTTTAAACCCTTGTGAAATTAACTCTTCGCTTGCCGTTAAAGTTTTAAATGTTTTATTTTCTTTCGCCTCTCTTGCTATTAATTCAGCTATGGCATTTTTAATTTTCTCCATAGCCCTTTGCTTCTCCTGAATTTTTTTTCTAAGTTCCTTTTCCTTTTGTTTTAACCTTTTAATTTCGGTGTTTTTCTTAAATTTTTCGGCACTTAAGTTTGCCCTTTCCCTTTCCTTGTTTGATAAGAGCCTTATTTTGCTATTTCTTTTTTCGCTTAACTGCTCTGTTTCGTATTCAATATTTTTTTGTGCAATAACAATTTTTTCAGCCTGTTTTTGTCGATACTTAGTATATTGCTGAAAATATTTCATTCTTCGATAAGCCTGATTAAAATCTTCTGCTGCCAGCACAAACATTAAACGATCATAGTTATTTCTGTTTTTATAAGCAAAATAAATCATTTTAGCATATTCTTCTTTTAATTGCTTAAGTTCAGCTTCAAGTCGTTTAATATTGCTGTTATTTTTCTCTATCTCTTTATCTATTAAGTTTACCTCAATAGTAATTTCATTAATTAACTTTTCTCGTAAACTAATTCTCTTCTGTATAATGAGTAATCGATTTAATCCTACGGTTTTTGATTTTTCTGTTTGCTCAAGAAGTTCATTTGTTAATTTAAGCTCTTCCTCTGTTTTCTTCTTTTCTTTTTGAAGGTCCTCTTTTGTTTGGGTAAAAGCTGCATTGATACTTAACAAAAGAATTAACGAAACGATAACTGATTTTAGAAATTGGGTTCTCATGTTATTACTTAACTAAACTTTAATTTAGTGATTTGCTTTCTATTTTTTGCAATAAAGCTTCATCTGTATTTCCCATTTCTCTCGCCTTTTTCCATAATTCTACCGCAGCTTCAACATTTCCGACTTTAAACTGTATATCTCCATAATGTTCAACGATAACCTGACTGTTTGCACCACCATTTTCAAACGCTCTTTTAATATAATAAAGTGCATCCTGATATCTTTCCAATTTATATAATATCCAGGCATATGTGTCAAGATATGTATCATTATTTGGTTCTGCCTGAATAGTTTTTTTGCTGATAGATTCTGCATAATCAAGCTTTTCTTCCCTTAACGATAAATAATAGCTATAGTTATTTATTACATATAAATTATCCGGTTCTTTACTTAAAACCAATTCAAAATAATAATCTGATTCTCTGTAATCTTTATTATTATAATAAGCCTCTCCTAAATTAGTATAAAAGTCAAGTTCCAATTCAGGGTCGTTTTTAACCTCTTTTAAGCCCGTTTTTAAGATTTCTATAGCTTCCTCTGATTTTCCCGTTTGATTTGCTGCAACGCCATTAAAAAGGTAAAATAATGCATGTTTCGGAAAGCTATCAATTGCTACTTTTGATTCAATATATAATTTACGAAACTCTGTTTTAAAACTATAAATAGATAAAAGCTGCTCCCATAAAACAATATTTCCTGAGAAATTCTTTAGAATATATTCTATTTCAAGTTTTGCATCATCCAAAAGGTTCATCTTTATAAGATAATCAGCATATAGAGTATATGAGTCTTTCTTCTCAGGGTATTTATCCTTTAGCTTTGTTAACTGTTCTTTTATTTGCTGATTGTAGATATTAAACTCACTTTGATTATTCATTATAGAAACGAATATCAATACCTTTTGATTGAAATCTATATTTTCATTACCAATCACTTTTTCTATCATCTTAAAAGCATTATCGTAGTCCATTTTTTTTCTATAAAAATCGATGATAGAAAGCATTCCTAAAGTGTTGGTACTATCCAGTTCGAAAATCTTATTGTAATTTTTCTCAGCTTTCATAAAGAGGTTGTCATTTGTATACATTTCAGCGATAATACCATAAAATCGTGGCTCGTTCGGATAATGTGTAATAAGCTTTTCTATTTCCTCATAAGCTCTTGTTTTATTACCTAAGGAATAATATAATTGCTGTTTGGCAATCGAAAGGCTTTCATTAACTCCTGCTCTATTCTCAATGTCATCATAAAGCTCAACAGCTCTTTTGTAGTTTTTTAAATGTCCATATAATGCTGCTAAATTATATGGTATTTCCAGATCATCTTTATGATCCTTATAAACATCTTCATACAACTCGGCAGCTCCCAGATAATTTTGAGTTAGTATATAGAGTTTTGCCAGATTTATCTTGTACCACTTATTATCCGGTTCATTTTCAATAGCAGATTTTGCATATTTAATTGCCGTATCATAGTTTTTCATTATTTGGTTTATCTGCGATATCTCAGACATGGCACCAGCTCCTTCAGGATTTATCTCGAGACACTGATAGTATAACGCTAATGCACTATTGAAATCACCCAATAATTTTTTCCTATTCGCTTCGATAAAAATGTAATAATATTGCTGCTGCTTACTCTCGCTTAACTCCTTTTTTACATTTACCTTCCGCTCAGTTACAGGTTTTTGACTTCTACATCCGGAAATTGCAATAACAACCAAACCCATCAGAATAAACTCTTTTACCCTCATTTCATCTCCATTTTTTATCAATTAATTATAAACCTAACACAAAAATCGTACGTTAAGTTTACAATTCGCGAATTTTAACAATATTTAAGACTTTTATTTTACTCCTGTGCTTCCAAATCCACCGGCTCCACGATCTGTTTCATTTAATACTTCAACCTGAATTAATTCTGCCTGCTCATGTTTAGCTATGACCATTTGGCAGATTCTTTCACCACTTTCTATAGTTACTTCCTCGTTTGAAAGATTAATTAAAATTACACCTATCTCACCCCGATAGTCGGCATCTATTGTTCCTGGTGTGTTCAAAACTGATAAACCTTTCTTTAGCGCTAAACCACTACGAGGACGAACCTGAGCTTCATAACCCACAGGTAATTCAATAAATAATCCGGTTGGTATTAAAGTTCTTTCCAATGGTTTTAACGTTATTGATTCATTTAAATAAGCTCTCAGATCCATTCCTGCAGAATGGTCAGTACTATATCCCGGTAAAGGATTGTTAGATTTGTTTACGATGTTTATTTTCATTGTATAAAGTTTTTTTCTCAATTAAATATGCTATTCCTGTAAATCCTATCAGCATTGTAGTTACAAAACTATAATACATCCAACTATTTTCCGAATTCAATAATCTGCTAATTACAAATAATCCAAATGCCAAAATAAAATAAAAACTAATCTTCTTAAAATTATATTTTATTAAATAATGCTTTATACTTAACGAATATGACACAATTAACATTACTGTATAGCTAATCAAACTCGCTAATGCCGATCCCAAATAACCTATTTTAGGTAATAGAATCACATTTAATAGAATTGTAATAACTGCTCCTGTAACAGCAACAATTATCCCGTATTGTGTTTTATCCGTAACCTTATACCAAATTGATAAACTAAATAAAATACCAAAAATAAGCTTAGCTATTAGTAATATTGGAATTACAAAAAGCCCTTCTCTAAATTCCTCTGCAATAAAATACTTTAATATATCAATGTAAAACATCACTCCTAAAAATATGATTAATCCGAAAATGATGAAATAATTCATTATGTCTGCATATAATTTTTTAGCATCTTTACTTTCAGCATTTTTAAAGAAAAATGGTTCTGCGGCGTAACGAAACATTTGTATAAAAAGCACCATCAAAATTGATAACTTAAAATTTGCACTATAAATACCTAATTGTTCAACAGGATTAGGGTCATTTATTAGATCTGGTATTAATAATTTATCTATTTGATCGTTAAACTGCCCGGCTAATCCAATTAGTAAAATTGGAAAAGAATACTTCAACATTCTTTTTAATAAACTTAAATCAAATGTTGGTTTGAACTTTACAATCTCAGGTAATAAAATAATGAATGTTGCTGCACTACTTATTACGTTGGCTATTAAAACATAATCCAAAACGAGGTCCTGATTATATAACTTTGCTAGAAATCCTTCTCCACCTGCTTCTGAAAGCTTTCTGCAAAGCATTAGATAAAACAGGTTCAATCCTATATTTATGAAAATCCCAAAAAGTTTAATTATCATAAATTTTATTGGACGTTCATCGATCCTAAGTTTTGCAAAAGGAATAGCATTTAAAACATCTAAAGAAATTATCAGTATGAAATAAATCACAATTTTACTGCTTTGTACCTCAAAATATCCTTGCCATAGATCTTTTAAAAGAATTGAAAACACTAAAAATATCGATGTAGTGGCTATGATTGAATAGAGACTCGTGCCTAAAACCTTGCTATAATTTTCTTCTTTTTTACTGGCAAACCTGAAGAAACCTGTTTCCATTCCGTAAGTCAATAAAACAAGTAAAATAGCAGTACTACTATAAATATAAGTTAATTGTCCATAGAAGAACTTCCCCAATACCATGGTATGAAGAGGTACCAACAAGTAGTTTAAAAAACGTCCTAACATATTGCTAAGTCCGTATATAACCGTTTGTCCCGCTAACTTTTTTATCTGGCTCAATTTGTATTGTTGTTTTATTAATCTTACAAAATAAAACTTTGTTCCACTATTATCATAATAATTACAATTTTAAATATTAACACCTTGATTATATTAAATTAATTCGTGAGTATTTTATTTAATTACTAATTGTTTCTATTTTTGCTTTTTAATCAAAATATCTAATTATGAAAAGGATTTTTATTTTATCAGTAATATTAGTTGCTTTTGTTTTTTCTTGTCAAATTGAGAAACCTACAAAAAAGGATAATGAACAATTATATAAGATTGAAACCGAATATGGCGATATGATCTTTAAACTTTATGATGCAACTCCCCTTCATAAAGAAAATTTTATCAAACTTATTGAACAAGGATATTTTGATGATCTACTTTTTCACAGAGTTATTGATGGTTTTATGATTCAAGGTGGTGATCCGGATTCAAGAAATGCCGAACCAGGTATAATGCTCGGTGAAGGTGGTCCGGGATATACTATTCCCGCGGAATTTATGGATACAATTTTCC